>RFTN01000001.1 GCA_009923445.1 bacterium
TCGACTATAATACTAGCTAGATGAATCATATACTACAACGTGCTAATAAACGTATTAGTTTAGGCAGTGCAGCTACTTTGTTAGTTGTAACTATGCTCATTGGCCAGATTCTGGGCTTTATACGTACAATGTTTGTAAACGGTAGTTTTTTACCGACGGGCCCGCAAAGTACCGACGCTTACTTTGCCGCTTTTAAAATTCCTGATTTCTTTTTTATGACGCTGGCAGCAGGTGTGCTTGGGGTGGCGTTTATACCTATTTTGGCAGAACACCTACAAAAGCATGATCGCCGCGGCGTATGGGAGCTAAGCGCAAGTTTAATGAATATGATGGCAATTATAATGTTGGCTGTCAGCTTTACGATACTTATATTTGCCGAACAGCTAGTGCACATTGTTGCGCCTAATCTATCGCCTGAACAATTACATAACGCCACTACAATAATGCGCCTCGTATCGTTTAATCCGTTTTTATTTACGATTTCGGGCATTTTAACGAGTGTTCAGCAAACGTTCGGCCGGTTTTTCTTTTTTGCAATCGCAC
This sequence comes from bacterium, assembly GCA_009923445.1. Classification (GTDB taxonomy): domain Bacteria; phylum Patescibacteriota; class Saccharimonadia; order Saccharimonadales; family SZUA-47; genus RFTN01. The sequence continues at coordinate 544 of RFTN01000001.1, forward strand.
CAATAATATATAACTTCACAATAATCATGAGTATATTTTTGTTTAGGAACAATATTGGGCTTATTGGTCTAGGCATAGGTGCACTCGCAGGTGCTATATTGCAGTTGGCGGTAGCAGCCATAGGTTTAATTGGCTTAGATTTTCACTATACTCCCAAAATAGCATTCACTAACGACTTTAAGCGCATATTGAGACAGCTGCCAGCCAGGTCTATTGATCAAGGTGTTGATTCTATAAATAGTATTGTCGAGACAAATCGCGCAAGACAGCTAGGTGATGGCTATGTAAGTTACTATGAAAACGCCTTTACGCTGCATACGGCACCTATTTTACTTATAGGTACGGCGATTTCTACAGCGGCTTTTCCGCGTTTGGCAGATAGGTTAGCCCAAAAGCGGCCAGATTTGTTCAGACGAGATTTTAGAATGGTGCTTCAAGTTCTTATTTGGATAGCCATACCGGCGTCTATAATTTATTATTTTTGCCGTGGCTACTTAGCTCGTATTATTTTTAAGGCTGGTGCCCCAGAAATATCTCTTATATTAGGCTTTTTGTCGATTGCTATATTTTTTAGAATTATTTATACATTATTCTCGCGTTACTTTTATGCAAATAAAGATACGTTTACTCCACTTATAGTTTCGCTATTTGCTATTGGGCTAAACATTGTGCTGGCATTCACGCTCGCCAGACCCTCTGCTTATGGAGCATCTGGATTGGCACTAGCACAGTCAATTGTTGCTGCTAGTGAAGTATTTTTGCTTCTTATGATTATGTTGTGGCGTGACCCCAAAATATTAGATCGAGCTTTTTGGAGTAATGTGGGTCGTACGGTTTCTGTAAGTGGCTTTACTACGCTAACTGGTTTTATTATGGTGCAACTTATGCCGCTTGGCGCAACAGATAAGGGCTTTTTAACGCTAGGAATAAAACTTGCAACAATCGCAAGCGTTACTCTTATGGTGCACGTTAGTGTCAGTGCGTTATTTGGCCTGGAACAGGCCACGACCGTATTATCTCGCCTAAAGAGTATTATTTTACGCCCAATCCGCATACAGTAGCCATATATACCAGAGGGGTATAACCCCTTTGGTTGCTTAAGGTCGCGGAATGAATTTGCCGACTTGGGCTGCTCTCCCTGTAGCAAGATTGGTCGACCTCTGTTATAATATGCATAAATGGACCAGTCTAAAATACGTAACTTTTGTATAATCGCACATATTGATCACGGCAAGTCGACATTGGCTGATCGTCTGTTAGAAGTGACCGGTACGGTAGACAAGCGCAATATGAAGGCCCAGCTTTTAGACAAAATGGACCTGGAGCGTGAAAAGGGCATTACGATCAAACTCGCCCCTGTACGCATGCAATACAAAGACTATCAGCTCAACCTCATAGACACTCCGGGGCACGTAGATTTTAGCTACGAAGTATCGCGCAGTTTAGAGGCGTGTGAGGGGGCAATACTAGTAGTAGATGCGTCACAGGGTATACAGGCGCAAACATTGGCCAATGTGTATTTAGCTATGGCTGCCGACCTTACTATTATTCCGGTACTAAATAAAATCGACCTTCCGGCTGCCGACGTCGAACGTGTTAGTGCGGAAGTTATTAGTCTATTGGGTTGTAAAAAAGAAGATATACTACTCATTAGTGCCAAAACAGGTGTTGGCGTCGAGGCTGTACTTGATGCGGTGATTGATTTAATTCCAACACCAAAAGGCGATGAATCTAAACCTACCCGCGCGCTCATTTTTGATAGTTACTACGACGATTACCGTGGTGTTATTTTGTATGTACGTGTTATTGATGGGCACATAGCAAAAAGTGCACACATTCGTATGATTAGTGCAGCAACAAATGGCATAGCGCTTGAAGTTGGTGCACTAAGGCCAGACATGAAGCCTAATGCTGATCTTAAAACAGGCGAAATCGGCTATATTGTGACTAACCTTAAAAGTACTCGTGAAGCCCGCGTGGGCGATACGGTTACTCTGGTCACCAACGCCTCAACACAAGCATTGCCGGGGTATAAAGTAGTTAAGCCGTTTGTATATGCAGGATTCTTCCCAGATAGTAACGAAAATTATATAGCACTTAAAGAAGCGATCGATAAGCTTAGTTTGAGCGATTCTGCCCTGCAGTACGAACCCGAGAATTCCCCCGTGCTGGGCTTTGGTGTGCGCATAGGCTTTCTGGGCCTGCTGCACATGGATATTATTAAAGAACGTATCGAGCGCGAATATAACCTAGACCTAGTTGTTACAAACCCCAGCACTGATTACGAAGTTGTAATGAGTAACGGCGACGAAATAGACATAAAGTCAGCTAGTAGTTTACCCGAAGCAAGTAAAGTTGCTGAAATTCGTGAACCATGGATAAAAGGTGAAGTTGTGTGTCCAAAAGAGTACGTTGGATCTGTTATTCAACTTATTGTTAGCAAACGTGGGCTGCAAAAAAATCTTAGTTTTGTCGATGCGCAGCTGGCGCTTATAACTTTTGAGGCGCCACTTGCAAACCTACTTACAGATTTTTATGACCAACTAAAAAGTATAACCAGCGGCTATGGTAGCTTTAACTACGAACTAGACAATTACCGACAAGAAGATTTAGTGCGCCTCGATTTTTATGTGGCAGGTGACCGGGTTGATGCGCTTAGTATTATGGTACACCGCAGTGAGGCAAATGGAATCGGACGTGAAACAGTTAAAAAACTAAAAGATGTCATTCCAAGGCAGAATTTTCAAGTTGCGCTGCAGGCGGGTGTTGGCGGTAAGTTTATAGCCCGCGAAGATATTAGTGCTTTTCGAAAAGATGTTACAACAGGGCTGTACGGTGGTGATGTATCGCGCAAAAAAAAGGTATTAGCTAAGCAAAAAAAGGGTAAAGAGCGCATGAAGCGATTTGGTAAAGTGGATATACCGGCTGAGGCTTTCACTGTTTTGCTAAAGCGTGATTAAATTACTATAAGATGCAAAAAGAAGTCTTTATACAGTGGGTGCAAAAACTCGTACTAACTTACCAAGCAAATGAGCAAGTTGCACAGCAGCTTTCTAAAATTGACTTACTAGCATTAGTAGGTCCGACGGGTGTTGGAAAAACGACTATAATTAATAAACTGGGTCTGCCTCATGTATTGAGCGATGTGACGCGTGAAATGCGCGACGGTGAAAAAAATGGTAATGAATACTATTTCAGAAATGATTATTTTCAGATTATAGACGAAATAAAGTCGGGACAATACGCTCAGTTTTTGGTGTCGAACAGTAACGAATTTTACGGTACGCGTATTACTAGCTACCCTAGTGAGGGTACAGCTGTCGCTGCAATTGTTGCAGCGGCAGTACCAAAATTTCGTAAACTCGGTTTTCGCAAAGTAGTGCCAATATATATATTGCCCCCAGGCTACAAGGAATGGATGAGACGCATCGGTACCGACAGGGCAAAAGATTTTACAGCGCGTATGAAAGAGGCGGCCGAGTCACTTCCTATGGCACTGGCTGACCCTGAATATAAGTTTGTCTTAAACGATGATCTAGATTTTGCGGTTAGTGAAGTGCGTACGATTATGGGGGGTGGCACAATTAGCGAGCATCGCAACCAGCTAGCTCGGAGTAGCGCAGACCTACTTTTCGGTCGCTTAGGCGTATCAGACGATTTACTTTTGTAGCTCGGCTAGGTCTTTTAAAATATCACCAATGTGTGTTTTTGGGTTAACACCCTCGTATTTTTTTGCAATCTCGCCCTGGGGGTTAACTAAGTACGTATCTCGTTTTATACCAATAAATTCACTACCCATAAATTTTTTAGGTTTCCAAGATCCAAAAGCTTCAATGACTGCATGATCTTCATCGGACAACAGGGTGAAGTTAATGCTATGTTTTTCGGCAAATTTTGCATGGCTTTTAACACTATCTTTACTAATGCCAATGACCTTTACGCCCATGCTTTCAAGCATGTCGCGGCCATCTCTAAAATTACAAGCTTCGGTGGTGCAGCCGGGCGTGTCGTCTTTTGGGTAAAAATACACAACAAGCCACTTACCAGCGTAATCGGCTAGGCTATGCATAGTGCCGTTTTGGTCGGGTAGGGTAAAATTGGGTGCTTTCATATCAGTGATTCTCTTCGTTTAAGCGCGCTAGTATCATGGCAAGTATATCACTAGTGACATCTTCTTGTTTTGGCATTGCATCAATCTCGATTAACAAGCCACGGTCTTTGTAAAATTGTATTACTGGCAAAGTCTTATTGCTAAATTCTAAAAATCGATTCTGTAAAATGTGCAGTTCTTTATCGTCATGTCTACCACGTTCTGCAAGCTGCCACCGTTTTAAAACTTCATTTTCGGATATTTTTAAGTATATAACTACTTTTATCTCATGTCCCGATAACGACGCGACCTCTAAAATACTTTTTTCTTCACCACTCCAGCGACCAACACTACTTAAAATTAACGGTTTATTGCGGAACGACGCTTGCTGAAAATAGGGCGAAATAATCTGAATGTATTCGTCAGAAGGGGCTAAGTAGCCCTGTGCGCTTCGTTCTTTGATGTGTTTTGGACCAATGTCACTACGCAATATGTCGCCGCCACTAATCAGAACACCATCGAGCATACTAGCGAGTTCTTTGCCGTGCGTATCTTTGCCAGCAAACGGTAGTCCAAAAATATTTATAGACCCCGAACCGAGTAAATGTTTTATGCTTGCAACAATTTTTTTATTTGCGGCTTCCATTGAATTAGTATACGTAAGATGTACAACTGTTGCAAACAACTCTGCTTGGCACTCTTGTCTATTGACTGCTAAAAGTGTTAAGATATTTGCAGTATGACCGAGCGCCAAAAAGCAATTTTACGAAACGTTGTCGAGCAATATGCCGAAGTAGCAAGTCCGGTTGGTTCTAATTTGTTAGCTAAAGTCTTTGGTGTAAGCAGTGCTACTATTCGGGCCGAAATGGCCGAACTAGAGAGGCTTGGCTATATCGAGCAGCCACATACCAGCGCTGGCCGTATTCCTACCGACAAAGGGTATCGTTTTTATGTAAACCATGTGAGCGAGGATCAATCAAAACACATAACTAGCCCACGCGCCGAACGAGCGCTCAGTGCCAGGGCAAGTGGGGGTGGCGTGCCGGAGCGCGTTATTCGTAATACGGTCGATACGCTTGTAGAGCTTACTCATAACCTAGGTTTGGCAACTATAGGCAACCAGCTGTATATGAGCGGGCTAAGTAACTTGTTTGGCCAACCAGAATTTATGCACCCTGGCCAGGTACAAGAGGTCGCGCGTTTGCTTGACAACCTAGAGCCGTGGCTACGTGAAGCCGCCCCGAACGAGGCGCTAAGTGTATTTATTGGTGCCGAGAACCCTATTGGTCGCAACAGTGGCTGTAGTTTAATAATCAGTAAGTTCCGCAGCCCATATAGTGATAAAAGCTTTATTGGTGTACTTGGGCCCACTCGCCAAAGTTACCGAGATGTCATGAGTTTAGTTGAGCGCGCCGGTAAAACCCTAGAGGAGTCAATGTATGCCTAAAAAACAACCCGAACCACAAATTCCGAATGCTGAAGCGCTTTTGCAGCAAGTTTCAGAGCTTACAGAGGCCTTGCAGCGCGAGCGTGCCGATGCTGTGAATGTTCGCAGACGAGCTGACGAAGAAAAAGCTAAGCTTGGTACATTTTATAAGTCGCTGGTCGTTAGGGAGCTTTTACCTGTAATCGACAATTTTGAACGTGCACTTAAAAACACGCCCAAAGAGCTTATTGATAATGACTATATAAAGGGTGTTACCGGTGTTGTTAAGCAATTTGAAGCGGCTTTAACTAAACTTGGCGTTGAGCGTATTAAAACAGTTGGCGAAGCGTTTAACCCAAACCTACACGAAGCTGTTAGTATGGAAGAGGGGAGCGGCACTACAGAGGTAGTAACCGAAGAACTGCAAGCAGGTTATGTGCTACAAGAAGAAGTTTTGCGTCATGCAATGGTACGCGTAACATTGAAATAAATTAATTTTAGTTGTATAATATTTTTTTATGTCAGAAAAAAATCCAATAATTTTAAGTAGTCAAATAGATATTACTCAAGAAATTTTAGATATTCGCTCAAAATTTCCGCCACGCGCACCGTTATCAGCTCAGCTAGAGCTGGCTTGGTTAAATTGTGATGACGAGACCTTCGCAGAGTTAAACGCTGGTATTAATCGTATACAAGAAATAACTGGCCGTCACAACATAATCTAAAAGCATAGCCAAAAAATTAAAATTAGCACTCTACTAATTAGAGTGCTAATTTTATGCTTGCAATGTGTTTTGGCGCTCGTGTATAATGAGTGCTAGAAACAAATTACTATATAAGGGGAAACAGTATATGAGTAAAATCATCGGAATCGACCTAGGAACAACTAACAGTGCAATGGCAGTTATGCAGTCTGGCAAGCCAGAAATTATTGCTAACAACGAAGGTGCACGCACTACTCCAAGTGTTGTCGCGGTTAACAAAAAAGGTGAGCGCCTTGTGGGTGCGCTTGCTCGTCGCCAACAAGTGACCAACCCTAAAAACACTGTTTACGAAGTTAAGCGCCTTATTGGTCGTAACTTTAACGACAAAGAAGTCCAAAAAGACCTTAAACTTATGGGCTACGAAATTGTTAAATCTGGCAACAGTACCAAAGTCAAAATGGACGGCAAAGAATACAGCCCTGAAGAAGTCAGTGCAATGATTTTGAGCAAACTCAAAGCAGACGCCGAAGCCTTTTTGGGCGCCCCAGTTACAGAGGCTGTTATTACTGTACCGGCTTATTTTGATGACAGTCAACGTCAAGCCACTAAAGATGCTGGTAAAATCGCCGGTCTAGAAGTTAAGCGCATTATAAACGAACCAACTGCTGCAGCGCTTGCATACGGTCTCGACAAAGAGAAAAAAGGTGACGAAAAAATCGCCGTATTTGACCTTGGTGGCGGTACTTTTGACGTATCTATTCTAGAACTTGGTGACGGTGTATTTGAAGTTAAGAGCACTAATGGCGACACTCACCTGGGTGGCGCAGACTTTGATCGTATATTAGTCAATTACTTTGCCGACGAATTTAAAAAAGAACACGGCATAGACATCACTAAAGACAACGCAGCCATGCAGCGCTTACGAGACGAAGCCGAAAAAGCAAAAATTGAACTTAGTAGCAGCCAAGAAGTTGACGTAAATCTACCATTCTTGACCGCCGATGCCGACGGTCCTAAGCACTTCGAGCATAAACTATCACGGGCCAAGCTTGAACAACTAGTGGGCGAGCTTGTTGACAAAACAGCCGAACCATGCAAAAAGGCCTTAAAAGACGCTGGCCTTACCGCTAAAGACATCGACGCCGTTGTACTTGTAGGTGGTATGACCCGCATGCCTGCCGTTCAAGAAAAGGTCAAAGAAATCTTTGGCAAAGAGCCCATGAAGGGTGTAAACCCCGACGAAGTTGTAGCAGTTGGTGCTGCAATTCAGGGCGGTGTATTGCAGGGTGATGTTAAAGATGTGTTATTACTTGATGTTACGCCGCTAAGTCTCGGTATAGAGACTATGGGCGGTGTTAGCACAAAGCTCATCGAGCGCAACACCACCATTCCTACTAGTAAATCAGAAGTATTTAGTACTGCTGCCGATAATCAAAACCAAGTAGAAATTCATGTACTGCAGGGCGAGCGCGACTTTGCAGCCGACAACAAGTCGCTTGGCCGCTTTATATTAGATGGCATTGCGCCAGCTCCACGTGGTGTGCCGCAAGTAGAGGTTACATTTAACCTAGATGCCAACGGTATTTTGAATGTTACGGCCAAAGACAAGGGTACGGGCAAAGAACAAAACATTACCATTCAGGGTTCAGGCGGTCTAGACAAGGCCGAGATTGAAAAAATGCGCAAAGACGCTGAGGCACATGCAGAGGACGATAAAAAGAAGCGCGAAGGTGTTGAAGCTAAAAACCAGCTAGACAGCGCAATTTACCAAGCTGGCAAACTTAAAGACGAGAACAAAGAAAAGATAACCGAAGATGACATTAAAACGCTGGATGAAGCCGTAGAAGCAGCCAAAAAAGTACAAAGCGACGAAAGTGCCGACAAAGATGCTTACGAAGCTGCAACCAAAGAACTTACCGACAAAATGATGCCAATTGGTGCTAAGTTGTACGAACAGGCTGCTAAAGATGAAGCTCCAGCCGAAGGCAGCGAGCCTAAAAAAGACGACAAAGATGTTGTTGAAGGCGAAGTCGTAGACGATAAGAAAGAAGATAAATAGTGGAACTCACCATTAAAAATCGTGCTGCCACTGTGTCGGTAGATAGCACCGCAATTGTTACTAAAAAAAATGGTACTGCCGATCTATTGTTTATACAATTTACGCGTGAGGGCGAAGCGCCCGAAGGTGATGTTGTTGCAGCCGTACGCTTAAATAGTATTGCTGAGCTTGAAGACTTAAAAAAAACCATTGAAGAATCGATAAAAAAGCACAAAAACGCCGAACGCGAAATGTAGCCTTTAGGGTACAATAAGCGTATGCGTGTTCAACTCGATAAAACTGCTTATAAGTTTTTAAAAAAAGAGCAAACCTCTATAGACCGAATGATGATGCTAGTTGGTTCTTTAACGCCACTGGCGACTATTCCGCAGATTATTACTATTTATAGTGCACAAAGTGTGGCAAATGTCTCGCTATTAACTTGGATATTGTACGATTTGTCATCAGTTTTATTTTTGTCGTATGCAATATTACATAAACTCCCCCCGCTTATTATTTCGAGCATATTATGGATTATTGTCGATAGCGCGGTGGTTATAGCTTGGTTCATTTTTCACTAGCACTCACGGGGGTACGAGTGCTAAAATATAACAAATGAGTAAACGAGATTATTACGAAGTATTAGGTGTGCAAAAAGGCGCAAGCGCCGACGAGCTAAAAAAGGCTTTTAGAAGTGCGGCCATACAACACCACCCAGATAAAGGTGGCGACGAGACTAAGTTTAAAGAAGTAAACGAAGCGTACGAGGTGCTAAGTAACCAAGAAAAACGCCAGCGCTATGACCAATTTGGACATGCTGGTGTTGGTGGGGCTGCAGGTGGGGGTGGCAACCCATACGGTGGTGGGTTTCAGGGTCAAAACATTAACTTTGATTTTAGCGACCTAGGTGGCTTTGGCGACCTGTTTAACACCTTTTTTGGCGGAACACAGCAGCGTCAACGCAGAGGCCGCGACTTACAAACCGTAATAGAGCTAGGCTTTGAAGAGGCAATTTTTGGTACAGAAAAAGAAATTAAACTTTCCCATAGTGGCGTCAGCGCTAAAGACAGCGCTGTCAAAATACGCGTACCAGCAGGGGTAGACGACGGCAGTACAATACGCCTGCGCGAACGCGGTGAACATATACAAAACGGCCCCCCGGGGGATTTATTTGTACAAATTCGAGTACGCCCACATAAACAGTTCACTCGCGAAGGCTCCTTGATACTAAGCGCAATTCATGTAAACATGATCGATGCAACATTGGGTACAGAAATCGACGTCACGACAATAGACGGTAAAGTACGTATGAAGGTGCCGGCTGGCACACAAAGCGGTACAGACTTTAAACTTAGCGGTCACGGTGTACCTATTGGTAATGATCGACGTGGGGCACACATTGTTACGGTCATAGTCGACACGCCAACCAAACTCAGTAAAAAACAACAAGAGCTATTGCAAGAATTTAAAGACTCAGCAAGTAAGGGCTTTTGGCGCTCATAGTAAGCACTTGTAGCGTTTTGAACAAAACAACTAACTCATAGCGCCATATGGGTGTGTACAAAATTATTTATTACGCTTGTGTCTAAACGCGTAAAGAAGTAAGCTATAGCTAGAACTAAAGGAGACTAAACACGTGAAAAAAAGAAGTCCGGTAGCAGTTTTATTACTACCATTTGTTACATTTGGTATATACAGTATTTATTGGTTAGTAAAAACAAAAGGAGAAATGAAAGCATTAGGTGCAGACATTCCTACGGCTTGGCTGATTATTGTGCCGCTCGTAAACTTTTGGTGGTACTGGAAGTATTGTAAGGGCGTTGAGCAGGTAACTAACTACACCGCCAAGTACCCCACTTGTACAGTAAGTAAAAAACACCGCTTGTGGTTGAATAACGTAAGCGGTGTTTTTATTTTGCCTAGTTATGAGTACAATGTAGCTAATGACAAAGCATAAAAACAATCAAGGCTTTATTACTATGATAGTTATAATGATTATAATTGTCGGCACATGTATTGCTCTAGCATATCTACGCGTAAAAAACGCTTCCCAATAGACAAAATAGATAAAATGTGATATAATGTAAGCAATAGCATTAAACAGGGCTAACATGGCAAAATTTCAAATTATTATCGGTCGCGCAGAACAAATAGATATCGTTGGTACGGCTCTTGGTGTGCCGGCACGTATAGATACTGGTGCTTTTAGGTCGTCTATTCATGCAACAGATATAAAAGAAATTACTAAAGATGGTGTTAAGCAACTTCAATTTAGTATTTTAGGCCACACTTGTGCCCCGGTTGCGCGTAAGGTAGTAGCAACAAAATACAACGTTGTAACAGTTCGTAGCAGCAATGGCGAAGTTAGCGACCGTTATGCAGTAACCTTTAAAGTAAAAATTGGCCCCAAAATTTTTAATACTAGCTTTAGTTTGTCGGACCGTAGTCAAAACGTTTTTCCTATACTTGTAGGCCGTGAGGCATTAAACGGCAGGTTTATAGTAGATTCTAATAAAACATCTGTATCTAAAGTTAGTTTAGTGAAACAGTTTGGCATAGCACTAGATAATCATGAAGGCACGGAGGAATAATAACTATGAAGATTGCTATTTTAAGTAACGGTCCGGGCAACTACAGCACAAAACGCCTTAAAGAAGAAGCAAAACTGCGAGGCCACGATGTAAAAGTTATAAAATACAAGGAATGCTACGCTAGCATAGAACAAAATAAGCCGGTAGTAAGTTATCGCGGTGAAGATTTAATAGGTTTTGATGCAATTATTCCACGTATTGCCAGCAGTATGACACGCTACGGTACTGCTATTGTGCGTCAGTTTGAAATGACTGGCGTCTACACACCAAGTAGCAGTATTGCAATTACACGCTCAAGAGATAAGCTACGTACGCTACAATTGCTTGCACGCGCAGGTGTTGGTATACCAAAGACCGTGTTTACGCGTAATACAACTGATTTTGACGACCTTATTGATGAAGTTGGTGAGTTGCCGGTTATTATAAAGCTTGCTCGCGGTACGCATGGTAACGGCGTAGTTTTAGCCGAGACTAAAAAAGCTGCTAAAAGTGTATTGCAAGCGTTCCATGTTATGGACGATGACGGTACAAACATTTTATTACAAGAATTTGTTAAAGAATCAGCCGGTGTTGATATTCGTGTCTTTGTTGTTGGCGGTAAAGTAATTGCTAGCATGAAGCGCCAAAGTCTTGACGATGATTTTAGGAGTAACTTACACCAAGGCGGTGCTGGTGAGTCTATTAAGCTTACCGACGAAGAGCGTAAAACCGCGCTTAAAGCTGCTAAAGCTATGGGCTTATCTATTTGTGGTGTCGATATAATGCGCAGCGATCGCGGACCACTTGTTTTAGAAGTTAATAGTAGTCCAGGTTTTGGCATAGAGAAGGTAACTGGTCGTGACGTTGCTGGTCCGATATTGGACTACATTGAGCAAAATGCAAAGCGCAGTAGGCGCCGAGACCGAGTTGGCGCCTAAAAATTTGCTTTTGGTTGGAAGGTATTTTAGAGCACTGCTTATTCTAACAGTCGTGCTGGGCAGTGTTGTATTTGCTCGTAGTATTGGTCAAGACTCGACTGAGTATGCTACAAATAATTGCCCAAGCAGTAACATAACTGTTTCAAGAAGTAATGTAGTATTGACGACTCAAAGTAATCAAAGATACGATATTGAAATTGCAGAAACTCCTGCGCAACAAGAACTTGGTTTATCTAATAGACCGTGCTTTCCGGCAAATGGTGCACTGCTTTTTGCGTTCCAAACAGATGATATGTACGGTATATGGATGAAAAACATGAGCTTTAACATTGATGTTATTTGGCTTGATAGTAATAAAAAGGCCGTACACATAGAGCATAATATGCAGCCAAGTTCTTATCCAAATGTATTTTACTCACAAGCTAAAGCCCGCTATGTTATAGAGCTTAATGCTGGCCAAGTTGACAATATACTGGGCGCTCAACTAGATACGCAGTTTAATTGGTAAGTGCTTATGCTACCATATAGGTATGCAAGGCGATATTATTTCAGCCGCACTACTCGTTATTCCAATTTTTTTGGTTATTTTACTACGTACAAATGCAGCTCTAATGTTTTTTGTTTTAGCAGGTGCAATTACTCTACAGAATTATTTAGATAAAGACGTCGAAAGCTTTACGAGCTCACTACTAAACGCAAAAAATAGCAGCATTGTAGCGCTGCTAATAATAGTTATTCCATTTTTAGTAGCAGCCTATGCTTTTAGGAACACGGTGCCCAAAAAAGGAATTTTTTTTCATTTACTGATAGCCGTGGGAGTTGGCGGGACGTTATTCATTGTTCTACCGACATATATTACGCCTGGAGTTGCAGGTGCAGTTAGGTATAGTGTTATAGGAGAAGCAGTACTGCCGTATACCAGCGTTATTTTGGCAGCAACATTTTTAGCAAGCGTTGTCGTGCTGTGGTTTAGTCACCCACGTGAACATCACGGTAAAAAAAGCCACTAAAATTTTGTGCGCTTGTATAGGTTAAAAATACTTATTTTCAGCTAATATTATTGTATCTGCATTGCAAGTCTGCGGCTTGCTACTTGGTTCATGACAGTTATGACTACAAAGAAAACCACGCCGGTTAAGCAGGTGCGTAGTACGGAAGCATTGTTTATAAAAATCAACAGAACACCCGATGCAAGTGTGCTTGTAGCTAATCCATAGCTAATAGTAGATTTTTTTGCACTAGGACTGACTAGATTAAAAGTCGATAAAATCAAACTGGCTACCGCTAATATTACATGTAAAATAATCATAACCTTATTGTATTGCTTGCGTTAGCATTAAGTCAACTTAAATCACGCACTATGATTAACAAATAAAAAAACTTGGCGGATTAATCGCCAAGTTTTTTGTAATACCAAATAGTATTAGCTAGGTAGTAATACGCCACCAATAACATGTACTACACCGTTGTCGGCATTAACATCAGCTGCTTCAACAACAACTTTATTGCCCTTTGCGTCAGTTAAGTACACCTTACCGCCCATAATCGATACAGTGAGGTTTCCACCCTGTACGGTTGTAATAACTTGACCATCTTTTAGGTCAGACGCAAGTATTTTACCTGGTACGACGTGATAGGTAAGAATCGACTTCAGTGTATTGACGTTCTCTGGCTTTAGTAGCGTATCTAGTGTGCCTGCTGGCAATGCCTCAAAAGCTGCATTTGTTGGTGCAAACACTGTAAACGGACCTTGTCCCTGCAGTGTGTCTACTAGGCTTGCGGCTTTTACGGCCGTAACCAAAGTTGATAGGCTGGGAGTATTCGATGCCAATACAACTATTGTTCCAGGACTTTTAACTGCTGGTTGCTGTGTTGCTTGTTGAGTTTGGCTTGTTTCGTTAGTAGTCTTTTTGCTGTCATCTTTCTTTGAACTTACCGCCCAAAGCAAGCCAGCGCCAATTGCAAGTACGGCTACAATTCCTACTATGATTCCTGTTTTATTATTACTTTGTTCCATTTTAGCTCCTTATTAATTACATAATCTATTATGTGCTGGAGCGTGTTTAGAATCTGTATAGCTATATTGTTACAGTTACTATTGTGCCCTTGTTAACAGAGCTAGTTATTTGTAATGACCCCTTGTATACGTCGACGAATTTGGCGACAATTGACAGTCCGAGACCCGTCCCTTCTAGGCCCGTAGCGTTTTTAGATCTATAAAACCTTTTTGTAACACTCGTAACATCATCTTTCGGAATCCCAATCCCATTATCTTTAACTTGCAATACCCACTTGTCTGATTTTTTCTTTAATAAAACCTGAATTGTTGGCGTATTTTTGTCGCTAAACTTTATAGCGTTTTCGACTATATTTTTAGCAATATACACAAAATGATGTGGATTAATACCGGTGATTAGTCGTTCGGGGGCTTCATAACTAATATGTATTTTTTTATCTTTAATCAAGTGATGCTGTTGCTCTAAGATGTCATTTAACAAAGCCACTATGTCGGTCGGTTCAGAGCCTGCATATTCTGACCTCTCTAGCAAAAGTAAATCTGTTGTTATGGCGCTTAAGTGTTGTAGCTGTGCATCTATTGAGCTTAAAAACTTGCGTAGCGGTTCGTCTTTTGGTGGTTTGCGCCTTGCTTGTTGTGTCATAGTTTTCATTGCAGCTAGCGGATTGCGTAGTTCGTGGGCGGCATCTTGCATAAATCGTCTCTGTGATAAAAACGAATTTTTTACCGGTACTAACAGTTTACGTGACAAAATCCAGCCGACTGCACCACTTATTATTGCCGCACCCAGTATTATTATTGGTAAGTTTCGGGTAATTTGTTTGCTGTTGTCACGCTGTATAGCGGCTGCAATAGTTTCAAAATGTTTATAATATTGTTTTTGCGTTTCTAAATACTCGCTAACAGCCGGATCGCCAGATGTGAGTTCACTTATTTTATTAGCATTAATTTGATTGTTAAGGCGACTTTTGGTTAGAGTATATACGCCTACGCCCCCCAAAACGGAACAAAAAATAGCAAGTGATATTGATAATAGAGTAAATTTTGTGCGTACACTTTTAAGTGATTTGTCCATGATTAATCCTGTAATACATACCCTATGCCAGGCACCGTTTGTATGATGGTGAGCTGGTCATCTTTAATTTTACTCCTTAGATTAGAAATGTGTATGCGTAGCGGCGGGCTTGTTGCCGCTGCATCTTCCCCCCAAGCAAATTCAATTATATCTTGCGTATTAACTACTCCGTGATTGTTTTGCATAAGGCGAAGCATTATTCTGAACTCTACTAAAGTTAGTTTTACGACTTTATTGTGTATTAAAAAACGATGCGTCTTGGGCACAATTTTAAAATTTTTTGTTGTGATGGTCGCCATATCTTGGTAGGTGCCGCTGTTTCGTAGCTGTGCTTTAATGCGTGCATCAAGCTCACGCAAGTCAAAGGGCTTAACAATGTAGTCGCTCATACCTATACTCAGACCATTCACTCTATCTTCTATACTATCCCGTGCTGTAATACCTATAATGGGCGCAGTGTAGCCCAGGCTTCTAAGCTTATTCGTTAACTCTAACCCAGTAATACCGGGCAGCGATACATCTGCGAGCGTAATATCTGCCTGGTCTTGTAAATTACCCTCTAGCACTTTTTCGGCATCATCAACTGCAATTACACGATAGCCGTTGTCGTGCAGATACGCTTTTACCGCTTCACGCATGTCGCGGTTATCTTCAATTAGTAACACCTTAGGCTTTGCCATGTACATATCTTAACAAATGCACGTTAAGTATCTGTATAGCGTACGTTTATTTATTGCTATTTATAAACCCTGAGCGTACTCCCAGCAATAATACATTTTTTACGAGAATTATGACGTTGACGTAGTGATTAAAAAAACGAAAAAGGCGAGTGCAAGATTCGACTTCTTTCGTGGATGGCCATAGTAGATGCTATTACGACTTTAATAAAATACATCCTGGGCTTTTAGTTTATTTATAGTTTTACAACATTGAAGCAAGAAAGAGGATGCCTATACCTGCTTCAACTGCTAGGCCTATTAGATTTTTAGACTGATAGTAACGCTCAATTAATATTGAAGACAATCTCGCTACTGCCGCTGAACTCCAAGCTAAACCTGCCACCATAAAAGCATCCTGAGAGTTAATAATTAGGCAAGATATACCAATTCCTAAAAATAATCCACCGTAGGTTGCTCTAATCTCCGATTTTCCAATTTTTGACTTTTCCTTGATGCCCACCATATTGGCTATCTTGTACGGAAAAAATAATCCCAACACTCCAAGTGTTATCGTGAACAGTGACGCTATTATTGGTAAATATTCATTCATTTTTTATATTACTTATTAGATATTGAATATATTTTAACAGAAAAACTCTCCATGATAGGAGAGTCTAAGCATAAACGCTTTGGAGGGCCCAGTGAGACTCGCCCAAATATAATTTTCATTCTTAAAATTTATTTCGGCATGCCTCAACTCTGGCGCATTGCAATGCGCTCAGGGTTTCCGGCCTTGCAAAATGCCACTGGCATTTTTCACTCACGAAACCTTTTTAGGGTGTATGTTCAAATCACTAAACGCTCCAATCAAAAAACGACCACTAGGGTCGTTCTTAGATTGGAGGGCCCAGTGAGACTCGAACTCACGACACCTTGCTTAAAAGGCAAGTGCTCTAACCGGCTGAGCTATGGGCCCGTCAAAAATTACGTTTTTGTCTTGTTTTGCCTTAACTGCAAAAGCTTCGACCTAAAACTAAATTTTTTCCTTGTTCCGTTTCGCGAATCCCCTCGCGAAACGGGGGAATACATTTTTCGGTAACAGGGGTTATTATCTGTTATTTTGTTGTAAAAGTCAAGATGTCGCAGTAACCCCTTGAGGTACTTTAACTTTACCTTCAGCAACCTTATTAAAGTAGTCTTGTACAACCAATATATCTATACCGTCTGGCACGGCAAGAAGGATGAGTAATGATAATGCAAAACTCATTTTTTCATTGGTTATTACTTCGACTGCCTTGCTGTATTTCCATAACCAAAGTGCATATACTATAAAGCTAGCAAAAATTATAGCGTAAAAAAGTAACACTGCGATAGGGTTTGAATTGCCGCTTAAACTCGAGGCAAAAAGTAGTGCAAAGCCAAAAATATAACCAAACACAGGTATAACAAATATCCATGGCGTGGGTATGTCAACCTTCGCAAGAGCCATCATTTCTTTGCGTGTTTTGATAAACCAATACAATCGGTAAATACCAAGTGTCACAATCTCTAAAATTAGCATTTTTACTATACTGCGCTTTTTCATAAATTCCTTTAATTAACGTTAGCAATTTTTTTACTATTACTCCTAGCATACAATCAGGTTAATATGCGTGCAATAGCGTACAACAAAACCTCAAAAATTATTGTCTTTTGTATAGGCATTCTGGCTGGTGTTGGACTGGCTTACTTCGTGAGTGTATCTAGCCTGATTATTGCTGTGCTATCGAGTGTTGGTTTTTTAGCTTTACTGCTAAGGGTAAAACTAATAAGCCTTATAGCCTTGGGCATAACAGTGGGATTACTACGCGGAGCAGCTTTTACAAAACAAATAGATCCACTATATGACGTCATTGGTCAAAAGGTGACTGTGCAAGCAAAAGTAGACTCGCCGTCTAGCTACGGCGATAAAAAGCAGCTTGAATTTGATGTCACACACGTTAAACTACTCCAACCCTACCAGGCAGACTTACCAATAAAAATGCAAATAAGTGGTTTTGGAGAAAATACCATATTGCGCGGTGATGTAATTACAGCCACCGGCAAATTATATAAAAGACGAGGAAGCAAGCAGGCAGGTATTTCTTTTGCTCAAATAGCTGTTGTTTCGCATGATACCTCACCCTTACAGCAAGTAAGGCGAAACTTTTTAGCAGGAATGACTACAGCGATTCCAGAGCCGCATGATCAGTTTGCAATAGGCCTATTGGTGGGTCAAAAAAGTGACCTACCAAAGTATGTAGTTGATACTCTGCAAATAGTTGGCTTAAGTCACATTATTGCGGTGTCTGGTTATAATCTCACTATTTTAGTTGATGTTTCAAAGAAGCGATTCAGCAAGGGCTCTAAACTAAGAGGAACGCTGCTCAGCTGCACGCTTTTGCTGCTGTTTGTGGCTATGGTGGGGAGTAGTGCATCTATACAGCGTGCCGCGTTAGTATCTTTGCTAACTATTGCAGCCGCGCATTACGGCAGGAGCATTAAACCACTCGTTTTAATTACTTTTGCGGCCGCCATAACGGTTATACTTAACCCGCTAAGTATTTGGTCTGATGTAGGGTGGTACCTGTCGTTTTTAGCTTTTTTTGGTGTGTTAGTTATATCGCCCGTAATGCAAAAAAGACTATATAAAGATAAAGAGCCGTCACTACTTTCTAAATTAAGTATCGAAACTTTTTGCGCTCAACTTATGACGCTGCCAATAATGCTTTTGTTATTTTCTCAGTTATCACTCATATCACTTGTTTCTAATATAATGGTTGTACCATTTGTGCCGCTTGCAATGCTTAGTAGTTTTATTGCGGGCATCGCTGGTATGGTCGTTCCCTTTTTGGCGCCAATTATTGCGCTCCCAGCGGTTTGGATACTGACGTACATGCTAGATGTTGCTACGCTATTGTCACGCATTCCGCATGCAAGTATTCAAACTAAAATATCGCTTCCTATTACGGTAGTTATTTATAGCGCAATCATAGCCATGCTTATAGTGATGCAGCGCAGCGTTCATGGTAAAATGAAGGTAACTAACAGGGATAATTATGTCGGGACACAGCAAATGGTCAACAATTAAAAGACAAAAAGGCGCTAAAGACCAAGCGCGCGGTGCTGTATTTACAAAACTTGGGAACCTTATAGCAATAGCAGCCCGTAGCGGTCCAGACCCCTCGACTAACTTTAGTTTGCGTTTGGCTATAGACAAAGCAAAAGCTGCTAACATGCCCTTGGCTAATATTGAGCGGGCAATAAAGCGCGTTAGCGATAAGTCTGCCGCACAAGTTACTGAGGTAATGTACGAAGGTTATGCAAGTGGTGGTGTAGCAATTTTAGTGGAGTGTGCAACCGACAACCTTAACCGCACCTACCCCGAAGTTAGATTAGCTTTTAGTAAGCATGGTGGTGCAATTGCCGAAAAGGGCAGTGTAGCGTTTCAGTTTAAGCACGTCGGCTATATTAGGGTACAGGGCAGTAGTGAGGATATATTGTTGCAAGTGTTAGATGCTGGTGCCGATGATGCCAGCGAAGAAGATGGTGACACGCTGGTGTATACAGACCCAAAGCAACTAGCTGCGGTACGTGATGCAATTGCAGCCGCAGGCCTAACAATTAAAGAAGCAGAGCTTACCTACGAACCAAACACGACAGTCGAAATTACCGACGAAGCCACCGAGGGTAAAGTGATGCGAGTACTTGAAGCTTTAGAAGATTTAGACGATGTGGTTGCAACCCACACCAACTTGGCATGAAGATTTTAGGCATTGACCCCGGTACGGGAATAATTGGTTTTGGTTGCATACAAACGGGTAAGCGCACACCTGAGCTTTTAGATGCTGGAGTTATACGTACCACAATCGGTGACCAAACGGCGAGTAGACTTGTTGAATTGTACGATTCTATAGTTGAGCTTATAGACGACTGTAAGCCTGACGCGGCTGCTGTAGAAAAGCTTTTTTTTGCTCAAAATGTTACTACTGCTATGGCAGTCAGCCAGGCAAGGGGAGTTATTTTACTTGCCTTGCAGCAATCTGGCGTGCATATTTTTGAATACACGCCTTTGCAGATAAAAATGGCCATAACAGGGTATGGCAAGGCTAAAAAGGCTGATGTACAAGAGATGGTGCGTATTCAGTTGGGGTTGCGTGACACGCCAAAACCAGACGATTGCGCCGATGCAATAGCTGCAGCCCTGACACATGCATCTTCGGTGGTGTACAATAAAGCTACATGATAGCCAAACTTACAGGTGTTGCAATTGATCACGAGGGCCCATTGACAGTTATTGACTGTAGTGGAGTTGGGTATGCAGTACGTGTATTGCTAGATGAACAAGCAACGATGCGTTTAGGCGAAAAATCCAGCCTATTTATATACGAACATATTAAAGAAGATGCTCACGACCTATATGGTTTTTTAACAAAGTCTCGTAAAGATTTGTTTGAACGCTTAATTAGTGTAAACGGCGTTGGCCCAAAAGCAGCACTGGCCATTGCAAACCTAGGCAACGAGGGGCAGGTACGGACTGCCATAGCAAACGGAGACACAAAATACATTAGCAGTGCCAGCGGCGTTGGTAAAAAAGTGGCCGAGCGCGTAGTAGTAGACTTAAAAAATAAAGTTGGCCTAAGCGCTAGCAACGACGCAACCGCATTTTTACAAGAAGCCAGCTTAGCCGACAGTGACGAAGCGCTGCAGGCACTTATTGGGCTAGGATATAGCCGCGAAGACGCCGTTGCGGTACTTGCTAAAATTGATCCCTCCCTTTCTGTCGAAGCACGCATTAAACAGGCTCTAAAAAGGTAGGATAGGTTATATGGCAATAGAACGAATTCTTAACACGCAAAGTATTGAAGAAGAAAGCAATGAAGAACTACTAGAAATTAGCTTACGCCCAAAAACATTTAACGACTACATTGGCCAAGAACGCATAAAAACAAATCTAAAACTTAGTATCGATGCCGCAAAAGGTCGCGGCGAACCAATGGATCATGTACTGCTTTTTGGTCCACCAGGTTTAGGCAAAACTACACTTGCAAGTGTTATAGCAAACGAAATGGGCGCACAGATTCGTGTTACCAGTGGACCGGCTATTGATCGAGCGGCAGACCTAGCGAGCTTGCTTACCAACCTGCAAGACGGTGATATTTTATTTATTGATGAAATTCACCGCCTAAACCGAAGCGTAGAAGAGGTTTTATATAGCGCCATGGAAGATTACGCCATTGACATCATGCTTGGCAAGGGGCCAACTGCTAAAAGCTTACGTCTAGACTTGCCCAAGTTTACGTTAATTGGCGCTACGACGCGTACAGGTGCCCTAGCTGCGCCCCTGCGAGACAGATTTGGCCATATTCACCGTTTAGAGTTTTATGATCCATCAGAAATAGCACAGGTGGTTGAACGATCAGCTGGAATACTCGGCACAAAAATTCACAAAGATGCCGCCGCAAAACTCTCGACACGTTCGCGGCTCACTCCACGTATTGCTAACCGACTTTTAAAGCGAGTACGTGATTATGCAGATGTGAATGGTGATGGCATCATAGATGCCGTTACAGCAGATTTGGCGCTTCAATTGTTAGAAATTGACGCAATAGGTCTTGATACCGCTGATAGAATGTTACTCAATACAATTATAGATAATCACCAGGGTGGTCCGGTTGGGCTAAATACTCTTGCTGCAATAATTGGCGATGAGGCAACCACTATCGAAGATTATTATGAGCCATACCTGATGCAGGTAGGTATGCTTGAGCGTACGCCTCGCGGCAGAAAGGTCACACATAAAGCCTATAAACATTTAGGTAAGCAAATAGACCAGCAAACACCTCAGCAAAAATTAGTTTAGCTGGTATACTAAGTATAATGAGACAACTTACCCGCGCAGACATGGAGACAATCGATAGTGACGAGGTACTACTGGGTACTATCTATAAGCACCCCCTCGGAATTATCATTGTTTATTTACAAGCTGCTTTAGGGCTCGTTTTATCTATAGGCCTCGCTTTTGTTTTATTGCCTACTGTAGTCACGAACGCAGCTGTTGCCTTTGATATAGCCGTTACTTTTGCGCTGGTGGTACTGGTTTTTGCGGCAACTATTGTTATTGTTTCGACAATAATATATAGACAGAGCCACTTAATTATTACAGATAAAAATATTACACAGGTTTTACAGAGCGGGTTATTTAAGCGTAAAATTTCACAACT
The DNA here is from genome assembly GCA_009923445.1 of bacterium. Taxonomy (GTDB): domain Bacteria; phylum Patescibacteriota; class Saccharimonadia; order Saccharimonadales; family SZUA-47; genus RFTN01. Next base: position 22,303 of record RFTN01000001.1, read on the forward strand.
TACCATGGCAAATGTAGAAGACGTGACCAGTGAGCAAAACGGCATATTCCAATCAATTTTCGATTACGGAACACTTAAAATAGAGACTGCCGGTGAGCAAGCAAATTTTCATTTTTCATATTGTCCAAAACCAAGTTACTATGCAAAAATAATTCTAGAAGCGCGCGAAAAATATACCGCTAAAGAATACCCATACGCATCGGCGGTAAAGGGTAATTTATAATATTTTAAACCTACTCGCTAAAAGGGTTCGTTCGGTTTGGGGCTAGAATAGGTTTGACTGTAACATCAACGTCATTTAAAGCATTTTGTAGCTTGTTAACTAATTTTTTATCTATTGTACTCACATTATTTGCCGCAGTCGTTTCGTTGTAATGTGCCTCATCGCGCGTTGGGTTTATATAATTCCTTGATCGAAATAGTGATATGCCTATAGCAAGTCCTGCAATTAGTACAATTATAAAAACACCGTGTCCAGCTATATTTGTTTGTGTTTTGCGAAAAACACGCAACAATCGCTCCTTTGGAGTCAAGATTTGTTTTTTTGTTGCTTTATTCTTTTTCATAATTTATGGTTGTACGAATGTTTTAAGTGATAAAGATAAGCTTGACAAGTAACCGGGCTTTGATTTATCAGGGCTAATTTGTACTTGATCTGCTTGTATAATACGCTTATTTTTCTCGATTTCGCTAAAAAGTTGTAGCATTGTATCGTAGCTAATATCACGAATCTGAATGCTAAAAGGGTACACAAAAACACCCTGAACATCTTTAGATGCGGTAGTGCCAGATAACGAATCAGGGGAACCTGTGCCGTTAAAAGTTATAGTCGTTATTTTAGAGTTCGGTATGCCAGCTTGGTTAGTGGCAGTATAAATAATGTCAGCAATTAGGTTCTCTTGCTTTTTCTGTTTTGGAAGTAGTGCATTAATAATATCGTTTAGCTTTGCGATATCTTGTGGGTTACTTTTTGATTTGTTTAACATCTCTATTTTGTCTGTTTGAGCATCTCGCTCTGCCATTAGCCTGGATACAGTAAGCGATTTAGACCTTAATTGTTTGTCCGCCCACAAAAAACCACCAACCGAAAGTACAAATGCCAAAATAATACTTAAAAGCAATAATTTGTAGAAATTACGTGCACTCATTATTTTGTACCGCCAGAACTTTTAGTACTTTTACTACCTTTAAAACTAGCAATTAATGTAGCGCCGTAAGAGTATGTTTTTTGACCAGGTTTATTTTCCCCAGCCCCTTTAGTGGTAATCGAGCTTATGTCAACCGCCTCAAATAAGTCGGAGTTAACTAGATTTTGTTGCATAACTGCTGCTAAATTTTGTTGATCCATATCAATTTCAAGTTGGAGTGGGCTAGATTTTCCACCCGTGAGAGTTAGCGCATTTAACACAACTCCATTAGGAAGAAGCGATCCTATTGCAGGCACGAGCACAGAGAACTTTACTTCTCCTGAGTATAGCTTATCGATAGTTTTTAATTGACTGGCTATTTTTTCTACGTCTTTTTGAGATGCTTGCAGCTTAGTAATTTCGACTTCTCGCTCGGACATTTCTTTTTTTAACCTATTTTCGTCTTGATAAACAAATTGCATATTTATTAATGCTACAGATATAGTTAATATTCCAATACTCAGTAAGCTGATAACGTAGCCTAAAAGACGCGTGTTTCGTCGACCGTAAAAATGTGTTTTTTTAATTTCGTTTGGCAGCAGGTTAATCATGTCGATAAGTCCCCTACGGTTACAAGGCCAAGGCCACCGGCGGTAGTGTATAGCGTTGTTTCAAGTTCGTGTGGAGGTTGGAGCTTGCCAAATGATAAGTTTTTCCATGGAGCACATAGCCTTGTCGGTATACGTGTTTTATCTGTGATATAGCTGTTTAGGCCTGGTAAATTTGCGCCTCCACCTAGAATAATAATTTGACCTATAGCTTTATTGCTTTTATTTCTTTCTGAAAAATATCGCACAACCTTACGTATTTCGCTCGTAAGTTTGTTTAATTCTGGTTCAACGGCATCAAGAATTAATGCCTGCTTTTTACTCATATCAATGCCATAGCGTGTTTTAATACTTTGCGCCTGCTGAACGGTTACATTAAGTTTTTTTGCTATAAGCTGCGTAATAGTTTCGCCACTGCAATCAACAGTACTGGTAACTCTAATTGTGGTGCCATCAAAAATAGATAAATCACAGGCCGTTGAGCCAAAATCAACAATGAGCGTAACGATATCGTGTGTTTCGGTATGAGTCACCATTCTTGTTACGGCGTTAATGTTTGATTCTATTAGTGCTACCTCTAAACCAAGCGCATCAAACACGGTCATATAAGAGTCTATTATAGTTTTAGGACATGCTACTAGCCTTACCTCAACAGTCTCTTCGTTTAAGCTAGCCATAACTTCATAATCGTAGTATAAATCATCAAGGGGTAGGGGTATTGATTGACTCGTTTCTAATTCTACTGCCTTAGCTAAATCGGCGTTACTAAGTTTAGGTAGCGTAAGAATACGATTAAAGCTAAATGCATTTGGTAAGCTAACAGCAACCCGAGAAGTGGTAATTTTACCTATTAGCTGCTCCTCTAGTAAGGTATAGGCAGCTTTTATAATTATTTCGGGGTCTGTAATAACACCTTTTTCTATCGCACTTGGGTCAAACGAAATAGTGCCATACCCATCAACGCTCACACCCTTTTTTTTTCTATCTAGCTGCATTATCTTCAATGAGGTGTGTCCAATATCAAAACCAAATACTGGTTTGTCTTTGTAATATAGTTGCTTACCCACCTATGTATCTTTCTATAATGCTTTTGTTATAGTGTACCACATAAACTGCTGCTACGGAGCAGTAATTACTTCTTGCCAAGATAGAACATTGAATGAACTTGTAATCGGAAATGAAGGCGGGGGTGCATACAGCAAGTTATAATCATATTGAGTTGTATTGTTAAGAATGCCCGAAACAAAGTAGCCGCTTCCGCTATTAACAGCATTACCACAAGCGCCACCTATTGCCCATGTCCATGTCCATGATTGTCTAGACGCAACCGAACCATAAAATAAGAAATTCTGATTGGACGAAGCAAAGCCTCTTGTACAGGTTGAGGTTGCGCTTCTATAAAAAAGCGGCCACAACACACTTCCTGTTTGAGCAATAACTGCTGCATCAATTTCAAAGTTAAAACTACCCGACTGAGGTGGGGCATAGGGCGCCACAGTAACATAATCTTCAGCTACTAAACCAATTGCATCTGAACCATTTTTTGTGCTGTATACAACATCGTCTGCTATAACTATTACGGCGTTAGAAGCTGTAGCTAAACGACCGGCACCTATAGTGACTCTGCCCGAAAAAGTCGAATTTGTGCGAACCCAAACATTATCTTCTGCAAATAGTACCTTACTACTCGGAAGAGCAATATTAGAACCAACAATTGTACGGGTAAGTGCTGCCGTGTAGCTGTTTGCGGTGTCTGTCTCGTTGTTTACGTTATACAAATTGTAGGTACCGTCTGTATTGAGTTCAATTAAGTAACCAGAACTTCTATTGTAACTGCCAGTTGTACTTCGCTGCGGTAAATAAGCGGCTGTTCTTGTTGTTGGGGTCTGCGTGCATGCGTCAGTAAGTGTTGCTAATGAGCTGGTTGTGCTATCTGCTTCAAAAGCAGTCTTTTTAAGAGTACAAAGGCTACCATTCACCTGATTAAAATCAACTGAAGGTACTGGGTAGCGCCAATCTGCTTTTGAGCGGGTGTTGCAGTTTACCGGAGTAGTAATAGCCGTGCTACACCAAACTCCGGGCCGAGAAGTTGACCCATTACCGCCTAGCTGTGAGCTAGGTATATAGGTTGCATTTGCGCTTGTTACGTCACTTGAACTTGGTCCGTCCATTCGTACACCTTGGTTTGAATGTACAGGGCCACTTGCAGATTCGGTATCACCGAACCAAAGGGCCGTGTCTGATACAACCCCGTAACTCGCAAATGATGGTGAGCCGATTTTAGCATCGATTGATCTTTTGATTGAACTACCATTCACTTGGCCGATTGATCGTATGGTTACTACAGTAGATCCGTTACCTTGTGGCTTTAACCAAAGTGTATACGTTCCTTGTGTGATTGAGTTGTCGTCTTTGTAAGTATGCACGTAAGGGCCGTATCCCAGATTTGGATCTGGTGTTGTTGGTGTAGTTTGACCATCTTTAAAATCTGTAGGGCTATGACTAAGGTGCCACAAATAATAATTTATACCTGCTTCTGCTATGTTAAAAGCCTTTTGACTATTTATGTTGTTTGCAACCGCGCGCGTATTTATATTAATAAGACCCAACACAGCAACCGTGATAATGGCAAACACAGATATCATCATTAACAACATCACCGTCATAAAACCTTTATTTTCACGATAATCAACGTGCATCATAGGTTCGTCTTTCTGTTTCGTAAACTTACTTGCAAAGTCGTTGTTGTGTACGAGCTACTACTAGTATTTTTGCCAACAACCGTCGGTACTGCCAGGCTAATACGTATGCCTTTTATAGTATATTGATCTGTTATTGGTGTAGTTAGGTCATCGCCAGCAGCATTCAGGTAGGTAAATAAATTTACATTACTAACGCTGTAAAAGTTACTTATTATTGTGTAAGTTTTTTTATTGGCAGTTATTAATGATCCGTTAGGAGGGTTTGCGGTCATGGGCGTAACGTCTGCGTATACTACTGTTCCCTCTGAATTTTTATAGTACCGAATGAGAGATACATACGTATCGACTGGCGAAAAATATGCATACACACTTAATTCATTAGTAGACGACGCATCACTAATGTCGGTTAAGCCTCTTAAAACGCGCGCAATACGTTGTGTTTGGCCGGCAACTTCACTTAGGTTTGTGCTGTCTTTACTTAATTTAATGTAGTTATTAAACGAAGAACTAAAAAATTCGATTGATACAATACTTAACACCGCAGCTAATGTGAGCGCAATAAGTACCTCAATAATTGTAAAACCGTGGTTATTTTTATGCTGCTTCATGGAGTAATCACCAATCCGCCAATTAAGGGTGTTGTTGGTAGTGTAAGTGTATTACCCCCTGATGTGACTACGAGTTGTGTATTTCCTATCCCAACAGAGCTTATATTAACCGTGCAATTTAATGCATTACCGCTACTATCTCCGGTACAGCTAGCTGTATAGGTATTTGTTGATTGCACGATTTGTACTGTTGTGGCGCAGCTGCTTGCCACGGCGCTACAGGGAAGATTAACTCCTGTAATCGAAAAACTAAAATTAGCTAAATCCGTAGCGCCAGTACTAACTTGTGCTGGGGTAATAGAACTAAGCCTTGGAAAGTTTTGGTTAGTTGTTAGAACTAAGCGCACTTTTTGAATGTAGTTATTGCCTCCAAATCCAAAAGTAACAGAAGGAGGGTTAGCGGCTACATATGTTGGTACGTTTATTGGGCTTAACGTGCTGAGTCCGCTGTAAGGTACAGCAGCAGCTAAATAATAGGTAGTTCCACCTACGCTGCAACTTGTGGCGCCACTATCTCCGCAAAAGTAGTAACCGCCCGGCACAAGATTGCTTAGTGCAAACTGACCGCTTGCATCGCTTGTTGGCCTTGTGTCGGTCGGACTCATAGTGTCAAAGTAGTAGCCTGTATCACTACTGCTCGTATATTTTTTATAGCCACCTTTTATGTATATTTTAGCGTTATTAATAGGTGTGTTTGATGTAGTATAAGCCTCGCCCACTAGGCTATAAACTGCTTGAGGCAAAAGTGTTAACGTCACAGAGCTAGATTGCTGTACTAACAATTGAGCACTCGTATAATTTGGCTGTAGTGAGCCGCTTGGTGCAATAGTAGTTAGGCTTGAGTAATCAGTTAGGCTCGCCGTCACAACATAATCATAGCCAGCTGTATCTGGTGGTAGTCCATAAAAAATAGCTACCCCATTACTATCCGTGGAATCTGAAACAGATACCGTTGGCGAGAGTGTTGTGTTTGTCACGGACACATTGGCTCCCGCTAAAGGGTTACCGCTACCATCAATAACTTTTATAAACAACGCTCCAGTGTTACTTGCGGTTTCGGCAACACGGGCAGAAATTTTAGTATCTACCTCAGCAATCTTTACCGTGTTGCGTACAAATACTGAAACATTCACACTTTTGTAATCTGCTGGGTTTGTATCTGTTGAAGGAGCGCCTGTTGGAGGGGGGTAGTTTGCGCAGTATTGTTCTTTTAATGCTTGCGAGGGGTAGCTGCCGCAGCCGTCGTAGGCTTCGTCAACATAGTTAATGCTGGTTTTAACAGTGTAGCTAATACCATCAACTACTTTTGTAGAAGAAGCTGGCAGCGGGGTTGTCGTTATAATACTACCTCCTGCAACCGCCAAAGAATTGTAGGGTAGCGATTTTAAATATTCCATTTGATTTGTTGCGAGGCTGACGGCCGCAGCTTTACGTTTTGCTATAAATGTTGACTGAACCATAGCAGTATAAAAACCAATTGTGGCAGTACTTATTACTGCTAAAACAAAAAGTGCAACCAGTAGTTCGACTATAGAGAATCCTAACTGGCTTTTTGTACGTCTAACAGTAATCAATTCATTCGACATGAACGCTGCACCCTACACTTAGTATATAATCACTATTTTTTGGTCGCTAAGCTTAAGCATATAATAACAAAAACAACCCCAGTTATACTAGGGTTGTTTTGCTGACGAGCTTTTTCTAGTTTAGGCTATTCTTAGTGAATTGATTTCCTGTTTCTTTTTCTAGGTAAGTCTTTAGTATATATTTAGTACAGGTTGCACCAACTGTTGTTTGTGCGCCAGCTGTAGTACAGCCATAGGCTGCGTATACATACTGTGAGGTATTAGATACAGCAGGGTTTGGAGCAGTTGCGCTGGTGATAAAGCCACCCGTATAGGCAATAGCGTTACCCTGAGTGTCTTTTAATGCTTCTGCGTCTATACCAGCAAGAAGCGTTGTTGAAAGGTTACCATCTGGATAACCATTGTTAGTATTGTAGTATTCTTCGAGTTTGCCATGAATAGCGTTTACGTCTGCTCTTCTTTGTACGTCTCGTGCTTTTGCTTGTGCTCCCTGGAAGTTATTAAGTACTAAACCTGCCAAGATGCCAATTATCGCAATTACTATCAAAAGTTCGATGATAGTAAAACCTTGTTGTGCTTTTTTTATAGTTTTGAGCATTGTGCCCACCCTTCTAATTTGATTTTAATAAAAGCGAGATGCGCTTTTTGCGCTCATGCTTATGATACAAGTATCTGCTATTGGTGTTTGTATGTCAACAGTAGTATCGCTCTAAATTTGATTAGATAAATTACTTATAGGTCCAATCACACTGACCGCAATAAGCCCCACCATACCACCCATGATTACAATTAAAAGTGGCTCAAGTATGGAGCTTAGGCTATCGACAGCCACATCTACCTCGTCTTCGTAAAATTCTGCAACTTTTATTAATACCGAGTCAGTTTTACCCGTTTCTTCTCCGACCGCTAACATTTGACTGACTATTGGTGGAAAATATTTACTTTTAGATAACGGTACCGAAAACTGCTCACCGTTTGCTACATCTTTAGCCGCACTCATCAGTTCGGCTTCAATTACCTTGTTGCCGATTGCTTTTGATGTGATTTCAATAGACTCAATAACGCCCACCCCTGCAGTCATTAAGCTTGCAAAAATACGCGAAAATCGTGCTACGGTCATTTTTATAACTATAATTTTGATTGCTGGAATACTTAGCAGTAATTTGTCTCTAGTTAGCCTACCCTTATCTGTTTGCAGGGCTCGGCCTATAAAAATAGTGCCCCCAACCAGAATAATTACGTGTATGTACCAATAATTTATTATTACCGAACTAATGTTTTGCATGGCTTGTGTGAGCGGTGGCAGTTTTCCGCCCGAAAGGTCGGCAACTATTTTACTTATTTTAGGCACGACAATTGTCATTAGTCCAACAAACACGGCTGCGGTAATTCCCACTAACACGGCAGGGTACGTCATGGCGCTCTTAAACTTGCCCCTTATTCGGGCGTCTTTTTCTTGCTGCAAAGCGAGTTTCTTTAAAATATCATCGAGTATACCACCTGCTTCTCCTGCACGTACCATGTTAATGTATATTGGCGAGAATACTTTGCTGTGCTTTTCGAGTGCATCTGCAAAACTCGTGCCGCTTTCAATGTCCTTACTTATTTCTTGTAAATGTTTTTTGAAAACTGGGTTTTCTGATTGATTTTGTAGCGTTGCAAGGCTTTTAACAATTGGCACACCTGCATCAATCATTGTTGCAAGTTGGCGAGTAAATATAACTATATCTTTAAGTTTAACTTTTTGACGTTTTGTAAAAAAAGCGAGTACATCATTACCTTGAGAAGCTTTTTTTATTATTATAGGACGTAGACCTTGTTTGGTAAGAACTTGCGATACTCCACCGACATTGTCTGCATCTAAGGTGCCTTCGTGGCGTTTGCCATTTGTATCTACGGCTGTGTAACTAAACTGTGACATAACTACTACTTTATTCTCTGGTTACTCTTAATATCTCTTCGATGCTAGTCATGCCCAACATTGCTTTTATAAGTCCGTCTAACTGCATCGTTACCATACCTTCTTCGACTGCTTTTTTTTGAATTTCTTCACTTGTGCTGTTAGTAACAATCATCTTTTGAACATCTGTAGTGTTTGCAAGCACCTCATAAATACCCATACGACCTTTATACCCCGTTCGCTCTTTGGGCAGGTTTTTTTTAGGCCTATACAATAGAATACCGTTTGTTTTAGGTCGCTCAAATTGTTGTTGTGCTACTTCAACAAGCGACAAAATTCGGTACCAGTCCTGCTTAGAGTTGATGTTAAATGCACGTTCTATTTCTTTTTTTTCAGCTGCATTTGGTTCGTATGCTTCGCTATCTTCGGGAACGAGTCGTCTCACGAGTCGTTGACCTATGACTACGCGCACGACACTCGCAATCAAAAATGGTTCTATACCCATATCAAGCAAACGCGGAAGACACGTAGCCGCGTTATTGGTGTGTAATGTGCTAAATACAAGATGTCCTGTTAGCGCAGCCTGCACTCCTAGTCCGGCAGTTTCGCTGTCACGGATTTCTCCTACCATTATAATGTTTGGGTCTTGCCTAAGTAAGGCACGCAGACCAGCGACAAAACTCATGCCTGCTACCGGGTTTACTTGCGTTTGATTGACCCCCTCTAGCTTGTATTCTATAGGGTCCTCGATGGTTGATATATTAACGTCTGGTTTGTTTAAAATGTGGAGTACACTATGTAGCGTCGTACTTTTACCCGAACCTGTCGGTCCGGTCACTAGCAGCATGCCGTGGGGTTCTACGCTTGCTTCTTGAATATCTTGCAGGGCCTTACCCCAAAAGCCGAGTTTAAGTAGAGGTAGGGGTTCACTGGATTCGTCGAGCACACGCATGACAACTTTTTCACCTTCGCTAATAGGTAGCGTAGAGACACGAAAGGCAAAAACACGACCATTCATAGTAATTTTAAATCGACCGTCTTGCGGTGCACGGCGTTCATCGATTTTTAGGTTGCTTAATATTTTAATACGCGAAACAAGTGCGCTTAGGGTTCGCTTTGGTAGCCTATTGGCCTCACGTAACACGCCGTCTATTCGGTAGCGAATTATTACATTTTTATCACGAGGTTCAATATGTATGTCGCTAGCACCAGATTTAATCGCGTACTCTATAATTAAATTAACTGTTTGTGCAATTGGTGAGTCTTCGGCTATCTCATCTTCACTTACAGCAAGCTCCTCGTCGTCTGCGTCGCCACTTTCAGTGATAACCTTGTTTATTTCGCTGCCAATATTGCCTCGATACTGATCGAGCGCACTCAGTATAGTAAATTTAGTTGCTAAAAATATCTTAATATTTTGTCCAAACAATTTATGCAAAACATCTATGGCCTGCAAATCATCGGCGTCTTCCATTGCAATTTGTCGTACTTCTTTAGGATTATCGATGCTGCCTGCAAATACAACCATGTTGTATAGCTTGGCAATTTTTTCAGGTATTTGTTTAAGTATCTCGCGGTCTAACTCTTTCACGTTTATGTCAACAAACGGTATGCCAATACTCTCGGCGTATAATTTTGTAAGTGTAGCCTCGTCTAATATATTGGAGCGTAGCACGAGTTCTTGCAGGGGTAGTTTTTCGTTATCGGCCTGTTCGATTAATGCTTTTAATTTATCCACGCTCAGCACGCTGCTTTTTTTTAAAAGCTCCTCAACTGTTATATCTGGTATACGCATGTTATAAATTAAAAAATTGTATTACTAAATATTTTAAGCGATACTTGATTATTTCGTGTTTTAAACATTACTCTTATGCTAACAGAAACGACGTAGTTTTTACAGCTGTACTTGCAAACTCTACTACGAAAGCTATACTAGCTAGTACAAACCTAAACGATATAATTCGTATAAGAAAAGAGGATACTACTATGGCAGCAAAAGCTGACCCAAAACAAGTAATGAGCCGAGACAGCAATAAGGGCGATGCCGATGGCAAAACCAAAGCACTCGGTTTAGCAATGGATCAAATAGAGAAGCAGTTTGGCAAAGGTGCCATTATGCATCTTGACGGTCAACAAAAAATTGACGTCGAGACAATACCGACAGGAAGTCTTAGCCTCGACATAGCATTAGGTGGTGGTGTGCCAAAAGGCCGTATTATTGAAATTTACGGCCCAGAAAGTTCTGGTAAAACAACGCTCACACTACACGTCGTGGCAGAAGTACAAAAAGCCGGTGGTGTGGCTGCATTTATCGATGCCGAGCACGCACTTGACCCAGCATATGCAAAACGTATTGGTGTTGACACCGAAAAACTGCTTGTTAGCCAGCCAGATAGTGGCGAACAAGCGCTAGAAATTGTCGAAACACTGGTCCGCAGTAACGCGGTAGATATTGTAGTAATTGACTCGGTTGCAGCACTTGTGCCTCAGGCTGAAATAGAAGGCGACATGGGTGATAGCCATATGGGCTTGCAGGCAAGGTTAATGAGCCAAGCTCTGCGTAAGTTAACGGCGATTGTTAGCCGTAGTAAATGTACGGTCGTGTTTATTAACCAGTTACGTATGAAAATTGGTGTTATGTTTGGCAACCCAGAGACAACCACTGGTGGTAATGCCCTAAAATTTTATGCAAGTGTACGTATGGATATACGCCGAACCAGCCAAATTAAAAGCGCCGAAGAGGTACTTGGTAACCGTGTACGCGTAAAAGTTGTCAAAAACAAAATTGCACCGCCGTTCCGCGAGGCCGAGTTTGACATTATGTTTAACCAAGGTATTAGTCGCGAAGGTGACGTGCTAGACCTTGCAATAAACAAAGGTATTATGACTAAAGCAGGCGCCTGGATTGCGTATGGCGGCGAAAACATAGCCCAGGGTCGTGAAGCGGGCAAGCAGTATCTAAAAGACAACCCTAAAGTTCTCGAAAAAATCGCCAAAGAAGTAAAAGACGCTTACAAAGCACTCTAAAATAGCCTAACGAGACACGATTAGTGTATGAAAATTACTGCCCTAAAAGCTCAAGTTAAAAACAGTGAACGAGTAAGTGTATTTGTAGATAGCAAATATACTTTCTCGCTGACAATAAATGAAGTATTAGCCTACAAATTAAAAAAAGATCTTGAGTTGAGCGCGATTGATGTTGAGACATATAAAAAGCTCTCGGCAGACGGTAAGCTACGGGCAATGACGTACGAGTGGTTAATGGGTAGACCGCACAGCACAAAAGAACTCAAAGATTATTTGTACAAAAAAAAGACCGATAGCGATTTGCAAGCAAAACTAATTGCAGAATTTACTCAAAAAGGTGTTTTAAACGATGAGCACTTTGCGCAATGGGCTAATGAGCGCTATGCCCGTAAGAATAAAAGTAAACAAGCTAATAAACGCGAGCTGCAATTAAAGGGTATAGACGGTAGTACTATTCAAGCTGTTTTAGAGCAAGATAATACAAGCGACAAAGACCATCTCGATGCTTTAATTATTAAGTTACAGGGTAGGTCACGGTATGCCGATCCGCAAAAGCTTACCGCGTATCTGGTTTCGAAGGGCTTTTACTATGATGATATTAAAACTGCACTTGCAGCTATGCGTTCACAGGCATAGGCGCGCTCGCAGATAGTTTTTGAGTGACTTCAATGTCTTTTACGATTATTTTCTTGTCTGTAATCTCGACTATTTGTAGTCTATTCACCGTCAGCGGCTGATTAGTAAACGACTTTATCGAACGACGAGCTACATATAAATTAACAATATACATACTATCTATATCTACAGCGTAATCTTCTACTTTGCCAAGTTTTTGGCCAGATTCAGTTATTACCGACTTACCAATGGGGTCAAACTGAATAGATGCCACTTGTTTTAGGCGTATTAAATCATCTGGTTCAGTAAGTGAGTCTTGATCGTTTACGGCAACTCCAATTTTAGAGATCTCACGTATATCCTCAGCTGGCAATAAAAGAGTGTTTTTTGTAAAAACAGAGTTACAGTACCAGGCTTCAATTTTTAGGTTGTTAGGATTTATTAACGGTTGCAGTGTTTTTCCTATAGTTCCACCAGTTCGCAGTGAGATTATGGGGAGCGATAGCAGTGCACGATACAGCTTAAGCATATACATACTATAACAAAAAAATCTTCATGCTCATGCTTGCAGTAAAACATTTTGTAAATATAATCAAAAATATGAAAAGACTAGCTGGAGTGATCTTTGTTGTATTATTGTTAGCGCAAAGCGCAACTTTGTATGCTCTGAGCCCACTTAATGTTGTTATAAGCGAAATACAAACAGAATCTGCCTCAAGTGCATCAGAGGAATTTATAACTATACATAACAATAGTGCAGAGGTTGTAGATATAACTGGTTGGCGGCTGCAATACTTTTCAGCCACATCAAAGTCATTTACTTCACCGACGCGAACGATTACTCTTATGGGAACAATGAGTGCGGGCTCTGACTTAGCAGTTAGTTCAACAGGTTACACGGCAAAAAACTCTACAATATTTTTTAGTCCAACACTCGCAGCAGCTGGTGGTCATGTGCGCCTAATTAGTGGCAAAGCACCTAACGAGATTGTGCACGATTTAGTTGGGTGGGGCACGGCCTTGCTACCAGAACAAGAGGCAGCTACCGGCGTTGATAAAGGATCAATTTATAAACGGGCTGCTATGAACGGCACGCGCATTGATACCGACAACAATAAGGCTGACTTTGCGGTGGTTGCAGAAACTAATGTGCCGCCTGTGCAACAACCAACAATAGGTACGGGTACGACCGAGTCGCCAAACCAGAGTACTGCTCAAACGTATGAGGGTTTGATAATAAACGAATTATTACCTAACCCAGCTGCTCCAAAGACCGATGCCAACGACGAATTTATTGAGCTATATAATGACTCCGACCAAGCAATAGACATGATTGGGCTAACCCTACAAACGGGCACCTCAAATTCTTATAGCTATAAGCTTACGGGAAGTATTGGGCCGCGAATGTATATGGTTTTATATGCAACACAAACTAAACTTACACTCAGCAATTCTGCAGGTAAGGCACGGGTTATTGACACTCAAGGTGCGATATTAAACGAAACAGCGGCCTATGGTAGCGCCCCTTCGGGTTCAAGCTGGCAGCTGCATAACGATACCTGGTCTTGGTCACTTAGCCAGACGCCGGGAGCAGTTAATAGCGTACCCAAAACAGATGTTGCAACATCACCGAACGTAAAAGCTGCTACGACAACAAAAGCTGTAGTGGGCTCTAGTACAACAAAAGCTTCTACATCAAAGGCCGCAAAGGCTACAAAGCAAAATGCCGCAACTCAAACTAACAAAACTCAGGTCAGCGCCGCCGCTCAGCCGGGCGGCTTAAACAAATATGTACTTGTAGGTGTTGGAATACTAGCGCTAAGTTATGTAGTATACGAGTATAGATATGATATTGCGCAAAAACTTAGACAATTTAAAAGCAACAGAACGATTAGCCAAAATAATCGCAAGTAATATTAGGGGCGGCGAAGTTATCGAGCTTGTAAGCGATGTTGGTGGCGGCAAAACAACTTTTACTAAATTTTTAGTAAAAGCACTGGGGTCTGACGACAACGTAAACAGTCCTACTTTTACTGTAAGTAGGGTATATAGTACGCCAACAAAAACAATACATCATTATGATTTTTATAGGCTTACAGATCCGCAGTATGTACTACAGGCACTACAAGAACAAACACAAGATTCTTCCTCGGTTACGATTATAGAATGGGGGGGTATCGTCAAAAATGTGTTACCTACCGACCGACTAATTATAAAAATTAACAAACATCCCACTAAAGAGACCGCAAGAATTATGATATTTGAAGTAAGCGCAGTGCATGATTATTTATTGAAGGGAATCGAATGATTATAGCTATAAAAACCGATGTCGAATTGGCAGAAATATACATTATTATTGAATCAATAATTGTAAAAAAGCAGTGGCAAGCACACAGGCAGTTACTTAAAACAATTCATTTATCAATTAATGAGTTGCTAATGACAAACGGGCTACAACTTGATCAGCTTAGTGGTGTAATTTTTTTTGAAGGTCCAGGTTCGTTTACTGGGCTGCGTATTGGCTGTAGTGTTACGAACGCACTCGCTCAATCATATAAAACTCCAATAGTAGCTACAAATGGAGAAGACTGGTTAAAAAAAGGCCTGAAACTACTAAGTCAAAACAAAGGCTTACCCATAATTCAACCCAACTATGGCGCAGATATACATTACAATCTAGCCATGACTTAACCAAACTTATATCTCCAGAAAAAAACGTGTAACACAACCTTAAAATATTAACCACAGGCGGCATGTACGACAAAGTTGGCGGTCAGGGTAAGGAATGAATAGTCGTATACGCTACAGCGATTTAGTTTGCAATTTACACAGGTAAAGCCGTATTATATAAATAGGTTTCGTGCTTGTTATTTGAAACCAAATTATACAATTTTGATTTTCTATAGTTTATAAGCAGCTAATGAAGTGATAGTGATGTTGCCGAACACTATAGTCATAGAAGTACAGGAATAAAATGGATATATTAGCTGTTATACTCACAGTTGCTGGGTTAGGTGTTGGCTATGGGGCCAGTACGTACACTACTAAAAAGAAACTAGGTAGCGCTGAACTTATAGCGACAAAAGAACTAGAAAAAGCCCGTAAAGATGCAAGCAAGATCGTGGACAATGCTAAAAATGAAGCAAACGAAATAGCCGACGACGCGCGCCGCGACGAACAAAAACGCCGAAATGAAGTGAAAGATATAGAAAAGCGCTTACTTGCACGCGAAGAAACTCTAGACGGTAAGCTTGATTCAATTGACAAGCGTAGCGAAAAGTTGCGCGTAGCCGAAGATGAAATCGAAGAACTTAAAACAGAAATTCGCAGTATTCGTACCAAGCAACAAGAAAAACTAGAAAAAATTGCCAAGCTAAAACAAACAGAAGCTGCCGAAAAACTCATGCAAATGACCGAGCGAGATATTAAAAATGATCTCAAAGGTTTAATAAACAAACTTCAAAACGAGGCAAAAGATAACGCCGAAGAGCTAGCTAGCCTGGTGATTGTGCAGGCTATGGAGCGTATGGCAAGTGAAGTTACGGCAGAACGAACCGTAACAGCACTTAAACTTACCGACGAAGAAATGAAAGGTCGTATTATTGGCAAAGAAGGCCGTAACATTCAGGCTATTCAACGCGCTACTGGTGTAGACATAATGGTTGACGACACCCCGGGTATGGTAATTTTAAGTTCGTTCGACCCAATTAGGCGCGAAATTGCACGCGTCACTATGGAGATGCTTATGAAAGATGGCCGTATTCATCCGGGACGTATCGAAGAGGTTGTTGAAAAAGCCCAAAAACAAGTTCAAAAAGAAGTCATGCATGCAGCCGAAGATGCGGCTCGTGAAGTTGGTATTGTCGGTATACCTAAAGAAGTATTGCAGTTATTGGGTGAGTTGAAGTTTCGTACTAGCTACGGACAAAACGTTCTTAAGCACAGCACCGAAATGGCGCATATGGCAGGTATTATTGCCGAACAATTAGGTGCTAATGTTAAAACTGCAAAATATGCTGCTCTTATTCACGACATGGGTAAGGCACTTACTCATAAAATGGAAGGTAAGCACCACCATATTAGTGGCGAAATGGCACGAAAATATGGCGTACCAGAAGAAGTTTGTTTGGCAGCCGAGCAACACCATGACGACGTAGAAGCAACTTCTGTAGAAGCCATCATCATACGCGTCGTAGACGCCATTAGCGCTGCACGGCCAGGTGCACGTAACATTAGCGCCGAAAACTTTGCAGAGCGTATGCGTGACCTCGAAAACGTCGCCGTGCAGTTTAAGGGTGTAGACAAGGCATATGCAATTAGTGCAGGACGTGAAGTACGTATTTTTGTACGGCCTACCGAAATGGACGACCTCGGTGCAATTAAGCTTGCCCGTGATGTTGCGACCAAAATCGAAAGCACCATGCAGTACCCAGGTACTATTAAGGTAAATGTTATTCGCGAGACCCGCGCAATCGAGTTCGCTAAATAGTTATCTGTATTTTGCACTCTTTCGGCGTAAAGCTGTGGTCTGCACTTTACCGTATAAAAATACGGCTCGCTACCGGTCCTCACTTTCCATCCCAAATCGTACTAAAATACAAATAAACTAACTAGCCCTTACGTAAACATAAAAAGCTCTTAGTAAAAGGAGCTTTTTAGTTGGTCTGGGATTAAGGACTCGAACCTTCAAATATATACTCGATACTTTTTTATGGATCAAAATAGATTTTAGTTAAAGACATATATTATTTCTCTATATTCGAATGATAGCAGGTCTCCAAATAAACATCTTGTCTCGCGTTAGCTGACGCGTGCTATTATATCGCTATGGATAAAGATATATTACGTGTCGTAGGTGCGGTTTTATGGTGGGCTGAGGGGTCTAAATCTATTAGGGATAAGCGCTGGAAGAATGCCGTTAGTTACCCTATAGAGATAACTAACACTAATACTGATATTATTAAGATTTTTTTAAGATATATAGTCGAAGTAGTTGGGATACCAAAAGATAGATTAAAAGTTCAGCTACAAATACATGAAAATGATGATAAAATTGAGCTCGAGCAGTACTGGTCGCAAGTCACTGGTATAGGCAAAGATATGTTTAATAAAACTATAATTAGACCTATTGGAAACAAACCGGGTAAAAGCAAAGGTACGTGTAAAATAAGGTGTTATGATAAGGAATTTTATGGTAAAATATATCAAGATTTGCAAAATGTAATTAGCAGTTTGTAGTCCGGGGTGTGGCGCAGTTGGCTAGCGCGTGCGGTTTGGGACCGCAAGGTCGAAGGTTCGAGTCCTTTCACCCCGACCATAGTAAGAAGTCGAGTTTATACTCGGCTTTTTTCTTTGTTTTATAACCTACAGTAATATGCGTTACAATGCTAAGTATGTACTTTGCATTTCTTGCACTTATAATTGTCGGCATTTTATTACTTGTTTCTGAAGTATTGTGGCGCAAAAAAATAATTTCAGGTGAGTTTGGCCGCAAGTATGTGCATATGTCTATAGGCATATTTATTGCAACATGGCCTTTTTTTATGTTACTAGAGATTATTCAGCTCATAGGCTGTGCTGCAATAGTTGTACTTTTTTTGTCACGTAAATTTAATATATTCCATGCCATACACGACGTTAAACGTACGACGTACGGCGATATACTATACCCACTTAGTATTGTACTAATTTCGCTACTTGCTCAAACCGACTGGATATTTTCATTAGCCGTACTGTTTTTGGCCGTGCCAGATGGAATGGCTGCCATAGCCGGCAAGAAGTTGGGTAACAAGCACGGTAACATCAACGTGTGGAACAGTAAAAAGACAATAGTTGGCACCTGTACTTATGTACTATTTGCTTACATAGTAATTGGAGTTGGTTTGCTTATTGGGGGCAAAAATACATTAGTTTCAAATGCTGGCATTGTAGTGTTATTGCCGCTAGTGACTGCAATTTTAGAGGTTATATCACCCTACGGTTTAGATAATTTTACCGTACCGCTAGTTGTCGTTTTGACGCTTAATGCTTTAACTGCGTAATTTGCCCCTATGTGCACGTAGGGCATTTATAATAACTGCTACGTCTACAAGCTCTTGAACAGCAGCACCAGTTGCTGGCTTAAATCTACCAGTTGCAAACACAAGCATTAAACCAAGGCTCATTAAAATACCAATCCATATACTTTGTCTAGCTATAAACATTGTACGCTTAGAAATATCTACTGCATCTGCAACGCGTGAAATATCGTCTTGCATAATAACAATATCAGCAGTTTCGCTTGCAGCAGTAGATCCTCGGGCGCCAAGTGCAATACCAACGTTTGCTGCGGTTAGTACGGGTGCATCGTTAACACCATCACCCACAAAGGCAACTGGCTTATGTTCAAGATCCTGAATAGCTATAATTTTATCTGCAGGCAAACATTCTGCCCTGACATCGGTTATACCTAATTTTGATGCGATTTTATTTGCTGTTTTTGAGTTATCCCCAGTTACCATTAACAAGTGTTTAACACCTAGCGACTTTAGTCGTTCAAGCGTAGATTTTGAATTGCTGCGTTGTTCGTCAACAAATGTGATTGCACCTATAACCAACTCGTCAATTGCTAAGTATGAAGCAGTGTGTTCGGTACTGGCTACATCTTTTGAAAATACTACACCTTGTTCGGTTAAAAAGCGCTGTGTACCAATTCGTACCACACCTTGTCTTGCCGTTGCTTCTAGGCCTCCGCCAGCGAATTCTTTTACATGCTTGATTTTAGGTACAGTAACTTTTTTAGTTGTTGCTGCACTTGTTATAGCTACGGCTAGAACATGATTTGAATTTTGTTCTAGGGCTGCAGCTAGCGCCAATACATCATCTTTTTTGTAGCCATTAAGTGCAATAATATTTTCGACTACTGGCTTGCCCTGCGTGAGTGTTCCGGTTTTGTCAAAAGCAATAGTTTTGCTAGCAGCTAGTTTTTCGAGAGCAGCACCATTTTTGACAATAACACCATTTTTTGCTGCTCGGCTCATGCCGCTAATCATAGCTATTGGCGCACCAAGTAATAGCGGACAAGGTGTTGCTACAACTAATACTTGCAAAAAGCGTAAGCTATCACCACTTAATCCCCATGCTAGGCCTGCAATTGTAAATGACAGTACTGTAAATGGAATCGCATAACGATCAGCCATACGAACAAAAGGCGCCTGTGAATGTATGGCGCTTTGGACGAGCTTTACTATTTGTTGGTATTGACTGTCTTGTGCACTGTGCAACACTTTTAAGGTTATTGAACTGCTTAAATTAACACTACCACTTAATACTTTGTCGCCGGATTGTTTGGCGATTGGTAGGCTTTCACCAGTAATCGAAGATTCATCTACGCTAGTAATACCGTTTTCAATAATTTCTCCATCGACAGGTATAACTTCACCAGGTTTTACAAGTATCTTATCGCCAATTTGAACGGTTTTAATAGCGACATCGCTAATTGTTTTGCCCTTTACAAGGTGAGCTTTTTTTGGCTGGTTATCTAGTAGGGTGCTAAGTTCTTTTTTTGCGCGGCCCTCAGCGTAATCTTCGAGCGCTTCACCACCGGTGAGCATGAGCACAATGATCATTGCTGTCCAATATTCTTTAAATAAAAGCGCAGAAACTATTGCTGTAATTGCCAAAATATCTAGACCGTAATTACCGTCACGAAATGATTGCCACATGCCTGTTAATAGTGGTATTAGTGACCCAATTGCCGTAATGCTTAGTAATAGGTGCGCGTACTTATCTTGGTTAGCGAGGTCTAGCCCTAAACTTACAAGCATAGCGACAACAACTAACGCAAAATGCTTGTATTCTTTAACAAATGATTGTAATTTTTTAATCATAAAAACTCCAGTTCTTATCTGTTATTGTATCAGCTAGTAGGCTTATAAAAAAGCCCCACAAGTGTGAGGCTGTTTATTTGGGGCGAGCTATGGGGATCGAACCCACGACCTTCGGAACCACAACCCGACGCTCTAACCAACTGAGCTAAGCCCGCCATAAACAGGGGTAATTATATCGTACTATACGTAAAAAATCTAGACCTTAGGCATTGATAAGGTTATATATACACTAAGAATGGATTTGACCTGCGTTCTACGGGCCCAAAACTACTTCACCCCCCAGTATTCTTCACCCCGACCTTTTTGGTCGGGCGTTCGAACCCCCGATTTTCCAAATAAAAAGCCCGCCTTGCAGACGGACTCTTTATTTGGCACACCAAGGAGGGATTCGCCTTGCCGGCAAATCAAAAAATAGATTTGCCCACGGCAACCCTTGGGGCTAAAGGGGCGGGGTTAGTCCACTGGACTAACCCGTTCGAATCCCAACAAATAAACCAATTTAAAAAGCGGTGACAAGCACCGCTCCTTAAATTGGTACACCCGGAGGGATTCGAACCCCCGACCTGTGGGATAGAAGCCCATTGCTCTGTCCAGCTGAGCTACGGGTGCATACCTAGAATAAGATTATAACAGATTATCAAACTGCTACAGTAGTGGCACATCATCAACTACAAAGTAAAAGACCATGTACGAATACATGGTCTTTTACTATGGTGCGGGTAGAGGGAATCGAACCCACGTCTCAAGTTTGGAAAACTTGCATACTAACCGTTGTACTACACCCGCAGTATATTTTAGCTTAGCAGACATGTGATTATCAGTAAAATTTTTTAAATATTATACATCGTGTAATACAGCAATTTTTGCGCCAAGCTTATTTAAGCGCTCAGCAATATCTTCATAGCCCCTATTAATAGTGTATACATTGCGTAAAATAGATGTGCCTTTAGCAGCAAGCATTCCAATAAGTAGCAAGCTCGCTGGCCGTAATGCAGGAGGGCACACGACCTCGGCAGCGATGAATTTTGTCGGCCCCTGTATATACAAACGATGCGGATCGGCCAACTCCACTTGCATTCCTACCTTGGACATTTCGGTATAGTAAATTGCACGGTTTTCAAACATCCAGTCATGTATAAGCGTTCGACCGTTAATAGCTGCTGCAATGGGAACAAAATAAGGTAAATTATCTGGGTTAAGACCTGGCCATACATTAGGGTGAATCTTATCCTCGAGAGCCTGAAGCGGTTTTGACCTTTTTAACACAGTAATATCTACGAGATCAATTAAGCCATTACGCGCTTTGTATGGTTCACTAATATGTAGTTTTACGCCCATTTTATCAAGTTTTAGTAACTCAAGCGCAATCCAGTCAATAGGTACTCTGCTAATAGTTATTTTAGAATTTGTCGTAATAGCCGTACTTAAAAAGAACATAGCCTCAATTGGGTCTTCTGTGGGAGCATACGTGATGTTCTTTTTGATGTGCTGTACGCCACTAATACGTAATTGCGTGGTACCAAATCCTTCGATTTTTACACCAAGCTTCATTAAAAAGCCGCATAGGTCTTGCACCATATAATCGGCGCTGGCAGATTGAATAACTGTTTGTCCTTGTGTTTTTGCTGCGGCCATAAGAGCATTATTCGTAACGGTATTTCCTTGTTCATACAACACGACGCGGTTCGGGTTTTTACGCTTTACATGAATGTCGTAATGACCACGCGGTGATTTAATAGTTACGCCAAACGACTCAAGCACATACATGTGTGGAGCTACTGTTCGCTCGCCTAACTTACATCCACCAGCATAAGGTATTTTAAACGCATTTAATTCGTGCATGAGTGGCCCGATTAGCATTAGTACGCTGCGGGTCTTTCGGGCGGCATCGGCATTTAACGAGTTTATTTTAAGCACTGCTGGTCGTCGTATCTCAAGATCGTTGTTCTCAAGCCATTTAACTTTAACACCTATGCTTTCGAGCACCTCTATAATTCGGTACACTTCTTCAATTCGCGGAAAAGATACAAACCTTGTAACGCCTAGGTTCAGCAAGCTAGCGCATAACAGCGCAACAGCCGCATTTTTACTTGTTTTAAGTTCGACTGTTCCCTTAAGTTCATGGCCGCCTTCGATTCGTAAATTTAAACCATCTGAACCTACTTTAATAAGCTGTTTTTGTAACACCTCGCTTATGCGAGCGAGAGTTTCAAGACTTAGGTTTTGTTTACCTTTTTCGATACGATTAACCGCTGATTGACTTGTGCGTAATTTTGTGGCGAATTCTGACTGTGTGAGTCCGCGCTCTTGACGAATTTGCTGAATTAAAAGACCAATTTTTTCATTTGAATTTGACATATCGTGCATTTAATATACCACACCTGGTATATAGTGTTCAAAATTTATTTTAACCTTGTTTGTAATAAGCGCTTAGTTGTATTATTTATGTATGATTTAAATTATTACTGCATCACCTACAGAAAATAATGATACGAGAGGAATGGTATGCACACTGACGATGCAGTTATAAAACTAATAAAAGCAGAAGAAAAAAGACAACGAGAAGGCCTTGAGCTGATACCAAGTGAAAATTATGTGAGCAGAGCAGTGCTCGATGCTATGGGTAGTGTATTCACAAATAAATATTCTGAAGGCTATATTGGTAAGCGTTATTACGGTGGCCAAGAAAATACCGATAAAATTGAGCAATTGGCTATTGACCGTGCAAAGGCATTATTTAATTGTGATCATGCCAATGTCCAGCCGCTAGGTGGAGCGACGGCAAATGAAATTATGTATAATAGCTGGCTCGAGCCCGGCGACACGGTTATGGCTATGCGTCTTGACCACGGCGGGCACCTTACGCATGGACACCCTGTTACTTATTTAGCTAAACAGTATAATTTTGTACGTTATGGTATAAAAAATATTGAAACAGGCGAAATTGATTTTGAGGCCTTACGCGCGACCGCTTTAAAAGAAAAACCAAAGATGCTGCTTGTAGGCTTTTCGGCGTACCCACGTGAGCTGGATTACGCTAAATTTGCAGAAATAGGTAACGAAGTTGGTGCGGTATTGGTAGCTGACATGGCACATATATCAGGACTTATAGCCGGCAAAGCTCTTAAAAATCCATTTGACTATGGGTTTCATATAATGACTAGCACAACACATAAAACCCTTCGTGGTCCTAGGTCGGGAATGATTTTGAGCATGGGAACGGTAAGCAATCCACTAAAAGCACCAGACAAAACTGTAGAAAATTTACCTACACTTATTGACCGAATGACGTTTCCGGGCATGCAGGGTGGTCCACATATGCACACTATTGCGGCAAAGGCAGTTTGTTTTTACGAAGCAATGCAGCCCGAATACCAAAATTACGCACAACAAGTTATTAAAAACGCTAAAAAACTAGCTGATAGCTTAATGGAGCGTGGTTTTAAGCTTATTACAAACGGTACCGACAATCACCTTTTGCTGTGTGACATTAAAACTAGTTTTGGTATTCACGGAGGAGTAGCAGAAGAAGCCCTTGATGCGATTGGGCTGACTATGAACAAAAATTCCATACCTAACGATACCGAGCCGCCGTTTAGACCGAGTGGTCTGCGTTTAGGCACGCCAGCTATGACCACAAGAGGTTTAACTGAAGATCACATGGAGCAAATTGCTGAATGGATGCTGCAGGGTATAGTGCACCGTAGTGATGCAAAAAAAATGGCCTCTCTTCGTGCTGAAACAAAAGAATTTGCACTGAAGTTTCCAATGCCAAGTGACGTTTAAGGCAGCAGTTCGGGTTCTTGTTCTAATGTAACATCAAAAAGTTCTTTTACTTTATCTACAATTTTTTTCTTAAAAGTAATTAGTTGATGTGTTGACGTTGCATTTTCATTTACTATTACCAGATTTTGGCCGGGCCAAGTTGCCATTCCAGTTTCAGAATCATGAATGCCGCTAAAGCCGGCCTTTTCTATGAGCCATCCAGCTGCTAATTTGTAAGAACCGTCTGGTAGTTCCCATGATTTTATATCAGGGTATTTAGCTATTAGATTATCGTATTGTTTTTTGGGCACAATTGGGTTTGCAAAAAATGATCCGTTGTTTGCGGTTTGACTAGGGTCGGGCAGCTTACTGCTTCTTATTGCAATCACTGCATTACGTAGCGTTGTTGGTGTGTATTCAGTAATACTATTTTTATCAAGGTATGCTTGTAAAGATTCGTAAAAAGGTGGAGTAGGGGCTTGCTGCGATAGTTTAAATGTGACACTTGTTATGATAAATCTACCAGCGTCTGTTGTTTTGAATCTACTTGTTCTGTACCCAAACTGACAGTCACTGCCGGGTATATTTACAAATTCTTTTGTTTGAGTGTCGTATGCACGTAGTTCGGTTATAACATTTGCTATTTCTTGGCCGTACGCACCAACATTTTGTACTGGCGTTGCACCAACTGTACCTGGTATGAGACTTAGCGTCTCTAGACCACTTAGGTTTTTATCTGTAGTTATGAGTACAGCTTCGTCCCAAGAATGACCCGACCCAAATGTTACTGTCGTATCATCATGAAACGTAACGCTTGCGATATTGTTTACGATCACAAGTCCTTCAAATCCCTTGTCACTCCAAATGATATTACTTCCCGACCCAATAATGCGGTGAGGAATGTTATTTTTTGTAGCAAATTCTAGTGCTTCTAATAAATCCTCTTCGCTTGTAACTGAGCACACATATCGCGCTGTACCGCCAAGCCGCATAGTACTGTAAAGCTTCAAACTAACATTTTCTTGTATGTTCATTGTGTTCAGTATAGCGTGCCGAGTATGCAATAGTAAAAACCAACCCGCTGCTGCTTGTTAAAAACAGATAAAAAATGTATTATTTAGACCAATGGGAAATGTACACAATACACCTTTTGCAGGCTTAGGTAGCGCACTACGTGCTATAAGATTACGACAAAAAGAATCATTGCTAGAAGCCTCTGGGGCAATCGAAGTGAGCGGTGAGCGTTTAGCGCGATTTGAAAATGGCGAACTTCGACCTAGCGACGATATCTTGGAGCTAATAATTTCGCACTACAATATGAGTGAGTACGAAGCAGATAAGTTGTGGGACCTGGCTGGTTATAAAAAACAAGAAGATTTTCAGCAGCCAGTTAACCAAGTGCAGACATTTATGCTAGGACTAGTGCCGCAGCATATAGTGTTTAGCGACGCCGTAGAGGTATCTTTTAACGATTACGGTGTAACTCTTAATTTTATGCAACAATCTTTTCAGCAAGATCAACAAGTGCCCGTTTCTCGTGTTGGCATGAGCCAGCAGCATGCACAAAAGTTGTTAAACATTCTAACGCAGGCATTACAAGATTCTACACTTAACTCTAAAAATCAAAAACAACTCAATCCACCTAAAGATCAGGAAAACTAATAACAATGCAATGGAACTATATTGTTGGTGCGGTACTGATTTTTGAATGGATATTGCGTTTTTTAATGTTTTTTATTGTGCCAAAAAATCGCAAGCCGTCTAGCTCAACCGCGTGGTTAATGTTAATTATGATTGAACCAATCATAGGTTCTATTATTTTTTATGTTTTTGGGTCGCCATCACTACCTAGGCATCGTCGTGATTATTACAAAAAAGCAAACGAATTTATAAAAAAAGAAATGCATGGGCTTCAAGAGGTATATGCAAATGCCGAAGTTAAAGACGAAGAAATAACATCAACAGAAGAAAAGTTTGTAAAATTAAATCGCAACCTGGGCGGGTTCCCGATTTATAACGGAAACAAAGTTAAGTTTTATGACGACTACAACGAAACTATAAAAATCCTAATTAAAGATATTGATTCTGCCAAAGAGCGCATACTTTTTGAATATTTTATTATGGCGCTTGATTCTACAAGCGAGCCAATTTTTGAAGCTCTTGAGCGCGCTCATAATAGGGGAGTTAAAGTATACGTGCTTTTTGATGCTTTAGCATGTAGGGTCTACCCAAATTACAAAAAAATGAAAAAGCGGCTAAGTGACAGCGGTATTGCGTGGCGAGCTATGTTACCGCTTTATGTTGTGCCAGGTAAAAAATTTACAAGGCCAGATTTGCGCAACCACAGAAAAATCGTTGTCATTGACGGCAAAATAGGCTACACGGGTTCACAAAACATAATTCAAAAAAATTATCATCGTAAGGATGAGCTTTATTACGAAGAATTAGTAGCGCGCATAGAGGGTCCGACAGTATGGCAACTTTCTGCTGTATTTAGGAGTGACTGGTATTCAGAAACACAAGAATTTATACCAGCTCTTTCGCTGCCTATTGCTGTTGGTAGTGCGAAAGCACAGGTATTACCCAGTGGACCTAGTTACGTAGAAAGCAGTAACCTAAAACTTTATACCGCACTTATGCACGGTGCCCACAAAAAGATAGTAATAATCACGCCATATTTTGTACCAGACGATGCAATTATGACTGCACTTACAAGTGCCGCTCAAAGAGGCGTTGAAGTAACTATGATTAACTCAGAAATAATAGATAAAGTTTTTGTAGGACATGCACAGCGCTCTTACTACGAAGAGCTTTTGCGTGCCGGTGTTAATATTCTTTTGTATAAAAAACCAGTCTTTTTACACACTAAGCACTTAAGCGTAGATGATTCTATTGCTGTAATAGGGTCAAGCAACTTAGATATGCGCTCATTTGAGCTAGATCTTGAAGTTTCAATGGTCTTATACGACAAACAGTCTGTTCAAAAACTGCGTAAAATCGAAGAGCGAATCATTAACGGATCTAAAAAAGTTTCTTATAATGCGTGGCAAAAACGTAGCATTAAACATCAATTGCTAGATAATTTAGCGCGACTTACTGCTTCATTACAGTAGATTATATGCTAAGATTCCTAATTTGCTGCTAGGTAGTTTTTTAGTAATAGTATTGTATCTTTAAGGTTAATTTTTGTAGGGTGACCAGCATCGATTTTACTAATAATTTCATCAGGCATAAGCCACTCTGCGCTTACGAAATCGTTTGGGTTAAATGTTGGCGTATCATCACTGCGGAATAGATAAATAGATCTAATATATTTTATATCATTAGAAACGTCTTTACCGATTAGCTCTATTTCTTGCTCATTTATATCTAAATTTAGCTCTTCTTGAGCTTCGCGAATTATAGTTTGTATGTAATTATCGCCTGCGCTCACATGACCGCCCACTGAATAGTCAAAGCCGTTGGGTGCAATTGTTTTATGTGCCGTACGAATAGGTATGTATAGCTGACCTTTAGAATTCATAATAAATAAATCGGACGCCCTAATATATCCGATGTTGTCAGCAAGCATTTGTTTGTAATCTTTACGATTAACAGTACCAATAACTTCGTCGTTTTTGTTTACTAGGTCTAGAAGTTCATCATCCATAATTAGCTAGAAGTATAAACTAACATCTGTGCAATTAGCAAAAAATAAAACCTCAACTATTGAGGTTTTATTGGTACACCCGGACGGATTCGAACCGCCGACCTCTTGTTCCGAAGACAAGCGCTCTATCCAGCTGAGCTACGGGTGCATATAAAGCAAAATTATTTAGGTTCGAATCTGGATTCGACCTACCTTTGGCAGGCCCGAAACTTTCATACTACAAACAAGTTTGTAATCTGAAAGGTCTCCTTGCGGCATGCTCCCAGCATGCCGCACACCGACCTCTTGTTTCGAAGACAAGCGCGCTTGTCCTGCGAAGCTACGGGTGTGTAGGCTGTATTGTACCAGTTATCTAGGCTTTTTAACAGAGGTTATTACGTGTTACTTATTATGGGTGCTTGCTGAATAAAGCTATTTTTTTCAAGAATTTCAATAATTGCTGCTGCAACGTCGAATCTTGAAACGTATGGTTTTGTTGGTCCATTGCTTCTAAGTATAAAAGGGCTTGGAGCTGTATTTTGTAGCTTTAGAACACGCAATATAGTCCAATTTGTATCACTCTTTTTTATTAGCTCAACATGTTTTTTGCCATCGGCTATGCGCTTTGGATCAATAAACCCAATAGATAAATTTAATATATGGTCTATTATGGTGATTTTGTCGCCCTCAAAACGCACGCCCGTACCAGTGAGGCTTACTAAACGCTTTATGCCTAGTGTATGCATAGCTCGCAGTGCGGTAGCTATAGCGTCGGTCTGTACGGTAGCACTAGATTTTTTTGTGTGACCAATAAGGCTTACAACGGCGTTGCAATCCTTAAACAATCGTAAGACTTGTTCGTAGTTTGTGGCGTCGCACTCAAACACAGCTAGGTTATCGTTCTTTAAAAAGGGACTCGTGCCGTATACGCCAGCGTTAATTTTATGACCGGCCCCTAAGGCTGCTTCTACAAAAATTTTACCCGATCTTCCGTTAGCTGCTAGTACCGCTATACGCATATACTACACAAACACTTCTTCGAGTGACTTTGGCTTTATTTCAGGGAATAGTTCTGACGATACATTATTAGTAACTAACATGGGGTTCGAAAGTGACTCAACCATGATTCTGCCAACTTTGGCATGTATGCGCGGGGTAAAAAGATTTAACCACCACGCAGCAACACTAACAGGTATAACGTGGAGCTTAACTATTAACATTTTTTTGTTTCTCCAGGCAGCGTAGCGTTTCATTAAATCTCCATAAGATAGCTGCTCGGGGCCTCCAATTTCAACAATTTGATGCTTAGATGTCTTTAGGTCTATGGCTGCAATTAAGTAACTTAGTGCATCATTTAAGCCAATAGGTTGTGTGAGTGTTTTGGCCCATTTAGGAAGTGTTAATATAGGTAATTTATGAATTAAATTAACAATTATATCGTACGAAATACTACCGTCACCTATAACCATAGAAGCTCTAAATTCAATCACCAATGGCAGGCCATTTTTTAGAATTTGGCCTGTTTTATGCCTGCTGGCTAGATGCTTGGAGAGTTTTTCATTATCATTTCCGAGCCCGCCTAAAAATATTACTCGCTTTAATGCTGAGCCTTCGGCAGCAGTACAGAAACTTTTTGCTGCTAATGATTCTGCTTCAGCAAAATCTAACTTATTTTGAGCCATCATATGTATTAAGTAATACGCGGCGTCACAGTTTTTTAAGTATACTCGTAACTGTTCGGTATCGAATACGTCTACATTGTGCTTTGATAATCTCGTATCATTAAGCGGCATCGATTCGGCTTGCATCGAAAGAGCCACGATAGAATGATTGGTTTCAGCTAAAAGTTGTTTTATTAAGTTATGCCCAATGTAGCCATTGGCACCCAATACGGCAATAATCATAAGCTTATTGTAACACTTATGGCTTTTAAAGTAATAACCCTATGCATGTAAATTATCATGCATAGGGTTAGGTACTATTTTAGATAGTATTTATTTTGAAGCAGCTTCGACTGTTGATTCGCCAGCTTTTGGCTTGACGCTTTCAGATAGTGACTTAATACCAGCAAGCAATACTAATCCAAAGACTGCTTTTGCTGTTACATCAAGTACTGCATATACTGCGTTTTCTGTTTCGAATGATAATGTTCCGACACCGCTACCTGCTAGATACCAAACTACAGGGTAAGCAATCCATAGTACCGACAAGAACATAGCAAGTGACATGTACAGCTTAGTTACCTTAGGGCCTGCAACTTTTTTAGACTCATTAAGAACAACTACGTACAGCATGTATACAATCAGGAAGAGTGCTACACAGCTAAACACATACCATGGCCATTTTTGTTCAGTTAAAGTAGCGAATACTCCAGTTATAATCATGTATACATCAAGGCCAATTACGCCTGTT
This sequence comes from bacterium, assembly GCA_009923445.1. Lineage (GTDB taxonomy): Bacteria > Patescibacteriota > Saccharimonadia > Saccharimonadales > SZUA-47 > RFTN01. The sequence continues at coordinate 52,149 of RFTN01000001.1, forward strand.
AGTATAGACCCGCGTTCTTTACTTTTATTTTTTGGAATTGCTACTGTCACCAAACTTGCAAGTAATAGTGGCGTAGTTATAAGCCAGTCTGCGTAACGTGCAAGCTGTACTTCTTGACCATTAATTACAAAGGTACCAAAGCCAATTGTTAGAGCATAGTACGATGTAGCTGCAATGAGCGTAATCCAGCCAGCTAGAAACACATGGTGCCTGTCTTCTTTACGTAATGTTGATCCTAAAAAACCTATGGCTAGAGTACCGATTATCATACCCCATAATCCGAACTGGAGCCAACTTATATCTGCGTTCATATATAACCCTTATGTTAATTTATGACATAAGTATACATCGATTTTATTTTTTACAAAAACTTTTTTGTAAGTTTATTTATTAAGTTCTGTAATATAGTTTTTTAATCGCTTTAAAGTTGTTTTAAGGCCTATTAAGGCAATAGGTTTTACTATAAACCAACCAATTTCGCCCATAAACCCAAACGGAACCTCTACGTATTCTGTCCATGTAAACTGTGTCGCTGTTCCTTTTTTTGAAGTTTCAAACACGCCCCTGCCTTTAACTATGTTGCCCGTATGCGACACCTCGCATCTTGTTCCATAACTCCAGGCTGTAATTACCATAGTATCGTTAAACCCAAAACTACCAATACCCGTAAAGGCTTCGATTGTGCCACCTGCTTTCTTTGAATTTGTACTTGTCGCTCTCACTTTGGTCAGCAGCACCCAATTACTTTGTTTATTCCAGTCGGTTACGACATCAAATACTGTATGAAGAGGGGCGTCTATTATTATGCTTGCCTGAATGCGCTTAGTATTACTCATGTTTTACTTATCATTTTAACCTTACTGCATGCAAAGCACACTATTTTATGTTTAGTGTTTTAAAATAGTTATGTGAAACCTGCAAAAAACATGTTTAACGACAGATTGGCCGCCCTAGGGACTATGCATCAAAAGCAAAGCGTAATTGCTCCATTGTTCAAAAAAGAACTTGGTATAGTCGTACGTGTTCCTGACGATTTAAATACTAATGCATTTGGCACGTTTACTTTAGACAAAAAGAGGTTGGGCACTCAAAAAGAGGCCGCAATTAGTAAAGCCAAAGCCGCTATGGAATTGCTAGGCTTAGACATTGGCATTGCCAGCGAGGGAAGTTTTGGGCCGCACCCCTCGGTACCTTTTGGGGTAGCAAATGTTGAACTGGTAGTCTTTATTGATAAGAAATTAGATTTAGAGATTTTTGGTGGCTATATTCAAATTGTAAATTTTGCTTATAACATGAGCGTTAGCACAATTGAAGAGGTACTGACATTTGCTCAAAAAATCGATTTTCCAAAGCACGGCGTGGTAATTAGGCGTTCTGAAAAAGACTATGGTGAAATGGTCAAAGGCATAGTAGACAAAGACGAGCTTGTGCAAATAGCGACGAGACTTTTAATCAAACACAAATCGATTTGGCTCGAAACAGATCTAAGGGCCCACAAAAACCAGTCTAGAATGAAAAATATTGAACTTGCCACAATAGACTTAATCGAGAACATTAAAAGGCAGTGCCCAAAGTGTTGTAGCCCTGGCTTTCATAAAATTTCACCAAAACCGGGACTACCATGTCAGCAGTGCGGTAGACCTACAGATCTTCCTCTATTTGATGTGTACGAGTGTGACAAATGCAGGTTTACTAAAGATATAATCTTTCCTAATCAAAAACAAACAGCCTACGCCGGCTATTGTGACTACTGCAATCCTTAGTTTGTAATGTCAGATAGCCGTTTATGACTCAGTACGCGCTTTTTTACAAATATGACGCTATGTATGAATTCTAAATCACAATAGCTTATTGTTTATCAATTTGTGACAAAGCGTTATTTCTAATTTCGCGCAATTTTTTTAAAAATGACTCATTTCCAGAAATAGAATCACCAAAATCAAACTCAACTTTTTTGACTGCTTTTCCGTCGGTTATTTCTATCCATTCAGCACCACCATCTGCACAGTCAGGACAACCGATTCTCTCGGGTAGCAGATTAAATTCTTTAGTATCGATAGTGTCGATAAGACTTTGCCATTCATCAGATGAAAACGAGATTTCTTTTTTAATTTCAGGGTACGATTCGTCCCCCCACCCGCGCGCATTGTATGCTATTTTTGTAGAGCTAATGGTAAATTCTCTATAACAATAGCCCCCGCACATACCAAACGAAGTTCCTGTTTTTATTTGTGAAATTGTCTTTTTACTTGGACTATTTGGGGCTACTGGTTGTTGTGCTAATGGCTTATTGCTAGCAGAAGAATTTTTAGAGATTACAAAATATCCGCTAATGGCTACAATTGCAACCAATACAGTTATTAGAAGTATGTTTACAAATCCTTTTTGGTTTATACTCATAAGTTTATAACTAAACTATAGCAGAAATGATTTGTAGTTTTTAACTAGTAAGATAAAAGTTTCTCAATTTAGACGGTATACGCGCTAATCAAATCACCTCATATATTTGTATTTTGGAGGGCCATCGTGGATGCTATTGCAACTATTATTATGATTTGTAATTCTGCTGAGACTACGCTTTTACCTTAGATGTTGTGTTTTTGGGTTCGTGCACTCTGACAAAACGATGATATCCAAGATACAGCACAGTGGCTAAGCCCACAGTGACTACAACGAATACGTACTTACTGTTCTCCGAAGCGAAACCGCGACCTAGGCTGTAGAGCAAGACGAATAAACCACCCAGCATAACTCCGTCTGCCATTACTTTGATTTTATTCTCGTATACCAAACTTGCCGCAAGAAGAACAACCGCAGCAATTAAAGCTATTAGTGATACATTTCGGTTGTATGGCTTCATGAGATTGTTATGTTGTTCCATGGTCTTGTCCCACTGCTTCTGCGTTTTTAATTCGTCAGCATTCAGCTCTTTGCCGTATGTATTAAGCTCTATTGGAAATACTGGAGCTTTTGGACCCGGATAAAAAGTATTTATCCCTACACCTATAAAAATCGCCATTAGCAAGCCCAGGAAGAAAGTGTAAACCAGCTTAAGAATTTTATTGTCTTCTTTCATAAAACCTCCGGGTTATGTTTCTTATATTATACTCCCCTCGTTCCAGCAATAGATATAAATGAATACCCTTATAAAGGGACATTGAAGCATAACCGGGATTGGAGGGCCAGCCGGGACTTGAACCCGGGACACCCTGCTTAAGAGGCAGGTGCTCTAACCAGCTGAGCTACTGGCCCATAGTTGTCTTGTAACGCATAGCTGCTATATTGCTTACAAAACTTTGGCTATAATACCAAATTACCTCTGTTTTTGCAAGGTTACCTGCTACAATATGATGGCAATGAAAGAGCTAAACGGCCGAGAATTGGCAGGATACATTAAAGAACGACAGGCAAAGGCCGTGCGAGGTTTAAGGCAGGCTCATAACGTTATACCTAAGCTGGCTATTATACGTACTAACCCAGACCCGGTCGTCGATAGCTACATGCGCATTAAGCAAAGCTACGGCGACGATGTACTAGTTGACGTAGATGTACATACAATTAAGCAAAGTGATGCACTGGCAACTATTGAACGGTTGAATAATGATACTCAAGTGCACGGCATAATTGTTCAAATTCCGCTACCAGACCCAACTCAAACACAACAAATTTTAGATGCTGTCGCGCCCAATAAAGATGTAGATGGCCTTGCCTCAAACACATTATTTGACCCAGCAACTCCTATGGCTATACAGTGGTTATTGGCAGGCTACGGCGTAGAGCTTGCAAGCAAAAATATTGTTATTGTTGGTGTAGGTAGGCTTGTAGGCAAGCCCCTGGCGCGCATATGGAAGGCGAGTAAGCTGCACGTAACGACTGTAGATAAATCTAGCGCTAATGTAGCAGCTATAACTAAAGCAGCCGATGTATTGGTGTGTGCGACGGGTGTTGCAGGTTTGGTAACTGCCGACATGGTATCACCACATGCGGTCATAGTTGATGCGGGTGTTGCCACCGATAATAACGGCCTAGTGGGTGATGTTGCTCAAAGTGTACGCGATATTGAGACAATAACCATTACGCCTGAAAAGGGCGGGGTAGGGCCACTAACAGTCAGTGCGTTGTTTGAAAATGTTATTACTGCGGCTCGTGCTACTGTGACGGTTCGCTAGTTTTGTTTTAAGATTAAGGCAAGTCAAGAACTGCTTTTTGAAACAAATCACCTTTTTCTTCAAAATCTTTCCAAATACTGTAGCTGGGGGCAGCGGTCGAAAGTAAACACACGCTGCCAGATGGGCATTTTGACGCGGCCCATTCTACAGCTTGCTCCATGTCATTGGTTTCGAAAAATTCAGCGTTGTAACCGCTTGGTATTAATGTTTTAAACTTTGCTCCTGCTTCAGAAAACAACACTATATAGGGTATTGCCAGTCTAGAAACTAGTTGCATGAGTGGCCAGTAGTCATAATTACGGTCTTGGCCACCAATGAACAAACAACCAATCGGACCTATTTCTTTAACAACAGTTGTAATGCCAGCTATCGTAGCATCAGGGTTTACTCCTATAGCATCATCGATATAAGTAACATGATTTTTAACCGCAACTATTTGAAGGCGGTGCGGTACGGGTTCAAAGTTTTGTATAACGCTCAGGCACGCTTGTTCTGATACGCCTTGGAGTTTCGCGGCGGCCATAGCCATGGCGGCATTTATACCGTTGTGTTCACCTATAAGCTTTGCACCACTAATATCTACTGCTTGCTTGGCGCCAACAGTAATAGTTTTACATGCGCTTTGCTTGACCCAGTCCGATGCAGCGAAATCCGGGTTATAAATCAAGGTGTCTTGTTCGCTCATATAGCGCATAATATTTCGCTTTGCATCCCAATATGCTTCTATGCTGCCATGATAATCAACATGATCGTTATACAAATTAGTTACTATGGCTGTATGCGGGCTTACCTCTAAATCGGCTAGTTGATAGCTCGATAGTTCTATAACAAATAAGGTTTGAGCCGTAGCGCCCTCAAGCATATCGAGCATCGGTACGCCCATGTTTCCGCAAACTCTTACATCACGACCAGTGGTTTTGAGCATTTCTCCTAGTAGTAGAGTCGTAGTCGTTTTGCCCTTTGTGCCAGTAACACCTATGACCTCGGCGCCTAACTGAGAAACGCAATCAAAAAAAACTTTGGTTGGAGTGGTATAAGCGTTTGGTACGAGTCGACCCGGCCATCCTGCTGTTTTTACAATTACCGTTTTTGTTACGTCAATAGAACGAATGCTATCATACGAGGCCTGGTCGTCTTGTAAAAATACCGATAAAAATGAAGATGGCGCTGCATACGTTTTGATAAATTTTTCAAAACTTACGGCTTCACGACCACGACCAATAAAAATTATTGATTTACCTTTAAATTCTGGCAATTCAAATTTCAAGATAGTTCCTCTGCGATCTTAGCTTGTAATACGTTTGATATGGTTTGCGGAAATGCTTGCTCGGTACTCAGCGTCAATAGGGGCTCAACTAAATCACTAGTGTTGCCTATAATACCTTGTTCTTTTGCAAGTTTCATAAGATACGAGTTTGTTATATCTCCGCCCAATTCGTAGGCCCGATTAAGGCTGGCCGTAAGTTCTTGCGGTGTACCTACGCAGTCAAGTGGCTGCTGCCCAGCTTTACCCATTAAGCTCAAAAACAGCGCTTGTAGACTTGGTTTGTTTAAAAAATCTTCGCCAAAAATTTCTAATAATTGGTTTTGTTGTAACCAGGCTGCCAGTAAAATATAGCTACTAAGTGTTTTTGGACTTTCTTCACTCCAGCGCTGCGATGGTCGCTTAGATGCCTCAATACGGAATCCAAAGTTATCACTCGTAAACACGTTAAAATATTGCTTGTACTTACTAAACATTTTAGCAACTGCAACAGATGACATGGGTCGTATTGCACTAAAATAGGTAAGATCGTCATGAATATATTCTTTAAAATAGCCTTGTATGAGTGTTTCGGCCTCGAACGATTTGCTCCACTGGTGATTTACTGCACTACCATTGTGCTGCACACGTGGAATACTAGCACTTGATTCATTAGCCACAATTACATAGCTACTTGATTGGCAAATGGCTACAAGCGCGCCGGTAATTGCAAAAAGGAGCGAAACTGGTATGTGGCCCTTGTAAGTATCGTTGCGTGACTGAAGTTGTATTAAAAGTGGGTCAATTGTACGCTGCACAATATGCGTTGGCACATGCATTGTTTTACCGACTAAAGCCGCCTGTGCAGTGGCATTGCCCGTTGCTAAAATAAAGCCTTCAAGCGGTACACCAATTAACTTTATTAACTCCCCGGCAACTATAGAATCTTTGCCGCCGCCTATACCAAGCACGGCACGGGGCGTAAGCGTTATTCGCTCAGTATTTTGGTCCGCTCGCCCCTCTTGTGGGCCAAACGTAGCAAGTACTTCGGCAGACAAGTTGTTTACGTACATAAACTCACCAAGCCCATTTAAAAATACGCTGTTCCAAAACGTCGACTCTTTGGTCGACATTGCATAGGGGTGCTCGATATCTGCGTTAAAAAAAAGTTTGTAATAACTTATACCGCTGGCTATGTGCAACATGCGCAGCAAACGATGCGTCTGCAGACACTCGGGTAATTTACTATTAAATATATATGTTTCTGTAAAGCTAAAAGATTCGCTATTTTTTATTGTTGTATAGATAAAATCTACTTGCAGTCGATTTGCGTGTAGCTTGTAGCTCTCATATACAAACGTCGATTGATCCATAGTTGCTAGTATACAGGTTACAAATGCGATTCTGCTACGAGGTCAAATGTTTTTTTACTAGGTCAGCGACCTGCCGCGGTGTCATATTAGCCTTCACTATGAAGGCTAAAACACCAAGCTCTTTAATAATTGCTGGCGCTTCTGATTCGCCCATATTGGTTAAAATTATAACTTTAACATTGCTACCAAAAGCTGTTTTGCGCAGTTTTTGCAACATTTCATCACCGTTCATCTCTGGCATCATCAAGTCTAGTAGTACCATGTCTGGCCTCATTTTATCTATAAGCTCTAGGCCTAGTTTGCCATTTTCGGCGGTGTCTACGTCGTAGCCTTCGGTCTCGAATTTTATTCGGTACATTTGGCTTATTGCTGCGTCGTCTTCAACTATTGCTATTTTGCTCATGTTTCTATAATACACGTTTTTATATTATGATTGCATACTATTATTTTAATACTACAAAATATGCAAGAAGATAAGACGCCTCAATTATTGCGAGCTATTCTTGGTCGGGTACTTGTTCGACAGAAACAGCAAAGGCTGCTTCGTTTGGTCCTTCAGTCTTTTGGTAACCGTAAATGCCGCCAGCTAAAGCCGTAGCAGCAATACCGGCTAAAATTATAGGGTTCTTCGTAAGATATTCAAAACTTTCAGAAGCTGCAGAAAACGCTTTGTTACCAGGTTCAGATGCCCACGCACCAACTATACTTCCATAAAGACCTGCATGTGTAAGTCGTCTGCGTGATGTAACTTCGCTGCCGTTTAGAGCATCAAGATATACGCCTGATGCCGCTCCACGCCACGCCGTTGTAATAAGAGGTATCTTTTGAGATATCTTTTTAACAAATGAAGTCACTTTTCGTTTTGGTTCCCAGGTCATATCTATGTCACCAGATGTTGCAAGATATGTCATGCCATACTCAGTTGCGGTTGTCCCTATAGCAAATCCAATAGCTGGTAAAAGGGTTGGTATATCGTTATGGACTGCAATACGGTTAAATGCGATTGCTGAAGCCCATGTCGCATTACTTATCCAGCCAGATGCAAATACTAAGGCGCCTCTACCAACCATTCTTTTTTTATGATTAGCGTCAGACTGATTTTGTTCAAGTTGCGGTAATTGTTCACTCATATTAATTATTATAACAGAAAACTGTTAATTATGCAATATCTTTTTAGGGCAATTATACCCTCAAGCCATAGTGACTAAATAGTTCTTCTCTTTCGTTATATACTTGGGTTATGAAATCGAAAAAATCCCAAAAGCCGTCAAAGCAAGATATAGCTTGGCAGAAAAGAGTTGAAGAGAAAACTAAAGTTGAGAAAGTACAGTTAGGTCGCATAGATGGTAAAGAAAAATTTAATCAAATTATAAAAAAAGTACTAAAAAATTAAATCCTAAGTGGGATAAACTCTTAAAAGTTACTTTTTCAGCTGTACAAGTACAAATGAATGAGTATTAAGCACGTTGGCTAGAGTAAGTAGTTCGATTGAGAGCTATCTTTGCAAGACTAATACCACGAGATACGTCCATTAACTCCTCAGCTGAGGCAGCAGTTTGATCTGGAATAAAGTGTTCAAAAACAACCTGATCAGTTGCAGCAGAAGCAGATCTTGCACCTAGCTCCACTACTCGTTCCTCTGACATTTCAGCTCTTGTATTAAAATAGCTCGTCATTGCACGGGCTACCAGTGAATCGTCATCTACGTCCGCCGGTAAATCAAACGTTCTAGCTCGATCAATATGCTCACGCGTTACAAGAGCTGTACCAGTAGACGGCCCATGTTCTTGCTTCCAGTCTTTTCGCAGAGTCTGTGCAAGTCTGCCAGGCTTAAGGCGATCTGAACGCTTGTGTGGTGGCCTCGGTTGTTTCGAGAATTGACGCTTAGACATAATTATATATTATAAAGTAATTGTCGTTATCTGTCAAAAATACTATCTATCTAGGTATCTGTTTCGGCCACTAAGCGAGATAATGGCCACCAGCACGAAACCTACGCCGCAGCCCATTAACAGATACGGCTGAACATTATCTTTTAGTATGCCGACTGCTAAGCCCACAAACACCGCACCTAGAAAAGCCATTCCACTAGGGTACTGTGTGCTGAGTATGTTATTAGTTTTCTTCTTTGCCATTTTCATAATTCCTTCGTTATATATTAACCATAAGTGTAATACCAGTTAGGTATTTCTACCAGTATCTTGACTGACAATTTGTCGCAGCATTTCTACGTGACTATCGAAGGCCTTCCGACCTGCTACCGTAATGGCTAACCATGTCTTCGGCCGTCTGCCAACAAAAGCCTTCCGTACTTTGATATAGCCTGCTTCTTCGAGCGTCGAAGTGTATCTTGAAAGAAGCGAATCACTTATCTCAATTGTGTCTCGCATAGTGCTGAACTCAACTTCTTTAGTGGCGGCCAGGGCGGCCATAATAGACAGTCGTGCCGGTTGGTGGATTAGCGAGTCAAGCTGTTGGTAAGCAAAGCTCATTTACCTAGCCTCGGCTTTTACTTTCAGGCCATAGCCTATATAGAACAACGAAAGCAGAACGCCGGAGATTGTCCAAGCATAGTGATACTTAGAGTGAAAACCTTCGGCCAGAGCTACCGCTAAACTTGTAGCCGCAACTAGAGCGACCCAAACAAACCATGGGGTAGATGTAAAGATGTGCACCCTAGCGGACTTGTCTCTGAAATAACGAAAAGTTAATATCATGCCAACAATCCAAACTACAGAAATAATTGGTCCCCAGATGTTACCATTCAGAAAATCAAATGGCGGATAACCGAGTAGTACAAAGAGTCCCCAGCCTATAAAAGGCACGTACTCTTTAGGCCCTTGGGCTTTTACCTGACGTTGTGTGGCATTGATATTACCCAATGCCTGTTTAGCTTCGGATGTGGATAGTTCTTTCATACTTGTATTATACTTTACATATAGTAAAGTTGTCAAGTACTATACTTGTGTACCGGAAGTTTTATCCCGTCAGGAACACTGCGCATAGACACCACTACGCTTCTTCCCATATCTCCTCAGTAAGCACCCCTCGCTCTTTTAGATTCTCAACGGTCGTAAACCGTATATGTGGTCTATCTTCGTCGTCATACTCCCAGATCTCAGCCATCAGTCCCCTGGTTCTGCGTTTTGCGTATATGAGGTCTGTGAGGCTAGCGCAGACTAGTAGCATGGTAGGCCTGGGATCGTCGTACGTCTGCTCGTCCCATTCATTTAGCTCTTCATCTAGTTACTGCACGTACTTCTTCAGTTTGTTGCGTAACCGGTACCGAGGCAAGGTAGGATCAAAAATCTCTAGTAAATAGCTTGCTACAGTGGTGTCTGGATCACCAATGCTGTCATCCGTATCATCCTCAGACTGGGCGATACAGAGATCGGGGTGGATTAGCTCGTTTTCACTCAAAAAATGGTAACGCATCTCACTGCGGTTGTCAGCCTCAGTTTCGTAGTAGTAACAGGTTGTAGTGTAGTAAGTGCCGTTCCGTTCGTTGTCAAGCTCTAGGCAGACATCTGCCAGTAGAAGACTATGGTCAATGAAGGTCTGGCTACGTTCGTGTTCTCGGTAGCGTTTTCTCAGTTCTTCGTCTGGGTGGAAATCCATATTCTGCATATGTCGTATGCCGTTAATACCAAGGTAGTAGATTGCTGGTTTCATTTGTTAATAAAGTCATCTTTATCGTAGATCCAGTTAATATAGTCTTTAGCTCGTAAGTCTTTAAGCCATAGGTTAATAGTTTTCTTATCTTTGTGTTTCATTAATGTTTGTATTTGTATTCTGGTAAGGAATCTATGGGTATAAAGTAGATCTAGTATTGTTCTTTGTTTATAGGTTATTTTTGGTACTTGAATTAGTTTCATTTTGCCAAACCCTCCTACTCCCAGTTATATATAAAGGTAGGTACCACTATATTCCTGATTTAACAGATTGACACATGCGCTATCCTGCCCTCGCCCGTGGGGGCAGAAACACAGTGCGTTTTCTACTTGGTTTGAGGAATTGGTGAGCTGAGTAGTTTGCCTAATATGAGCTCAAACATGGGTGTATCGCTCTTGCGATTTGAGTAACGAAAAGCGTATTCATTAGCATAGTGCTGTAAGTAGATTGGATCACAGTGGCGATAGACGCCGTAGATGCCACGCTTGAATTGGCTCCAAAAGTTCTCGACGTTTTGGGTGTGTACCCAGCCTACAACGTATTGTTGCTTGCCATGGTTGACCGTCTCATGCAAGTAACCACGTTTCTTAAGCAAACGGTACGAGCCATATTCATCGCTATAGATCGTTGCGTTCTGATCTATGTTCTTTTGGATTTCAGGTACTAATACCCGAGTACCTGAGCTTTTAACATGCTTGATTCTGGCGCGTCCACCTCGTTCTACCATACCGAATAAAACTTGGCTATTATGTGGTTTAGCTGAACTGCGCTTTTGAGGGTTAGGGTGCATGTAGGCTTCATCAACTTCAACATCTGTATTGAGTTGAGTATTGTCGTAGGCCATCATAAGGCGAACTTGTTTGAAGATACGCCAGGCAGTTTTATAGGTTACGCCGGAGATTCGTTGGAATTGTAGGGCTGACATACCCGAACGAGTATTGGTCATAAAGAAGATCGCCAAAAACCATGTTCTCAGGTCAGTCGTAGACTTATGAAATGGCGTACCAGCTAGAGGGTAAAGTTGGCAACCACATTGGCATTGGTAGGCTGGACGGTTAGGCAGTTTATGGAAGCCGTCGTACAACCCACAGGCAGTACAGGGCTTGTCTGCGAAGTGCATTTTCCAGAGGTAATCTAAGCAGGAGTCACTAGTAGGAAACTTCTGCTTAAACTCTTGGATTGTGAACTTCATATCTGTTAATAGTATACTCCAGAGATGTTATGGCGTCAAGGGATAATTGCCCTTTTTAGCTTTGTTTTGCTAGAATAGCACGTATTGTTTCAACAAGTTCACCAGGTGTTGTATGTGCTTTAACAATATAGTCTTCGATATCATGATGCCAAAGTGTTTTAGGTGCTTCTGAGCTGTTGATATTTGTCAGTACTATAATAGGTGCGGTAAGTGTGCTGTAGTTTTTGCGGTATAGTTCTAAAAATTGTTCACCGTCCATCACGGGCATTTTAAGGTCTAATAATATTAAATCGGGTACATTATTTTCGAGTAGTTTTAATGCCTCTAAACCGTTGTATGCCTGTAAGCATGTGTAACCGCTATGCTCTAATTTAATTTTGTACAGCGTTGAAATGTTGAAATCGTCTTCGACAAGTAGTACTTTTGACATTTGTTTGTAAAATAAAAAACTTGATTTATTAATATAATTATGCTAATATATTTCTAGGTTTAAAACCATTGCACTTTTGAAACATAACACACCGACGCCTTAATTACTAAGGTTTGGTGTGTTTTTTTGTTTTTAAAGTCGCTAGAAATTTTTATGATTACACAAGAATTAGGTTCGGTAGAATATAATCCAGGTTATAAGCAGGTTGAGGTTTATGACGAGTTTAATGCACCTTATGGGGGTCATAAAGTTGTTGTATTAGGTTCTTGCGACTGGAGAGCAAAAGCTGCTTTTGACATTGAGCTTTTTAATATGATGATGTTGGGCGATCCTGAAGAGCTTGCTAGGCAAGATTTGATAAATGGTTTTGAAAATGCCAAATTCTTAGCTTTATATAATAATGACGAATATCCTGCGGACTATAATATGCTTGGTGTTGTTCGTATAACAGATGCAGATCCTAAAACAGGTGAAATTGGTACGATTCATGAAATAGCAAAAGTTACCGGTGATTCTTATGACGATGTGTTTAAGCACTTCGTGGCTCAGACTGGACAAACTGACCCTACGAAAGTTTTTGATATAACTACGTACGGCATGTCTCCGTTAGTATGGGAACGTGCAAATGAAGACAAAGAATTGTTTCAAAATACAAAATACAATTTAATGTATGCAATGTCTTATGAGGGCGTTAAGCAGTATCAGCAAGAAGGTAAGTCCACCGCATTAGCTTATTTTAACGCATTTTCTAAAAATTATTTTGTTAACAAAGGCTACGATTGGAAGGATTTGAACGGCTATCTGCCTAAAAACGACGTGTTCATTAACGATAATGGTATTGAGGTAGTAGGTCAGTTGGTAGTGCCTACAGTTTTAGACATAAAAGAACACATTGATCGTATGAATAATGGGTTAACTTTACACCTAGGTGAAATTGCGACGTTTATGTTTTCGAAGGGCGTTACTTTACCGAAGCCGCAAGCTATGCATACAAGACGGGCAAGTTAAACTTGCTCGAACTTAACTTATTAAGCATAATTACATTGTGAGTGTTACCCTATCAATTGCAGTTATTTCTGCAGCACTTAATATTTTAATTGCTACCCTAATTGCTGCAAGGGGGCTTAAAAACAGTATAAATATTACATTTTTTTCCCTTAGTCTTATTATAGCTATTTGGTCTGTAGCTATTGGTATCTCTACGGACACTGGCAGCGTAAAAATATCAGAAATTACATCACAAATCACGTATGGTTTAAGCGGCGTAGTTGTTGCGTTATCGTTATTATTTATAGTACTTTTAGGCGCAAGATCAAGGCAGTATCAAAAAAAATTAATTAATAGAATTGGCTTCTTAAGTCTATTTTTGTTGCCGTTCTTTTTTACGCGACTAGTTTACTATGCAATCGGTATTGATGAGTTTGGATACGGCATATTAGCGCCGGTATATGTCGTATATCTTCTAGGCGGCCTTGTATTAATGGCAAGAGAAATATTTTTTACATTAAATAATGGTAGTCAAACACAAAAACAACAAACAAAAATAGTTGCCAATGGATTATTGATAACTATAGCTAGTGTGGGTATTTTGAATGTACTTATACCTACCATAACCGGCAATGAGTCAGTTACTGCAATTAGTCCTATAATGTCGGTATTTTTTGTATCTGTAACTGGTTACGCAATAATTAAGCACAAGTTTTTTGACTTTAAGGCGGTTGTGGCTCGTGCTGCAGCATACTTGTTAACGACAGTCATTTTAGTCGTGACATATGTGGGCTTGGCTTTTATGGCTAAAAAAATACTATTCCCCGAGACTATAGTTACTACGCTACAGCTAATATCTAACATCGCTCTATCTATACTTTTAGTTGTTAGTTACCCCTATATTAAGCGTGGCTTTAATAGGTTTACAAACAGGTACTTTTTTAGAGACGCTTATGACCCCCAGCTATTTTTAGACGAGCTTAATAAAACGCTTGTGTCGAGCCTTGATATCAGTGAACTTTTACAAAAAAGTTCACTGATTATTGATGCAAACCTAAAGTCACAATCATGCAGCTTTTATATACGCGATACTTCCTACTTTAGTAGCCGTTTGCTAGGAGATAATCAAGCAAAAATTACAGAATTAGAAATGCGCACCATTCAGGATTTGTTAGTACGAGTGCATAAAAAAGTTATTACGACTGCACTTGATGGCGATACGCCAGAAGAAGCAGAGATAATTGAGATACTTAAAAAACATAACATCGAAATTTTGGCGCGCTTGGAAAGTAAGCCAAACTTAGATTCTGTAGGCATAGGCTATTTTGTATTGGGTAGCAAGCGCAGCGGTAATATGTATAGCTCACAAGACGTTAAAATCATTGAAATTGTGGCTAACGAGCTTGTTATAGCCGTCGAAAACTCGATGCGGTTTGAAGAAATCGAGCAGTTTAACGTAACACTTCAAAAAAAGATCGACAACGCCACAACAGCACTTAAAAGGAGCAATACAAAGCTTGTTGCCCTTGACGAGGCTAAAGATGAATTTATTAGTATGGCCAGCCACCAATTGCGCACCCCGCTTACAAGCGTTAAGGGGTATTTAAGCATGCTTGCAGAAGGTGATGCGGGAAATTTGAATGAAACCCAAAAGAAGTTTATTGACCAGGCCTTTATAAGCAGCCAGCGCATGGTGTATTTAATTGCCGATCTGCTTAATGTGTCACGACTCAAAACTGGTAAATTTGTTATTGAAGCAACAGAAGTGTATTTACCCGATGTTATAGAGTCAGAAATTGCCCAGCTTAGCGAAACAGTTAAGTCGCGCGAGCTGACAATGGTGTTTAATAAACCGGAAACGTTCCCCAAAATGCAGCTAGATGAGACAAAGATACGTCAAGTAATTATGAACTTTGCCGACAACGCTATTTACTACACCCCAGCTGGCGGCAAAATAGTCATAAATCTAGAGGAAGTTAAAGGTGTTGCGGAGTTCACCGTAACAGATACTGGTTTAGGCGTGCCTAAGGCCGAACAACATCATTTGTTTACCAAGTTTTACAGGGCCGGTAACGCCCGCAAAGCTCGCCCTGATGGCACAGGTTTGGGGCTATTTATGGCCAAAAAAGTGATAGTGGCCAGCGGTGGCGCAATTATATTTAAAAGCGTGCTAGGCAAGGGAAGCACCTTTGGCTTTAGGTTCAATATTCCTAAGACTAAGTAAACTCACCCAAGAACCATTAGCATAACTTTATTGACAAATTAGCATAACTATGTTAATATTTGTGAAGTTATGAATGCGGCGCAACAATCAATTGTAGAGTCATTGCCACATTTGCCCATAGGTGTTGAACATCCTCAGGCATTGGGCTTATTTGCTGTTGGTGCAGCTGCATACATGGGCATGCGAGCAATGTATGACAATAAAGATAGTGCTGCATATGTTGATTTTGCAAATCCAGCAGTACTCAACGAAGTAGTACACCCATCACCAAACAAAGCCCGTAGATCAACACTACGAGATACTGCATGTGCAGTGGTTGGTTTTACGGCTTTAGGCATTGGTCTCATTGGTCAACCGTTTAGTGAACAAACGACAGTTACAGATAAAGCCGCAACAGTTGTTATACTGGACGAATCATTCTCGATGTCTAATACGTTAGATATTGGCGTTAGCTCGCGATTAGACGCAGCCCGCATAGCGTTACAATCAACAACATTACAAAATAGTCAGCTGGCCCTTGTAGAGGCTGGTGCCACTAGCGTAGTCGCTATGCCAATGACAGATGTATGGACACGGCAATCGCTTACAGATACATTAGCAGTTAAAAATAGGGTCGACCCAAATGGTACACAATTAGTTGATTCTATTAAGTTAAGCTCATCGCTATTGCCTGCAGACGCCGAAAAAAAGACAATCGTAATCGTATCTGATGGAACCATTCAAGATGAACTAACAGATTTACAAGCTGCATCTGAAAAACTAAAATCTAATGCTATTGGCGTTAAAGTAATTGCTGTCGGTACGCCTAATGCCAACTACCAACTATCTGCAAGTTCACCGGTTGTACAGTCTGGCGTTAAGACCGACAAGCTGCAAGTACTAGACGATAACATACAAGTAGTAGCTACCTCTGCAGATGTTAATAAAGCGGTTGACGATGTATTAAACAGCGCTAACAAAGTGCCTGTTAGACAACGTTGGTTTGGTTTAGAAGTAGCTGGCGGTATATTGGCAGTTTTTGGAGTAACTAAATTAGGTAAAAAAGGCCTTTTAGGTCGTTAAGGAGATTATTATGAGCGATTCACTTTACAGCATGGCTCACGAATTAGCAGACGGAATGCGCGCAGAATTTGTACGCAATGTTTGCATGCCACAAGAACAAGTAGAAGTAGTTATTGGAACAATGCTTTTAAACGGTGCCGTATTACTAGAAGGTGCCCCAGGCCTTGGTAAGACCGAAACAGGTAAAACATTAGCCCGTATGATAGGTGGTCGTTTTGACCGTATTCAAGGCACCCCAGATACACAGCCAACTGATATTATTGGTGTTGAAGTGGCAAATAAAGCCACTGGCAAATTTGAATTTATTCCAGGTCCAATATTTAGTGAAGTCACGCTTTTGGATGAAATTAACCGAATGACTCCACGCACTAGCGCCGCATTCTTACAAGTAATGGGTGAAAAAGAAGCAACCGTTAACCGTCAAACATACCGAACCTGTAACGTCGTTACTATTGCTACCCAAAACCCACACGAAATCGCTGCTGGTACATACCCACTTACTGTTGCGCAAAAAGATCGTTTTATGGCTGGCGTTGTGCTACCACCATTAAGTGACGCACAGGTTATTGCAATTGCAGATAAAGAAGATAATAAAGGTACAGTAAAGCAAGTTGCTACCGTCGAACAACTACGCGCTGTAAAAAGCAATATCGCCCATTCGATTGTTATACCATCAGAAGTTAAAAATCTTGGAGCGGCTATTCGATCTGAAGTTGCTAAATCAAAAGATATTGATCCTGAAAACTCGTCACTTGGCGGCGCCAGGTCATATATGGATATGGCTGCTTTAGCACGTGTATTTGCACTATTCCGTAAGGCTCGAACAGTATCCGCAGAAGACATGCGTAAGGCAGCAACTTACACGCTACCTCACCGTATAGAGCTTAGTATGCAAGCAAGCATTGCAAATGAAAAAAGTGCCATTAGTATAGTTAACGCTATTGGTAAAAATACTAAATAGTACCCATTGGGGGCCATACTAATGTCGCAATCAACAGTAGAACAACAACCAGTATTCGACCCTTACAGCGACGCTTCGGTGGTATTGCCGCAGCTAGACTCATTGTTGCCAGTACGCCTTGACCAGCAAATAAGTGGCCCACTTAGCGGCGACTACCAAGCCAGGCATAAGGGCAGCGGATTAGAGCGTGACGGTGTTCGTCAGTATGTTTTTGGAGATGATCCACGTAATATTGATTGGAAGGCAACTGCACGCTCTTTTGATGGCGATTTGCTTGTGCGTGAACGTTTTAAGGAGATAACCCCACAGGTCTGGCTCGTTTCTGACTTGGCACGAGATCGTTATACGCAAAATCCTGGTTACTTTACCGAACAAAGCTTAGGTTTTTCGGCATTACTTGCTATGGGTGCATTGGCAGAACGCCAAAACATGCCAACAGGATTACTTGTAGCTAATGACATGCGCATTATGGGCACTAAAACACCAGCATCAGGTATGCGTAACAGGGTTAGGCATGTCGAGATGATTAAAACCGCAGTGCAAGAGCATGATTCGCAGGGCAGTACCAAACTATCAGATGTACTACAAATTGCAGCTAAACGCTGTGTTGGTAGTTTAGTGGTTGTTGTATCTGACTTTAGGGACGATTCGGTAAGCACCGAAGAAGCCAGCTGGGCATTACCACTACGCCAAATAGCTTCAAAAAACCAGGTGATAGCAATCGAAACAACTAATGCATGGGATTATAAGTTAAACGAACACATTGGTCGCTACAAATCAGGCGATAAAAAGTTTAACGTGTTAACCGGTAAAAAGGGTAGTGATTTGCGCGAGCGTTATGCTGATGCCGCTAATCACCAACAAAGATATATCGACGCTACTATCAGCTCAATACGCGCTCCACACTTGACGCTTTCGACTGCACGACCAGACTGGGCAACTTCGCTGCAAGAACAGTTATTTGTTGCCACAAGATCTGTCAAATAAGCATAAGAATAGTTATAGCATAACTATATTGACAAATATGTAATGTTGTGATAATATTTATATAAATCTTACCACTGTTGGTAAGCCATAAGGAGAATTACAAAATGGGAACTATTGAACAAGGTAATAGACTATCGCTACGACGCGGTGTTTCTGCTGTTGCAGCAGGACTATTATTTTTAGCAGCTTGTAGCGACGATAAGGCGCCTGCGCAAGTCATTAACGAACAGGTTAGCAAAGTAAACGATCAGTGTGCAGAAGCCGTACTAGGCGATGCAGCTACTAAGTTTTTGATTATCGAAAATGATGGCAGTACACCACAAGACGAGCTGTTCGACTCAAAAGCTAAAGCAGATGCAGAAGCACAGCCTTACATACATGAGCAAATGCAAGCTTGCATGGCAGATAACTTACCCAATATGTCTGGCTACGAAATTAAAGACCCAACATTTGTGCCTGCTGCACCTGTAAAACAAGAAGCTACGGTCCAGACTACTGTCGTAACTTCAAATAATTAAAGAATAAGGAAGATATATAATGAATCCAAATGTACAACCATCAAATCCAAACATCTTCGGTCGATTAACATTAGCTGGTGCCCTACTTGTTGGTGCTGGTGCTTTAGCTGCTTGTTCAAATGATGGATCAGATATTAAATACCAGGGTAGCGGAGTAGAATCTACAGTACTAGCAAGCGCTGAAACACTTCAAGGTGTTGAGGCTGCATGTGGAACAGCTCTAAACCTAGAGGCTAACTCTGCAAATACAACTTATGCAGGACCTGAGGCACTTTTGCCATCACTTGCAACTGTCGAATCTGATGGTAAACAAAATTTATTTACAGCTGCTGGTGCGAGCAACACTTTGCAAATGCAAGTTGCTACCGATGCACGTGTATTAGCTACGCTTAAAGCAGTATTTATCGAAACTCGTAGTGAACGCCAACTTCCTGGCGCACAAACAATCACACGCATTGGTGATTTAGTAAATACATACAAAACTAACAGTCAAGCAGCTGCTGATGCAGCAATAGAAGTATGTGCTGCACTTGATGAAACATTCATAATACCTACCAGTGACTTTGCGGTCACAAAAGGCCAGGCAACCGAATTTATTACAGTTCGCGACGAAAGTGGCAAAATTGTAGAAATCAAGACTCAGACTATTCAAAACACTGCTAGTTTAGAAGGTTTTACGGTTGGATTTAACCTAGACGATTCAAATCTTACTGCCGAACAAATTGCATTGTTTAAAAAGTTACAGTCATTGGCACTTATTACCAAAGACGGTACGGTTGTTATTAACCAAACTATTGGCGAGGGTTCAATAACTGTTGAAGACTTCGAAGATAAAACGACCGCACAGCCAAACCCATCAGATAGTACTCTGCCTGCTAACAATAGCGGCACTACTAGTAACGAGGGTACGAACAATGGTTCTACCCCAGCTAATGGAACAACTGTTGTAACAACACCTAGTGCTGGTACAAATGGTGGCGGTGGTAACGGTGGTGGTGGCAATGCGCCAACACAACCAAGTACCCCTGATGCACCGGGTCAACCAGATACAACGGGCACCCCAACAGACGTACCCGGTACAACTCCTGGCACGAACCCTAACACAGTCCCTAGTACAACTACTCCAAACACTACTAGTACAACTGTTAAACCAACTACTACTACAACTACCACGCCTCCAACCGTACCTCCAACCACTATGCCTCCTGTAGTTACTACAACTACTGTGCCCATTACCACAACCACACAACCTAAGGGTCCAGCGCCAACTACAAGTTTGCCACAGGGCTTTTAATTACAAAGACTATAAGGAGATAATATGAGTATATTTACAACACGAATCAAACAAGCACTTGTAGTTTTGGCCCTGACTGCAACAGCAGTATTGGCATTAACAAGTGATGGCGTAAGCGCTATTCCATACACTGGTGAAAATACAACACCATCACCAGTACCAGCATTTAACGTCTTTACTGGCGTACCAGGCATAGATAACCCAGACGAGTCAAAGTTTTTTAACGGTCGTTTAAGTACCGAAACAAACCAAGACGCACGTGACCCAATTGCAACAGTATGCACAGCAGGAACTAAATTTGTTTTGCGTGCTTATGTGCACAACGGCGCAAGTCAATTTGCTAACGACAACGGCAATGGTCCAAGTGTAGCGAAAGACACAAAAATAAAAGTAACCTTGCCAACAGTATTAGCAACAAGCTTTGCGCCAACTGCTACAATTAGCGCAAGTAACGCTACTAGTATCAGCGACAATGTGTCTATTACCTGTACAAATGGCAAATCGTTTACATTACGTTATGTAACAGGCAGCGCACAGCAATTTAACGCAGCGTCTGGTGTAAAAAACCTAAGCGACACAATTGTAACGACTGGCGCACCAATTGGCACACAACAGCCCGACGGTAATATGTGGGGATGTTGGGATCAACGCGTATTTGTTCGTCTCGAAGTAGAACTTGTAGAACAACCGGTAGTTATTAAAAAGCCTGCAACTTGTGACCTACTTGATGTAAGTAAAACTTCTAAGAGCATTACAATCAAGAACGTTAAGTACACTGCTAACGATGCAACACTTAACACGGTAACAGTAAGTTTTGGCGATGGTACTACCAAAGTCCTAAAGACAAGTGAACTACCATTTACTCACAACTATGCAGCTGAAGGTAATTACAGCATTAAAGCAACCCTTAACACTTCTATGGGTGATGTAACAAGCTCTGCTTGCACAGCATCTATCACAAAGACTCCTGTAACACCTCCAGTTGTTATTCCCAACACTGGTGCTGGTAGCGTGCTAGCGGTCTTTGCGGCCGTAACTGCAGCAGGTGCATTTGTGCACAACATGTTTGCACGTCGCAAAGTTCGTGGCTAAGCCTCGACAAAAGTGCAATAATCTGCTAATGTTAATGTAGATTACGCGTCGTGACTGACCGCTCAAACTTTTAAAATACTCTCCTCGTTAAACAGGGGAGTATTTTTTTGTGTAACTTGCTATTGTATGGGTAATGCATCTTACTCCGTACGAACCGAACAACCTTATTTTTATAGATACCGAGTTCACGAGTTTAGACCCGTCAATAGGCGAAATTTTATCTATTGCCATAATAAAACTTAGTGGCGAAGAACTATACCTTGAGGTAGAAACAGACGCTATACCGAGCAGCTGGGTGTCAAAACACATTATTCCAACACTATCAGGAAACCCAGTTTCTAAAGCACAAGCCCAAAAACAAATCAGGCAATTTTTGGGCCGCAAAAACCCGTTCGCCGTAGCATTTGTAGATAACTACGATTCGCTGTATGCTGTTAAATTATTTGGCGAAGGCAAGCTGCCGTTTAAATGGATGACTATAGATTTTGCGAGTATTTTGTTTGCAAATGGCATAGACCCAACAAAAATGCTTGCGACTGAAAGTGGCGCTAAAACTTTTTACCGTAGTCTTGGAATTGATCTCAATAAGTATAAGGCTCATCATGCACTTGATGACGCAAAGCTACTGCGTGACGTGTGGCTGGCTATTGATAAAAAACCTAAAAAGTAGTATAGTATCACGATGCAAATCAAAAATCCCTTATATGGCGAGGTGATGCCCAACCAACCAGCTATTGTACCCGGCATAGGCCTTTATACGGATACTGGCGAGCGGCATGCTCGCGGTATGGCACGCGTAGATGCTGTCTCCAGCAGCCTAATTAAAGGCATTAGTATACCCGAGCTTTATCTTACTGGAGGCAAAACAACAGAAAATCTGCCAAGTGAGGCAGATCAGATCGAGGCCGAATTGTATGCGCGCGTTGGTTTTGGTATTTTAGCGGGTACAAGAATTGTAAAAGAGACAAAATCAACAAATTCACTAGAAAATTTTATAAACATAGCAGACGAACTAGCAGGCAAACGTCCCGAAGCACTTTCGTTGGTTACAGATGTAGCACATATGCCAAGAATCCTTACAATTGCCCGCAAGATCGTGCATAAAAGCACTCTACTTGTGCCTGTTTTAAGTTGCCATAGACCTGGTTTGTACGAGTCAGCCAGGGAAGTTCCGGCATTGCCAGTAACGGCTTTGACATTATTTGGTGTTGATGCGGGCAATACAGATAAACTAAATGCTCGTATGCAAAAATACAATGCAGCCAAGCAAAGGGTAAATGCTGCGCTTCGCAGACGATAGTGGACTTTTTGTCTCTGTTATGCTATTATAATTTAGATTTTGTATTGAGTTTTTGCTAACGCAAAAAGGTCCCATCTTCTAACGGTTAGGAAATCGGCCAGCTCTGACTTGTCAGAGCAAAATGATTAAGTCATCCCGGCGGTATGAAAACCCTATAGTTAGCAGTACGGCGCACATTACAATTAAAACAGAAGGTCCCATCTTCTAACGGTTAGGAAATCGGGTTTTCATCCCGGCAATAGGAGTTCGATTCTCCTTGGGATCACCAAATAAAAATACCCTGCGGCTGCAGGGTATTTTTATTTAGCTGGTTTCAGGCAGTGAAACCACTCCCGCCATGAACGTTACCATGTAGTATTTTTATAAATTACTTTTTTGTAATCTTTACAATTGCATGTGGGTGTATGTAATGACGGTCGATGCGGTGTAGGTTTGCCGAGTAACCTTGTGAGCGAGCATAGTCTGCAATTTCCTCGACAGTCCATACGTTAAAAGCACCATTTGATAGCGTCATTTTGGTAACGTGTACCGATATACATTCTTGTATACGATTCCAGTATGCTTTGTAAGCAGGTTTTACCGACATATCTTTAATAATCAACACGCCGTTTTTTGTGAGCATTGAAACGGCCGTATTAAGTAATGCCTCGCGGTCATCTTTTGATAAAAGATAAAGCACATCTACAATCAAAATGGCATCATACTGCTGTTGTGTATCAAGTTTCGGTATAATCTGTATGTTTTGTGTGCTTGCATTGATAAATTTAATCTTCTCATCATCTGGTTCGTATGCAAACAGTTTTGCTTGCGACTGAAACATGCCAGCTACAACTAAATTAATGCCGCTACCCGCACCAATTTCTAAAACGGTTTTTGTAGATGCGGGGATACATTTTGCAATCAGCTCAACCGGAGTCGTAATAAATCTTACAAGCAGGTACATATAGTGTGCTTTGCTTAGGTTTTTGTATTTTTTAGAGACTTCAGAAAAACTGATGCGACGCTTTGGTCGAAAAAGAATGTATTCTTTCAGGGCAAAATTCCACAAAAAAGCTACTCCTATAGAAACGAGGCGCGCAAACCAGTCGGGCAAAACAGTTTGTGCAATAGTAAAAATAGACAAATCAACAACTAGGCCGCTTAGCGCAAAGGTACTAAAATAAATGAACTCAACAGATGTTTTTTTGTAGCGACGCTCCTGAAACACCCAAAAACGTGATAAGACATAGTTTAACCCTAGACCCGCAGTGTAGCCTATTATTAAAGCCAATGACGAATTAAGGCTATTTTTTAGTAGCAAAAAAACTGCAAAATCAATTACAAAACAAACACCTGCAACTACCGTGTTACGTAAAAAGTGTCCACCTATATCAAGTTTTTTTGTAGAATTATTGGTTAAAGACATGCGGGTGTGAACGAATATTCGAGACGTTATATTATCTTTAGTGGATTAATTTATCGTTATAAATATATAATATCAAGAATGTTCAAAATATCTGTACTTATTCCTGTGTACAATGAATTTGTATTTGTTAAAAATGATTTAGAGTCTTTGCTTACATGGCTCGATAAAAACTATGCAAAACAATACGAGCTAGTTATTGTCGAAAATGGCAGTACCGACGGAACGCTCGAGGCATTACATGCAGCAGCAAAAACTCATAAACAATTAAAAATATACAGCTTAGCAGAGCCGAGTTTTGGCAATGCCGTGCGTACTGCAATTTTGAATGCAACTGGCGAGATTGGCATTTTGTTAAATGCCGACTGGATAGACACTAATTTTATAAAAGCTGGCGCACTACACTGCAAAACACACGATGTAGTAATTGGCTCAAAGCTACTTGACCCCACACTTGATAGTCGACCGGTCGTTCGAAAAATTGCTTCCAAGAGTTTAACTTTTTTGCTCCAAAAAATCTTTAAGTTTGAATTTAGCGACAGCCATGGGCTAAAGGCTTTTCGGTTGTCTAAAATAAAACCAATCGCCAAAAAATGTACACTAAATGAAATTTTTGAAAGCGAGCTACTGCTGCGCGCCCAATATGCGTCGTTAAAAATTACCGAAATACCGGTTGCAATTATAGAGACTCGGTCACCACGAACTTCTTTTTTTGGTCGTATTTTTTCAATGTTTCGTGAATTGTTTACGCTACATAAAATTTCTAAAAAAATAAATAAGTAAGAAGTAATTGTGAGTACAACACCAAAACATGCACACGCTGACGATTACGGCTTAAACACGTCAGTTAATAATGCAGTTGCATTACTACAAAAAAATAAGCAGCTTGATAGTGTGTCGGTCGTTACTAATTTTGCATCATTTAAAGAAATTTCTAAAGACATTGCAGCGTTGCCTATAGATGTTTTTTTACACGTTAACCTTACCGAAGGTACGCCCATTAGCCCAGCTCAAAAAATACCATCACTGGTCGATAATAATGGGCTATTTTTTAATCAACTAACATTTATTTGGCGCTGTATTATGGGCAAAATAAATGCAGATGAGGTGTACGTTGAGGTAAAAAACCAATACGACAGGGCGCTGCAGAGTGGCGCGCGCATTGTAGGCCTAGACAGCCATCAGCATGTGCACGCATTCCAGCCGGTTGCAAAAGTTATGTATGACTTTGCGGCAGCACATAACATTGCATATGTACGTTCGTATAAACAAGTTTGTACAAAAGGCCTGTCGGCTCGTTGCATTAAAATAGTGTATGTTTTTCTTGCTCGCCTGAGTGGTCGTGGGCGGCTACCAATTTCGTGGCGCAAAAAATCATGGAAAAACTACATGATGGCTACCTGGCAAGATACCCGCTTTTACGAGGGTAGTGTTACTGTGGTGACTCATCCGGGTACCAATTATGACCGACAGGGAAGTATCATTACATCACTGCTGCGTCACTACAAACACGTTGCTAAAAAGTAGTATTGCTACACCATGAACTGCGCGCCCATAACCCACAGGCAAAAGCCAACTACTTGCACTATAAACAAAAGACTCAGTAGGGGTTTTATATATGCAGGCCGCTTAATTAACATAAAACCTAGGGCAAGTGGAATGCTAAATAAAACAATTGTATAGCGGGGCATGCCAAGAATGCTGGTACTAAGCGGCAGCGCCAAAGTCAAAAGGGTCCAGATAGTTAAATCTATACCAATTTTATTTCTTTGCCAAACAACTAATAAAATTGCCAGCCAGGCAAATAGCGCAAACACAAACCAGTTAAAGCCAACAAAGGGCTGTAGGAATAGATTTTTTACAATAGAACCTATTTGTGCAACTCGCCCCCAGCCCTCTGCCTCAGCCTCTGTAAAAGCCGACCAAGTGCCTGTTTTAATGAGCGCATAATAGGCAAACAGGCCATAACCGACTAGGGGTCCAGTAAGGCTGGCGCCATTGGGTAGCCATTGCTTAATAGGTTGTTTCCAAAATTTTTGTTGAATCATTTGTATACCACCAACTGCGCACAAAACAACGCCTACGGGTCTTGTTAGTCCTGCTAAAACACCAAACAAAAACGTGAGAACTTTATGCTGCGTGTGCCAACTATATAGCGTTGCCAGGGCGAACATTAAAAACAGCGCCTCGGTGTAGTAGGCTCCAAATATGAATGCAAAGGGGTGTGCAAAAAGTAACCAAACACTTAGCAGTGCTATTTTTTTAGATACCTTGCGTTTTATTAGTAGCGCATACAGCAAGCCGACTATTGCAATGCTGGCTACGTTAGACAGCACTAGCCCAACTAAAACATGTGGCAAAATGCCAAAACTAAATAAGCTAGACAAGTAAGGTAGTAGCGGAAAAAAGACAATATCTTTATTTGTGTGAACGGTGTAGGGCCGCCCGGTAGATATATAACCATTTTTTGATATTGATTCATACCATTTACCGTCCCAGCTTGACCACATGTCGAGTGTAGTGCTTGAAATGCTATTAGTTTGTGATGATTTTTGTATATTCCAGTCGTTGTCAAACACCCCAATTCGTGACACGGCGATTAAACCACAAAAAGTCATAACTAGACGCAAAATAATTATAAAAACGACAACTTTTAATAGGCCGTTTACCTTGTACCATTCATATAATTTATGCATACTTCTTTGAAGAGTATATACTAAGTTGTAACTGTCATATAAAAATTATTGAAGTAGCGTTACGAATTACTTTATTGAAGTAGAGTAACAAGGAGTAAAAGTTAAACATGCTCGCGATAAAAGCAGTAAACTTAACTAAAGTTTACGGTGAAAGTAAGGCCGTCGATAAAGTCAGTTTATCTATAAAAGAGGGCGAAATTTACGGCTTTTTGGGTCCAAACGGCGCCGGAAAATCCACCACCATAAAAATGTTGGTTACATTGATTTTGCCAACTTCGGGTGATGCACAAATTGTCGGTAAAAGTATTGTTAATCAAGCCGACGATGTAAGGCTTGAAATTGGCGTAGCGCTGCAAGAGGCCGCACTTGATATGAGCCAAAAAGGTATTGATTTTTTGCGCTTACAGGCACATTTGTATGGTTTGCGAGGGGGTGCGGTCGAATCACGTTTGGCCGAGCTCATAAAAATTGTCGATATAGGTGATGCTATTTATAAGCCCATAAAATCATACTCTGGCGGCATGAAGCGTCGGCTCGACTTAGCCGCAGCATTAGTACATAACCCCAAAATTTTGTTTTTAGACGAGCCAACAACTGGACTTGACCCAACAAGCCGCGTCAAAGTTTGGGAAGAAGTACGCAGGCTCAATAAAGACCTTGGAATAACTATATTTTTAACTACACAATATCTAGAAGAGGCTGACCAATTAGCCGACAGAATTGGTATTATTGACGGCGGCAAATTAGTCGTAGAAGGTACGCCGTCAGAGCTCAAGAAAAAAGTTGGTAAAGATCTCATAGTAGTACGTGCAAATAAAATGACCGATAAAGCACTCGATAGTTTACGAAAGCTAAATGGCATTACCAAAGTCGAGGCACATGGCAGTGAAATTACACTTTCTACCTTGCAAGGCTCTGCAGTTATATCGAGTGTTGCAATTGAAATGGAGCGATTAAAGATACCTATACAGCAGTTAACGCTTCGCGAAACTACCTTAGATGATGTGTTTTTAGAATATACCGGAAACCGCTTAGACGATAAGGAGAAAAATAAATGACAACTGCACAGATACGTGTTGATGCAAAGCCGGCAGGTTTTTTTAGAGACCTTATTACTGTTGCCGGAAGAGCCGTTCGGGCCATACCAAAAGAGCCTGAATCTGTTATACCTGCATTAGTAATACCGTTATTTTTCTTTGTGGTAAATGTTGGGTCCCTTAGTAACGTTTCGCAGTTTGTTGGTGTCGATAACTTCAAAGCCTTTCAGCTGCCAGTTGCTATAGTTTTTGCAGTTACCGGTATTTCGCGTGCCTCGGCACTTGTTACAGATATTCAGTCGGGTTATTTTGACAGATTGTTAATTTCGCCAGTTAAGCGCACAGCATTGTTGCTTGGGCTAATGGTTGCTGACTTGGCTTTGGTAATTGTGCTTTCTATTCCGGTTGTTTTACTGGGCGCTGCACTTGGCGTACATTTTGTTACGGGTTTTGCAGGTATTGTTACGTTTTTGTTAATATCTGGTCTATGGGGATTAGCATTTACCGGTTTTCCGTATGCAATAGCGCTCAAAACTGGTAGCCCAGGCGCCGTCAACTCGTCATTCCTGCTATTTTTTCCATTCACGTTTTTAACGACGAGCTTCTTGCCGCTTGAAGCATTGAGTGGTTGGCTTAAAACCGTAGCTATGTATAACCCTGTTACCTATTTGCTCGATGGTCTTAGGAGTTTGATTTATGTTGGCTGGGAATGGGATACGCTCGTTAAGACGCTACTTGCGATTGGTATTATTTTAACGCTTTCTTTTACATTGGCGTTTCTTGCACTTAAGGGCCGCGTAAGTCGAAAATAGTATCGATTAAAACACTTTTTGATTAATAATTTTAACATCGTAGTGTTCGAGTATTTTTAATTAAGCATCACTAAATTACATTCACGACTTACAGCCAAGTATGTTTGCTGTAAAATCGACTATACTCAGAGCGGAAATTATGGTACGATAAACGCTTAAAAGTGTAGCAACATACACTGGTAATAAAAACCATAACCGTTTAAACTAGGAATAAGTATGGAAACAACAAGAAAGCCACCTGTTGTGGCAGTGAGTGATTTTAAAAAGACTAAAATTATAGCTACTGTAGGCCCAAGCGTCAACAGCTACGCGTCAATATTGGCCCTTATTAAAGCTGGTGCAAATGGTTTGCGCCTTAACTTTAGTCATGGTGATTACGAAGAACGCATACAACAAATTAAATGGATTCGTAAGGCGAGTAAAGAATATGGCAAACCAGTCGCAATCATTCAAGATTTGCAGGGCCCGAAAATTAGGCTTGGCGATTTCGAAGGTGTTATACCCGTACAAACTGGCCAGCATATTCGTTTTGGGTATAAAGAAAATTACGAGCATACAGGTGTAATTCCTACCCAATATGATTTAAGTAAAAAGGTTAAGCGTGGCGAAACCATTATGCTATATGACGGCAAGGTTCGTACTACAGTTACGAGTGTAAAAGACGGTATAGTACATGCAACTATAGAAAACGACGGCGTACTTTTGCAGCGTAAGGGCATGAACGTACCAGATACTGACTTTGACGGCGACGTAATAACTGATAAAGACCGCAAAGATATTGCTTTTGGTTCAACACAAGATATAGACTATGTTGCCCAGAGCTTTGTGCAAACCGCGGACGATATTAAAAAACTTCGCACAATTTTGCACAACCTTGGTAGCAAGGCAAAGATTATTGCGAAAGTAGAAACCAAACTTGCTATTCAAAACCTCGAAGACATTATAAAAAACACGGACGCTGTTATGGTTGCACGCGGCGACTTGGCAGTAGAAACAACGCCCGAGAGCGTACCTATTATGCAGCGCCGTATGATTGGTTTTGGGATGCAGTATGCTAAACCAGTTATTGTTGCCACTCAAATGCTTGCAACCATGACAGAATCACCGGAGCCTACTAGGGCAGAAGTGAGCGATGTGGCTACTGCAGTTTTAGTTGGCGCAGACTGCGTTATGCTCAGTGACGAAACAGCCAACGGCAAGTACCCTATTGAAGCAGTAAAAATCATGAAGCGTATTATTAAATACACCGAAGAAAACGCCCCAATTAAGCCACTATTTACTGAAATTACTCCAAATAACACACGTCAAAATGCAATTTGCAATGCAGTTATAGCGCTTGCGCGTGAAGTACGGGCAACTGTTATTGTTGCCGAGACAAAGTCAGGTGCAACTGCGCTGCAAATTGCTAGCCTACGCCCAGATACGCCAATTATTGCCGTTACTAGCCAAGATCATGTGTGTAACCAATTGGCAATTTGTTACGGCACAAAGTCGTATGTTCGACCAGATGACAGGCTAGCTGCATCTAAACTTACCGATTGGTTACGCAAAAGTAAAACGCTTAGCAAGGGTGATGTTATAGTGACTGCAAGCGGCCAACACCCAGGTGTGGTCGGTACGACTGACACAATTAAGGTGCGTATTTTAGAATAACCATACATGTTACAATAGCGCTAATAAGGGGGTGGGCATGTTTACAAAACAAACAATTAATGACGTTGACCTGAGAGGCAAGTTTGTATTATTGCGCGCAGACTATAATGTACCCCTAGATAAAGATGGCAACATTACGAGTGATTACCGTATAAAACAAAGCTTGCCGACAATTATGGCGCTAAAAGATGCGGGCTGCAAAATTGTTATTTGCAGTCATTTGGGCCGACCAACAGGACCGGACGACAAAAGCTGTAGCCTAAAGCCCATAGCTAAACGGCTTAGCGAGCTACTGGGCGAGGAAGTAATGTTTTTGCCAGATTGCGTTGGCGACGCCACAAAGCAAGCAACAGCTGGACTACAAAATGGCCAAGTTGCCTTGGTGCAAAACTTACGATACTACAAAGAAGAAGAACAAAATAACGAAGATTTTGCACGAGTATTAGTACAGGACACAAACGCCGAGCTATTTGTACAAGACGGCTTTGGAGTAGTACATCGTGCTCATGCCAGCACCGATGCAATCACGCACTTTTTGCCGGCAGTTTCTGGCCTGTTACTTGAGCGCGAAGTAGACACTATTACGAATGTCATGAGTAACCCAGACCGCCCACTTATGGCTATTATTGGTGGCGCAAAAATAGCTGACAAAATAGAAATTATTCATATATTTTTAGATATTGCAGACGTTGTTGTTATAGGCGGCGCAATGGCAAATACATTTTTATTGGCTCAAGGCATTAAAGTTGGAGATAGTTTAGTAGACAAAGATGATCTTTTTACAGCAAAAGAAATTATACAAAAAGCTCAAAAAATTGCCACTGAACGTCCGTTTACATTTTATTTACCTCAAGACGGCGTCGTAGCTACCGATATTTCTAAGACTGCCAAAACGCGAATAGTAGACTGGGATGCACACGTAATTGCAGATATAGAGGCGTACCCTAAAGCAGTTAAAGCAGAGGCCTCTAAAGTGGCCCCACACGAGAAAATTCTAGATATTGGGCCGTTTAGTGGCGCCTTTATTGCTGGTGCTATGCAGCTTTGTAAAACAGTTGTATGGAACGGCACAATGGGTGTTACCGAAACCGTGGGTTTGCAAGGCCCAGTTGGACCATTTGCCCACGGCACAGAACTCGTTATAGATGGTTTATTGGGTTCGCATGGCAACAAGCCTTTTAGCGTATTGGGTGGTGGTGATACAACAGCATATATTGAAGAGCGTAAATTAACTGACATGTTCAGGCACGTGTCGACAGGCGGCGGCGCAAGCTTAGAGCTTATGGCGGGTAAAATCTTGCCAGGTGTTGCCTCGCTACTAGATAAGGACTAAACTACTAAGCATGAGCACTACGACACAACGTAAAATTATGATTGCTGCAAACTGGAAGATGCATTTAAATGTGTCTCAATCTAGTTTACTCATTCACCGTTTGCACGAACGCATTAAAACGCACCGAAGCGTTGAAGTTGTATTGGCACCAAGTATGTTGGTACTTCAGCCAGTTAGCATGCAAATAGATAGGCGCAAGTTTCACTTAGCTGCGCAAAATGCGTACCAAGTTGACGAAGGTGCATATACGGGCGAAGTAAGTTTTAGTATGTTACAAGACATGGTGCATTATGTGTTTATTGGGCACAGCGACAGGCGCAATAAATTTAACGAAAACTTAGATACTATTTGTGCAAAAATGGCAGCTGCAGTACGTAATGGCATTACACCACTGTTATGTGTGGGCGAAACCAAAACTGAGCGACTTGCAGGCGAAACAACACGAGTATTACACGATCAAGTAACAACAGCATTAGCAAACCTTACTGCGCGTGAAGTACAGGAAGTTGTAATTGCTTATGAACCGGTATGGGCGCTAAGTAGTGGCACAGATTTTATGCACCACGAAACACCAAAACCCGACGAAATTGCTAAAGCCGTCGAAACAATTCGGCATAACATAAAAGAACTGTACGGCGTAAAAGCGTCTAAACAGGTACGAGTACTGTATGGTGGCAGCGCAAATGCATCCAGTGCCTATGACCTACTAGGAGTAGAAGGAGTCGACGGGCTACTGGTTGGCGGCGCAAGTCTAAATTATCACGAATTTAGCGCAATAGTAGATGCTGCGTTTAGGGTCCAGCAAGAGGAATAGTTTATGGCAGCAACACAACAGCCCGGTAGTGATGTCGCTAAACCTGGCACCACCCCAGCAGACCCAACAAGTCGACCTATTATAGTCGCTACGGGTGTAAAAATGACCGACCCTATGGTGAGTACAGGGCAAGATGCTCCTGCGGCTACAAACTATGTAACAGCACAACCCAGTCCAGCTAAAAATAGCGGTTCGATACAGTCAAAAATTACTCCAACAACCAGTATCGACCAAATTACTGAACAGGCTAATAAAGACAATGACGAAAAGCAGTCTGAGCAATTAAATGCTCCAAAGCCTGATACGAATGTAGAAACAGCTACTCGGCTCAATGAAATTATTGAAAGTGGCGAATACAACGTTACAGTGCATCAAAAAAATAAGTTTAGCGCCGTGCAATATATTCCAGTTGTAGCAGGTGTTGTGCTTGCTGCGGCAGTAATAGTGTACGTACTGATAGATCTGAACATAATCGACATTAGTGTCAAACTTCCGTTTGAACTTTTCAAGTAAATCTATCTTAATTTTGTTAAAATATACTGATGCCACATGAGTTTTTTGATCCCTTTGAGTTAGATGAGCAACAATCATCATTTTTTTTGCAAGGTTTAAACCCTGAACAACAGCGTGCAGTCGAACACACAGAAGGTCCGCTGCTAATACAAGCCGGAGCCGGCAGCGGCAAGACTAAAACATTGACACACCGTATTGCAATGTTGCTTTTTACGCACAAAGCTAAGCCCGAAGAGTTATTGTCGGTGACGTTTACCAATAAAGCAGCTCGCGAAATGCGTGACCGCGTATATAAGTTAATGAACCCAACGGTTGCTAAAGACGCCGAAACGCCTAGAACTTTTATGCCGTACATGGGAACGTTCCACAGTATTTGTGTACGGCTGCTCCGGCAAGACGGAGAGTATATTGGCATCGACAAACGATTTGTCATTTTTGATGAAGCCGATAGGCAGTCAGCCATAAAGCAAGTTAGTAAACAACTCATGATAGATGAAAAGAGTTTTCCGGCGCGTACGTTGTCGAGTCTAATTAGTAGTGCTAAAAACGAAATGATTGATTATCAGCTTTATGCGGGTAAAGCTAACAGTCCAACAACACAAACAGCTGCAAAGGTGTACCCGCTTTATGAGCGCGCCTTAAAAGATGCGGGTGCGCTCGATTTTGATGACCTAATTAGCAAAACGGTGACATTATTTAAAACCCATCCAGATATACGCAAAAAGTGGCAGCAACAGTTCAAATATATAATGATCGACGAGTACCAAGATACAAATGCTGCGCAGTACCAGCTCATTAGTTTGTTGGTTAACGAGCATAAAAACCTCGCGGTCGTGGGCGACGATTGGCAATGCCTCGTGCCGGATAGTAAAGTTATAACTCCCGGTGGTAAAAAAAATATACAAGATATTGAGCCGGGCGACTTAGTGCAAGCTGCAAGTGGCTATGGAAGTGTAGGCTTTTTTAAGGTACTTCAGCGGCGCGAGTTTAGTGCGAAAGGCAATATTATAAAAATTACTACCGCATCAGGCAATATAATATCTTGCACACCAAATCACATAGTATTTAGTAGGTTTCAAAAGACAGATTCGCACTTTGTTTACCTAATGTACGCTAAGGACAAGGGTTACCGAATAGGTGTGGCCAAAGGTACAAGGTTTGATGGTAAAAAAGATGATGTTGGGCTACGAGTACGAGCAAACCAAGAGCGTGCCGATAAAATGTGGGTTTTAGCAGTATGCAAAGACCGGCAAGAGGCTATGTATTTAGAAGCACTGTATGCATATAAATATGGTATTCCAATGCTGGTGTTTAGGGCTGATGTAAATAGGTCTATGCAGCTTGGTCAAAATCAGATAGACAACATTTATAATCAAATAGACACAGCTCAAAGGGCAAAAAAGCTTTTTGAAGAACTTGGGCTTGCACAAGACTACCCCCACTTTTTACCACAGGCAACCTCGCGTGGTGCCGTTAAGAGAATTAACATCAATCTTGTACTTTTTGGTGATAAACGTAAAACACAAACTAGTAATTGGTCAGCTAGCAGGCTTAGTGCCAACACAACACTCATAGATGACTTAGACATGTTTAAAAACAAAGGGTATAGCGTAAGGCCGTCAAAGTCTAATACGTTTAGAGCAGAAGTACACAACCAAGATTACGGCCACATTGAACAAGTTTTAGAAGATATTATGCAAGATACAAAAGCTGAAGTACAAATTATGAAATACGGATATTTAACAGATAAAAAATATATGTTTATGCCAGCAGCAAATATTGTGCAGGGAATGGTATTGCCGGTAGTTATAGACGGCGAGCTGCAATCAGATACAGTAGTCGATATCGAAAAACAGCAGTACGTAGGTAAGGTGTATGACTTAGATGTTGAAAAAGTACACAACTACGTTGCAGATGGTGTGGCTGTACATAATTCTATTTACAGCTGGCGAGGTGCCGACTTTCAAAATATTTTGCGCTTTGAAAAAGATTACCCCATGGCTACTGTTATAAAACTCGAACAAAATTATCGAAGTACAAAAGCAATTCTTGAAGCCGCACATGCAGTTATAACTAAAAACAAGGCTCGTAGCGATAAAAAACTATGGACTGACGGAGAGCAGGGACTGCCCGTACAGTTACTGCAGTGCAGCAATGAGCGAACCGAGTCTGAGTACATAGTAAGACGTATTAAAACGGGCACCGATATGGGACTGCGGCGTTTTAGAGATTATGCTGTACTATACCGTACAAATGCACAAAGTCGATCGGTCGAAGAAGTTTTTTTGCACTATGGCATACCATATCGCATAGTCGGCGGCCAAAGATTTTATGATCGCAAAGAAATTAAAGATTTGCTAGCGTATGTGCGTTTAATCTACCAACCTTCAGACCGTGTTAGTTTTGAGCGTATTGTAAACGTACCAACGCGGGGTATTGGTGCGACAGGTTTGCAAAAATTTTACGTATGGCAGCAGCAAGGTCTTACATTATTAGAAGCGCTACAACAAGTTAACGCATGTCCATCTTTGCCTGCCAAGGCTAAGACTGGTTATGGTCAACTCGCAGATATTATGACTAGTTTTCAGCTAACATTAACAACAATGAGCGTCGCAGATTTAATAGACGCACTTATAAAGCGCTTAGGCTACATGACCTACTTACACGACGGCACTCCCCAGGGTGAGTCACGACAAGAAAATGTTCGTGAATTATTGAGTGTGGCTCGAGAGTATCAAGAGCTAGGCCTTGAAGGATTTTTAGAAGAAGTTGCACTTATGAGTGACGCAGACACTAAAGACACTAGTGGCAATGCTGTAACATTAATGACGTTGCACGCCGCCAAAGGGCTCGAGTTTCCGATAGTCTTTATGGTTGGTCTCGAGGAAACTATACTACCCCATAGTCGAGCGCTTTATGATCAGTCAGAGATGGAAGAAGAGCGCAGGCTTTGCTATGTTGGTATGACACGGGCCCGCGAAGAATTGCATATGTTGTATGCAAATGGGCGCATGTTGTATGGTGGAACACAACATAATCCACCAAGTCGCTTTTTGAGTGAAATTGATGCTAATGTAGGTAAGTCTATGGCCGGCTCGTACCAAGGTTTACCGGCGCAGCCACCGGTGCTCAATAACGACGAGCCACGCTATGTACTCGAAATTTCTGAAGGTGACGGCGTGCGGCATAGTGTGTTTGGTGTTGGTACGGTTATTGGCATCGAAGGCGACAACGCAACTATTTATTTTCAGGGCAAAGGTACCAAAAAATTGAATATATCTTTTGCACCTTTAGAAAAGCTATGAAAAAAGTATTTTTAAAGACAATATACTTTTTAATTTGGCCATTCGTATTCATATATGCACCCATGCGAGTACGCTCACGCATAATGGTTATTAAAAATAATACGTTCATTGGCGTTAAGCACAGTATTGGTTCAAATAAGTGGAGTCTACCAGGAGGTGGAGTAAAAAAAGGCGAAGACAATAAAGATGCGGCCATAAGAGAATTGCAAGAAGAACTTGGGCTCATTGTACAGCCGCATGATGTACACGAGCTTGTGGGGCTTACGACCTACAATGAGGGTGGTCACTTTTTACGTTATGTAATTTATGTTGCAACAATAACGGGCGAGGTTACTGTTTCTCATAATCATGAAATTAGTGAAGTTGATTGGCTTGCAACAGATGAGCAAAATACTTATGCGCATGTAAATCTTGCTAAGCAACGGGCAACAAGTCGGGGCTATCTGTTAAAATAAGATGTGGGCACTAGTGTAGTGCACGCGTATATGACAGCAAAACCCAAGATCCCTGTTAAAAAGCAGGCTGATTCAGTGCAAGAATCACATTTTTTGCAGCGGCATCCACTAATTATGCCGCTTATTAGTTTTGTTTTGCTTTTTATGATTGGCTTGGGAGCATTTGTTTCGGTTGGCGGTCAAACAGTCGGAGCGTCAGATACGCACATTGCTATTGTTTACTACGACGGCAAACAACAAACAGTTCCAACGCGGGCAAAAAATGTCGAAGATTTACTTCAGCGACTTACAATTACTATTGGTGCTAAAGATATAGTAGAACCGTCGCTTGCAACGCCTATTGTTGAGGATAATTTTATTGTGAACGTGTACCGTTCGAGGTCGGTCGAGATAGTTGATGGACAAAGCAGAACAATAGTTCAAACTGCTTCAAAATCTCCTCGTGCAGTTACAAAAGAAGCGGGTCTTTCGCTATTCACAGAAGATACTGTGTCTTTTGTGCGCGCCGAAAGTGACTTAAAGGGTCCAATTGTCGCCGAACGACTCGTAATAGAGCGCTCAATACCGCTACAAGTTAGCCTTTACGGCGTGCTCGGCCAATACCGCACAACGGCAAAAACAATTACAGGCTTTTTAGAACAAAAAAACATTTTGTTAAAATCAGGCGATACGACACAACCCAGTAACGTAGAAGAAGCACTTGTTCCAGGCATGTTGCTATCTATTAACGCCGAGGGAAGAAGTATAATATCTGTCGAGGAGCCTATTCCTTTTGGAGTTCAAACACGTAATAATCCAGCCGTACTTGCAGGTAAACAAACGACAGTCCAAGAAGGTGTGCAGGGAAAACGAGCCGTGCTGTACGAACAAATCATGCAAGACGGAGTCGAAGTTGACAGGCGCCAAATTCAAACAGTTACCTTACAAGAACCGGTTGCACAAATTGTTGAAAAAGGTACACTTGCAGCTGCAACGTATTCGGTTAGTAGTGATAAGGCTGCATTAATGGCAGCTGCTGGCATTGATCCTTCACAGTTTGCAAGCGTCGATTATATTATTCAAAAAGAATCAAATTGGCGGCCAGGCGCTATTAACTCACAGGGTTGTATTGGGCTCGCACAACGCTGCCCAATAGGTGGTAATAATGCGCTCGTTGCTGCATGCCCAAATTGGCAAACAGATCCAGTCTGTCAGTTAAATCATTTTAGTGCCTATGCTAACGGGCGTTATGGCAGTTGGAATAATGCTTACCAAGTATGGGTCGTGCAACGCTGGTGGTAATGAGCTAATTTCACGGACCGCCCATTTTGATTGAATACTTGCGGTTCACTGCTTACCGTACCGCTTGGTACGGTTGCGCTGCAATCCTCGCATTTAAAACAAACTGCACTGGCCTGTGAACTTAGCTGTAACTTCTATATACTAGTTTGTAATGAGTGAGTACGAACCTAAAAAAAGTCTTGGGCAGCATTGGTTGAATGATGTTGATGTATTGCAAGATATTGTTGCGAGCGCTGCTGTTGGGGCGGGCGATACAGTCGTAGAAATTGGTCCAGGTTTAGGTACGCTCACAACCCAGTTACTTGCAACCGGTGCTAAAGTCATTGCCATAGAATTCGACGAAACATTGCTAGGTAACTTAAAGGCAAAGTTTGCAGACAATACTAATTTTACGTTGTTACACGAAGACATTTTAACGTTTGATTTTAGTACGCTCCCCACTAACTACAAAATTGTTGCTAATATTCCGTAC
This sequence comes from bacterium, assembly GCA_009923445.1. GTDB lineage: Bacteria > Patescibacteriota > Saccharimonadia > Saccharimonadales > SZUA-47 > RFTN01. The sequence continues at coordinate 90,426 of RFTN01000001.1, forward strand.
TACCTAACGAGCCAACTGTTGCGGATATTATCTGACACGCCGTATAAGCCAGATACCGCGGCACTACTTATGCAAAAAGAGGTAACTGAGCGTGTGTGTGCCACCCCAAACGATATGTCAATTTTGGCAATTGCTGTGCAGACCGAATACGATACCAGCTCAGATATTTTTGTGCCTGCTCATATGTTTACCCCACCACCAAAAGTAGACTCATTAGTACTTATTTTAAACAAAACAAATGCGTTAGTACCAGCAGTCGAGCGCAGGGCATTTATGAAAGTAGTTAAGGCTGGCTTTAGCGCTAAGCGAAAAACGCTGCGCAACACAATTAGTGCGGGGCTACAACTAACTAAACCTCAGGCTGAGGAGCTTTTAAATTCTGCAAATATATCTCCTGATCGCAGAGCAGAGACTGTTAGCTTGCCCGAATGGCTAAAATTGTACGATACATACAAAAACTTGACACGCTAACTATTAGCAAGTAAAGTAAAAGGGTAGGTATGCAAAATTCAATAGGATACACATTGCACCAGTTAGTGTTTGTACTCGACAGGCAATCTGACGAAGCATTACACTCGAGTTTAGGCATTGGTTATTCGCAATTTAAAATTCTTATGGCAGCCAAACACCGTTCTGGCCTAAAACAAAACGACATAGCAGTATATTTGGGTCAGACCGAAGCGAGTGTTAGTAGGCAGATTAAGTTACTAAAAAACGATGGTATGCTAGCGGTTCGAATCGATCCAAATAACCGCAGGGCTCGCAGTATTGTGCTGACCGATAAGGGTAGCGAATTTGCTAAGAAGTGCGTTGTGGTCCTTGAACAAACTCATGCTGCAACATTTGGCAGCTTAAGTTTTGCAGAACAAAAAATGATGCAAGAACTCTTAGATCGTTTGACAACCAAAGCATGTAAAGATAAGTAGAAAGCAGTAACATGGTTGAAAAAATGAAAAGTAAATTAGAGAATAAGGCGCTAACAGCTGCGCTGTTTACTGTGTTCTTAGATGCGATTGGTGTCGCAATATTGATTCCTGTGTATGCAGTATTAGTATTACCTGGCCCGCACCAAATTATTCCAGCCGACTGGTCAATTCGTGACGGTTATATTATGGTGGGCTGGCTGACGGGTATTTATTCTATAATGACGTTTTTAGCTGCCCCAATACTTGGGCAACTATCTGACAAATATGGTCGTAAGCCAGTATTAGCCATAAGTTTGTTTGGTACATCTATAGGTTATATATTGTTTGCAATTGGTATCATAACAAAAAACATTCCACTACTATTTGCTAGTCGGGCGCTTGACGGTATTACCGGTGGTAATATTGCCGTTGCACGTGCCGTTATTAGTGACGTAAGTCCGCCAGAACACCGTACTCGTAACTTTGGTTTAGTCGGTGCTATGTTTGGTATTGGTTTTGTACTAGGGCCGTACTTAGGCGGCCGATTGTCATCAGGTGGCATACCGTTTATTAATATATTTGGCGTGCAAGCACTAACTACGCCATCGTGGTTTAACCCAGCTACGCCATTCTGGTTTGCAGCATTTGTTGCAGCAATAAACACCGCACTTGTACTAACTGTTTTACCAGAAACGCTTAAAAAGAAGATTCATGCAAAGCTGCATTTAGGTCAAAGCTTTATAAATATACGAAATGGTCTACGCATGCCGCGTGTTAAGATATTGTTACCAGTTAACTTCTTGTTTACTGCAGGCTTTACTTTCTTCACCACATTCTTTGGCTTTAGTATGATAAAGCGCATACCGGGTTTTACACCTGCTAATGTAGCTGACTATTTTAGCTTAATTGGTATTTGGATTGCAGTGTTTCAGGGTGCGCTTATACCGTTTATAGCAAAAAGGTATAAAAACTATCAGGTACTGCGAGTGTCTATGTTTGGCTTGGCTGCAACATTACCAATTTTGCTACTGGTTACAACAACTGCAGGGGCCATTGCGGTGTCACCGTTAGTGCCGCTATTTGTTGCGCTCACTATGGCAAACTCAATCGCACTACTTAGTGCGGTTTCTGACCCGCGTTTGCAGGGTGAGGTTATGGGTGTAAACAGTAGTTTTGAGGCCTTAGCTCAGGGTATACCTGCGGTGTTAAGCGGCTATGTCGCAAGCATATCTGTTGGTTTGCCTACACTTGTTGGCAGTAGTCTTATAGCACTTGGCGGACTCATGTTCTGGATAAGGTTTAAGCCTAAAACAATGCAGAACTTTCAGAGTGATACCCTGACAACTGCGCTTCATTAAAAAGTATTCTAGTAAAAAAAGACTCCCAACTCGGGAGTCTTTTTAATTAAAAGTAAGTTTAATACTTTTCGATAAATGTTAGCGCGTGGCCAACTCTGCCGGCACGGCCTGCACGACCAATACGGTGCGTGTAATCATCGTAAGTTTGCGGAGTACTAAAGTTAATAACAGACGTAATGTTTGGCACATCAATACCGCGGGCAGCAACGTCGGTTGCGACCAAAATATTAATTTTGTTTTCTTTAAAAGCACGCAAAGCGCGGGTGCGTTGACTCTGGCTTTTACCGCCATGTATAGACTCGGCCTTAAAACCACGTTCTACAAGTTCTTTACCAAGTTTTTCAACTTGGTGCTTGGTGTCTTCGAATACAATTACTTTGTTAGCATTTTCATGTAACAATGCTTCGTGTAATTTGGTCATTTTGTCTTCTTTACCATTATATTCAACAATATTTTGGTGAACATTTTCGCTTGTATCGCCTGTTTTAACAGATACCGTAACAGGGTCATTGCTAAATTTTGTAATTATATCTCGAACTTTAGCATCAAATGTTGCGCTAAAAAAGAATGATTGTCGCTCGGTTGCCATGCGCTCTAAAATAAATTGCATATCTGGCATAAAGCCCATATCTAGCATGCGGTCAACTTCGTCTAGTACCAGGTTATTAACTTGGTCTAGCTTTAATGTGCCTTGCATGAGGTGGTCTTTAATACGGCCTGGTGTACCTACGATAACTCGTGGCATATGCTTTAGTTCGCGTAGTTGTCGCTGCATGCTGCTACCACCAATTAGTAGTGTGCCGGTAAGGCCACTGCCTTTGGCGATGCTGCGCATTTCATCTTCGATTTGCTCTGCAAGCTCGCGAGTTGGGGCAATTATAAGTACTTTGCTTACTTTGTCTGACATTAGTTTATTTAGTACTGGTATTGCAAAGGCGGCTGTTTTACCTGTACCAGTGTTAGCAATACCTATTATGTCTTTGCCTGCTAAACCTAACGGGATTGACTGATCCTGAATGGGTGACGGCGTTACATAGCCCTTCACTGAAAGGTTTTTCTTAATAAGCGGGTGTACATCAAAGTCAGCAAACTGATGCTGTGCTGTGTACTGTATTTCTTCGCGCGGTGTTGCCACCGACACAAACTTGCTTGGGTGAATATATTGTTTTTGTGGGCCACTGCGGCGACCACCACTTGGGCGACTACTTCGGTGGGCGTTAAATGGACGACTCGGGCGCGTGTTGCGACCAAAATTTGATTTGCTTTTATACATAAAAAAAGAATCCTTTGTTAGTTATTTACTCTACCATTTGGGGTGAAGCCCTGAGTAAATATTTATAGCACTAACTCTGGATTCACTAAATATAGATTACACTAACATTAGCATAAATAGTTTATTAAGTCAACAGATTATACAGGGTGATTATCCCATTACTGCTATCATAGTGTAGTTGCTTTATTCGGCATCACTAAGTAATACGTCGAATACTAGTACAGCATTTGGTGGTATTGAGCCCTGACCCTGAGCTCCATATCCTAAACTAGGTGGAATCACCAACCTGCGTTTTCCGCCCACTTTCATTCCTGCAATACCTTGTTCCCATCCCTGTATGACCTGGTTTTCGCCCGTCGTAAATACAAAGGGCACAAGCTTGCCTTGATCATTCGTTTTTGATTGGTCAAAGAGCTGTCCGTTTGTAAGCCAGCCTTGGTATACAACAGCTACTTTTTTACCCTGTGTAGCTTCTTTACCGGTGCCAACAATTGGTTCGGCAAACATTGTGCTAGTTGCATTTGCATATTGATCATATTGTCCAAATGTTTCAGGGCCAGGTAGTGTTTGTGCGTTGCCATTGCTGGAGCTTTGACCTAAGTTACTTTGCAGGCTGACTCCCGATTGATTCGAGTCTACACTGAGTGTTCCGCTGCCTTGACCTTGGGTTACTGATTGTTCGTTGCTTGCTTTTAATGTAGATTCTGGCGCGGGTTGGGTGGTGCTATTTGTCTGGGTAGTGGGTAATTTGTTGCTGTTTGAACTTCGTGAGCTATTTGTAATAACGGCGTACCCTACAGTACCTCCTATTAAGGCAATCATAATACCACCGACAATAATGCTATTTGTATTTATGGACACGTATTTGAATTGTATGTCATGAACCCAAACATAACAAGAAATAATGTCTAAAATTGCAAAAACCCCTCGTATTGACGAGGGGTTAATGATGGTGGAGATGGTGGGTATTGCACCCACGTCCAATCGGTAACTTGTTATGACACTACGTGTGTAGATTATTTAGGTGTGTTTCTTTGCACCGGCCCAGTAAAAATAAACAAAAAAAGGACAGGGGCGCATATCAAGTCTTAGTACTCTAATGATAAGTCAGAGTAAGCGGCCTCATAATATAAAACAAATTCACTCTATGAAGCCTCGAGCGGTTTGTTGCTGGCTTAAATTAAGCAGCTACTGCTACTGGAGCAAATGAACTTGCGAACAAGCTTTTTACTTCAGCAACTAGTGAATCGCGTTTTGCAATTACTGTGTTTTCCCGGATAACGCTCAGGAGCACGACACGCGTCATTAACTTGTTAATCCAACTGTCGAAGAAATTCATCCCCATCGTGCAAGTTGTAATAACTTACATTAATCACATTATAGCATAATTATAATGCTTTTGCTAGTTTTTTCGTATCTGTTACAATAGCTGCAATGCATAATAAAACAAATATAAAAAACCAAACGATTGCCTTAACATTAACTATTGCAACATGCGTAGCACTTATTGCAGTGTATTGGCTGCATATACGTGTTATTAATCTGTTTGTATCAGAAAAAATCTCGTATAGTGTTCGCCCGGGCGATATTGCTATCGGGCTTACTATTTACCTTAAAACATCTATAGATTTTGCAATTTTTATTGGCCGGTTAATGGAAAAAAATCCTGGTCTTAAAGGCCGTATTGGCATAGAAATTGGCACTGCGCTTGGTAACGCATTAGGCACTATGGCAATTTTGCTTGTATGGGCGCTATTTAAAGAAGTTACCTGGCTGCTGGCACTTATGATTTTGCTAGCCGCATTCGTGTTAGTACGCCTTGCCGAAGATGGGCTAGAACATATAGACGAAACTAACAAATGCTACCCGAAATGGTTTAGATTAGTGGTTATTTACTTCAGTAAATTTATTCGCTCAATTAACAAAGTGACATCTCCACTACTAAAAAAAATTATTCCTAGCCAATCACTTAATGTAACTACTAAAAATACGTTTATTGCACTGTTGGCAACCTCATTTACGGTACCGTTTATTTTGGGTTTAGACGATTTTGCTGGCTATGTACCACTGTTTAACGTAGTGAACGTGTTCGGATTTGGTATAGGCGTATTTGTTGGCCACATGATTTTAAACATATTGCTGTATATATCACCCAAAAAGACTATAGCTGCAGTTAAAAATCCAATTATATCTTTTGCCGGTAGTATCGCATTTATGATCTTGGCAGGGTGGGGAATTATAGAGGCTATAAAACTTTTGAGCGGTCACCATGGATGAGTCAGTATCGTTTGCGTGCATAGATAAAATTCCGTTTGATTCACAAAAAGAGGCTGCAACTGCCGCGAGTGTGGCGCAGTACCAGCACGGCAGCAAGCTAAAGCCGTACAAGTGTCGTATATGTAAGTTATGGCATTTAGCATCGCGCTATGAAGATTAACTGTATAGCAATTGCTAAAATGGTCTACCACGCCATATAATAAAAACAAATAAGGAGGAGTATTATGGAAGCTTTTGGAGGGTTCGGCATATTTTTATTAATAATAGGCATTATAGCCGTAGTAATGGGGCTGCGCTTAGTAAACCAGTACGAAAAAGGCGTGGTATTTAGGCTTGGGCGTGTGTCTTCAACTCCAAAAGAACCTGGTTTGCGCGTTATTATTCCCTTTGTTGATGTTATGCGTAAGGTAGATATGCGTATTATTACTTTGCCAGTCGACAGCCAACAAATAATAACCAAAGATAATGTAAGCATAGATGTTGCAGCGGTGGCTTATTATCAAGTAAACGACGCAACAAAATCACTGGTAGAAATTAGTAATGTCGTTGCTGCTACGTATCAAATTGCCCAAACAACTATTCGCAACATAGTTGGCCAAAGTAACCTTGACGAAGTACTAAGCCAAACAACGAGTATTAATGACAAAATAAAGCTCATACTAGATACTGCAACCGAAAAATGGGGCGTGTACATTAGTACTGTTGAGCTTAAAGATATTAAGCTACCCGACAGCATGCAGCGCGCTATGGCAAAACAGGCTGAGGCTGAACGTGAAAAAAGAGCTAAAATTATTGCGGCTGAGGGCGAGGCTATGAGCGCTGCTAAATTAGGCGAGGCTGCCGACATTATTTCTGCACACCCAATTGCTTTGCAGCTTCGTAACTTGCAAGTTTTAAGTGAGATTGCAGTAGAAAAAAACAGCACTATAATATTCCCGAGCCAGTTTATGGATACTGTCGACAGTGTTAAACATTTCATGGCTAAAGAATCGACAAAATAGTATGTCACTAACAGTTCTACAAGAGCAAATAGATGCGACACTGCAGCCCTATGTAAAGCCATATTGGGACCCTCTAAGCAACCTAGCAAGGCTTATCGAAGAAGTGGGCGAAGTATCGCGCATACTTAATCATAAATATGGCGACAAACCCAAAAAGAAAAACGAAGAACATGAAGATTTGGCTGACGAACTTTGCGATGTTATTTACACTGTTTTATGCATTGCAAATAGCCAAGGCTTAAGCCTTGACGATCCTATGCAAAAAGTTATTGCAAAACTAGAAACTCGTGACAAAGACAGGTTCGAAAAAAAGCCAGTATAACCAAATAGAACGTAGTTGTAGTTAAAATAATTATATTATTTTAAAGCTATATTTTGTATACTCTTTTGACAAGGAGTAAAAATGACAAACTTTAATGGTACTGAACTTGAAATAGCCAGCGCTGGCAATAATGAACTTCATGCAATAGTTGAGGCTCATAAATTATGTAATGATCCTCAAGTTAAGGACTTGTTTGTGTACGGCGGTAATAATCTTGAAGGTGCCAAAAAACGCGATGTTCGGGTGGCAGCAGCACAAGCCGTTTGTATTAATTGTGTTGCGCTTGAAGCTTGCGCTGAAGTCGCGCAAAGATTGCCAAAAAAGAGTATATTTGGCGTATATGCAGGCGTAGAACACGGGGCACGGTCTACAACAGTTAAAAGATATCGCGAACAAATGCAAAATCTTATAACTATAACTAAAAAGTAACAGCAAGCTAACGCTTGTAAAAACTCCTCTAATTGCGTAAAATAACAGAGTATTTGTCTACTCTCGGCTCTTTAGCTCAGTTGGTAGAGCAGCGGCCTGAAGAGCCGCGTGTCCCCAGTTCGAGTCTGGGAGGAGCCACCAAAATTATTAACAGATACGAAAAGTTCTAGAATTATGTTTTCTAGAACTTTTTAGTTTTCAATCTGTTATTTTAGTTCGAGTTTGTTAGGGTAGTATACTTAAAACTATGAAAGAACTTTACAATATAATTTTACAGGCAGCCAATGATGGCGATAAGGTGCTGGCCGATATACTAGCTAGGATGATTAAAGCTGAGCTAGATTCACTGAATCAGTAAAATAATCGAAAGATTTTAGCATAAGTATTGACGCTAATCGTATCATCATGATACGATTAGGTTATATGAATGATACGAATATACAGACAAACTTATTATCGAACTTTGTTAAAGGTAAACTCTTAAGCTCATCTGAAGTTGCGGCTTTAAGTGAAACAGGGCAGTCTTTGGTAACAGTAAAAAGACAGTTAAGTGCGCTGACGAAAGCTGGGTTCTTGGCCACATCTGGTGCAGGTAGATCAGTAAAGTACACACTTACTAAAAAGGGTTGGCTACTAAGACCATTTGATGTAGCCAAGTATCTAGAAGCGTCACCAGATGATCGGATTAGTACATTGCACTTTCAATTTGATGCACTTGAGCCACCGTATATAGAAATGTTTGTTAATGGGGAGCTCGAACAACTTGAAGCAGCAACAAATGTGTACCGTGCGAATGCCTCAAATAGTGATACAGCTTCTCATAAAAAAGAACTCATGAGGTTTATTGTAGAGTTTTCTTGGAAAACATCTCAAATCGAAGGCAATACTTACGATTTAATCTCTACCGAGAGACTTTTACTATACGGAGAAAAATCGTCAACAAATACTGAGTTTGAAGCACAAATGATCCTCAATCAGAAAGAAGCCCTAGAGTTCATACTAGAAAACATCGAATTATGGAAAAAACCGACGCTGAGTTCCCTAGAAATGCTGCACTCAATTGTAGGTAAGAATCTTGGTATAACAAAAAACCTGCGCAAGACTATTGTTGGTATTACGGGTACAAATTATCGTCCTCTTGAAAGTGAGTTTCAGATTCGCGACGCACTAGAACTACTATTCAAGAATATAACAGAAGCAACTAACACATATGAAAAAGCTCTCATATGTGTGCTTGGACTTAGTTATATCCAACCGTTCGTAGATGGCAATAAGCGAACTAGTAGGTTGCTCGCTAATGCAATTTTATTAGCACATAATTACGCCCCAATTTCTTACCGGAGTGTAGACTCTAGGTCCTACAAAGAGGCAACCCTGATATTCTACGAACAAAATAGCATTGAACCGTTTAAAAAGCTTTTTATCGAGCAATATGACTTTGCGGCTAAAAACTATAACATCGCAGAAATTTAATTTATCTGGTTTCAAAATACATTGCTTGTAATCGATCATACATAACTTTAAGATCTTGAAAAATATAGTTCCAGTTTTCCCTAGTTGGGTCCACTAATATTATCAACAGATACGAAAAGTTCTAAAACATATTTTCTAGAACTTTTTTGTTTTCAATCTGATATTTAGTATAAGACCGTGAAGGCAAGTGTGATCAATTAATGCAAGGTCAAAAACCATGCTTTTTTTAAAAAAATAACTATGTTACTGTACTTTTATGAGTATAAACTTACAAAATCTAAAAAGTATCGTTCACATAAAGATAGTGTTAATTGCAGTGCTAGTTGTCGGTGTTGTCGGCTTTACAGGTTACAGAGTACAAAGTGCTCAAAATAATAGCGAAGATAACAAATCAACAACTAAGCAAGCGAGTACGTTAAATGATAATGTTAATAATAATGTAAATCCTGCGGTAGCTGTGAGCGACAATCCCACAGTAGCTGTGACTAATAAAACTGAGGAATCTGTTGCGTCAAAACCCGTGCCAGCAGCACCAGTCCAATAAAAAAGAACTCACTAACAAAACTGTAGTATTTACTAAAGGCGGTGGTAGTGCAGATGCAAATAACGTAACCGTTTCATCTACAGCATCTGAAAAGTTAAATGGTACTTGTACATATCTGTTCAAGCTTGGTAATAGCCAGGTTACGGAATCGGTAAAAGTCAATAATTCACAAACATGCAGTATAAATATTCCAGTATCAAGGTTTCCGAAAAACGGCGAATGGCAATATACAATGACTTACAAATCAAATGATGGCACAACAACCGGGGGTAGCGCAAATCCGGGTATAATATATCTCTATGCTGAAGAGCCACGTGCAATCAGCTTCTCGAAAGGTGGAGCAACTGACTCCGTATCGGAATCTAGTCCCTTTAATGCAAGCTTTAAACTGAGCGAAAGTCCTCAATCTGGTACCTGTGAGCATTGGTTTTATGGTTACAATAGCGGGAGTCAACTCACAAAGACGACCCAAATTAGTAATGGTGATAAATGTGAAATTACTATTCCTGTGGCTGATTTTCCGGTAAAAGACAACTATCAATACCAAGTTTCATTCACAAGCAACGATGGCAAGATCGTTGCATATATGATCTATTTCGACAAAACAAATGTGTTAACAGTAACTAAGTAACCGGAACATTGATAATTTTAGGTAATAAAGACACAGATTTATAGATGTGTTAATTATATCGTTCACAACTTTTTGGTATATACGTTTGTTTAGCTCAAATAATCCAGAGCAAATGCAGCACCATCAGTCCCTGCCAGAGTCCACCAAAATAAATCCCTCACAGCAAAGTGGGGGTTTTGGTCTTTTTTCCATTTCATTTTTTGATCAAATCGATCAAACGCTATAAAAAGTTTATTCTTAATACTAAATTATCTTTCGTCATAACAGTGGTCTTGTCTCTATACGTTAATTTTGATACAATCTTTTGAGTATTCATGCGGGTTTAGCTCAGTTGTTTAGAGCGCATCCTTGCCAAGGATGAGGTCGAGAGTTAGAGTCTCTTAACCCGCACCAAGCATAAGTAGTATGACCTCAGTAAAATGAGGTCATTTTTGTATAGATTTGGTATGATAAATTTATGAAAATACAGATTGATGAATTAAAGAAAAAGGTAGTTACCTTTTTATCAGCCAACGGATTTAATGAGCAAGATGCAAATACACTTACAGAGCTAGTTGTTGAACAAGAGTTAGTTGGTAACCAATTTAGTGCTGTTGGCGAGTTACCAGGCAAACACTCTCGATTGATGGAAGAAGTAATAAACGAAAAAGAGGAAGTTGTTGTTACTAAACCAGCTTTGAAGTTGATTAAGGGTAATGGTCGTTCAGCACCACTTATCACCGCCGATTATCTAGACGAGGTTGTCGCTAATGCCAAGCAACAAGGTATCTATGCGCTAGGTGTTTACGATAGTACCTATAACGATTTTTTCGATATATTTTGCAGACGTATTGCGGAAAAAGACTGTATAGCTATCATTGTTGAAAATGGTGGACCACAAGGCGTTACGCCATTTGGTGGCAAGACAGATGTTACTGGCACCAATCCAATTGCTTATGGCATACCAACAAATAAGTATCCAATAGTGTTTGATGCGGCAACTGCAATGCACGCCTATGGTCGGATTAAACAATCCAAAGAAAATAACGAAAAGCTGCCTGACAATGCTTACGTAGATAAACGAGGCAACATTACCACTGACCCAGAATTAGCCTATGCAGTTTTGCCTTTTGGTGGCTTTAAGGGATTTGGCATCAACCTATTGATAGACGTACTAAGCGGTAGTTTGGTTAGGGGTAAAAGTGGCTTAGACCAGCCTCTAGATAGCCAACGTTACATTGGTACACTCATTATCGTGATTGACCCAGCCGCTTTTGGTGAGATTGCCGATTTCAAAGCATCTACCACTAAGCTAGCTGAGGATATTTTAACCGTTGAGCCAATAGACCAAAGTCAGCCAGTTCGTGTACCAGGTTATCGTGGAGCAAAACGACGTGAGGAATTTGAGGCGGCTGGCATAATTGAAATAAATGATAATGACTGGCAGAAATTTGAAGCTGCCTTTAATAAAGCTAGCGAGTGAGCGAGCAAATGACAAATCTTGATTTGGAAAAAATCAATGAAGGTATAGCCGATAGGTCGGACGTATTCTATTGGCAAACCGACCGTGCAGTTGAGCCAGAGGACGCAGGTCATATTTGGGCGGACAGGCACAGATATTTTAGCGACGGCGAACTGCTTGAAACAGTAAATTCCGCACTTGGCAATGACAAGCTATCAAGTATTGAGCCACTAGACTTGGACGCACAGACAAACCTCGGAAATGTAAATTCAGTGCGTGTCGGTACGCTTGCGTCTGGCAAAGAAGTTGTAATACGCTGTCATCCAAAAGGCGTACGTAACGGCTACTTTCACGCCGAGGCAGCAGCATCTCATCGTGCAAGAGAAGCTGGCTTACCGAGCTTTGATACCATTGCAGTGCACGACTATGAGGGCGGTAAAGACTTTGCGTTTCACGTATTGGATAAGTTGGCTGGAACGGCTATAAAAAAGTGGTTTGAAGCCAATCCAGACGACGAAGCAAAACTACTGCCACAAGTTGGTAAGATGATGGCTAGACTACATCAAGTAAATGTTGATGGCTTCGGACCATTTGATAACGAACGAGCAAAGAGTGGCGAGTTGGTTGGATTACATAAGACATTTGGTCAAGCAATACGTGCTGGATTGCCATTTAATTTAGATGTGCTAAATAAAGAAAATATACTGACCACAGAGCAAACGACGGCTATTACTAAGCTATTTGGCGATGACAATCCACTGCTCGCAATTAAACAAGCAGTACTTGTACATAATGATTTTGCTGACTGGAACTTATTGACCGATGGTAATGACGTCACAGGTATTTTAGACTGGGACGAGTGTGTAGCTGGCGACGCAGTATCGGATATAGCTTGTTGGAGTACCTTTTTTGAACCAGAGCGTTTACAGGGTTTCCTTGATGGTTACTGGCAAGTTGCCGAAAAGCCAGCAGATTTTGACGATAAGTTTGAGCTGCTACGACTACGTTACGTACTTTCTAAAATGACCTTGCGAATACGTCGTTACTCTTGGGAACCAAGTGATTTTATGAAAGACAAAATTGAAACAGGAAAAACACACCTTGCACAGTCAATGGAGTATTTTAAAATATGAAGCTGTACCGATTTAGTCCAATAGAAAACAAAGAACAACTTCTAGAGGCAGTGAAGCACATACATTTTGCCTGTTACGAGCTATGCAAGCAGTCGTTTGGTGATTATTTGCCTAACGCAGGAAATATGGGCGTTTTTTGCCATTATGACGACGAGTTCGAGCAGCTAGTTGCAATTCGCAAAGAAATGACCGAGCCATCAGATAATCCAGAACAAAAGTATTTTGCATTATACGAACCTATTGTCATACCAGCTAAAGACGGTGTTCCACAGGCCGAGTACACCCACTTATATATTCGTAAACCAGACCCTTATAGGCACCACGTTGGCGATGTTGATTTTTACCTAGAGCCTGAGCAGTACGATGAACTAAAACAGTTGTTACTTAGCGGTAAACAGATAAAAGGTGCAAGGGTATTTCCTCGTAACGATTTAGATATGGTTGAACTTTACGACCCTAATATAGATGTGCTTGGTTATGTTAGTACGAATACGATGTCCGAAAAGGTACGAGTTAAGCTATCCGAGGAAACAAACTTATGAAAACAGCAATTCTTTTGCACGGTACTGGTGGTAGTAGCGAGAATTATTTCTGGTTTGCAGATACTAAGAAATATCTTGAGGCTAACGGTTATGAAGTTTGGTGGCCACTTTTACCAAACACGGAAAAACCTGAACTACAAGAAACAATGCACTACGTGGAACAAAACCTACCTACAATAAATGAAAACACAATTATTATCGGACACTCGTCTGCTTGCCCTTTGATTTTGCATATAGTGCAGTATTTTAAGGTAAAAATTAAGCAGGTTGTACTAGTTGGCGGTTTTTATAAGTCGTTAAATGATGACGGATATTCGGACTTGATGTTGCCAAAGAGTTTTGACTGGGAAGTTATAAAGTCAAAAGTTGACGAAATTATACTGATTAACTCTAATAATGACCCATGGGGTTGTAACGACATGCAAGCACGTGAACCTGCGATTAAGTTATCGGCCACGCTTGCTATAGCCAGCGGACAGGGGCATATGGGTTCATTGTCATACAACCAGTCGTATAAAGAGTTTCCGCTATTAAAACGACTCCTAAGGGTTAAGCAATAAATGAGCAAGCACACAATCGTATATTCTCACGGCTTTGGTGTCCGCAAAGACGATAGGGGTTTGTTTACGGACACCCCACTATTGTAAAAGTATTGGACTAAAGTTAGTAGCTGCGTGTTAAAAGTCGTATTCTATAGACAGAGTTATGAAACTAGATAATAAGATCAATAAAAGTACCATCTACATTTCTTTTTATGATGCTAGTATCAATAAAGTTGTACCAGAGTATATACCAACTGAGACTACTCGGTTTGGCTTATGGTTTACAAACAAGCTGAACGATATGTATTTACGCTTTGGTATACAACTTAACTACTGGAACCTCAGACATTTATTAGATTATGAGATGCGTAAAACTGAAGACCTTTTGTTTATTATTCATGTGATTGAAGATCATGATGGTATTGCGCCAACAAGACGCGAAAGAAAGTTCTATACAAAAATAAAAGGCCTGTATGGCAATGAAATGGAGCAACTGATTAAGCCCTACATTACAGAAAAGAAAGAGCAAGACCCGATAGTGCACCCTTATTATTTGGCGTACAAGAAACGTTGGCTAAGACCTAAAGACTCTCAGGCTAAGCGGTTTTATCATGGCATGGATAGGTATGATCTAGATGTGATGTTTGAAACCTTAATAAATAGGATTAAAACCGAGAGTAATAACTATAAGTACAAAAAAGCTTACTATAAGCGAATGCTTAAAAAGTAGTAGTACTATTTAAACACCTTAAAATTGTAAACAAGTTGTCTTGTGAGATTAAGTTGCCACAAAGACGGAGTTATCTGTTAGCTTTAGCTTGTAATGCGACTGCAATATCTACGATTCTATGCCATTGTAAAGCTGTTTAAAATTTTACTTATGCTAGTCTACTATTATCCAAAGTGTTTACTAATAGCTATATCTTTAAACTTGTACTCCATTACTTTTTTTTCTTCTTCAGTTATACCTTCGTTAAATCTCGAGTGGCCCATATAAACGTCAATTTCATACGGATCATAGTCAAAAAGTTGATATCCGGCAATAGCACTTTCCCCTACTCGTCTGGCTATTACCAGATCGTAGTTAGATTTTTCTATGTACGATTTAGAACTCTCTATAGTTAATTCATCAACTTCACAAGACCTTAAAATAGCGTCTAATTCCACAGGCGGCCCATCACCTTCTCTATAATTACGTTTAAGATCGCTTAAACTTTGATATTCAAAATTCATATAACACTGCTCCCATTACAACTATTACAATTAAACTATAATGCTTTAACATAGCTAATATCAATAACTTCCAAACAATAATTACAAATTAACATGAGATATAGAGTTAATTATTTAATTGAGTAATTCTATTATAATTAAGATGTCAAGCTATAGAATTGAACATATCATTTCTAAAGTAGTAAAAGTGGGGGCTATTTATTATTATCTCGAGTTGGGCTATTTTGAAGTCAACAATAAATGCTCCAAAAAATGACTCTTTATCAATAAGTCTCGTTGATTAAATTGGCAAACAGCAGGGATTGAGTTCAGGCTTTTTCTTGAAAATAGGTCGAGCTAAGTTATTAAACTCCACCATTACGACCCAAACGATTATGAAATAGTATAGTTTCTAACAAAAGAGGCTCCAATGTGCCTCTTTTGTTACGCCACGTCAATATTGTTACTTCTTTTTACTTCTTACTTCTATTTTCTTTGGTTCAGGTAGTGGTGTGAGTGGAACGCTTACTTTTAGAACGCCATCATCTAAATGTGCTTCAATTTTATCGGTATTAGCACGTTCTGGTAATGCTACTCTACGGTAGAAGC
Source organism: bacterium (assembly GCA_009923445.1). Taxonomy (GTDB): domain Bacteria; phylum Patescibacteriota; class Saccharimonadia; order Saccharimonadales; family SZUA-47; genus RFTN01. The sequence goes on from RFTN01000001.1 coordinate 106,118, forward strand.
TACTTGAGCTTTCGCGTACCACGTACTTCTTGCCTTTATCTTCTTCTTTCTCATGACGTTCAGCACTAACTATAAGTGCATTACTATCTACTTGTATATTTACGTCCTTTTGTTCAAAGTTTGGTAGATGTGCCTCAACTATCATCTGGTTGTTTTTTGTGTAGACATCAGTGGTTGGGATATTTACGCCCTTAAATGATGACAAAAAATCATCACCAAAGAATTGTTTTTGTAAAGAACTTAACTCTGCGAATGGATCCCACTTTACTAGATTGCTCATAATATATTCTCCTATCGTTAGTTAGTTAACGTGGCGGAGAGCGCATACGGCTCTGTACATTTATTGTAGTAAATTAGCACTATACTGTCAAGAGTGCTAGTTATGTAATTAGATTGTAAGTTTAGTTAAACATCACTGCTAGATACTTAAGGTTATAATCGTTTTTGGCGTCTAGAGCTGATGTTAGTGATGCTTATGCTTTGTTGTGCTGTATAAGCATTAACGAATAGTATGCTGTAATTTTTTATTTTAATTAGGTAAATTACGCTCAAGCGGTATAATACAACAAGCTAAGTAATATAAGTCAAAAGGAGACGAACATGGCTACAGGATATTGCGTTAAGTGTAAAGAAAAAGGCGTAGAATTATCAGGTGCAGAAGTCGTGCAGACTGCTAAAGGTGGCTACATGGCCAAAGGTAAGCACGCAGCATGTGGAACAACTGTTTGTGCAATGATGTCTAAGGACACTGCAGAAAAAGCTGTAGCAGACGGCGCGACCAAAGCTTACTAATCTTTTAGTTTGCAATTATAATAACCAGTCGAAAGGCTGGTTTTTATTTTTCATGTCTGGTGCTATTAAGACAGTGAGCTATTTTAGTAAGAGCTCGTACGGTAAGTGCAAAATATTTGGCTATTAACTTGTTAGAATATTACAGGATGCTAACACTGCAGACAGCCTAAGCTGTACCACTTGAATCTATAACCGACAGTCGCTGTAAGAATGACTATTCCTAATGCCCGTCTAAAGTAACTATTACCCTGTGCAATCTCCAATATAGCCCAATAGACTAAACTTGCAAAACTAAGCGCACCAGCAAGCTGCTGCCAAGTGCCAGATGGCAATATGCGTGCCAGCACAGTAAAAACAATCCAGCCAAGTAACGGTCTACTGGGAAACTGGACAATAACGACCTTGCCTGAACTATCTTTAAAAAAGTTATATATAGCTGTAATCATATAGTGACAGTATTACATAGAGTAGGTAATTACGTTCTGTCGACAGCTAAAGGCGTCTTGTAGGCATAGTACTAGGTACGCGCAAAAAGTAATCACTGCTAAAGTAAAAGACTTAAACTAAATACGATTTATATTGTAACAATAAACGGTGCGAATGAAATAACCATAACTTTGTAACTTATATGGAGGCACCTACGGGTAACGCTCCCGTCTACACGGTTTTGCAGACCGTTGCCTAACTTCTCGGCCAAGGCGCCATATGAATATCTAATACATGGTAGCATAAATCTACAACAGGCACACACAGCAAAATATATTAATATCAGTGTATGCCAAGAAAAAAGTCATGGACAGACAAAGAATTAAAGGATGCAGTCGAGGGCTCCAAGAGCGTTAGGAGTGTAATCATTAAGATTGGGTTAGTTCCTGCAGGCGGTAATTATACTCAGGTTAATGACCGCATAAAAGCACTAAAATTAAACACAGAACATTTTACCGGCAAGGGCTGGAATGAGGATTGGGGTTTTGATCCCAGATTACCCAAAATGAAACTAGAAGATATTTTGATTGAGGGAAGGAGTCATCAAAGCCATAGCCTAAAAAAACGATTATTTATTGCTGGCTTAAAATCACCCAAGTGTGAGCTTTGCGGATGGTGCGAGGTATCTGTTGACGGCAGAATACCAATAGAACTAGATCATGTAAACGGCAGGCACGACGATAACAGGATTGAAAATTTAAGAATACTCTGCCCAAATTGCCATAGCTTACAAACTACACACAGAGGAAGAAATAAAAAAAGTCGCTATAAATATCGTAAATAGGTAAAATACTGATATAATTCATCTGTAAAACACTTAAACAACAAAAGCGCGCGCGGGTGTTGTAATTGGTAGCCAAGTTTGACTTAAAATCAAATGTCTTTACGGACGTGCGGGTTCAAGTCCCGCCCCGCGCACCATTTTTCAGGTTTATATATGAAAACAATAATTAAATTTTCTAACATAGTTTATATGCCCTAGGGCTATTTATTATTAATTTATTATTTATAAACGTAAAATGGACACACAGCTATGACTAAAAAGAATTTTTATATCACGACCGCAATTCCGTATGTAAACGGTAATCCTCATATAGGCCACGCTATTTTGCACCTATATGCAGACGCTATTGCACGCTACCACCGCCATATTGGCGACAACGTACTGTTTAGTAGTGGTACCGACGAACACGGCGGTAAAATTGCCGAAGCTGCAGAAAAAGCAGGCAAAAAACCAAAAGAGTTTACCGACGAGGTGAGTGCAACATTTAGAAGTGGCATAAAAAAATTGGGTATTTCTAATGACAAATTTATTCGTACTACCGACCCAGCACACGAACAGCGTGCACAGATTGTTTGGAAACATCTTGAAAAAGACATCTATAAAAAATCTTATACCGCACTGTATTGTGTTGGTTGTGAAGAGTTTAAAACAGAGACGGTTGCTAAAGAAACAAACGGCGTGTGCCCCTTGCATAATCGCCCTTACGATACTCTGCAAGAAGAAAATTATTTTTTTAGGCTCAGTACCTATGCAGATAAAATAAAGCAGGCAATAGAAAGCGATGCGTTTACTATAACGCCAAAAAGCCGTAAGCATGAAATTTTAAGTGTAATAAAAGAAGGCCTACAAGATGTCAGTGTATCGAGACCAACTGAGAAAATTAGTTGGGGTATACCAGTACCGGGTGACCCAACCCAAACAATGTATGTGTGGTTTGAGGCACTGCTAAACTACATTACAGTTCTTGGCTACCCTGAACATAAAGACTTTACTACTTTTTGGCCCGCCAATGTGCAAGTTATAGGTAAAGATATTCTGCGGTTCCATGCTGCTATTTGGCCGGGTATATTATTAGCACTTGATGTGCCGCTACCAAAAACATTGTATGTACACGGTTTTATAACCAATGCTGGTCAAAAAATGAGCAAGACACTGGGTAACGTAGTCGACCCGCTTGAAATTGTGGACACGTACGGCCTTGATGCGTTTAGGTACTACTTTTTGCGTTATGGTCCTAGCATTGACGACGCAGATTTTACATGGGAGAGATTCGAAAACGCATACAACAACGAGCTTGCGAACGAGCTTGGCAACGCACTCAACCGCATTGTATCTATGATAAATCGGTATCTTGACGGTGTTGTTGGTGTCATTCCAGAGGCAGGACACGATAACGGCGAATATCATAAAGCAGTTGCAGGTTGCCGTTTTGACATAGCTTTAAGTGAAGTGTGGGAGCAAGTACGGGGTCTAAACCAGTATATTGACGAGCAAAAGCCCTGGGATATAGCTAAGTCTGACGACAGCGAACATTTACGAGAAGTTTTGGCCTATAGCGTTGCTTGTTTGTTAGAGATTGCAGATTTGTTACTGCCGCTTTTACCACAAACTGCCGCCAAAATGATAGATATGCTGCATGACGGTATAATAAAAGAGGCTTTAGCAAAAGAGACGTTATTCCCTAAAATTTATAATCACACACCAGCGCCAGTTAGGGCGTAAATATAAATGAATTTTATAGATACACACTGTCATATTCATGACCCAGAATTTACGCAAAAATATGATATATCTGTCAACCAAATCATTATAAATGCCGCTTCTGCAGGGGTAAGTCAATTTATTTGTGTTGGCACAGACGCAAAATCTAGCCAGCAGGCAATTGAGTTTGCACATACCCATAACGGCGCGTATGCATCTTTGGCGATACACCCACATGAAGTTGCTGACGTAACAGATGAGCTTATAGACGGTGAATTCAAATTGGTCGAGCAGTTAGCACGAGAAAACCACAAAAAAGTTATAGCCATAGGCGAATGTGGACTCGACTATTTCTCATGAATCTGAGTTCGTACAAAACTCCCAAAAGAGATTGTTTAAAATGCACCTTGACCTAGCTATTGAATGCGATTTACCGCTTATTTTTCATATACGCAGCGCTTTTGACGACTTTTTTGCAATTTTAGATGATTACACTGCTGCAGGTCACAAAATTAGGGGTGTTGTACATAGCTTTAGCGCCGGAATGATCGAATTACAGGGCTGCTTGGACCGTGATTTATTTTTAGGATTAAATGGCATTATGACGTTTACAAAAGACGAGTCACAGTTGGCTGCGGCTAGGGCTGTACCGCTTACCAAAATGCTACTCGAAACAGATGCACCGTTCTTGACTCCTAAGCCGTTTCGTGGTAAAATGTGTCAGTTAAAACACGTGGTAGTTACAGGGCAATTTTTGAGCGAATTACGTAATGAACCGTTAGAAGTCATTGCTGACGCAACCACTACCAATGCAAAATCTCTTTTTAGTTTATGAATAATCACGCACAAGAACACCTGCAAAACTCTGATAAGCTTATGGCTGACTCTGTTCGGCGCGATCGTCATGCTATAGCACACGAAGCTGCTGAGTATATAGAGGCCGTATTAGAGCGACTAGTGTATACACAAGAGCGTATTGGAGAATTAGCTAGTGTGCCATTCGAGCCAAAAGACTACACAAAACCTGAGTCTACGGTAACTTTAGATAAACCTGCTTCAAAACCAGATGCTTTTGAACAGGCGCTCATAGATGTTGCGCTAAGCAGTCAAAACACAGTCCCCAAAATAAATGAAGATGCAGCCCGTGTATTGGTCGAACAGTCTCTTAAGCCAGACATGATTGCAAATGGACTGAGCAATCTCGAAGATTTTGCGAACAGGGGTTTAGCCGATGCTAGCTAAACTACTCGGCTATAAGCCCAAACAGGTTGAAGAGCTTCAAAAGCGTACTGCTATTAACAGAAGTCTGTTGCGTCGCGAGGCTGAAATAGGCGGTCTGTTATTCGGCCCTATTCCAAAGGGCGGTCGTCGTGAATTCTTTTGTTTAGATAAGTCAACCTGGATATGGCATGAAGAATGGGTGGATGCGAGTGGCAAAAAGCAAATACGTAATACGCGCTACGATATTAGGCCAACGGGAATTTTAAAAGCGCAAAATGGTCAAAGCTATCACATGGTTAGCCTAAAAGAAGCAAATCATCTGCGCATGGCGATTCATGCCTATGCCCAGCAGGTGTCACAAAAAATGTATAGCGATTTAGTCGTATAATACTATCTAGCCATGACTAAACCTGTTTTTTTAGACTTTGCATCAGCAACTCCGCAAAGTGATGCTTCTATAGCGGCAATGCAGCCTTACCTACAAAGTAATTTTTATAATGCATCAGCACTGTATTTAGCCGCCAAAAAAGTAAAACACGACCTGAACAACTTAAGGGCTGCTGCTGCCAAAGTATTGCAAGTTCGCCCAAGTGAAGTGTATTTTATGGCGGGTGCAACGGAGGCTAATAACACGGTCATTAAGGGTATTTTAGGTGCGTACAAAGACTCTTTTTGTATATACAGCGACCTTGAACACGACTCAATACGTACTAGTATGCTGCACGTTGCATCACAAAAAGTTACAGTTACTGCCGATGGTCGTATAAATACTGTTTCGTTAAAAAATTCTATAACAGACAACACCTCGCTCATTGTATGTATGTATGCCAATAATGAAGTTGGTACGATTCAACCGTTAGAAGAGATTATGAAAATTGTAAAAAAGGTAAGAGAAGAGCGTAGCAAAAGCAATAATTTGCTGCCCTTACACGTGCATGTTGATGCGTCGCAGTCGTTTCAGTATGTTCCGCTTTTGCCACACAAACTTGGTATTGACAGCGCAGTTATCGGGTCGGGTAAAATATATGGGCCAAAACAAAGCGCAGTACTGTTTGTAAAAGCAGGTACTTCACTGCAGCCAACTTTGCGCGGTGGCGGACAAGAAGCGGGTATACGCCCCGGCACCGAAAATGTAGGACTAATTGCGGGAACGGTAGCAGCAGTTCTAGAGACCGACTCGCTGCGCCTCTCAGAGTCAAAACGTATGCACGAGCTGCAGATGTATTGTGTATCTAAATTGCAAAACATGCAGAGCGTGACTATAAACGGTTCGCTCAAATATCGGCTACCAAACAATATTCATATTAGCTGTGTTGGCTACGATAACGAAATCATAGTCATGAAACTCGATGAACTTGGAATAATGGCAGCGACTGGGTCAGCCTGCCATGCAAGTAGCGATGAACCATCGGCTGTGTTGCAAGCAATGGGTTTGACTACCGAGCAAATTCAAGGCAGCGTAAGGTTTACTATGGGCAGAACAACAACAAAAAAAGACATTGACAAAGCGGTTGGTGCTCTTGCTAAAAGTTTACTGTCCTAAGCAAAAGCATTATACTTACGATTAGATATGTATCGTAAAATCAAAAATGTTGTATCTTTTAGACGTTTTATGGCCATCGTAGGCCTTATTATCATAACGATTATTAGTCTTTCGAGCCCGCTTTCAGCTCAAACAGTTACTCAAGGCTATGCAACCGATGAAATTTTGCAAAGAGGCATGCTTGTATCACTCAAAGAAAGCGATGCCTCGAAAATTGAGGCTGCCGAGAGACAAAATATAAAGCGCTTACACGGTATTGTCGTTAATCAAAATGATTCTCCGGTTACAATTAGCGGCGAGAACCAAAAGACTTTTGTGGCAACCGTTGGTCGCTACGAAGCACTAGTGAGTGACGAAAACGGTCCAATAAAAATTGGTGACTATGTTACCTTATCGAGTGTACCGGGTATTGGAAAAAGAGTTGATACAATAAGTGAAGCTATTATCGGAAAAGCTTTATTGGAGTTTAACTCAAAGTCAGATGTTTTAAGTTCGACTGAACTTAAAGATAAAAGTGGAGGGACTCAAAAAATATCAATTGGTCGTATTCCAATCGATATTTCAATAGGTGCAAACCCGTTTCTTAAACCCGAAGACAACAATTTACCTGGATTTTTGAAAAGAGCAGCTGAGGCTATAGCTCAGAAACCAATTAGTCCGGTACGGGTTTATATAAGTTTTACAATTATCGTAGCAGCTATTTTCATAGCCGGAAGCATGCTCTACTCCGGCGTTCGTAGCAGTATGATTAGCATTGGCAGAAACCCACTTTCTAAAAAAACCATCAACAAAAGTTTGATACAAGTAATCATAACTAGTTTTATTGTTTTCATTATTGGTATTTTTGGAGTATATTTAATATTGAAGTTATAAGCATAAAAGTTTTTAGAAGGGTAATGAAGAGCGGTGGGAATATTGATACTAGCATTAATTATAGTAGCTAGCGTTTTAGTTGGTCTTCTAATCTATTTCTTGAAAAAAGATTCAATCCCCGCCGCACAAGTATCTACTTCTACGATAACTAATAACGCCATTGAAGACGTAGAACATATCTTTAATGATGAGTTTAGAGAAGAACTACGTAACAGAGGCCGACTCCATTTCGAAAAAATCATCGGCGAAAATGCGATGTTTTTGCAACAGGACCTGAGGTTGACTACTAGTCAGCTAAATGACTACATGAAGCAAGAAATTACTCGTACGCTTAAGAATGAATTTAGCAAATACGAAGAATCGATTAATAATGCAAAGCAGCTTGCCGTAGAGTCTATCGAAAAAACTCAGGCCACGATTGATCAACAACGCCAACTGATGACTCAGCAGCTTTCCGATCAGTTCAGCGCCGAAAAGACACATATGATATCCCGATTTGAAAATCATATGGCCGACGTCGTAAATCACTATATTATGACTGCAATTGGTAACCAAATAGATCTTTCTGACCAACTAGAGTTTATACTCAAAGACTTAAAAGATAATAAAGAGGCTATTATTGAGGATATAAAAAATGGCGCATGAGCTTGATCATGTAAGACTACCGTTGTCTGTAATAACTACAATAGATCTAGCACGCGTTTGTCGTGAACTTAACGATTTAGATGAGTTTTTATTACAAGCTACACTACGTAAACCAGGAACGCCTATGCAACTACCCAGGCTCTCTAAAATGCTTGACGATACGGCAACAATCAATAAGGTTAATTTACTTGAAGATAAGCAAAGAAAAACACTTATTACCGTACTAGCAATCGCAAAAGATAAAGCACCACGCCTACATATTAGTTTTTCTGCCGAACCAAGCCCTCTTTTTATAACAAAGATTTCTGAATTTATTCGAAAAAACATTGATCAAATAGCACTTATGCAAATTGGTTTACAGCCAACTATTGCAGCTGGATGTGTTTTGCGTAGTAGCAATCGACAATTCGATTTTAGTCTTCGTAAGCGTTTGCGCGAATCACGACCAATACTCGTAGATCTGATGGGTAAAATTCAAGATGTATCACAACCAGTATCAGTAAAGGTTGACGTTAAATGAGCGTTGCGATCGACCAGCGTTTCGAGAAGTTAATAGAAAGCGGTAAGCCGGTAGGTGAAGTCATTGCTGTTGATAAATTTTTAGTTAAGGCCAGAGGTTTACAGCCCGTTCGAGTTCAATCACTTATAATGTTTGAAGACGGCAGTAAGGGTTATGTGCAACAGGTAGCGTCAGATTTTGTTCTTATTTTGCACATGGGAGAAAAAACACTTGTATCTGGCATGATGGCTGTTGTTCAGCACGAAGAACTCGTCTGTAAAGTTGGCAAAGACTTTATTGGCCGTGTTATTAATGTTTCGGGTGAGCCGTTAGACGGCAAGGGTCCTATTGTGCCTGATAGTGTTTGGCCGGTTTTTAATACGGCACCACCATTATACGCACGTAAGTTACTCGATACACAACTTGAGAGTGGAGTCGTTGCTATAGATTCGCTTTTTCCTATTCTAAGAGGACAGCGCATGGCCCTACTCGGCGATAGTAAGTCCGGAAAAAGTGCGCTCGTAACTCAGCTTACACTTAATCAAAAAAACACAGACCAAATTGTTGTGTATGCGCTCATAGCTAAGCGTCGTAGTGACGTCGATTCCTTATTGACTCAGCTTCAAGAAAATGATGCGCTAAAATCTGCAATTGTTGTTGTTAGTACGATGTTTGAGTCGCTTATAACGAGCTATATTGCTCCTTATGTTGCTTGCTCTATGGCAGAGTATTTTTGGCAAGAATGCTCACAAGACACAATTATTATTTATGACGACTTAACTTCTCACGCACATGCGTATCGAGAAGTTGCTTTAATGTCAGGAGTAAGTCCGGGTCGAGACAGCTACCCGGGTGATATGTTTTTTGCGCATAGCAGTCTACTCGAACGAGCCGGTAGACTTGCAAAAAATGGGGCACATTTGACTAGCGTACCGCTCATTAATGCGGCTGGCGGAGACATTAGTGCATACTTGCCAACTAACATTATGTCTATTACTGACGGACAGTGGATTTTAGATATGAGCATATTTCGTAATGGTATTCGTCCTGCAGTTAACATGGGATTATCGGTAACTCGTGTTGGTGGTGTTGGCCATACAAAACGTCAAAAGGCTTTGGCTTCACAAACATTAAAATTACTCGCCGATTATAGACAGGCAGAAGAGTTTTCTCACTTCGGTAGCGAACTTGCCGTAGAAGCAAAACGAGCCTTAGTAGTTGGTAAAAATTTATTTGGTGCACTTACGCAAAGTCCTACTGATATCTATTCGTTCATGGCACAGCAACTTATGCTCGATATTATACTAAACAGCGAAGATGCGTCTAATGTTGACGTGAATCAGCTAAAATTAAATGTCGTTGAATATGCCGCTAAAGTACAAAAAGACGAAGACTTTGATAAAGTTCGTGACGAGCTAAAGCAGCGTTGTATAGTGGAGCTCAAAAAATGAAACGTCCAAGCGAAATTGAAAAAGACGTTAACGCCATGAGCACGCTGAGTGAGCTTACGAATGTATTTGAGGGAATAGCAAGCATGCGAATATCCCAAATTAAGAATCAGGTACTTCAAGCAACACATTTTTTTCATGAACTATGGGGTATATATTCACAGCTAAGAGTAGACGCTGTTTTTAGGTTTGGACGCAGCCAATTAGAGGGTGAAGTATCTAGTAAGGAACTTTATTTAATTATTACAGCAGAGGGTGGTTTTAGTGGAGATATCGACCAAAAACTCGTGCAGCTCATGCTAAAAACTTATGATAAAGATAAAAATGATATAGTTGTCGTTGGTCACCATGGCGCATTGCAACTTTCGCAGCGCAACGTCCCTTTTAAAAAGTATTTTAAGTTGCCTTCAAAAGATCAAAATATAAATGTCGGACCTATAGTACGCGAAGTACAACAATATCGTAGTACGAGTGTTTTTTACCAAGAATACATTTCACTCATGGTGCAAGACGTGCGCAAAATTGAATTATCGAATGCTATTGTCGAAGAAGGAAATCAGATTAACGATAAAAGCGTAGATGTCATTAGTGAAAAAAACTATATTTTCGAGCCGTCCACGTATGACGTTGTTGATCACTTCGAAAGCTCCATGGTACGCATAGCACTTAGTCAGTTGATTCTTGAGTCAAAATTAGCGCAATACGCAAGTCGATTCCGTGCTATGAGTGCCAGTCACACAAAAGCAGAAGAGGCTAAAGGCGATTATAGAATGCAATATAATCGCTCCAAACGTGCAATTAAAGATGCTCGCTTAAAAGAAATTATTAACGGTATGAGAAAAGCGGGGATAGGTGCATGAGCGTAGGCTATGTCGTATCAATTAAAGATCTTGTTATACGCGTGCAGTTTCCCGAGACTGCACCAAGTATAGGTGAAGTCGTAAGAGTGCAAAATAAGCACGACTCCATGTTATTGGTCGATCACCTTGAACAAGGGGGTATAGCCTTTTGCCTAAATATGCGAAGTGATCAGCGTATACACAAGGGCATGGAAGTCGCAACAACCGGTAGGGGAATAGAAATTCCTACAGGCGATATAACAATAGGTAGAATATTTGATGCGCTTGGTGGTCCGCTCGATGGACAGCCTGCTGTGTCAGGTGAAATTAAGTACCGAGATATACTAATGCTACCTCCTCGTTCTACCGAGTTTATAATACAAAAACCTGAAATTCTTGAAACGGGAATTAAAGTTATAGACTTCTTTACACCATTCGTTAAGGGGCGAAAAATGGGTATTATTGGTGGAGCTGGTGTAGGCAAAACAGTGCTTACTATGGAGCTTATTAATAACATTGCTAAAAGCGGTAAAGGCTTGTCGTTCTTCGCGGGCATTGGCGAGCGCGTTCGTGAGGGGCACGAACTTTACGAAACCCTAAAAGAGAATGATCTGCTTAAAAATACCTGTATGTTCTTTGGACAAATGAACGAAAATCCGCTTCAACGAAGCCTAGTTGGGGTTTCTGCGACCGCTCTAGCTGAATATTTTAGAGACGAACAAAAAAAGGATATATTGTTTTTTGCTGACAACGTGTACCGTTTTATTCAGGCGCGTAACGAGCTTAGTACTATTTTAGACCAAGTGCCTAACGAAGGTGGCTATGAGCCAACTATATTTAGTGATATTAAGGTGTTAGAAGACCGTCTTAGCAGTAACGAAAACGGCTCTATTACAAGCGTGCAAACTATATATGTACCTGCCGACGATCTTAGCGACCCTGCTGTACAGCTCATTCAACATGAGCTTGATGGTATTATAGTGCTAAGTCGTAAAGTTGCCGAACAAGGTATTCGACCAGCCGTTGATTTGAATCAATCAACCTCTAGCCTGCTTACTCCAGCAATTGTTGGCGACAGGCATTATATACTTAGCGTACGAACACAAGCTCTATTAAATAAATATGAGTCGCTCAAAAGTATTATTGCTATTATCGGTGAAAATGAACTGAGTGCAGCTGACCGAGCTGACTATGGCAAAGCTAAATTGCTAATAAAAAACTTTACTCAAAATATGAATGTGATGGAAAAAATGAACGGTATCAAGGGTGACTTTTTTAGTCGCGAGCAAACACTACAATCTATTGAAGAGATCGTAGCTTAACATGAATGAGCAAGCTCCCATAGCTAGTACCAGCAGTGCATTATTGCCACAAGATAATTCTTTGAGTACAGAAAAGCAGTCCGAAAAAAGCACCCAAATGCACATAAAAGTGTATTCACCTTTTCATGTATATTACGATGATAAAGCCAAAAGTATATCAGCGATTAATGGTACGGGACCATTCGATATTTTACCAGGTCATAGAAACTTCATTACACTAGTTAATGCCTGCGAATTAGTTATAAGAACAGTTAATGATCAAGAAGAAAAAATAAAAATCTCTCGCGCAGTGATGCATGTAAAGGCTGATGAAGTTAGAGTCTTTTTAGACGTCTAGAGCATGTTTACTCAATTGCAATAAAGCTTAAGCTAAATGAGCCTCCTGGATTTGAGCCAGAAATAGCTAAAGTAAATTCATTTACAGAGCGATTGATTATATAGGGCGTAAAGTTACATCCCGTAGGGCATACTGGCGTTATTATTATATGAGGTATTGATTTAAATCTTAAAGCAAAAGTTACTGTTGCTACTATACCTGTCGTTGCACCACCCCCATTGTTTATTGTTACGGTACCTGCAGTATCGCTACCGTTTATACTGGCTGTTCCACCAACACCTGTGGCACTACCAACGCTAATAGTTGGTGTTGGCCCTCCAGCATCAATATGTTGATTAAGCTGTAAATCTTGATTTAATACAAGTTTGTCAGTTGTGATTACCGGCGCTGATAGTGTTCCGGCAAAGGAACCATTTGCTGCAACCGAAAGACCTCTTTGTACAGTAAGCTGCCCTTGAACTGTTGCATTTCCAGATACTGATAGGTTATTCAATTGTACTTGGTCAAATAAGCTCGTTCCAGAAACAGATATACCTGGCAGTGTAAGTGTGCCGCCAACTTTAATTGCTCCGGCAACTTCTAGGCTATCTCTAATAAGAACTTTACCCGTAAAAACAGCATTTGATTCAATACTTAACAACTGTTTAGGATCGCCCACTTTGGTATCGGATCCTTGTAGGCTTTTAAGCGCCTCTTCGCTTAGCTTTTGAGTCGCTGACTGATCGCGCTTAACTTGATTTTTACTCGTTTGAATGGCGACTATAAACACAATCCCCGAAAGTATTACTATGAAAATGAATAGCAATAAGTAAACATTAATCCTACCAATTAACGATCGAATGAATGCTTGAAAATCAAATTTTTGATTTGATGGTGGCGTTGGGACGGGGGTTGTTTGTCCTGCGGTCGGCGCTACATTCGAACCGGTTTCAACAACTGGATCTTCTGATTCAAGTGACTCAGAACTCTCCAGAGAATCTAATGGTTTATTATCTTTATCCATGCAACTACATATACTTCTTAAGCTTTACTACATAGTATAGGGCAGCCAGGAGAATATTGCCACATAATTGTAATTGTTCTACCCAAGCATAAGTGGTTTGCGATAATACAACCGTTATGGCAAAATAAGCGTTGTAGGGTGAATAAAACACACACAAACAAATGAGTAAATATAAATACAATTCCAGTGGTTTTGGCAAAAGGAGCCGATCGAAACGGTCGACATTTTTTGTAATTTTATTAGCTTTTGTAACTATTGGTATAGTTTTGGCGATCGCACTAGATATACGTGGCCAATCTGCAAAAAAACAAGAAGTTATATCAAAACTAATAAATTCAAGTGTACAAGGAGTCTCGGTTAATAATTTTAAGACAGAATATTTTCAGTTTCAAACTGATAGTACTTGGAGCGCTGTGGCTTCAGAATCTACCAAAACCCACTTTGTATATAGAAGCTTTAAGGGACCTCTTGTTCAACACGATCTTTCGATTGATGTTAATGACTTCAAAGAAGAAGTGCTACAAAACATACGCACTAACCGTGTTTTACCAGTTGAGGTTGATAGTACCGGAAAGTTAAACATAATAAGTAGTGCGGGCGAGCATTGCAAAACGGCATTACCAAAGGGTGCACCTACACTACCATTTAGCGTCGTACAAAAACAGGTGAGCTTTGTTTGTAACCCAGATTCAGTGTTGTACGAAGTAAGGATTGGTGTCGTTAATGGTACCACTCGTATGCAATTACCTCGACCAGATGGAACAAAAGCATTGTATTCCATTACCTACCGTAATTTAAAATATTCGCCTGATGATGTAATGCTGCAAAATGTTATAGAAACGTTTCAGACACGATAGACAAACAAGGTAATCCTTATGGTATAGTTATATCTGTGAAACGTGTGACAATAATTGCTGCTTTAGTGCTCGTTATGTATCCTTTTTCTGTTTTTGCACAATCAAGCTCTACTAGCTATCAGGTGAACGAGTCTACTTTTAACAGCGGCGGTAACATAGATACGAATTCTGCAAGCTATAACGCTCGTGGTGGGGCAGGTGATTTAGGTGTCGGGGAATCGTCTAGCGTAAATTATGTAGCGTTTGGAGGGTCTATTACTCCCGATCAAGAATATCTCGAAATGGGCTTAACGAGTTCAAACGCTGATTTAGGATTAATAACACCATCGACTACTGGAATAGGCGTAACTACATTTTATGTGCGAGCCTATACAAACGGAAGCTATGTTGTTAGGTCAACAAATCAGCCGCCAGTAAACGGTAGTTACGTCTGGAATGCTATGGCAACTGCTGGAGCTTCGATTGCGGGCACGGAGCAGTATGGCATAAATTTAACTGCAAATACGTCACCGACTAACAGTACGTACCCAGCTGGAGCAGGATCTAACCCTACGCAAACACCTAGTACTACATTTGCTAACGGCCAAGCAGCTACCGGTTATAACACCCCTAACATTTACAAATATGTTGTCGGAGACACTATCGCCACGAGTGGCGGTGGTAGGGCATGGGGGCGAACAGATTACAGCCTGACGATTATTGCCAATATAGGAGGTTTAACTCCTGGTGGTGCCTTTTCTGTAGATCAAGATTTGGTCGTTGTGGCAACTTACTAAAGTTCAAACTTTGTATGCAATAATGCAAAGTATTATGCTTAACACATACATGTAATGTTGGGTAGGTCTGGAATTGTACGCAAAAAGCCTAAACAAGCCAATATAGTATTGCCTTAAATAGTGCAAACTCACCCTATGTTTACGGCTAGTTATATGCTATTAAAACGCTTATACTAAGTTTATTGTGAAAAATAAAATACACCATATATTACGACCGTTAGTTGTCTTATTTTTGGTGCTTAGTACCGCCCGTGTAAGCGCTGTACCACCACGATTTACAGACAGATTTGTTAATAATTCTAGCAGTATTCCTTCGGCTCAAGTAACACAAACAATAGGTTTTACAATGAATAGTTTTTCGACAGTAGGCTCTATACAAATGGAACAATGTACTAATTATCCCTTTATCGGAACTACGTGTACGCCACCGGCAGGTTTGTCACTTAGTTCAGTTGTGTTTGATTCTCAGACAGGAAACACGGGTTTTACCATTGATATTATAAATAGTACTTCAAATAAAATTATACTCACAAGAGTTCCCTCGCCGGTAACCGCAGATCCAAACACTTACGTATTTACGTCTATAACAAACCCAAGCGCAAATAATCAAACGGTCTATATTAGAATCAGCGCGTATGCTTCTACCGACGCAACAGGTGACGTAGTAGAGTCAGGGGGTGTTGCTTATTCAACACAAGGTGCTTTTTCAGTAGGCGCTTTTGTGCCTCCGTTTTTGACGTTTTGTGCAGCGGTAACTGTAACTCAGAATTGTTCTGCAGTAACAGGTACATTTTTATCACTAGGAGAATTACTTTCAACGCAAACAAAGGCGGTTAGCTCACAGTTCTCGGGAGCGACAAATGATCCAAATGGTTTCTCGGTTTACATTTTAGGGCAAACCATGACGGCAGGTAATCAGGTGATTTCACAAATAGATACCCCTACTGTTAGTCTTGTTGGCGTTAGTCAATTTGGTATTAACCTTAGGGCAAACACTAATCCGGCGATCGGTGCAAATTCTACGGGTAATGGTACTTCTGTAGTTAGTCCTAACTATAATGTTGCGAATCAGTTTGTTTTTAAAAATGGCGATAAGCTAACCAGTTCTTCTTTGTCGACAGAATTTAATCTGCAAACAGTGAGTTATATTGTAAATGTTTCTAAAAATCAAGCCCCCGGTTTTTATGCAACAACCGTAACTTATCTTGCAGTTGCCGCGTTTTAGCTTTAATACTTTTGCCTAAACTCAAGTGTTTCGCTATACTTTACGTAAGTCACTTCAAAAGTACATTCAAGGAGGCTTAATTAGTGAAGTTATCTTATTTTAAAAAAGTAATGGCGGGAGTACTTGCGCTTGTTGTTTTATGTATACCGACCTCGTCAGTTTATGCACAAAAGAGTGCAGGAAGTGGTCTTAGTATATCGCCCACTAGAAACGAACTTACTATAAAGCCTGGTTCTGCCGGGACAATATCAATAACTCTAAAAAACGTTACTAGGTTTTCGCTCACAGCTAAAGCGTTAATTAATGATTTCGAAGCAGATACTATTAATCAAACAGGAGAGCCGCGCCTTATCACAGATACTACAAAGCGTAGCGCTGCTTCTGTAAAAGAGTTTATTCCAGACTTAAAAGATGTTGAATTAGCTCCAGATCAAGAAAAAGAAGTTAGTATTCCAGTACAATTACCTGCGAAAGCTGCACCAGGCGCTTACTATGGTGTTATTCGTTACCAGGCAGTGCCCAAAGCAAGCGACGAACAGGGCTCTAGTCAGGTGGCGCTTACAGCAAGTGTGGGCTCATTGGTGTTAATAGAAGTACCGGGTAATATTACTGAAAAAATTCAAATTGAGAACATCAAAGTGTTTATAGGTGAAAAAGCTGGCACTCTTTTTACTAAAAAACCAACACAAGTAGGTATACAAATCAAAAATTTAGGAAATAGTTTTTCGAAACCTTTCGGCCAAGTTCAGGTTTTTGATATTAGAGGCAAACAAGTCTATGCCTACGAGCTCAATAACACTACTCCTAGAGCTAACATTTTACCTTCAAGTAGTCGTATTTTTAAAGATGAACTCAAGGGGGTAAATGCCCCAGGACGCTATAAGGTTACAGCTAACATATCTTTCGGGCGTGGTGGTGAAATTCTTAACTACACCTCGACATTTTGGTACATTCCATTTTGGTTGTTAATAATAGCTGCTGCAGTAATCTTACTACTCATCGGAAGCGCTTTCTACTTGTTCAGAAGGTATAACAGCCAAGCCGTTTCTAGGCGCAAGTAGCGTTTCAATCTAACTTTTATTGTTATAGCGGTACTACAGGTTTGTTTATTATAGTAATTGTTTGTACTATTAAACTATAAACATAAGCAAAAATGAAATATTTACGAACCATCATTCCCTTCTTGACAACATTACTTTTAATAGTATCTTTTTCTGGTAGTGTGTATGCTGCTACAAGTACTGATTCGGTAGGTCTTACCGGCACTATTAGCGCCGCTCCACCAACAACAGGCGCAACAATAACCTTTCCAAATAATAACCAAGTTTTTACTGAGGTACCCATAAGGGCTGCCGGACTTTGCCCAGGTACAGTGCTTGTAAAAATGTTTAAAAATAATGTATTTGCAGGATCTGTACAGTGTACGAATGGTAGTTATAGTATTCAAATCGACTTATTTAGCGGAGCGAACGAACTTGTCGCGCGTGTGTATGATGATCTTGACCAAGCTGGACCAGATTCAAACATTGTCAACGTAAGCTTTAACGATACTAAAACTGGTTCTAAGAACAGAGTTACGCTAACTAGTAATTTTGCAAAGCGCGGTGCCTTTCCGGGTGAGACACTTACTTGGCCTTTAGTTATTAGCGGCGGTAGTGGTCCATATGCAGTAAGCATCGATTGGGGTGACGGAACGGCGGCTGATTTATCTAGTCAACCTTTTCCGGGTGCATTTAATATAAAACATATTTATAAAGACGCCGGTATCTACAACATTATTATTAAAGTTGTAGATACAGATGGTAGTTCTGCATATTTACAATTAGTAGGTGTCGGTAACGGTCCGCTTAGCCAAACAAATACTACTACGGGAAAGTCCGCTTCACAGCCGGTATCTAGTGTAAATACTAAAATTGTTTGGCAACCAGCTTTAATTATTTTTCCATTTATTATTTCGACATTTTGGCTTGGTAAAAGATATGAACTGAGTATGCTCAAACGAAAAATTAACCGTGGCGAGCACCCATTTTCTTAATTAGTAGTGCCTTATTCGACATATCATTATATACGTTGTATAATAAGTAACTTATGGCAGCTAAAAAGACAGTTTATGTAGGCTTAAGTGGCGGAGTAGATAGCTCTGTTAGTGCAGCACTACTTAAAGAGCAGGGCTATAACGTTGTGGGTGTATATATGAAAAACTGGTCCAAGGACCTGCCGGGCTACCCATGTCCCTGGAAGGATGATTACCAAGACGCAAAGCGAGTAGCCGTACAACTAGGTATAGAGTTTAAAATGTTCGACTTCGAAAAAGAGTATTTTACCAGTGTTGTGCAGTACATGCTTGACGGCTTTGAGGCTGGCATAACCCCAAACCCCGACATTATGTGTAACCAAGAAGTTAAATTTAAGCTGTATTTAAAAGCCGCACTGCAGCAAGGAGCAGACTACGTGGCAACAGGGCACTATGCTAACTCTAGAGACGGTCATTTGTTTGCTGCGACAGACACCAATAAAGACCAAACATACTTTTTGTACCGCATGACAAACGACGCGTTGACCAAAACATTATTTCCACTAGCAGGCTACACAAAACCGCAGGTTCGGGAGCTTGCCAAAAAGTTTAAGCTTGTCACCGCAACTAAAAAAGAAAGCATGGGAATTTGTTTTGTTGGTAAGGTAGGTATTAAAGAGTTTTTGCAGCAGTTTTTACCACCGCAAAAGCCGGGTGCTATTGTAGATCAAAATGGTGTAACTGTTGGCCAACACGACGGTGCTATATACTACACTATTGGCCAGCGCCACGGTCTGAACGTTGGTGGTGGGTTGCCATATTACGTAACAAGTAAAGACATGGCTAAAAATGAGGTGTACGTTACCAGTGATATTCAAGATGAAAAGCTATGGAGTAGTACTATTACCATTACGAGTCCTCATTGGTTACGGCAACCTGTGCCTACTAAAGAATTAGTCGTGCGCACGCGGCACAGGGGTCCATTGACAGAAGTTACGGGTATAGAAAAGGTTAAAAATAATTGCTATACGCTACACCTGAGCGAGCCTTTGCGCGCGCTCACTCCTGGGCAGTCGGCGGTGTTGTACCACAAAAATGAGTGTATTGGCGGCGGCATCATTTGCTAAGATTTGTTTACTATTTTGCATAAACAAGACTGAGTGTTTAAAGCAAAAAACAACTATTCTACCCACGCCTCATAGCAGCTGTACCGAATTAACAGATATGCTAAACTGTTATTATGCCCAATGTAGCTATGCAAAAAAAACTTCCAAACTTTGCTTTTATAGACAGTCAAAACTTAAACCTTGGCATTAAGTCTCTTGGCTGGCAGTTAGATTGGCGTAAGTTTAGGCTCTATTTAACAAATAAATACCACATAGAAGTAGCGTACTTGTTTATTGGTATGATGCCAGGCAACGAAGCGCTTTATGATAGTTTGCAGGCCAGTGGGTATAGGTTGATTTTTAAACCGACTACCGAATATAGTATTGACGGCAAGGTTGCAGTAAAGGGTAATGTCGATGCTGAAATGGTTTTGTATGCCGCTGCAAAAGTAATCAATGATTATGACAAAGCGTTGATTATTAGTGGTGACGGTGATTTTGCTTGTTTAATCGAGTATCTTGAAGAAAAGAAAAAGCTTTTGCACCTAGTTGTACCAAATGATAGATACTCTAAATTGTTAGGTCGCTTTACAAAAAAAATAGTTAGAATGAGCCAGCTAAAGCGGAATGTAGAGTACAAAAAAACCAAGAGTAGCGGTCGGTCGAAACCTTAGGCCTGCTTGGTTATGGTGATACGCAAATAGTAGCAAGAATATACAAGAAAGTCAATATAACACATGAATGCACAAGATATACGCAACAAATACTTAGAATTTTTTACCTCGAAGAAACATACCGTTATCCCGCGCGCATTAATGGTACCTTATAACGAGCCAAGCGTACTGTTTACTGGCAGTGGTATGCAGCCGCTTGTGCCGTATTTGTTGGGCGAAAAACACCCAGCAGGAACACGCTTAGTAGACAGTCAAACCTGCTTACGGGCACAAGACATTGACGACGTAGGCGACAACCGCCATACGACGTTTTTTGAAATGCTTGGCAACTGGAGTTTGGGTGATTATTTTAAAGCCGAGCAAATAGCTTGGTTTTTTGAATTTTTGACCGATGTTGTTGGCATTGACCCCAGTAAACTGTACGTTACTTGCTGCAGTGGCTTTGCCGAATACGGTGTGCCCAAAGATACCGAAAGTGCAGCCATTTGGAGTAAGTTATTTGATGGCAAGGGCATATCAACAAAAGAAGTTGAAATAGGGTCTGAGCAAAATGGCTATAAGCTTGGTGAGCAAGGCGGGCGAATATTTTATTATGACGAAAAAAACTGGTGGAGCCGAAATGGCGCCCCTAAAGACGTAAAAATCGGCGAGCCTTGCGGGCCTGACAGTGAAGTTTTTTACCTGTTTGACGGCGTGCAACACGACACTAAATGGGGCGAACATTGCCACCCAAACTGTGATTGTGGTCGCTATATGGAAATAGGCAACAATGTATTTATGGAATACTTGCGCACCGAGAAGGGTTTTGAAAAACTGCCAAAGCAAAACGTAGATTTTGGTGCCGGTTTGGAGCGTATTGCTGCAGCAGCAATAAACAGCCCTGATATGTTCAAAATTAGTGTGTTATGGCCCATTATTGAAAAACTGCAAAAACTAAGCAAAAAATCATACGAAGACCATACAGAGAGTATGCGCGTTATAGCCGATCACTTGCGTGCGGCAACCTTTTTGGCGGTTGATGGCGTTGTGCCAAGCAATAAAGAACAAGGCTATGTTATGCGCCGCCTCATGCGTCGTGCGATTAGGTTTGCGTTTGACCTTGGTATTGACCAAAACTTCTGCCAAGAGGTTGTTCCGGTTATTGCCGACTTGTATCACAACGACTACCCGGAAGTTGCACAGAACCGCGAAAAAGTTATAGAAGTGTTAGTCAAAGAAGAAAAGGTGTTTAGACAAACATTGCGTAAGGGTATACAGCAACTAGCTAAGTTTGCTGATGGTGGTCTGACGGGCCAAGAAGTATTTACGCTATACGATACGTACGGATTCCCACTTGAACTAAGTGTAGAAGAAGCCAAATCGCAAGGTATACAGGTTAGCGCTAACTGGCAGCAAGAATTCGATGATTTAATGAAAGCTCAGCGCGAGCGCAGTCAAACGGCTACTAAAGGTGCTTTTAAGGGCGGTCTGGGCGGTCACACTTTGCAGCACAAAAAGTACCATACGGCGACACACTTAATGTATCAGGCGCTGCGCGATGTTTTGGGTGACCACGTGGTACAAAATGGCAGCAATATTACTGAAGAACGCCTACGTTTTGACTTTACTCATGACCAAAAAGTGACTCCCGAGCAAATTAAGCAAGTTGAAGATATTGTGAACGATCAAATTAGCAAAGATTTAAAAGTGAGTTTTGCCGAATACCCAACCAAGCAAGCCCGCGAAGAAATGGGTGCCTTAGGCCAGTTTGGTGACCGCTACGGCGACACAGTTAAGGTATACAAAATGATAGCCGACGGTGCCGACAAGCCATTTAGTTTTGAAATTTGCGGTGGACCACATGTTGACCATACGCTACAATTGTTCGAAGACAATAGAAGGTTCAAAATACTAAAAGAGGAAGCAAGCAGTGCCGGCATACGGCGTATAAAGGCAGCTTTACAGTAATAAATGGATATACGACAAAACGACAGACAAGTAGAAGTAGTTTTTAACGGCGAAACCGAAGCTCAAATAAGAAGAACTTGTTTAGCGATTGGTATATTATGTGTCGACGAAAAATCAGTACATTTTAATGCTGAAACTAAACATCTAAGTGCGACTTTAGCGGCAGACGCAGCACGTGTGAGTGTGATCGGATTTTTAGCCAGCGCATTAGAATCATAAAACGACCACCCACAGTAGACACGCCATCTGTTTAGCATGGTATACTACTAGGTAACATGATAAGTCGTATTAAGGGTACTAGTAAAAAAGTTTTTACTAGAGTAAAAAGCGTCAAATTGCCGGTTGCGTTAGCCGAAAGTTACGTCGTAGCACTCGATATTGGTACAGAAAATGTTAAAGCATTAATTGGCCGAGTACTACGCAACGGCACAATAGAAATCGTAGGTGTGGGCAAGGCCCATCAATCAATTACAGATATGCAAGCAGGTGCCATAGCAGACATAGCCGCAGTTACAACAAATTGCGATACTGCACTGGCCGAAGCAGAAGACCAAGCCGGCATGAGTGGCACGCGCGTCGTAATTGGCATAGCGGGCGAGCTTGTAAAAGGCTCAACCTCTACAATAAGAATTCACCGAAAAGACCATCAAAAACCCATTGACGACACGGAGTTTTCTAAAATTATTCGCTTAGTTCAGTCGCGAGCTCAACAACAAGCTAAACAAGAGCTTAGTACAGAGCTGGGTGGTAAAGACGTAGAGGTACGAATGGTAAACAGCGCATTAGTGCGCATACTTATAGACGGTTATGAAATAACAAACCCAATTGGCTTTCAGGGCAA
The DNA here is from genome assembly GCA_009923445.1 of bacterium. GTDB lineage: Bacteria > Patescibacteriota > Saccharimonadia > Saccharimonadales > SZUA-47 > RFTN01. The sequence goes on from RFTN01000001.1 coordinate 129,051, forward strand.
AGAAGTCAGTGTTCAGCTTTATACTGCATTCGCACCTATGATTCATATTGGAGCACTGGAGCGTGTCGCCGAAATGCTAGACCTTGACTTGTTAGCTGTGGCTGCAGAGCCATTTGCAGTGTCACGTGCAGTACTTGGCAATGACGACCATAACAAAACTAACGCTATACTTATGGATGTCGGCGGCGGCACAACAGACTTAGCGGTTGTTAGCGAGGGTGGAGTTATGGGTACTAAAATGTTTGGCATTGGTGGCAGGGCATTTTCACGCTCAATAGAACGGCAGCTGGATGTTACGTATTTGCAAGCAGAGGCAATAAAACTTGGGCTAACAGACGGCCGTGTACCTAAGCAAAAGATTGCAGAAGTTGAGGCAGCACTACATTCTACGCTTGAGGTATGGACCAACGGTGTGCAAATTGCACTCGAAGAATTTACTTTAGAAACACTTCCGCACCGCATGTTGTTATGTGGCGGTGGGTCTTCGCTTGCTATGCTTGTTGATACGCTGCAAGAATCAAAATGGTATAGCGATCTTCCATTCACTAAAAAACCATACATACACCACATACAGCCAAATGAAGTTTCGGCCATAACAGATACAACAGATACAATCACCGACCACACTTTTATTACTGCCATGGGTTTGTTGCGCGTTGGCGCAGATACGCTAACAACAAACAATATGAGTGGAAGTGGTAAATCTATAAAAGATAAAGTCAACAAATTATTAAAGGTATAACCATGGCAAAACAAACAATATATGTTGACCAAGACGATGAAATAACAGCCGTTATTGGTAAAATCAAGCAAAGCACAAACAAAGTAATTGCCGTTGTACTACCTGCTCATACAGGTGTTTTTACTAGCACCATTAACTTAAAGCTTATAAAAAAAGCTGAAGACACATACAAAAAAAGTATTGTGTTAATAACTAGTAGCCCAGCTATTGTAGCTGCTGCAGGTGCCGCAGGTTTGCATACTGCCAAAAACTTAACATCAAAGCCCGTATTACATAAAGCTACGTCACCGCTGCTTACTGTAGTTGCGTCAGTCGACCTTGAAGAACCAGGCGATACACCTCCAGATACCGATAAAGTAGGTGTAAATGACAATGATGTCATTCAACTAGACAACACCGTTAAAGAACCCAAACAAAAGGGTGATTCATTCAACAAAAAGCTTAAAGTTCCCAACTTTAATAGCTTTAGACTAAAAGTAGTTTTAGGCTCATCTTTACTAGTTGTGGTAGTAGTTTTTTGGATTTTTGCTGCATTTGTCTTACCAAAAGCAACAATTACGCTTAAAACAGACGTGTCTAGTATAGACTCAGTTTTGCAGCTGCAAGCCACTACAAACGTAAAAGATTTTGATGCGTCGAAACCTATTTTGCCAGCAACTATACAAGAGACTAAAAAAAGTGACACCGAAAAAGTCGCTGCAACGGGTAAAAAAGATATTGGCACAAAAGCTACAGGAGATATGACTCTTGTCAATTGCACTGATGTATCTGTGTTAGTACCCGCCGGCACTTCATTTACTAACAGCGGGTACTCTTTTGCGTTAGACGAAAGTATTACAGTACCGGGAAGCGATTTTTTTAGTAACGGAAACTGTAAAAAGAATGGTAAAGCAATAAGCACTGTGACTGCACAAAAAGCTGGAGGAGAAAGTAACTTAACTGCAGGTCGCGATTATGTATCTTCATTTGCAACAACTATAACAGGCGTAGGCGGTGCAATGGGTGGTGGCACAAGCAAATTAGTAACTGTAGTAAGCGAAGAAGATATAACGGCAGCAAAAGCAAAGCTTGCTGGTAAATCAAAAACGGCTGCACAAAGTGAGCTCATAACAATGCTAGAACAATCCGGGCTGTTTGCGTTAACCGAAACCTTAAGCGAAGGCACGCCAAAAATTACTACAAGCGCAGAAGTTGACGCCGAAGTTGCAGATGTAGTGGTGACACAAGAAACCACCTATACAATGTTAGCTGTATCAAAAACAGATATTCAAAATCTTTTAGAAGCCGATATAAAATCAAAAATATCAGACAATAAACTTAAAATTCTAAATAACGGATTAGATAAAAAACAGATTCTAATAACAGAAAAAAAATCTCCAAGTGACCAAAAGCTACAAATTACAGCTATTGCTACTGTTGGTCCAGACATAGATACATCAGGAATAGCTAACGAAGTAGTTGGCATGAGCCGTGGCGATATTCAAGCGCTTCTTTTGCAGCGTTCTGGTGTTAAAGATGTTGTTGTTCGCTACGATCCTTTTTGGGTGACAAAAACTCCAAAAAAAGCATCTAAAATAAATGTTGTTGTCGAGCAGGTTAATGCAAAACAATAAAATAGGTAATATACTGGCACTCGACATTGGCGATGCGCGCATAGGTATTGCAATTGGCCACACAATTGCCAGGCTGCCACACCCGCTCGGCGTCATACCGGCGCAACCAATTTCCGATGCTATTGTAGCTATACGCTACACCATAACAGCTCAGCAAGAAGTGATAAGCATAGTAATTGGCACACCGCTAAACGAAAATGGCGAGCAAACTGCACAAGCAAAAAAAATCGAAGCATTTGTAAGTACTTTAAAAAAAGATATATCTCTGCCAATCGTGTACGTAGACGAGTCGTTTAGCTCGGTAGACGCAGACGCATACATAGCACAGCACAAACTCTCTACTAAGCACAATGACTCAATAGCTGCGTGTATGGTACTACAGCGCTATTTTGATATGCAGGAGAACGCGTATGTATAAAGTAAAAAAACGGAGTAAAAAAACAATATTATTAGTGGTTTGTCTGCTTGTGCTAACAGCAGCTATACTAGCTACTATTTTTATTCGCACAACGTATCAGAATAATTTAAAGCCGGTTTCGGCCGATACGCAAAGCGTAATCATAACCGTGGCACCTGGCAGTAGTGTTGCCGCGGTTGCGCGTGTTCTTGAGCAGCGCGGGTTAATACGCAGTGCCAATGCTTTTGAATGGTATGTACGCACACGCAACGTTCGAGATAAGCTTCAAGCAGGTAGTTATGCAATTACACCAGCTGACGGTATTGAAAAAATCGTAGCATTAATTATTAACGGCAAAGTAGCAACAGATCTGTTTACTATATTGCCTGCGCAGCGGCTCGATCAAATACAAGCCTCTTTTGTAGCGTCATTTGCTCAGTTTGGCGTAGGTAAAGACGTGGTAAATAAGGCTTTTGACCCAGCACAGTATGCTACACACCCGGCTCTCACAGACAAGCCCGCCGGCGCAAGCCTAGAAGGCTATTTATACCCAGAGAGTTTTCAGCGTACGGCAACTACCTCACCGCAAGTAATAATTAATTCATCGCTTGACCAAATGGCACTTGCGCTTACACCAGATGTGCGTGCGGGTATTGCTAAGCAGGGCTTAACGGTGCACGAAGGTGTTATTATAGCTTCAATTGTTGAAAAAGAAGTAACGAACGAAACTGATAAAAAAAAGGCAGCTCAGGTATTTTTAAAACGCTATAGACAGAGTATGCAGCTAGGTTCTGATGTAACCGCTTACTATGGCGCAGAGGTAGCAGGTTTAGAGCGATCGGTCTTTACAGACACCCCTTACAACACGCGGCTCTATAAAGGTTTACCACCGGGGCCAATTAGTAATGTAACCTCAAGTTCACTTAATGCTGTCGCAAATCCTGCCACAACAGATTATTTGTATTTTGTTTCTGGTGACGATGGAGTGACTTACTTTTCAAATACGTTAAAAGAACACGAAGCGGCAACAGCCCAGCACTGCAAAAAATTGTGCCTCGAATAGGGCTAGCGTATTGACCAACATCACTATAAATTGGTATAATTTTATCCAAGTAATTACATGTTTTTATAGTCGATTACAGATATAGGGTCGCTTAGCGACCACAGGAGTAGTTTATTCGTAACCAACAATCTATAAAAAGCGTCTCTATTGTCGCTAAAAGTTATAATGTTGTAGGTAATAAAGTTGCCGACACTGGCAAAAAAGCAAGGCGCCGTTTTCAAAAGCGCTATATTCGTAATACCCTTGTACTATTAAATACCGTAGTGCTTATTGCGGTTATATTGCTGGTGATCAAAAACCCTACTAGTAGCAGTGTAATTAAACAGACTTCAGCTAATCAGCAGCAAAATGCAATCGTAAGCAACCCGCTTGACGAGCTATCGAGTGCAGATATTGCCGTTCAGGTAGCACGCCTCGCCCGTATTGCCGAAACAACATCTGTAAAAAACAATGCCGACAGCCAAAACGAACAATTAGCATTGGTTGTATCTGGGTCACAAAGTATAACAAAACCACAGATTGTATCTACTGCGCTAAAGTCTAAAAAAGACATTAAGACATACGTAACCAAGCAGGGTGACACTGTGTCTGCGCTCGCGGCAGCTTATGGGGTAACCAGCGATAGCATTAAATGGTCGAATGGACTTACCGCTGATACTTTAGCTGCAGATAAAACACTTTATATTCCCCCAGTAACGGGTATTGCATACGAGGTAAAAACTGGTGACACTGTTGATTCGGTAACAAGTAAATACCGCGCAATTAAAGATCAAGTTGTTGCCGATAACGATGCCGAGGTGGCTGGAATTAAAGTGGGCGAGCGCATTTTAATCAGAGACGGCAGTGTGCCGCCGCCAGTAGTTGTGTACACAGCAACCGCCGGTTTTGCTTGGGGAGGTGTAAACCCCATATACGGCTCTAATGGCTACGATTACGGCTGGTGTACATGGTATGCGGCGGTTCGGCGTGCCGAATTAGGAAACCCCGTACCAAGCAACCTTGGTAATGCGTATAGTTGGTATAGGTTGGCGCAGCGTGCTGGTATTCCTACAGGCCTAACTCCAACAGTTGGCGCAGTTGCAGTCAACGAAGGAAACAACCACGTATCTGTCGTAGAGGCTGTAAACGAAGATGGTAGCTTTTGGATATCAGAAATGAACTCGAGTGGCCAAGTTAGTATGACTGACTCGACACCAAGAGGTGGCTGGAATAAAAAAGACTATAAGCTATTGTCTGGTCCAGGTAATTTAAAGTTTGTCTACTAGTCGCGGTTTGTTATCTTGGTACACTTTAGGCGCATGCTTGCGCCTTGCTACTCAACGCACCGTTAGTGCGCTTGCGGTTGCAATGCTCGTATGCATCCCAAATTGCACTCAGGCTAACAAGCCCTCATTAAATTGAATCTCACGTAGAATAAGCGTAAGCAATAGTATTCTACCTCTATAAATTGTATAATTAATCTAACATGTTTATAGACAAAGCACAGGTGCATATTAAAGCTGGCGACGGAGGTAACGGAATTGTTAGCTTTAGGCGCGAGCGATACATAGATAAAGGTGGCCCAAATGGTGGTGACGGCGGTGATGGCGGTGACGTTATTTTGCGAGCCAGTCGTAACCAAAATACACTTGCTAACTTTAGGTTTCAAAAAGAACTTGCCGCCGACCCTGGTAAACCCGGACAAGATTCTGACAAGCATGGCCGAAATGGGCAGGATTTATTAGTAGAAGTGCCAGTTGGTACGGTTGTATACGATAAGTCGGGCACAACATTATTAGCAGACTTACATACCGACCAACAACAGGTTAAAATAGCCCGCGGTGGCAAGGGTGGCTTTGGCAATGCTCACTTTACTAGTAGTACAAGGCAGGCACCTAAATTTGCCGAAAAAGGCGAACCCGGTGAAGAATTTGAAGCCCAGCTAGAGCTTAAAATGATTGCAGACGTTGGTTTGGTTGGGTTACCTAATGCCGGTAAATCAACGTTTTTAGCAAGCCTCAGTAACGCACGTCCTGAAATTGCCGATTACCCATTTACAACACTAGTGCCTAACCTAGGCATTGTGCCTGTTACTAAAGATGCTTCTTTGCTAGTAGCAGACATCCCTGGCCTTATAGAGGGCGCCAGTGAAGGTAAGGGGCTTGGTGTAGAGTTTTTACGCCACGTCGAGCGCACAAAGGTCTTAGTGCACTTAATTGATTCCTGGAGCAACGATGTTGTTGCAAGCTACAAAACCATCATGCAAGAGCTTAAGGCATATAAAATTGATCTTTCTACCAAGCCACAAATTGTTGTTTTAACTAAAATCGATGGCCTTGACCAAGACATAATTAATGATGAGTTAAAGCAACTTAAAAAAGTCCTACCAAAAGGCGCAACATTATTTAGTATTTCTGCTATTAGTAAACAAAATACCCAAACATTGTTATACGAAGTGCTAAGAGTCGTCACAGATCTAAAAGCTAACGAACCTGTTGATGTAATTCCTGTCATTGGTGTAGAAGTTGACGAAAACGCCTGGAAGGTCGCAAAAGTAGACGACGGCTATAAAGTATCTGGGCGTAAAATTGAGCGTTTTGCAGTTAGGGCCCACGCCGATACCGAAGAAGGTCAGCGCCGTTTGCGCGATATTATGAAAAAAATGGGCATTATGCACCATTTGCAAAAACAGGGCATAGCCCCAGGCGAGCGCATTCACATAGGTGAAATTTGTACACTGGAGTATTAAGTAATGTCTAATAACGACCTGCTAAAACAGCGCATTAAAAAGCTAAACACAAAAGCTGCTAATGGCGCTTGCGTGCTGTACGTAATGAGCCGTGACCAGCGTGTGCAAGACAACCACGCGCTGTTGGCTGCTCAAAAACACGCACTCGCTAAAAAACTGCCCTTGGCGGTCGTGTTTTGTTTGCTACCCAAAACCGGTAATAGGGCCCGCGAGCATTATGAATTTATGCTTACAGGCCTACAAGAAGTCGAGCATTCATTACAAAAACTCAGTATACCGCTTATGCTGCTTATTGGTGAGCCTAAGCAAAACCTGCAAGCAGTACTGCACCACACAAACCCAGATGCAATTTACTTTGACTTTAACCCACTTAGGGGCCCACAAAAGCTGCAAAACTCAATTGCCAACGCTGCGGAATGTGCGGTTTACGTTGTAGACACACATAACGTTGTGCCGGTATGGGTAACAAGCCCCAAAAAAGAAGTAGGCGCCTATACGCTGAGGCCCAAAATTCACAAACTACTGGGCACGTACTTAGTTGACATAGAGCCAGCGGTCAAACACCCCCATAAGTGGCCGGGGCATGTTGAGCCTATAAAAACGCTGTTACCACATATACACAAGCTAACAAATGCAATTGCCAGCAACGGCACAACACTGGTTTTTAAAAGTGGCGAATCGCACGCCCACACTCTGCTAGAACATTTTATAGCCACAAAGCTGCAAACCTATGCGGTTGACCGTAATGACCCAAGCAAGGGGAGTCAGTCTGATCTAAGCCCGTACCTACATTTTGGCCAAATTTCTAGTTTGCGGGTCGCCCTGCGCCTACGTCAAGTTGCACTGCAAAATGGCAGCGACCTGCACTTTTTATCTAGCCCTAAAATGCCAAAACCCGAAGATGCTAAAAACACCTTGCAGCACGGCATAGACTCACTTATAGAAGAAATGATAGTGCGCAAAGAACTCGCCGATAACTACTGTTATTACGAACCCAATTACGACAATATACTAGCTGCACCAAACTGGGCAAAAACTTCGCTAGATGCCCACAAACAAGACCCAAGGGAATTTTTGTATACCTATAGCCAGCTACAAAGCGCCAATACGCACGACCCAGCCTGGAACGCGGCTCAGCGCCAATTAACAACCAGCGGTAAAATGCACGGTTACATGCGTATGTATTGGGCTAAAAAGGTGCTCGAGTGGACCGACAGCCCCGAACAAGCAATAGAGTTTTTAATAAAACTAAACGATTTTTACAGCATAGACGGCGGCGATCCAAACGGCTACGCCGGCATACTTTGGAGCGTTGCCGGCGTGCATGACAGGCCGTGGTTTGATAGGCCTGTATTTGGCGTTATTCGCTACATGAACTACGAAGGCCTAAAGCGCAAGTTTGATATAGACCCGTATGTTAATAGCTAACAATTTGCCATAGAGCTGAAGGAATTAAATGCATCACCCCCACCGCCTCGACCTGATAAACCCATTTGCACTAAAGTGCGTACATTTTGTTTTACTTTACTTTTCACTAATTTAATTTATTAAAATTACTTTTAACAGGTTGGTAGTGTGGATACGTAAAGCGTAGTAGGTATGAATGTGTAATACCCATTATTTCCACCAGCATGTGGTTGTAGGGTCACCTTATCATTAAGCGTCATAGATCTAGTGTATACAGTTGTTTTAAATGCATTTAATGGCAATAAACTTTTGTTGGCAAAATCAAATATAACTGCTCCGTTAGACTCTGATAAAAATTTTACTTGATAATACCGTTTATTGTCTTTTATATCATATGCAGATGGTCTACATGCCTTAACTCTAACGTTTGTATTTTTACCTTTATACTCACCTACTAATGGATACCCAGCTGCCTTAGCCTTTACACTATTTTTGTTGTTATACACCCTATATCCTGCAAAGCCTATAGCACTAAGTACCACTACACCAACAAGCAATAATGCTAAGTGGTGTACAATACCATCTTGATTCTTTTTCATAGTATCCTTTTTTATTGTTTTTTGTTTATATTCAGCTCTAGTTACGAACATACCATTGCGGGGGGGCTGTCAATAGCCATAAGCAGCTAGATTTATTACAGAGTTTTATAGTAAGGTAGTACTAGTTATGAAAATACCCAAACTACTTGTGCTTAGCATAATTGTTACGCTCTTATCTGTAGCTACAATAAGCCGACCCACTATGGCACAACAGTTTACCCAATGCGGCGGCGACAGCCCGGCAAGTGCGCTTACACCTATACAACAAGGCACATTCGACATATATGTAAAACTCGGCACCAAAGAAGTTAGCGAACAAGCAGTTTTAAGTACGCAGAGCCTTGACGCCATAGGCCAGTCAGAATCGTGCATACAACTTGCTAGCGCTAAAGTAAACGGAACAACATTTACCAAAGTAGCTTCAAACGTACCGTTTGCTGGTGGTACGTATCAGCTATATTTAGGTTCGGCCAGTTCGACCGGTATGCAGTCGGCCTCGTCACCACAAGTTATTTTAACTGATCCCAATACTGACCTTTGTCAGCTAGCTGCTGACTGTAAAACGCAGTTTCAGGGTAAACCAATGGTATTGTCGCCTAAAAAAATATCTCAAAAAAGTGATGCTTTGCGCGTAGGCTATTTGGTGGCGCCCGACCAAACAAAGGTGCAAAAAGTAATATACAGCGTTGACGGTAAGCCGGTCTACGAAAAAAAGACTCTGCAAGATTTTGATACACGCTATGTTAGTGGCGGAGATCACACACTTACGCGCAGAGTAGTGTTTACAAATGGTTCGAGTTTGAGCGATACGGCACCCATAGAGCGGGGTACCATAGCCGACATACCCTATACGGTTCAGGCTATATTTTTGACTCAATCTAATACCATACGTTTTATTGTGTATGCTATTTTAGCACTTATAGTGTGGTCGTTTTGCTTGGCGGTTTTAAAAGCGGTTCACCGCAAACGCATCTGGAAACAAACACATATTGCAACCGCAAGTGTTACGAGCGTAGACAGCTCTAAGGCTGGTGCGCAGGCCACATTTTATGACGAATCTATACCAATGACCTTGTTTAGGTACAGGGTTTTGCTACTAGGGCTACTACTTTTGGCGAGCGGTGCACTGGTTGTGACAACCTTTATTGTGGGCGTATTTACTGTTGACGGGGTTAGTATGTATCCAACACTGCAAGATACATCGGTTCACCCACTGGTTAAGGCACAAAAAACATTATCGCAAGTAAACCGCAACGAATATATGCCACCAAGGGGTGCAATTGTAGTTGTGCAAAAAGAAGAAAATAATTTATTTGACCCAACAGCCGTACCTGTAAAAGAGTATGTAGTAAAGCGAGTAGTTGGCTTGCCAGGCGAGCGGGTAACTGTTAAAGACGGTATTATTACTGTTTATAATGACCAATATAAACAAGGTTTTGTGCCTGACGACACATTTAAATGGGTAGCTGACACAACTGGTTCGGAATATTTTAGTATAGACATTACGCTAAAAGACAGCGAGCTGTTTGTTGTTGGCGATAACCGCGACGAATCGATCGATTCACGCTTTTATGGCCCGGTAGATGCTAGCCAAGTGGTTGGGCGAGTTATAAACAAAATTTGATTTTATAAACGAACTAGTATATTTTAAGCGTAAGTGTATTCATTTATCGCATAGAAAATAAAAGGAAATAAATGGCAAACAAAAAACAAAAAACAATAAATTAAAACAAATCTTTGTAAAAAATCGAAACATAATTGTAGTTGTAGGCATTGCGGTAATTTTTATAGGAGCACTAGGTGGCATTGTTTACAACAAATACAACGCAGACAAAGCAAAAGCTGCGGTAGCCCAGGCGGCTAACCCTTATTTTTCAAAATGTAATCCAGATGTAAATAGTCGACCTACACTACAAGCAGGTTCTAGAGACAGTGCCGATGCCAATACTGGTTATTGTGTACGCGCACTGCAGCGCAGCCTAAATGATTGTTGCGGTCAGGGCCTTGCTGAAGACGGTATATTTGGTCCAAAAACTAAACAAGCTGTACTAAATTTTCAAAACTTTTTTAATTCTTCGCGCAAAGATGGGGTGGTAGATGCAAGCATTTGGAGTGGAATTGATTTTATACGTAGTTTAATTGTTACTAATGAAGGGTTGCAATATGTAACACCGCAAACTGTATGGGATCAAGCTCGTGTGGTTGCCGCCCCAACACCCGCCCCAGCTACTTACAATCAACAGCCAATAGGTTATATTGATAGCTGTGAGTTAAAAGACAAGGGTACTATATTTTATGGCTGGGCATATGACCACGACGGCGAGGCAAGTGTAGAATTAAAAATAGTTGGATCGTCAGAAAAAAATTCAGGACCTATAAAGGCTAACATAGCACAATACCGAAACGCTGACATTAACGCGTTTGTAGCCGCTAATAGGCCAGGTAGCCCTTTGCGTAGTGCCTATGGTTTTAGTTGGTACGTAGAGGGCATTTACAAGGGCGGACTATACTCGGTTGGCCAAAGTACATTAATTAACGTAGGCGGCGGCGCCAATGCTTCTTTGCCGTTTAATACATCTAGCGGTCCACCATCTAATGGTAAGGGATATGGGTTTCCGGGCTCGGCAGTGCCAATAGCATGTCAGGTTAATGCACCAGCTACACCCGCACCTCAAAACAATACAAATTCAGGCAGTACTTCACCTCAAACTTCTGCAAAAACAGGTGATAAAAAGCCTGTACCACAAACCACAAATTTACCCGGTGGGTCAATAGTTGGCACGCCATCACCTACTAATCCAGCTAATCTTGATAAAAAAGAAGTAACACAGAAACTTAACGCAGCAAAAGCTGCTGCAAATCAGCCTCAAAATTGTAGTGTAGCCGATTACAAAGAACTATATAGCAATTCTAGCGGTGCTAAAAACTGTAAAGAATACCCGCCATTAGTTAAGTGTGAGACTAAAAATAAAGGACCAAATGGTGGGTTAGAGGGTATCGTTGATCCGTCAGAATATTACGAATTTAAAGACAATGGTTGTGTGAGCAAGGCAACTAGAGAAATAGTTAAGTGTATTCCAACTCATCAAAAAAGTAGCTTAGGATATTCAACTGCTGTAGGTTGTATACTAAACCCTACAACAGTAAGCGCGGCAAAATTGCAGGGTGGTGGGTCAATAGTTGGCGCGCCAGCACCTCCGGCAGGTTCAACTACTGGTTCGCCAGTAAGCAAAACAACAATTACTAATGGTGATAACGCCGCAGTTTTAACTAAAGATTTTACTAATGTAACTTTAGATACGGAAATTTCATTAAGTGCAAATTTTAGTCCGACTGTAGTAAGTACCTATAATGCTGTTAGATGCAATAAAGATGTTAATAAAAGTAATAAAAAATATAATTATTGGGATCATTTAAAGGCGTGTACTGTAAGCATTGGAAATCGGGCTGAAGTTTTTAAATGCCGACAATATGATCTACAAAGTCCTGTTTCTTTTGGCCTGAAAGTTACAGGCTCTTGGAAAAAACAAAATAACGGTACTATCGTGTTTGTAGAAAAAACAGGCACCAGAAAGTGTCAGCAAATTTAATTATAAAAGGTTAACTTATATATGAAAAAAATCGTATTAATATTTATTAGCACCATTCTAGTTGTAACCGGTCTTTACTTTGCATTCAAAGGCTACTCAGGCTATAGCTATGGTAGGTTCACGAAGCAGCAAGTTGGGTTGTTAAACGAATATCAATATATTTCTCTTTACAACAATTTAGCACCAGACTTACGGGAAAAGTTTGAAGATGCAGGAGATTTTTCTTTAAAATTTAGTTCAAATATAACAATTTATGAGAACACAATAAACAAGGTAGAATCTGAAGGTTCACTAGGTAAACCAGCAACATATAGATACACGCTAGTAAGAACAGACGACCCGTTAAAAGGCTACACCATAGCCGTTACGACCACAAATAACCCTTTTAGTCCAAAAATGAAAGATATTGTGTTTCAAGAAGAAGTGTTTGATCAGATTCCTACTACTAATTAGGTTTTTTAACTTTGCGTACACCAGCAATTCACAAATGGTACGTGCTAGACTAATTGCATGGCCCTAACATTTTACTTTTACGATACCGAAACGTCAGGTATTAGACCAAGTAGCGACAGAATTATGCAATTTGCTGGTCGGCGCACCGGCCTTGACCTTGTGCCCATTGGTGAGCCTGACGATATATTAATACAGCTACCACCAGATGTATTGCCCGACCCATACGCAGTACTTATACACGGTATTACGCCGCAGCAGACCCTGCAAGACGGTATAACCGAGGCCGATTTTTGTCGATATTTTAACGATAATATCGCCACCCCCGGAACTATATTTGTTGGTTTTAATAATGTGCGGTTCGACGACGAATTCGTGCGCTACACCCTATACCGTAACTTTTACGAGCCGTACGAGTGGCAATGGAAGGACGACCGCAGCCGCTGGGATATTTTAGATGCGCTGCGAATGATGCGCGCTCTGCGACCAAGTGGTATAGAATGGCCATTTGACGACAAGGGAGGCCCCACAGTGCGCCTAGAGAGCATGACAGCCGCCAATGGTATTGGGCACGAAAACGCTCATACCGCCCTTGCAGATGTTGACGCTACAATAGCTATTGCTAAACTTATGAAACAGTCGCAACCAAAACTGTTTGATTATTTGCTTAACAAGCGTGCTAAAAAAGACATAGCCGAGCTTGTTGCACATGAGGAAGTATTTTTGTACACCAGTGGTAAGTACGCCGGTGAAACACTAAAGACTACTGTTGTATACCCGCTACTTTCGCACCCTAAGCGCGACGCAACAATAGTATATGATTTGCGATTTGACCCTACGCCTTTTTTGAATATGAATGCAGAAGATCTTGCTATAGCATGGCGCTTAAAGCGCGACGAGCCCGGCACTAGGTTACCTATAAAAACCCTACAACATAACAGGTGCCCGGCTATTGCGCCCCTAAGCGTGCTAGACGCTGAATCTAAAAAAAGAATTGCCATAGATGTAGATCAAATTTCTAAACATGCCGAAACACTTAAAAACAACCCAGAGTTTAAAAATAACGTTGCACGTGCACTCGGCATATTAGACGAACAACAAGAACAGCTTTATTTGGTAGCTAGTGATGTTGATTCGCAGTTATACCAAAACTTTTGGAACCAAAACGAAAAACAACAACTGCACACCATACGTTCGCATGCTCCGGCAACGCTTGCAGAGCTATTGCCAAAAATACACAACAAACGCCTGCAGCAACTTTTGCCGCTGTATAAAGCACGTAACTACAAAGAGTTTTTGACTCCCGAAGAATACGATGCTTACGAATCGTACCGCAGTGATAAATTATATGCAGGTGGCCCCGCTAGTATCTATGCAAAATTCGTGACTCAACTACAGCAACTTAGCAGCCAAAAGCCAAACGCAAAAACAGAGTATTTGCTTACCGAACTACAGCTGTACGCCGAAAGCATACTGCCAGCTAATAACTTATAAACTGTAAAACTCAATTGCCAACAGTTGACGCTGTAATTGCCATAACCGGCGGCTATGAACGCTGTTGTAGGTATAGCAGGCAACAATTAAAGCCACCACAAAAATGATGTTTAAAACCGCCAACATAGATAACTGAGTTGTAGTACCAGGAATCTGCCCCAGTACGAGTAATTCAAGCATATTGCACCCACTAATTAATTAATGCTAATATACAACAAAATTGATATTAATACAATAGTATTTTATATATTGATTATGCTTTTTTAGTGATCTTTTTGACGAGTGCACTTATCTTTAGCAAACGTTTACGATTTGTAAGTAGTAGCCCGAACGCTATAAAAGCGGCAGCAATAGCTGCAGTTTGCGTTATTTTTTTTGTCTCGAGCAAAATAATGTATAGGGCAGTACCAAAAATGCCCAAACCAACAACATCGTATAATAAGTACACTAGTTTATTGTCAGGGAACAACAATTCGTAAAAATTCGTACCGTGCTCTTTGGCTTTTAAAAGTAGCTTTTTAGCCCAATCGTGATGCACCGAAAGCATGCCGAGCCCACCTAGTAGCAGCGGTACACCACCAGGGCCCGGTAACCAACCAAACGCAAGTGCCCCAATTAACATAAGTACACCGATCATGTCGTATACAGCTTTTTTTAATAACTTATTCACTGTTTAAATTATAACTTATTGTTGTGTGTTGTGTGTAATACACTTGAATTATTTTGATCTGTAAGTAGACTTAAAGTATCTACAAATATAAAAACTAATAGGGAAGTTGTAGGGGCTTAGTATGAATAGAAATAAACGTAGTGACGGAATGTATCATATTCCTCGAAGTACCCTAGAGCCAGACAATCGCGCGCTTGCAATTCGCAAAACATTTGCGAGCACTGCGCCTGATTTTTTTGTACCGAGCTTTGCGCTGCGTAGGCAAGTATTAAAAACACCCGAAACAATTGACTTTGTAAGGCAACTTCACGAACGCATGCCAAAAAATTGGCGTGTTTTATCGCCGGGTAGTCTTGCGCTTACACTTGTTGAACAAAAAAAACTTGTCAAGGAATTTAGAAAACAAGAAGAATGCCCCGACCCAGAGCGTGTCGAAAAAGTTGCAAAAAGTATAGCCAGTCAACTTAAACATAGTTTGTTTAGGGTGCCGCGTAGGTTAGAAGTACCAACAGGTTTAGTTTATGCATTTGGCGAAAAACATAATAAAAACAAACTCGGTGTTATACCGGCAGGCTGGAAAGGTTTTTCGGCGCCGTATGCCGAAACAGACAACCAAAAAAATGTTCTGCCAATGCCCATTATTGTACGTGAAACAAACCTAGCCATAGGTGCAATTGCGACCGAATTTGCCCAAAATGGCGAGCTAGCACAGGCACTGCGTGCAACTGCGGTTGGTAGAACCCCACACATTACTTTTGCACAAAAAATTAAAGGTGGTCCGATTTCGCAGGCCGAAGAACACGCCTTTGCAGGATTAGTAGACGATATTTTACCTGAATCTTTAACAGTGTTTGACCCGATTATTTATTTACGACTTACCAAAGATCAACCTGACCCGCACGTATTGCACGCACGAGCCCCGAGGTGGCAAAACATTACACTAATGTAACTTTACTGCGCTTTTGTACATAGTAGGTTCTAGTCATAATGTATCTGTTGCGGTACAATATAGTGACGTGAGTGAAAAGCTAGTTATTAAAGGTGCGCGTGAGCACAACTTAAAAAATATCGACATTACTATGCCGAGAAATTCTTTAGTTGTCATAACCGGTTTGTCGGGTAGCGGTAAATCAAGCCTTGCATTCGATACAATTTATGCCGAAGGTCAGCGCCGTTATGTCGAAAGTCTTAGCGCCTATGCAAGGCAATTTTTGGGCCTCATGGAAAAACCAGATGTTGACCAAATAGACGGTTTAAGCCCAGCGATTAGCATCGATCAAAAGTCTACGAGTCGTAACCCTCGTAGTACGGTTGCCACAGTTACTGAAATTTATGATTATTTACGTTTATTGTTTGCGCGCGTAGGCATTGCGCATGGTCCTGACGGTACGCCAATAAAAAGCATGACCAGCCAAGAAATTAGCGACGGCGTAATGTTGCTGCCAAAAGATCATCGGTTGCTTGTGCTTGCCCCTGTAGTTATAGACAAAAAAGGCGAGCATGCGCACATACCCGAGCTGTATATAAGGCAGGGGTATTCAAGGGCGCGAGTTGACGGAGTTGTGTACGCCCTAGACGAGTTTCCGCTACTCGATAAAAAATACAAACATACAATTGAGATTGTTGTTGACCGCGTAGTTAATAGCGATGCACAAGCTAGCCGTATTTTTCAATCGGTCGAAGCTGCGCTGCAACTTGCCGACGGCCAGTTGTATGTAGTCGATGTAGACGATAAAGACACTCAGCATTCGTTTAGTCAACGGTACTATAATGCAAGTTATCCAGATTTTGTTGCGCCCGAAATGGAGCCAAGAACGTTTAGTTTTAATAGTCCGCACGGCGCATGCCCGCTGTGTACTGGTTTGGGTACTCGGCTAGAAGTCGACCCAGAGCTTGTTATTCCAAACGGTAACTTAACAATATCCGAAGGTGCTATTAGGCCGTATAACCGCATGGCTCCAGACGCCTGGAATATGAAAAAATTAGCAGCCGTAGCCGATGCGAATGGTTTTAGCCTCGCTACGCAGACTGCTCATTTAACTAAACAACAACTTGACATGGTGTTGTACGGTACGGGCGACCAAGTATACAGGTTGTCACTTGGTAGTGGTCGGTTTTATGACTCAACTTACGAAGGTGTTATACCAAACTTAGAACGCCGCCACAAAGAGACAGACAGTGATTTTATGCGCCGCGAAATAGGCAGATTTATGATTGAGAAGCCGTGTCATGCTTGTGGCGGTAAGCGCTTAAAGCCCGAAGTACTCGCAGTGACCATACAGGGAGCTTCGATTATGGATATGTGCGAGCTACCAGTACGTGAGGCAGTAGAATTTTTTGGCACCCTAAAACTACCTCAAAAAGAACTAGATATTGCGCGCCAAATCTTAAAAGAAATTAATGCACGGTTGCAGTTTATGCAAGAGGTTGGGCTTGGCTACTTAACACTTGCCCGGAGTGCAGTGAGCTTAAGCGGTGGCGAAGCGCAGCGTATACGTTTAGCGACACAAATTGGTAGTGGTTTGCAAGGCGTTATGTATGTACTAGACGAGCCGTCTATAGGGCTTCACCAGCGCGATAACGAAAAACTCATAAAAACACTTAAGCGACTAAAAGAGCTTGGTAACACTGTTTTGGTAGTTGAACACGACGAAGACACAATACGCAGCGCCGATTATTTAGTAGATATTGGTCCGGGGGCGGGCGTACACGGCGGCGAAGTAGTGGCTGCTGGAACCCCAGCAGAAGTAGCCGCTAATGCTAACAGTATAACAGGGCAATATCTTTCGGGTAAAAAACAAATAGACGTACCAAAAAAACGGCGCAGCGGCAATGGTAAATCCCTTGTTATAAAAGGCGCCCGCGAAAATAATTTACGTTCAATAGACGCAACCATTCCGCTTGGGGTTATGACGGTTGTAAGCGGCGTGTCGGGCTCGGGCAAAAGCACGTTAGTAAACGATATTTTAGCCAAAGAACTGCATGCGCGTCTGCATAATGCCCACGAGCCAGCCGGTAAGCATGACAGTATCGAGGGGAGCGAACACCTCGACAAAGTAGTAATAATCGATCAGTCGCCTATTGGGCGCACGCCTCGCAGCAACCCAGCAACGTACGTCGGCTTGTTTACGCCAATACGTGAGCTGTTTGCAGCTACCTCAGAGGCAAAAATTCGTGGCTATAAAGCTGGCAGGTTTAGTTTTAATGTGCGTGGTGGCCGCTGCGAAAACTGTCAGGGCGACGGCATGATAAAAATAGAAATGCATTTTTTGCCTGATGTATATGTGGTGTGCGAAGTGTGTAATGGCAAGCGCTACAACAAAGAAGCGCTTGAGGTAACTTTTAAAGGTAAAACAATTGCCGACATTTTAAAAATGACTATCGAGCAAGCATGGGAGTTTTTTGCAAATCAGCCGAGTATTGCAACTAAACTTGAAACACTCGTACAGGTCGGCTTGGGTTATATGACACTTGGTCAATCAGCAACTACGCTCAGTGGTGGCGAAGCGCAGCGCGTCAAATTAGCTACCGAACTTAGCAGGCGTGCTACGGGTAGAACGCTGTATATTTTAGACGAGCCAACAACTGGGCTACATATCGATGATGTAGCTCGACTATTATTGGTGCTGCACGCACTGGTCGATACCGGTAATAGTATGGTTATTATCGAGCACAACCTCGACGTCATAAAGTCGGCTGACTATATTATTGATATGGGTCCCGAAGGCGGCAGTGGTGGCGGAACAATTGTAGCAACCGGCACACCTGAACAAATTGCAAAAAACAAGTTAAGCTTTACGGGTGAATTCTTAAAGCGAATGCTATAGTTCAGTTTTTTTGTTGAATTTTTGCTTAGTTGCAGAGTAGACTTTTTTACGATTTTCAGCATCTTTAAATACATGTATAAGGGGTGGTGCAAAGGTAAATACAGTAGCGATCAACACAGCCGGCAGCAGGTATTTATCGATATTAGGTATTTTAGAGCCTAGATAGTAACCCAATAGTGTAATACTCACCCCCCACAGCAAGGCACCTGCAATGTTGAACATCATAAATTTTTTACGGTTCATATTACCTACGCCCGCTACCACTGGCGCAAATGTTCGAATAATTGGTAAAAACCGTGCGAGCGTAATAGTTTTTCCGCCGTGCTTTTCATAAAATTCTTCTGCTTTTACTATGTATTCTTGTCTAAAAAAAATCCCATCTTTCTTTTTGAATATTTTGTTGCCAGTTTTTTGGCCGATTGTATAGCCGACGTTATCGCCAATAATTGCCGCTAGCACAATTGCAAAAAGTAGCCACCCTAAATGAAGCTGCCCTTGGCTTGCAAAAAAGCCTGCAGTAAACAATAGCGTGTCTCCGGGTAAAAAGAACCCAATAAGCAAACCCGATTCAGCAAATACAATAAATGCCACCAACAGTACACCGCCTGCTTGAATTATATGTGACGGATCAATTCCCATGCAGCTAGTGTAGCATCTGTTGCTATATAACTGGTATACTAATAACAAGAACGAATGGAGGAAACATGAGCGGTTCTGCAATTTTATTACAAGCAGAAGAACGAAGCGTAACTGGTAAGCAAGTTAAAAGACTACGAAAATCTGGGTTAGTACCAGCGGTAGTATACGAAAAGGGTGTACCGTCAGACAACGTAACCGTGAGCTATATTCCTATGGTAAAAACCTGGAATAAGGCCGGCAAGCACCATGCTATTACCCTAAGCTACGGCAACAAAAAACGTCTTACCATTATAAAAGATGTCACGCTCGACCCAGTAAAAGGGCAAATAAGTCACATTGCTTTTCAGGCAATTAAACTTAACGAAAAAATCGAAACTGAAGTACCTGTTGTACTAGAAGGGCACGCACCCGCTACCGTTGCTGGTCTGCTAGTGCATGTTAACATAGACCACCTTGTAGTGAGTGGGTTTCCTAATGATATTCCTGACGCAATTGTTGTTGATGTCAGTAGCGTAACAACCCCCGAAGACGATATTCGAGCAAGCGAACTAGTTTTGCCTAAAAATATTGAGCTTGTTTCTGATGCTGATTCGGTAATTGTAAGCGTTATAGTACCTAGAGCAGAAGTAGAAAAAGTCGAAGAAACAGTAGACGCTGCAAATGTGCCAAGCGATAACGGTGCTGCAAAAACAGAAGAATAGCAGCTCCGCCTATGAGATAATCTCAATACGGGTTTTCTCATCGCTCCGGGTAGCAGAATAAGTCTGCCTACTTGGGCTGCTCTTTCCAGAATTCAGTAAACGCCTGAGTAATCAGGCGTTTTATATTTGGCTTTAAATACGCAGTTAATCCTCTTGTAAAAAGCCACCCGATTGATGCGCCCACAATTTAGCGTACAGCCCCTTATTCTTTACTAGCTCTTTATGAGTGCCTTGTTCTACGACCCTACCTTTATCGAGCACAATAATTCGATCCATTTTTTGAATAGTACTGAGGCGGTGTGCAATAACCAGTGTAGTTTTGTGTTGCATAAGCTTCCATAGTGCGTCTTGAATTAATACTTCTGACTCGCTATCAAGTGCGCTTGTAGCTTCGTCTAGTATAAGTATTGGCGCGTCTTTAATCATTGCTCTTGCTATTGCTATACGTTGTTTTTGGCCGCCCGATAGCTTAACGCCGCGTTCGCCCACGGTTGTTTCGTAACCTTGCGGCAACGAATCAATAAAATCATTAGCATTTGCACTTTTGGCAGCTTTTTTAATGAGCATGTCGCTCGCAATATGATTACCGTACGAAATGTTTTCTTTTATAGTGCGATGAAATAGTAGTGGTTCTTGCGGTACGTACGTTATTGAACGACGTAGGTCTTGCTGTGTCATGCTGGTTATATCTTGACCATCAATTTTTATTGACCCACCTTGTGCGTCCATGAATCGAAGTAACAATTTGGTAATTGTGGTTTTTCCACCCCCACTCGGACCTATAAGCCCAACTTTTTCACCAGGTTGAATAGTTATGTTTAATCCGTTAAACAACGCTTGCTTACGAGTTAAGTCTGGGTACCAAAAAACGGTATCTTGTAATTCTATCAAGCCTGCTTTTGCTCGGAACGGTATTGGGTTAGCCGGATCAGCTACTTCTGGTTTAATTTGTAATATAGTTGCCATATCGCCTGCATCACCAAACACACGCGTAAACTGTCTAAAAGTGTTGTTAAGATCCCATAGTCGCCGCATAATGCCGAGCGTAAAAGTAAGTGCAAGGTATATAACACCAACCTGTATATAACCGTTTACCGCCAACAGAACAGATATTACAATTACACTTACGTTTATACTTCGCTGCATACCGCCACTTATAAGTTCGTGACGCATGCTTACGTGCATAGTATCAACAGACTTGCTGTGTACATCATTTACGCGTGACTGCATGCGCTTTGACTCTAGCTTTTCGTTAGCAAAAGACTTTACTGCAAGTATGTTTGTGATGGCATCGGCAAGCTGACCGGTACGTTTTGTTTCGGCGCTAGCCCATTCTTTATTAAATGGAATTTGTTTACGTCTAAAATGCCATACAGTGGGCACGTATACTAGTGTTATTGCAATGATTGCTATAACAACAGCAGGTGCCACTGGTGCTAATATAACCGCCGTGTAAACAAACGCAATAATTAGTTTGTAAACATTCCATGTAAGTGGGTCGGTTAATCGTTCAAAAGAACCAACAAACTTGTTTGATTGGTTTACGAGTGAGCCTGCGAACCTATCTGTAAAAAAGCGGTAACTCATACTGTTTAGGTGATTAAATACTGTCATAGATAAATCTCGCATAATGGCATCTTGAGTTTTCCAAAATAATCTTACAATTATGTTCCACAATAAATGTCCAAAAAATTCACACAATAGCACTAGTACCAGTAGTGGCCATATTTTAGAAAGGGCTAGCTGATCAACATTATTTTTGGCAATGTTTGTCAGTATGCCACTTACTATAAGAGGTTGAATAGCGTCTTCGACAACTTGCGCTACAAGCATCAAAGGATAAATAGTCATAAGTTGTTGCTTGTATTTTTTGGCGTGTTGCCAGTAGGTACGAAGCGTAAAAGCGTTTGTATCCATTGCTATATCCTCTATTTTTAAGAATGTTAAACTAAGTTTTTGTTTTTACGCTCTTTTTTGCCGCCTCAATTATTTGCTATAATTATAATAAGTATAAACCAAAAGCAAGGCCGTATGCAAAAAATTATCTTATTTTATAAGTTTGTTCCTATCTCTGATACAGAGACGATTATGTTTTGGCAGCGAACTTTGTGTGAAAAACTCGGACTAAAGGGGCGAATACTAATTAGCCCTCATGGCATAAACGCTACGCTTGGTGGCGATTTAAAACAGTTGAAATACTATACCCGTGAAATGAATAGCCATAGTTTGTTTGACGGTATTACGTACAAATGGAGTGAAGGTGGCCTGAAACATTTTCCAAAGCTAAAAGTTAAAATTAAGCAAGAAATTGTAGCCTTTGACGCTGCCGACGAGATTATTGTGGGCAAAAATGGTATTCAAAACGGCGGTAAACACCTAAAGCCTGCAGCGTTACATAAACTTGTGCAAGAAAAAGGCGACGATGTTATTTTTTATGATGGCCGCAACATGTATGAGGCCCAAATTGGTAAATTTAAAAACGCAGTTATTCCAAACACTACTACAAGTCGAGATTTTAAAGAAGATTTAGAGCATGGTGAAATTAGTAAGTTTAAAGACAAGCCAATTGTAACGTATTGCACCGGCGGTATTCGGTGCGAAATATTAAGTGCCATGATGATAAACCGCGGCTACAGCGAGGTATACCAATTAGACGGCGGCATAGCAAAATACGGTGAAAAATACGCCGATGACGGTCTATGGGAAGGTAAATTGTTTGTATTTGACGACCGTATGAGCATGGGCTTTAGCGATAAAGCCAAAGATATTGCTACTTGCGAAACGTGCGGCACCAAAACCAGCAACTTAGTAAACTCTTCTAACATCCGCCGCAAACTGCATGTTGTTTGCCAAGATTGTGCAAAAATACCTATAAAATAATGTTATTGTAAAAAAGTAATTAAAATGATATAATAAAATATGTTAAATAGGTTTTATTATGTCAAAAAAGCTACCTGCCAAACGTGGCAATAGTCGCAACGTAAATAGTCAAGAAAAGTTTATTTCTAGACGAAAAGCTATTTCTTTGGGAGCTTTTGGTGTTTTTTTGGTTGCCAATAAAGATACTCGTGCTTCTTTAATGAGAGCATTTAATTCAACCGAGCCACCACTAACTGCGCCTCAATCAATATTGCCCACCATGGAACCAGTTGCTAATAGTAAAGAGTGGCTACTAAACGCAAACTATAAAGATGTAGTTGCGGGCCTTACAAAACTTACGCAAGCAAAAAAAGACTTTTTGATTTTTGCCATAGAAGGCGTACAACAAGTACTAGCAAATGGCTACGCTATAAACCCGCGTGTCATGATAGCCCAAGCAGTGCTAGAAAGTGCTTACGGCACCGACACGCTGTCGCCGTTTTACAATTTTTTTGGTATTAAGGCTGGTAAAAATTCGTTAGAATCAGTACGTGTTGCTACCAGGGAAGATTACGGTAGTGGTCTGGTTTCTGAGAGGCATAGTTTTAGAACATATACCGACCCTTTTGGTAGCTTTTTTGATTACGCCGATATGATACAACGGCTTGATCATTATGATGACGCTGTCGCATGTCGGGCGGATGATTTTAAATATGTTATGGCACTCCAAAATAAGCTTGGTGAAGGTTGCGATGTAGTAGCGCGACAGGGCGAGGATCGTGTTAAGTCTTACGCGACTGCTCGAAACTATGTACCTATTGTGCTGGATGTTGTAGAATCTTTGCAGCTTAGAGATATTTATGCAAATACATAATTATATTGACATTATTAATAATATAGCGTATAATATATTTAATTTAGGAGTATTTAATCATGTTTCGTAGAAAATCAGCAGGTATTGAACAATTTAGTGTAACAGAGCCTACAGAAAAGTTATCGTTAGGTGATAAGTTTTACGATTGGAAAAATCAACCCCACGGCCGCGAACGTGCAACAAAAGCTGACATGCTTAAGAATCGCTTTGGTTTTTTTGTACTAGGCGTTTTTGCTGCAACGGGTGCTGGCGTCGCTATTGGCAGAACAGTAGCCGATACAGTCGATAAGGTGCGTGATAATAATGCCACCGAGTTCAACAACATGCGTTCTGAACAGCAAAGTGCTATTGCCCCAAACACAACTATAACGACCTTAGGCGGTGTAGTCATGGACGTAGTTTGTGAAAGTAGCGTGCGCGTAGACGTCACCGATGCTGCAACCCAGCAACCAGCCGATATGGTAGGTGTAGTTAACCCAGACATTACTGAACCTGCCACTCTACAGGCAATATTAAAAGAACCATTCTTAGCTATTAATGCACCTTTCGATCAGGCACAAAATGGACAATTTTACTTTATGCCAACCAAATGCACTGATACTTCGTTCGGTGGCTAAATCAGCTATACTAGTTGTATTGTGAATACGGCGCTACAACAAAAACTACATACACTCCCGACCGAACCGGGAGTGTATTTTCATAAAAACGCTGCGGGCGAGATTATTTATATTGGCAAAGCTGCGGTGCTGCGCAACCGTGTGCGGCAATATTTTCAGGCCAGCCGTACCCGCGACCCAAAAACCGAAGCTTTAGTTGCCGAAATTGCTGACACTGATTGGGTAACGGTCGAGAGCGAAATAGACGCCTTGTTTTTAGAGGCTGAAATGGTTCGGCGCTATTTGCCGCCGTATAACATTTTGTTGCGCGACGATAAAAGTTTGCAGTATGTGCGTATCGACCATAAAAGCGACTACCCAACTGTAACCATAACGCGCCGACCACTCGACGATAATGCTACATATTACGGCCCGTATATGAACGGGTGGGCACTTAAACGGGCACTTAAGTATTTGCGGCGCGTGTTCCCCTATGCCATAAAAACGCAAGAAGGCACACTTGGCAGCACGCTATACCAGCAAATTGGCTTAGACCCTGGTGTACTTAGTGGTCGCACCTCGCTTGCGACTTATAGGTCAAACTTGCAAAAACTTGGGCAATATTTACTTGGTAAACGAAAAGTTATCATTACCCAGCTCGAAAAAGACATGAAGCAGGCTTCTAAAGATCAAAATTTTGAAAAAGCTGCACTTATTCGAAACCAACTATTTGCGCTAAAAGAGTTAAACAAACAAATTATATTTAGCGACCGCGAGTTTTTAGACATTAGTAAAGACCGCGGCTTACAGGGATTATGCGATGCGCTGGGGCTGCAAAAAGCGCCAAAACGTATCGAGGGTTTTGATATTAGCCACATGAGTGGAGCGGATGTTGTTGCCAGTATGGTTGTGTTTACAAACGGCATACCCGACAAAACTGCGTACCGAAAGTTCAAACTAAAAAAGCAACAAAATAACGACTTTGCCAGTATGAATGAGGTTATAAGTCGCCGCTTGGCAGAGCGTAACGTAACTAAGTGGGGCAAACCCGACTTGTTTTTAATAGACGGCGGTAAGGGGCAACTAGCCAGTGCCATTAAGGCCCGCGACGAGGCAGGGCACAGCTCTATTGCTATGATTGGTCTTGCTAAGCGCGAAGAAGAAATAGTGGCGCATGAATTAAAATCTAACATTGTTATTAATAACGAATGGCTGCAAAAGCAAAACACGTATATAAAAACAACAGATGACTTTAGTTTGATAATGCTACCTAAAAACCACGATATCGTTAAATTACTACAACGTATTCGCGACGAATCACATCGCTTTGCGGTAAGTTACCACACCACTCTAAAGCGCGGCAGACAGACTAAAAACTGGTTAGACGACGTACCAACTATAGGGCCCGCCACAAAAAAGAAATTACTTAAGCATTTTGGTAGCAGCCGAGGTATTTTACAGGCAAGAAATGAAGAGCTTGTAGTGTTGCTTGGAGATAAAAAAGCTGCCATTCTACAGCAGTACAGTAGGGCTTACAGAAAGTCGCTTAAATAGTATGTCAAAATCAGTTATATACATTTTTATTGCTGTAGGTGGTCTTATTGGTGGATACCTTGGAGGTTTGCTTGACGGTGGTTCAATATTTGGATTTTGGGGCATAGCAGGCAGTACGCTCGGAGGGCTTGCTGGTGTATACATAGGCTATAAAATACAACAATAACAGGTACCCTGACACTACGTAAACAGGTATACTTTAATGCATGTCTGTCGTCAATGCTCATACACTTAACCGTCAAAAATTGTTTAAAACAGCGCTTGTTGACTGCGTAATAGTTGCTGCCGCTGGACAGCTACAACGTAACAGTGATGTTGCGTATCCGTTTCGGCAAGATAGTAGTTTTTTGTACTTAACTGGCTGTAAAATACCAGACCTCGTATTGGTTATTACTCAAAATAAACACTTTATACTATTGCCAAAGCGTGAATCTCACAGAGACATATGGGAAGGCTCCTTACCCGTTGCAGAGATTATTGCTGCTAGTGGCGTCGACCAAGTTCTGAGCTATCAAGACGGCTGGGAGCTTATAAATCAGCAGGTGAGTAAAAAGCGAATAGGCGTCATATATCCACCAAAAAACTTTTTAGGGGCGTTTGGAATGTATACAAATCCAACTCGCCACGTTTTATTTAGTTCTTTAAAAAGAAGACGTCCCGCAGAGATTGTCGATATACGTCCACTAATTGCAAAGCAACGCAGTATTAAATCAAAACAAGAAATCGATATCATAAAAAAGGCAATAGACATTACCGCAGAATCGCTCAACGCTGTTATGAGGGGGCGTTATGAGGCAAAATTTGAGTATGATTTAGAGCACAAGTTAACTTATGAGTTTATGCACCGCGGAGCAAACGGTCATGCATTTAGTCCTATTATAGCCTCTGATAAAAATGCGGCAATAGTTCATAATATAAACAACTCGTCGCCGTTAAAAAATGCCCACATGATTTTGTTTGATATAGGTGCCGAGGTGAGTGGTTATGCTGCCGATGTAAGCCGAGTATACGCCCTGCAAAAACCTTCCAGCAGGCAAGTGCAACTATTTAATGTAGTACGTGACGTGCAGCAACAAATTATGCAACTAGCTAGACCGGGAGTTACCATTTTAGAGCTTGAACAAAAAACGCAAACGCTGCTTAGTAGCAAGTTACCCGCGCTTAACCTTCGTAAGCCAATAAAACATTATTATCCGCATGGCGTGTCACACCATCTTGGGCTAGACGTACACGATACAGCCGACTATCATATGCCGCTTCAGAAAAACATGGTCATAACCATAGAGCCGGGCTTATATATACCCGAAGAATCAATAGGCATAAGAATAGAGGACGATATTTTAATTACAGATACAGCACCCAAAAATCTATCTGCAAATATACCTCATGACCTGCTATACTATTTGTAGTAAATGAAACAAAACAAGGTCTCACGATTTGTGGTTAGATGGGTAGTGTGTGCAGTTGGCTTGTGGCTGGCTGCAGCTTTAGTGGGCCAAGAAAGTATTTCGTTTAGTAACAATTTTGTTTCTGTTGTTATGGCCGGGCTGATACTAGCAATTATTAACACCATTATTAAACCATTTGTCGTATTTTTATCATTGCCAGCAGTTTTGCTTAGTCTTGGTATTTTCATGGTTGTTATAAACGGTTTTATGGTTGTGCTTGCATCTAAGTTTTACAGTTCGCTTCAGGTAAGTAGTTTTGGCGTAGCCATTATTGCTGGTATTGTAATTGGACTTGTTAATTTTTTTGTGACAGCCATAATAGAAGATAAATAAGGAGTATTCATGCTTAGTATTTGGAATTACATCACGATCGGTTCAGCAATAGTTTTAAGCATATTGGTTCTTGTGCAAACACGGGGCGCAAGTTTAGGTGCGGGTCTTGGTGGCGGTGGTGAGGTTAACACGGTACGCCGCGGTACAGACAAAACAATCATGAACCTTACTATAATCATTGCTATAGTGTTTTCGGGCTCATTGTTAATAGGGTTATTAACAGCTTAGTGTAGTAATGCATTGGCAGGGGTGGCCAACACACATTTATGATTTCTAAAAAGATTAAACTACGTTTTAGGCGAACATTTCGTAGGCGTAAAAAAGACGCCATACTTGTAGCAGAGGGCGCCGAACAACACCTCGAGCGACATTTTTTTAGGCGTTTGGTAAGGCTGGGCAATGTACGAAGATTTGTTACTGGCTGGATTCTGTTACTAGTCTTGCTTATTACAAGTGTTGGTTTGCAGGCTAGGGGGTTAGGAATTTACTATCAAAAAATAGCACCACTCGAAGGTGGTACGCTCCGCGAAGGTGCTATTGGTACATTTACGAACGCGAACCCTCTGTACGCCGTATCTACCGTAGACGGTTCGGTCTCTAAGCTCGTTTTTTCGGGGCTTTTTAGTCATGATGTAAACAATAACTTAGTACCAGATTTAGCAGATAAATATGTGGCAGATGAAAAGGGGCAAACCTACACTGTAATCTTACGAAAAAACATTTTATGGCACGACGGCAAGCCATTTACGGCAGCCGATGTAGTGTACACATACAAAACAATCCAAAACCCCGATGCTAAATCACCGTTGTTTGCAAGCTGGCAAGGGGTCGACATTAAAGCAGTCGACGACTATACAGTACAGTTTAATTTGCCGAGCCCTTTAGCGCCGTTTCCTTATTCTTTGACAAACGGTATTGTACCGAATCATCTGCTTAAAGACATTCCAGTTACCCAGTTACGTAGTATTTCATTTAATACAGTTAGTCCAGTGGGTACTGGTCCGTTTGTATGGAAGTCGGTAGAAGTTAGTGGCGGTAACACTCAAAATCGAAGCGAGCAAATTGCGCTTAAGCGCAACACAAATTATCATTTGGGTCGGCCAAAAATTGAGCAGTTTATACTACGCACTTTTAAAGAAGAACAAGCGATGATAAGTGCGTATCAAAACAAAGAATTAACAGCTATGATAGGCTTAGATAAAGTACCAATTGACATAGAACGAGACACGACTTCTACAAGCTATAACATACCTACTGACGGCGTAGTAATGACATTTTTTAACATGTCGACACCAATTTTGAGTGATGCATCGGTGCGGCAAGCACTTGTTTATGGCACTAATAGAGCGGAGCTTATTAAACAACTCGGCTTTACTGCGCTGACTGCCAACGGACCATTACTGAGGGGGCAAGTTGGGTACGATCCGTCCATTGTACAGGCACCATACAACATTGAAGAAGCTGGTAAGTTACTCGATGCGGCTGGCTGGCGAGTGAGTGGGGACGGGCTACGTAAAAAAGCCGAACAGCCTCTAAAGTTGCGTTTTGTATCTCAAAATGTGGCTGAGTATGCTGCAATCTCGCAAAGTTTACAAAAACAATGGAAACTACTTGGCATAGAGCTCGAAGTAAAAATTCGACCAGAAGAAGAAATGCAAAACGACACACTCATCAGACACGATTACGATGTTTTATTGTATGGCATAACTATAGGTCGAGACCCAGATGTATAGACCGACTCAATACAATTCAAAACTGGACTGTGCTACAAAACAAAGTCTTAAAATAGGCTCCGAATTTTATGACACAAATTAGTAAACAACACCTGTCAATATACCGCATAAGCATACAACTGTATGCTATGATTATGGTAGTGAGTATAGTTTTAAAAAAGGTCTTGCAAAGCAATGAATAAAGTAGCGCACTATTTACAAGAACATCTCATTGGCGAGGTTTTTACAAGTCCAGACACTCGTAGTTATTTTTCTACAGATGGAAGTATTTTGCGGATCATG
Source organism: bacterium (assembly GCA_009923445.1). Taxonomy (GTDB): domain Bacteria; phylum Patescibacteriota; class Saccharimonadia; order Saccharimonadales; family SZUA-47; genus RFTN01. Next base: position 158,650 of record RFTN01000001.1, read on the forward strand.
CCCTCTTTTGTCGTGTATCCACGTAACGAAAACGACATACGCAAAACAGCCCGATTTACATGGCAACTAGCCGAACGAGGCCGTGTTATACCTATTACAGCGCGGGGTATGGGAACCGACACTGGTGGTGCCGCTATAGGCACAGGAATAAGTTTGGTGTTTCCGGCTCATATGCATAAAGTGCTCGAACTCGACCCTAAATCTGGCGTAGTGGCTGTTCAGCCGGGTACTAATTTTGGTATGCTTCAACAAACGCTGCACACTCACGGCAGAATTATTCCTATTTATCCGCTGTCTTCAGAGTACACAAGTGTTGGTGGTGCGGTTGCGAATAACTCGAGCGGCGAGCGCAGCGGTAAATATGGCAGCGCACGTGATTACGTAAAAAGTATGCGTCTAATTTTGGCAAATGGTGAGCTTATAGAGACTGGTCGCATAAGCAAGCGTGAACTAAGCAAAAAACTTGGACTCGCTAGTTTTGAGGGAGAAGTATACCGCAAGCTCGATACACTCATTGAAGAAAATAAAGAAATTATTACAAATATGCCGCAACTGCCAAAAATAGCATCTGCTGGTTATGCATTAGCTGACGTAAAGCGAAGGGATGGTTCATTTGACTTAACGCCACTTTTGGTAGGTAGCCAAGGCACGCTAGGGCTTATAAGCGAGGTAGTTTTTGATTCTGAGCCGTTTAACCCCGAAACCACTGTCATGACCGCAACGTTTAGCACACGGGCTCTTGCACTTGAAGCAGCTCAAGAACTAGCTGCAATAAGTGAACGTCCAGCTATTATCGATTTTATAGATAAGCATCTTATCGAAGACGTATACAGAATTAATCCGCAATTACTAAAAGATGTTATCGATCCTCCATTGCCTGAAATAATGCTTTACATTGAGTTTGATGATGCAAGTACGCGTCAGCAAAAGCGACTCGCAAAAAAAGCCCGTAAAATTATCGAAAAACACGACGGCTTTTTGGCTATTGCCAACGAAGAACACGATGTCGATCGACTAAAGGCAGTACGCGATAGCATGGCAACAATGTGGACACACGTCGAGGGAAGTGCACGGGCTCTACCAATAATCGACGATGCAGTTGTGCCTATAGCACAGCTTGGCGCACTACTAAGCGGTATAGACGATATGATGCAGCGAGCAAAACAAGCAGTTTACGGCGTATCGGGTAGTGCACTTAGCGGCGCGGTGCATGTCGTACCTCTCCTCGATGTGACACAAATTGGTGATAGGCAAAAAATATTTCGATTTATAGACGAATATTACGCTCTTGTAATATCTTTAGGCGGCAGCATTAGTGCAGATCACGGCGACGGCCGTATACGCGGTGCATTGCTCGAGCACCAGTTTGGTGCAACTGTTACTGAACTATTTAAGGCAGTAAAAGCAGTTTTTGACCCATACGGCACGCTTAACCCTGGGGTAAAGTTTGGTACCACCCTTGATGATGTTAAGCTCATTGTTCGTTCTGACTACTCGGCTCGCCAAAACCTACAACACTTGCCTAGAGTGTAGTAAATAAATAAAAAACCGGTCTTTTCAGACCGGGCCTTGATTTGGTGCGAGATGCAGAACGCCCATCTAACTTTTATAGGAGTGATTAGCAAGGAATGTGATATAGGGTACAATGATAGTAATGATAGAGAACAATGAGTATGACAAGGCCAGAGAAAGTTTAATCGAGGAGCTTCACCCTCTAATTCTTTTGGCGCGTATGGCGGGAGAAAACATCAATAAGTATCGGCCTGACGGTGTAGACATAAACCTAAAGAATGGTGATGTGTTCGATCCATTTACGGAGGCAGATGTAACCACTGACGAATTAATAAGATCAGAAATTGCGAAACTCTTCCCTGATGACAAGATATTATCTGAAGAGAACTCTACTCGGCCAGAAAATTATAGTGGCAATGTATGGATGATTGACCCTTTGGATGGCACTAAAGATTTTATAAATGGCTTTGATAGGTACTCTGTAATGATTGGACAGTGCATAGATGGAATACCTACGATTGGACTCATACTTAATCCAACGACATCAGAATTATTTTTTGGAAAAAAGGGGTATGGGTCTTGGCGTATAGATAGCAATGGTAACGTTTCAAGACTCGCAGTCAGCAGCATCGATAACGTACCTTCCGCTACTTTAATAGCTAGTCGCGCTTCAGGTGAACCGAGAGAAATGGAAGCATATTTGCGTAGTGTAGGCTTTGCGAATGTTATCGAAGATTCAAGCTTCGGCTTGCGCGCCGCTTCAATCGGTGTAAGAAATGGCGATGTTTTTGTATGTACTAATAACCGAGCGTGTAAATGGGACGTATGCGCACCACAAGTGATTTTAGAAGAAGCGGGTGGCAAATTAACTAACCTTGACGGATCTCCGATAGATTACACATCACCATCCTATAAATTAGACAAACTATTTGCGGGTTCTAATGGATTACTGCACGACTCGCTTATAGAGCTTTTAGCAAAATAAGAAAAGTGCCGAAATTTTCATTTCGACACCTCTGTAAACTTTCGTGGTGCAGGTAACGGGACTCTAAATCTTGGCCAGTGGCCAAGGTACTTCCGGCTCTAATTAATTTTGAAAGGGTTGAAAGTTAGGAGCACATTCAGGCCAATGAAAAACCCGACACTAATCCGAGACTTTCATTGGTGCACCGCTGTGGACAAACTGCAAACTTTGCTTAATCTAGACCCTCAATAGCCAATTATGCCTAATTCAGAAATATTACCAGGCCTTTAATATTTTTCCTCCTCGTCTTGTAATTTACAGTTCTTGCCTATCTTTTCTCTATACTCGTTTTCCAAATCTGCAAGTGCGACATTCCAATGTGTTTTATCTTTTTTTATCTCGGTATACATAGTGCTGTTCTCTTCCATGCGGTAGACGTAACAAACGTGATCTGTACTTATAGGCTTAGATGCATTTATGAACAATCTAAGTACATATTCATAATCTTCGTGGCTTCCTTTTGCTCCACGCTCAAGTCTATAGCCAGTCTTTTTCCGCAGGTTATTTGTGTACATAGCTGTAGCATTATTAATTCCTCTCAGCTCATCTTTCTGTTCAAGCCAATTAATAATAGCTTTTGAATTAAGGTCAACGCTTCTAATAATTTTTGAGTGATTTTTGAAAATCTGTTCTGTTGCACCCAATACAAGATCAGCACCACTACTCAATAATTTAACTCTTTGAGTAATGCTGCCGGTCGGAAATACATCATCAGCCGCTAGAATACAAATATACTCACCAGAAGCTGCATCAAAACCTTTATTGATGGCCATATTCGCTCCCAGGTTTTGCTCGTTCCTGATCAGCTTAATGGGGTGTTTTGACAACAAAGAAATATCTGATAATCTGAGAGTTTCTGTACTGCAATCATCGATAACTAATATTTCTATTTGTTCGTAGTTTTGTTGATTGATTGATTCTAAAGCGGCGCTGATTGACGGCCTATCATTGAAACATGGAATTATTATTGAAACTTTTTTATTCATTATCACTAACTGTAACAAAAAAGACGATGTTAGAACATCGTCCTGTTTGAACTAGTGCCTGTAAATTTCTAACTGGTGCGCGAGAGAGGACTTGAACCTCCACACCTTGCGGCACATGCACCTCAAGCATGCCTGGCTACCAATTACAGCACTCGCGCTAACAGAGTAAATAGTACCATATCATCCTTGAATTATGAAGTTTGAAAGCTTTATTCTTTTTCTATCTAACGAATATTTTTTATATGCCGTATCTTCACCATACATGCTTTTATAAATTTTTATGCTATCAGATTTAGCATATACTAATGAGTCTGCTCTTGCTCCTTTTCTAATAGAGCTTCCATTGGTATGTAACAGATTTCGGTTTTTATACGCTATCCAATTTAACATGTCTAAACTACCACTAATAAAACCTGTGTAGAACATTCTTGCATTTGGCCATCGCTTATCTAAATAACCATAAGTTGTACCATCGCCATCAAAATAACCTCTCAAAAAATCTCCCCAATACTGGTCAGGCACTGAAACTTGTTTAATACTTTTACTTTTCCTTGGTTCTATCCCAGCGTTCAAAAAAAAATCATATAACGCTACATCACTAAATTGCCAATAAAATGCTTTAGTTTTAAATTGACCATATTTTGTTCCTATTTTCGTATTTTTATTTAATATTTCTTGGCAGGAAGCAATTATTTGGAGATCTTTAGAAGTAATATTTAGATGACGACCGTTACTTAGTAAACAGCCATCTGAGGCGAATAATCCAGCTAGATAAGCTAATTTATTGCTCCATGTGTAGATTTTTTTAACTTTATAACGACTCATGATTAGAGTATATACCATTTACTCTTGATATAAATTCTTTCATGATGTAGTATAACCGTATTGTGGGCGCTTAGCTCAGTTGGCTAGAGCACCTCGTTTACACCGAGGGGGTCGGGGGTTCGAATCCCTCAGCGCCCACCAAAATAACTACCCGTCATTTGACGGGTTTTTATTTTGATTGGGTCTTAATACGAACCCACGACGGGGTCGGGGTGAAACATGCCAGTGGCATGTTGCAAGGCAAACTACTCTTCAAAACTTGTTTTGAAAGATGTAGTTGCGGGCCTGCCGAAGGTAGGTCGAATCCCTCAGCGCCCACCACAATTATTAACCGACAAACGTCGGTTTTTTTAATTACACAAGTGTGCATAAGTGCTATACTTATAATGTAATTTATAGGAGATAAATATGACATTTGTACTTTTAGCTATTGCAGGCTTACTGGTTGTAACACTCATTGTTATTTATAACGGCTTAGTGCGTACCAAAATACGCGTAGACGAAGCTTGGAGTGATATTACTGTACAGCTAAAACGACGAGCTGACTTAATACCAAACCTAGTCGAAACTGTTAAGGGTTATGCAAAACATGAAGAAGGTGTATTTACTAAAGTAACAGAAGCACGCACAGCCATTTTAAATGCTGGTAATAGCGTATCTGCAACAGCCGAAGCAGATAACATGCTAACCGGTGCGCTTAAAAGTGTTTTTGCTGTAGCCGAGGCTTATCCGCAGTTACAAGCAAGCGATAATTTTAAAGACTTACAGACAGAACTTGTAGACACCGAAGACAAAATTCAAGCTGCCCGCCGCTTTTACAACGGCTCTGTACGTGATTTAAACACCAAGATACGTACATTTCCTACATTAATATTTGCTGGTTTACTTGGTTTTTCTGAGAGAGAATTCTTTGAATTAGAAGAATCAGAACGTGCTGCTGCCGAAAAACCAGTCGACGTTAAATTTTAAACAATTTTAGCTAGATGTATAACGAAATAGCCGCAAACAAGCGTAAAACAGTAGTTTTGTTGTTTGCATTTTTTACACTTGCAGGCGTGTTGGCCTATGTTTTTTCAAAAGCTCTCGCAAACGAGTCTATTTTTGTCTTTGCTGTCGTATTCTCGTTTTTTTATGCTCTTTGGGGCTATTTTGCTTCCTCGGGCGCGGCTTTAGCACTTAATGGCGCAAAACAGATTGTTAAAAGTGATAACCCACGACTGTTTAGAATAGTAGAAAACCTTGCTATAACAGAAGGTTTACCTACTCCAAAGATATATATTATTGACGATAAGGGGCTTAATGCATTTGCAACCGGCAGAGACCCAAAACATGCGAGCGTTGCAGTTACCACTGGTCTATTAGAGGTATTAACAGATGCCGAACTCGAAGGTGTTATGGCGCACGAACTAGGCCATATAAAAAATTACGATATAAGGGTGAGCATGATTGCTTTTGCGCTTGTTGGCGTTATTAGTCTTTTGTGTGATATGTTTTGGCGCATAAGCTTTTGGGGCGGCGACAAAGACGAGGACTCTAACGGCGCACTAATGGTGGTTGCAATTGTAGCCGTTATACTAGCGCCTCTCGTTGCGCTACTTATACAGCTTTCTATTTCACGAAAAAGGGAATATCTTGCAGACGCGACTGGCGCGTTAACAACTCGCTACCCAGAAGGCTTGGCTAGTGCCCTCGAAAAAATACGCGACGGTGGGCCAGCACTTAGGCGTCAAAATTCTAGTACTGCACACTTTTTTATTGCCAACCCACTCAAGGGCAAATCAGTATCGACAATGCTTAGTACGCACCCGCCAATTAACAAGCGAATTACCATACTAAGAAACATGATCGGTACTAAATAATGACAAAAAAAGCTGCAAACAAAAAACCGTCCAAAACAGCAGAAGTTATACAGCGTAAACGCAAAGTGCCGGCCTATAAGTCCTTTAAACTGACAAAAAAAATACCACACCCTAAGGGTCCAATTGCCAGCAGTCGCGTGATTTTATTTGGCAGCTTTAAGCTCATTCGTTCAAACATAAAAGTTTTGGCAGGAATAATATTAGTGTACGCAATCATTAACGTTACGTTGGTGCGTGGTTTTGCTTCACCGCTCAATATTGCTGAGCTTAAAGATACCCTCAAAGAAACATTTGGCACAACCCCTGACGGCCTTACTATGGTGGGGACTGTTTTTAGTGCCTTGCTCGGAACTTCAAATGCAGCAAGTAGCGATACGGCTGCTGTGTATCAAAATATTCTTTTTATACTAATAAGTTTGGCGTTAATTTGGGTATTTAGACAGTCCTCTGCCGGCAAAAAACCCACTACAAAAGAAACTTTCTATAACGCTTTTTACCCGCTCGTACAATTTTTACTTGTGCTAGTTGTTATGGTTCTGCAATTGCTGCCAGCTTATTTTGGTGTGTTTATTTATGGTATTGTTTCTAGCGGAGGGCTTGCAGTAAGTGGTCTCGAGCAAGCAATTTGGATAGTATTTTTAGGGTTACTAATACTCCTGAGTATGTACATGATATGTTCTTCGCTATTTGCGTTTTACATAGTTACTTTGCCAAATATGACACCCATGCAGGCGCTGCGCAGTTCTCGAGCGCTGGTATTTTCGCGTCGACTGTCGGTTTTTAGAAAACTAGTTATTTTACCTCTTGTTGCGTTTATTATTTTAGTACTTGTAGTCGTACCGGCCATTTATTTTATACCAGTCGTTGCGCCTTGGCTGTATTTTGTGTTAACACTTGCGAGTATTGTGTTTTTGCATGCATTTTTGTTTACGCTGTATAAGGAACTTTTGTGAGTAAGCAACAACGCTACAGTGATCTTTTAGTACTATTAAGTACATATGCTTACGAATATTATGTACTAGACAATCCAACAGTGAGTGATGCAGTGTATGATGCGCTTATACGTGAAATTAAGTCCATAGAAGCAGCATATCCAGAAATAATATCTCCTGAAAGCCCGACGCAGCGGGTGTTAGCAACTCCTTTAGATGGTTTTGAAAAAGTAGAGCATAGCGAACCAATGATAAGCCTTAACGATGTTTTTGATAGGCAAGAAGTTGAAGAATGGCTAAAGCGGACTGAAAAATTATTACCTAACAGATCGCATGAATTTTTTTGTGATATTAAAATGGATGGCTTAGGCGTGGCTTTGGTATATCAAGATGGTGTCTTTAATAAAGCCATAACCAGGGGTGATAGCCGCATAGGCGAAGATGTAACGCAAAACATTTTAACTATAAAAAACGTACCGTATAAATTACGAACTGCCCAAGGCTGTGAGCGTTTTTTAGTGGGCCGTACCGAAATTCGCGGCGAAGTTGTCATGTACAAAAAAGATTTTGAGGTACTAAATCGCAAACGCGAAGAGCAAGGGTTGCCGACATTTGCGAACCCGCGTAACTTAGCTGCGGGTACTATAAGACAACTCGATCCAAAGCTTGTTGCTGAACGACCCTTAGCATTTAGGGCCTATGATATATTGCGACAAGATCCATCTGAAGTGCTTACAAACGCAAGCGCCTACGAGCTCATTCGCAGCATGGGCATTGTTGCAAACACGCAAGCAGAAGTATTTACAACACTTGATCAAGTAATGCACTTTGTTGACGATTGGGAGCAAAAAAGACATGATCTACCTTTTAATACTGACGGTTTAGTAATAAAAATAAATGATCGTGAAACCTACCGTGAGCTAGGTAGCGTAGGTAAAAATCCACGTGGCGCTGTAGCGTATAAATACCCAGCTGAGGAAGCAACTACAGTCGTGCGTGATATTGTGATTAGTATTGGACGTACCGGTGCGGCTACTCCTGTAGCGGTATTTGACCCAGTAGTAGTAGCCGGTACAACTGTAAAGCATGCGAGTTTGCACAATGCCGACGAAATTGCTCGCAAAGACATACGTATTGGAGACACGGTTGTAATATTTAAGGCCGGCGATATTATTCCGCAAGTAGAGCGTGTAGTGATAGAACTAAGACCAAAAACAGCCAAAACATTTATATACACCACCGAGCTTGCAAAGCAATTTCCTGACCTAGAATTTGAACGTCCAGAGGGCGAAGCTGTATATCGAGTAAAAGGTAGCAGCGGCCCACTCATGTTAAAGCGAGCACTCGAGCATTTTGCAAGCAGGGGAGCGTTAGATATTGACGGACTTGGCGAGAAAAATGTCATTGCGCTGGTTGATGCAGGCTTAGTGAATGACCTAGCTGATATATATGCCATAACAAAAGAACAGTTATTGCAGATAGAGAGATTTGCCGAACTATCGGCTGATAATTTAATTAAAGCCATCGCAGATAAAAAAACTCCTCCATTAGCGCGTTTTTTGTTTGGGCTTGGTATTAGGCATGTTGGTGCTCAAACAGCAATCGATTTAGCAATGACGTTCAAGCGTCTTGATACCATTGGTAGTGCAAGCTACGAAGACCTGCGGGCTGTAAATGGAGTCGGCGCAATTGTGGCCGACAGTATCGTGTTGTGGTTTGATGAATCAGATAACCAAGATGTATTAGCAAAATTTAGGCGCTTAGGTGTTTGGCCAGCTGATGTTGAGCATGTCGGTGGTCCACTCAGCGGTAAAAGTTTTGTAATTACGGGTAGCCTAAAAAGCATGGGCCGCGATATGGCTGCCGAAAAAATTCGTGCACTTGGTGGTACATTCCAAACAAGCGTAGCAAAAGGCACGACGTATTTAGTTATGGGCGAAAAAGCAGGTGCAAGTAAGGCAGATAAAGCTCGTAAACTTGGTACTAGTGTTATAGACGAGCAAGAGTTAATAAGTATACTTGACAAAATTTAACCATAAGCTTGTAATAGTTACTAGTCGGGCGTTCAAATGAGCTCTCCTGCAAAATACAAACCAACAAAAACAAAAAGCCCGAGAGCTCGGGTGGGCACGCCCGAAAACAATAATCCGCACTAACCATGTGCGGATTATTGTTATACTAAGCATATGAATTTTATTTTATGGACGTTAGTAGTATCGATAGTAATAAACATAATTATGTTTGTGCCGGCATTTATATATAAAACAGATAAATTAACAGACATATCTTATGCAGTTACTTTTGCGGTTGTAGCAATTGCAGGTTTTTTACGTAGCGAGCAAATGACGTTGCATAAGATAGTACTACTTTTGGTTTTAATGTGGTCGCTTCGACTTGGAACATTCTTGTTTATACGTATTAACAAAATGAAAAAAGACGTGCGTTTTGATGGAATGCGTGAATATTTCTTTAAGTTTTTGCGTTTTTGGCTTTTGCAAGGCGCTACCGTATTTGTGGTTTTACTTGCAGCATCATATGCCTTCATGCAAAAAGATCCCGTTATTACTTGGCTGAGTATTTTAGGAATAGTAGTGTTTGTCAAAGGTTTGGCAATAGAAGCAACTGCAGATATGCAAAAGTTTATTTTTAATGGTAAGCCTAAAAATAAAGGCAAGTGGATTGACGAAGGTATTTGGCGCGCAAGTCGACACCCTAACTATTTAGGTGAAATGATGGTGTGGATTGGTATGTATTTAGTTGTTTTACCATCACTAACAGGTAATCAGTGGGCTTGGGCACTGCTTAGTCCAATCTATATCGTTACGTTACTGCTATTTGTTAGCGGCGTGCCATTACTCGAAAAATCGGCTGACAAAAAATGGGGAACAAACCCGGCTTATAAAAAATACAAAAAAGAAGTTCCCTCGGTAATGCCTACCCCGAAGTCTATTAGTAGAGCACTAAAGTAGATCTCGATTTGCCTTTGGTATGCCCACAAATTATAGGGAATACTAAGTACTTTACATCTAGCGAATATAAAAACCCATTCTTGCGAATGGGCATTTATATTGGTGGAGCTACAGGGACTCGAACCCTGGACCTCTTCACTGCCAGCGAAGCGCTCTAGCCAACTGAGCTACAGCCCCGCGTCAGAACTCTTGTTCCTATTGCGGTTTAAACCCGTTGGGTTAAAAGTAGCAATCTAGAACAAGGTTCCTCCTATTTAAAATTAAATTTGAATTTAATTTTGGTAAAGTATCAACTTTAGCTTACTCATTCTATCAGAGACGATGTAAAAAATAAAAGTACGTAACAAGATAAGCACGAACTGTTACAATAAATGCATGATTAAAGTACCCAAACTACAACTTCCAACGATAAAACTGAAAAAGCCACAAATTAACTATAAAAAACTCGCGATTCGACTATCAATAATAAGCGTTTTACTATTTTTTGTTTCTGGTTATATTGCCTATAACAAACTATATCTAACAAACGAAAGACGTTTTTGGTCGGCAATAGATAACAGTCTTGCAACAAGCAGCGTTGTAAGAAGTGTCGAAAGTGGTGGCACGGGTAATAAAACGGTCGAAACAACACGTTTTAACTTTGGCACCGAGGCCACTATTAACCGAATTACGAGCGTTGGTACCAAAAATGCTACAAGCGAGAGTAACGTAACGACACAAAACATTCTGACTCCCACGGCACAATATGTTCGCTACGAAAATATATTCACAAGTGAAAAAAAAGCTTCTGGTGGCGACTATGATTTTAGCTCGATAAAAGGAGTTTGGGCAAAGCAAGCAGAGGCAACTAGCCCAGAAGAAGCAGACCAGTTGAAATTATCGTATGTACAGCCCCAAGTAACATTGGCTCCATTTGGTAATTTGCGCGCAGTTGATCGGCGTCAAATAGTTAAAGAATTAAAAGATTCAAACGTTTACGAAATTGATTATACTAAAACGCTGCGTACGGTTATTGATGATAAACAGTTCATTATGCTACCCGCAAAAGTAAAATTAAAGAGCTATGTTACGGTATTGCAAAAGCATTTTGATTTTATGGGTTTTGGCATGTTTCCACCCTTAAACGCAGATAATTATCCTGATAAGGCACGTTACAGTGTACAGTTTTTAGTTAACCCAAGCAACAATACGATTGCGGGTATAAAACTAGATAGTCAAACCGAAAACTACAGTAATTATGGGGTTAATGCAAAAGCGCCAATACCAAATGATGCAATACCGTTAGATGAATTGCAACAAAAACTACAATCTCTCCAGTAAATAAGGTGGGTATATGAACGATCAAGAACAATCAGTCACGCCTATTACGAGCGAACAACCGGCATTAGATAAGCCTACCCAGCCAGCCGTAGTTATACCAATCCAACAACCAAACGTTGGGAATGTAAATACAACTAGCAAAAATCCTAAAAAAAATAAAACCCCGTGGTTAATACCTGCAATAATTGGTGGGTTTTTTCTGGTTATCGGTGGGGGTGCTTATGGCTATATGGGTATATACATGCATATGCCGCAAAATATCTGGAAAAGTGCTGTACGGAATACCGGAAATGCCCTAACGGCTTATATTGACACGCCTCAAGCTTCGCAAGGTGGCGGTAATATAAACGGTACGCTGAGCGTAACGGCACCAGCCCCAATAGACGCGAGTCTAACGGGTGCATACGATGAAAAAAATGCGACGTATAGCCTCGATGCCGGAGCATTGGGGGTACGTATTAATGCTGATATTAGGTCAATCACAGCAGACAAGGCGACAAGCCCAGACATTTACATAAAAGTTGATGGCCTTAAATCTTTATCTTCTTTGCTAGGTGCTATCAGCAAAAACAATAACTTGCTGAATGAGGTAGGTAGTAATTGGTACTTTATAGACCGTACACTTACAGCACAAGTTTATAAGCAGACCGGCGGCGAACCGCTATCTGCGCAATCACTAAACAAAGACACTCAAGAAATAGCCAAAAAAGTGAACGTAGTGTTTAGGGACTATATATTTACGACAAATCAAGATAAGTCAGTGGTTGTTGTTAAAGAGTCACTTGGCAAAGAGGACTTTAAAGGGCGACAAGCGCAAAAATATGCAGCTCAAGTTCGCAAACAACAGCTAAAAGATATGGTTGGGGCACTTAACAATGCGCTGAAAGATACAAAGGCAAAGGAACTGGTTGTTTATAACACTAGCACAGCTTTAGAACAGCAGTTAGAATACGATCAACTTGCTAAAAAAATCGATTCCTTTAGCGACGATAAGCTTGTTGCGGAGGTGTGGGTAGATACTGGCCTGCGGTATATTCGTAATGTAAGGGTAGCCTTGCCAACAAATAATGACAGCTCTACAGATACACTTGATTTTACGCTAGATTATACAGGCGGAGATGCGATTCCGCTTAGCATAACTTTAACCTTAAAAGATAAAACAAATGACGTAAGGGCTACACTCGGCGTTACGCTTCATAGAAACAACGCCAACTTAGAAGTAGGTTTCGATGTCGATGGTACGACTAGCAACCAAAAAATAAAAGGTTCCTTAAAAATAGCGATAGAGCCTACTAATAATGCTATAAAAGTGACTAAACCCGAAGGTGCTAAAAATATACTGGAACTAGCGGGCGGAGTATTAGGGGTTAACACACAAGATAGTGCACCGACTAGCGGTACCATACCAAACTTATTAAAAAGCTTGTTTTAACAATAGCGAGCAATAACTACTAAGATATATCGTATACTTGTAACATGCAGATACTAGCTGACAACCTTGTCGTTTCATACACTAAAGTAGGTAGTGGGCCTATTGCAGTATTGTTGCATGGCTGGGCAGATTCGGGCCATACGTTTGACCAATTATCGAAGTTGTTAGTACAAAATTATACGGTAATCACCATTGATTTGGCGGGGTTTGGAGCCTCGCAAGCCCCACCAATTGGCTGGGGGCTCATCGAATTTGCAAAACACATCCAAGTTGCTTTGCAAAAAATAGGCATCATGCCAAATGACATAGCACTACTTATTGGCCATAGTAACGGTGGTGCGGTGGCAATACGAGCAGTCGCGCAAGGGTTATTACGGCCTAAAAAGCTCGTACTTATTGCATCCTCTGGCATAAGAGATGCTGGTTCTCGTAAAGTAGTTGCAACTGGCGTAACCAAGGTTGCTAAGTTAGTAAGCTACGCGCTACCTAGTTCAACTCGAGCCGCACTCCGCAAAAAGCACTATGATCGTGCTGGTTCAGATTATTTAGTCGCCGAACATATGCAGGCAAGTTTCAAAAAAATAGTAAAAGATGATGTACGTGCAGATGCAGAAATCATTTCTATACCAACATGTCTAATTTACGGCGAGCTTGATACGGCCACTCCACTAAATTATGCGCAGCTTTTCCATTCGCTCATTAAAAACTCGCAGCTACATATCATACAAAATGCTGACCACTTTTTACACCAGCAATATGCTGAGCAGGTTTACAGTTTTATAATAAGGTTCGATAAGTCATAATGTACAACCCATTTTATTTTTCAACTGTTATTGCCTATATGCTACAAAATACCGAATATCAGATTCGACCGTATTTAACTTGGTATATACGCCTAAAAAATATTAAAAAAGTAATGTATCGCCGCAAGCTAGAGCCAACGCGCGCCGCTAAGGCGTTGAGACTTTTTGTGCTATTGGGCGTAAGTACGCAAATGATCGTTAGTATTATTTTATTCGTAACTTTATTGGGCGCATCTTGGATTGGTCCATTTTTAGCTGCTATTTTGTATTTTACCGCGCCAACAGTCTGGGCGCTACTAGTAGTAGTGCCGCTCTGGTTTGGTAGAGTAATCATTTCAAATCCAAAAGAAAAACGACTTATAAAAGCATCGGCGCTTCTATTTAAAAAACATCCTGCACATAAAATAGTAGTAGCAGGTAGTTACGGAAAAACAAGTATGAAAGAACTACTGGGAAGTGTGCTTTCGACTGAGAAAAAAGTTGCTATTACGCCTGCAAATAAAAATGTGGCGCTATCGCATGCTTTGTTTGCTAGGAGATTAAAAGGCGACGAAGATATTTTAGTAATTGAGTTGGGCGAAGGCAAGAACGGTGACGTGAAGCGCTTTTGCGAAACGATTGGGCCAGATACGGTGTTTATAACAGGCATAGCTCCTGCCCACCTTGACCAATATGTCTCACTTGATCAGGCTGCTACTGATATTTTTAGCGCTACAAATTTTGTCTCACCAAGTAGTGTGTATGTTAATACCGAAAATCAGTACACGGCAGTATATATAAAAGAGGGTTACATACAATACAATGCAGCGGGCGCTAGTGAGGCAAAGGCTAGTAAAGTAAAGCAAAGTTTAAACGGCGTATCGTTTCATATAAAAACACCAAAAGCTTCGTATGAAGTACAAGCACCGCTCCTTGGCAAGCACTTAGTGGGTCCACTGTGCGCCGCGGTGCAGTTAGCGGAACGTTTTTCGATTACAAAACAGTCGATACTACAAGCGTTAGCCGGTTTGCAGCCATACGAACATCGCATGCAACCCCGTTATTTAGCAAGTGGAGCATACTTAATCGATGATACGTACAACGGTAATATCGAAGGCATGAAGGCGGGGCTAGCACTTCTTAATGATTTGCCCGCAAAGCGGCGTATATACGTCACGCCAGGTCTTGTCGATCAGGGCAGTGAAACCCATGCAGTACATACGCAGCTTGGTGCTGCAATAGCAGCCTCGGCAGTCGATGTTGTTGTGTTAATGAATAATTCGGCTCAACCAATAATACAAGCAGCTCTAAGTGCTGCAAACTATAGCGGCGAGCTACGTGTAGAGGACGATCCACTTTATTTTTACACGCATATCGAAGATATAACCGCAGCTGGAGATGTCGTATTACTGCAAAATGATTGGCCCGACAACTACGCTTAAAATGTTTAAACGGTTATACACGGTAGTCATAACCAAAACTTATTGCAAGAGTAGTATATAATTAATTTTAAGAGATTATAACTATATGAAAACTATTGCAGTCATATTTGGAGGCCAATCAGCCGAACACGACGTTTCGATTGTGACGGCTATTGCCAGCATAATTCGCCCACTACAACTGACAAAAGAGTACGACGTACAAGCGGTTTACATCGCTAAAGATGGTTCCTGGTATTGGGATAACAAGCTTAAAAATATTGAATTGTTTACCACTGGTGAAATTGATAACTTTTTAAAAAAAGCGCCCAAGGTACAGATAGTGTTCGACCACGGGTTAACACTGGTAAAAACTCGACAATTTACAAATCGTAAAACGTATAAAAAAATCGATATCGTGTTTCCGGCTATGCACGGTACTCATGGAGAAGACGGTGATTTAATGGGATTACTTAACATGGCAGGCGTACCGTACGTTGGTTGTGGTGTTGCTGCAAGCGCAATTGCTATGGATAAAGTATTAGCAAAACTTATCGCCGAGGCACACGGTGTTTTAACGCCAAAAATGCAGTTTACGACTAAGTCTGATTTTGAGCACGACCCACAATCATTTATTGATGCGGTTAATAAACAACTGACGTATCCACTGTTCGTAAAACCTGCGCACTTAGGCTCTAGTATTGGCATTACAAAAGTAACCGATAAAAATCAACTCGCCAATGCCTTAGAGTTAGCCGCACACTACGACACAAAAATATTGGTCGAAGAAGCGGTGCCAAATTTAATTGAGCTTACACTCCCGATTATGGGTAATGAACAGCCCATACCAGCATTTTTAGAACAACCACTTACGAGTAGTGAGCATTTTTTTGACTTTGACACAAAATATATGAATAGCGGTAAAAAGGGTGGTAAAAAAGGTGGCGCGCAAGGCTATAGCATTATACCTGCAGCTATAGACGCTGCCTTATACAAAAAAGCTGAAGATGTAGGGCTCGCCGTGTATCGTGCAGTAGGCTGCGAAGGTATTGCTAGGGTGGATATGCTCGTTGATAGCATAACCAGTAAAGTGTATTTCAACGAAGTCAATCCACTACCAGGTGGCCTGTATGCTCATAATTGGCAAAAAAAGGGAATAAGCAAAACACAGCTTGTTCAGAAACTTATCGACTATGCGCTGCAGCGTCAGCACTCAGCTTCTGACCTTAGTACAACTTTTAAAACGAGTTATTTAAGGCAATTTTAACTTATGAGCGCGCAACTCGAACGGCTTGGCATAACACAACACCAAAGCACCGAGTTGTGTCTTCCAAGCCAAAACCAAACTGTTAAAGTAAATTTTGATGGTACTACACTAGAGGTTAATGACGATATTTTATACGAGTTTCCGGGTTATGAACTATTATCTGCAAGACTCTTGCTTTACAAAATAATGAGTACACCAAACACTTTAGTTGCCCGAGGATCTATTCATCCTGCTCGACTGTACAGCTCCAAAACTCTTTTTTATGCAACTTCAGAAATTAGCGAAATTTTCAGATCATTAGAGGTCGATCCGATAGTAACCCGGCTTCAACCTCATACTCGCAAATCAAGTTCTTACATTATAGATAGTGTGATGTTTTATACTGGAACAACCCAAAATGATAAAAATACACCCGCACCTAGTAAAGATACTGCAACTCAATCAGGAGATGTTTACTTTAGACCCAAGCCTAGTGCTTTAGAACGCAATCAACATTGGTTGAGCGTTATGTTGTCTCATCAAAACGAGCTGCATAAGGTACCCTTTAATACAATTCCCCAGACACATATAACGTTGTTCCGCATATTACATGCCAACTTGGGGAGCGAACTTTCTATCGACCATCTACAAGTTGAGTACAACGAAGGCATTGAAACGCCCCTAAACAATGATGAATTTTTATGTTTACTCACAGATTGGGCACGAACATACACTAAATTTGAAGCTTTAAAGCAACACATAGTGTATCGAAGAACTAATTACGACGGCAAGCTTGGCGCAGTTTTTAGATGGCAACCAATGCGATATAAACCAACAAGTGCCTAACACAAGTGCACTTTATTATTACAGAGGTAGCGGGTATACTAAAGCTAATGAATAATTACAATCCAAAAGAGATAGAGCCAAAGTGGCAGAAGATATGGGAAGACAATAAAACGTATCAAGCGGCAGATGACGTGCACAAAAAAAAGATGTATGCCACGCCGATGTTGCCGTACCCAAGCGGTACAGGTTTGCATACAGGGCATGTACGCAACTATTCGATAACCGATGCAGTTGCCAGATATTACAGACAGAACGGCTATAATACACTTACTACAATTGCTTGGGATTCGTTTGGTTTGCCTGCAGAAAATTTTGCAATTAAAACCGGTACTCCGCCTGCAGAATCTACAGCCAAAAACATAGCGTATTTTAAGCAGCAGCTACAGTCGCTCGGTATGAGTTACGACTGGAGTCGAGAGTTTAACACGAGCGACCCTAGTTACTATAAATGGACGCAGTGGGTGTTTACGCAACTTTATAAACAAGGGCTTGCGTATCAGGCAGAAAAACCGCAGTGGTGGTGTGATCAGTGCAAGACAGTATTAGCAGATGAACAAGTTGTAGCAGGTAAATGCTGGAGGCATGACGGCGAAAACGATCCACTTGTCACAAAACGTAATTTACGACAGTGGTTCTTTAAAATTACCCATTATGCAGACGAACTTTTACAGACAACCGATGCACTTGATTGGCCAGAAAAAATAAAATCAATGCAAAAGAACTGGATAGGTAAAAGTGAAGGCACCGTGGTGCAGTTTGCGCTAAATGGTTTAGGTAGCGAAGGCCAGCATTTAGATGTATTTACGACAGCTGTCGAGACAATATTTGGCGCTACTTTTATGGTTGTGGCGCCCGAGCACCCAATAGTCTCAGCGTTTTCTGATATGGCTGACAACGCACAGCACGTACAAGACTATGTTATAGCTTCTGTAAGAAAAAGCGATATTACCCGCGAATCTGAAAAAGTAAAAACAGGCGTACCAATTGAGGGTTTATTTGCCCTACACCCACTAACAGGTAAACAAGTACCCGTGTGGGTGGCCGACTATGTGCTTATGGGCTACGGTAGTGGTGCAATTATGGCAGTGCCAGGTGGGGATGCGCGTGATTTTGCTTTTGCTACTAAATATGACCTTCCAGTTATTTATACTACAGACAAAAACGAATTCGTAGACTATGGCGAAGAAGTTAAGCACAACAAGTCAGCGTACATAATGGCTAACTCTGGTGAGTATGACGGCCAGACGCTCGACATTGCTAGGCAGGCCATTGTTGATGCGCTTGTACAAAAAAAGGCTGGGGAAACAAAGGTTCAGTTTAAAATACGCGACTGGCTTATAAGCAGGCAGCGATACTGGGGTGCACCAGTGCCAATAATTCATTGCGAAACGCACGGAGCTGTAGCTGTACCTGAAAACATGTTACCAGTAGAACTACCTCACGTAGATAGTTATGCCCCTGACGGTACAAACCATTCAGTATTAGCAGGTGTTTCAGATTGGGTAAACACAACATGTCCAACCTGTGGTGGCCCTGCAAAACGCGAAACAGATGTATTAGACGGTTACGTTTGTAGTAGCTGGTATTTATATCGTTATACAGACGCCCATAATGACAAACAGGCTTTTGACCCGCAAAAAGTAGCTCACTGGTTCCCGCTAGACTTTTACTTTGGTGCTGACCACGCAGTGGCACATTTGTTGCATATACGATTTTTGCATCGAGCCTTTATAGATGGTGGAATTATTGCGATGCAAGACCGAGAACCAGTAAAGCGACTAGTTTTTAATGGCTACATAAATGCTGAAGACGGCAGTAAAATGAGTAAAAGCAAGGGTAACACAGTAGACCCTATGGACATTATAAAATCTGGTTACGGGGCTGATGCGCTTCGAGTTTTTGAGTTGTTTATTGCGCCTTACGATCAAGACACACCCTGGAACACAAAAGGCGTGCCTGGCACTTACCGATTCTTAAATAGAGTGTGGGTTTTGGTGCAGGAATATATGCAGGCGCCGACAAAGAGCGATACGGTCAATAATACCGAGGTATTGCGCATTGCTCATAAAACGGTTAAAAAAGTAACAATTGACCTACAAAACTTAAGTTTTAACACTGCCGTAGCGGCCATGATGGACATGACAAACCAACTTTACTTGCTTAAGGCTAGGGAGCCAATAACTGCATCTTCTGGCTGGAAGTACGCAGTTGCATCTTTAGTACAGTTGCTTGGGCCTTTTGCGCCACATATAGCCGAAGAACTCTGGAGTCAGCTAGGTAACAGTGGTAGTGTTCATATAGATCAATGGCCAACCTATGACGATTCGCTGTTAGTCGAAGACAGCGCAACAATTGCCGTGCAAGTAAACGGCAAAGTTCGCGGTGAAATTACATTTGCAAGCACGGCCTCAAAAGAAGAAGTTGTAGCCTTAGGGATGGCTGATGTCAACGTTCAAAAGTTCTTAGAAAATAAAGAACCGACCAAGACTATTTATGTACCTGGCCGAATTCTAAATTTTGTCGTGTAGGTTAAGGTTGAACCGAAAGGTTCTGAGCAATTTGTGTAACTTTTTCACCAGAAAGGTACGAACCACCTCGGTCAACACCTGCATCAGAGCAGTCTATTACAAATGTTTCTAATGCGCCAAGCGGCAAGTATGTAATGCCATTTTGTTGTGCTGTGTTTACTGCATCTTGAGCACACTCCGTTACTTCGACAACCGAAGGGTATTGTTCTGGGTTAGCATTAAAACTTGCAAGCATTGCTAAAAGCCCACCACCCACTATACCCACTATACCCGCAGCCGTGAATCGTCTACGTGCATATACTTCAGGTGATTGTCTCGTCCGAGCTGCGTTAGGATTATTCATAAACCAATTATAACATATAATACTGTATAAAGTCAAATATATCTAATCAACCATAAGCAATTGCCATACAACGGGTATTTATCGTATACTAGTGGTAACATTTGTTGAACTAACAGGGAAGGAAATCTAATGGGAAAGCCAAAAAAGCGTACAAGCCCGCGTCGAACAGGGACGCGCCGCAGTCACTTAGTGCTAAAACTGTCACGGGCAGTCAATGCAAAGAGTCCAGTTAAAGTACGCACGACATCACGTGAATCTAGCAAAAAAATTGCTGCATAAAATAGGAATAAGTTAACAATAAGGGTATCAGCGCATGGCATCAAATCGTCATCTTGGACGTATCGTGGCTCTACAGACACTGTATGAGCAAGATTTTCGTCGTGATGTTGGCGATACTGATTTTGATTTATCTGGTGTACTTAGTAGAAACATTGAGCGGTACCAAGAAGTGCTCGAAGATAAAGAGTTTATAAGTAAACTTGTCTACGGTGTGACTGAGCTTCAAGACGATCTAGACACGATTTTGCAGCCGGTAGCACCTGAGTGGCCAATTGATCAAATTGCTAGAATGGACCGAGAGATTTTAAGAATGGGTATTTACGAGCTACTTTATAGCAGTGATGCACCACCAAAAGTAGTAATTAATGAGGCAGTAGAGCTTGCAAAAGCATTTGGTGGCGATAACTCCAGTAAATTTATAAACGGCGTGCTCGGTACTGTACTAAAAAACAAAGACAAAGGGCAGTACTCTAATACAAAAAAATCTACAATAAAGAAATCGTAAGCAACTGTATAGAAAGTAATACAAGTGGTACAAAGACCTAAGCCAATTAAAGCATTTAAACGCCTGATGACCAGACGTAACGCTGCTATTAATGAAGTAGTGCGCGAACCAACCGCTGGCGGTGTTGTGTACAGGCATGTTAAAAATGGTGATATTCAAATACTGCTTATACAAGACGCCAAAGACCGATGGACAATTCCTAAGGGCCATATTGAAGAAGGCGAGTCTCCAAAGCAAACAGCCGAGCGAGAGATTCGTGAAGAGACTGGCTTGCAAGAAATGAAAGTTCTTAACTGGCTTGGTAAAATTAACTTTAGGTATCGCCGTCAGCAAAGCCTTGTGCTTATGACGACTGAAATTTTTTTAGTGCATGCACAAGGAGATTCGGACAGTATTAAACCCGAAGAATGGATGAACGGAATAAAATGGTTTACTGCAGCTGACGCTCTCGATAAAATTGAATACGAGGACATTGGAAAAATAATATTATTAGGATTAAAAAAAATAAGGGACAACAAACTATAGCGCATGGATACGTCTAAATACGCCTTATTTGCAAGCGAAACACTTGGCGTGGTGTTTAACGATTTACAGTTACTTATTACGGCATTTACGCATCGATCGTATGTAAACGAGCATAAAAAAACGGTGTCAGAGCATAACGAAAGACTTGAGTTTTTGGGTGACGCAGTGCTCGAACTTGTGAGTACAGAGTTTTTGTATAGCTCCTTCAACGAACCCGAGGGAATACTCACAAACTGGCGAAGTAGCCTCGTGCGCACAGAAAGTATTAGTGCAGCAGCCTCAAGATTTGGTTTTGAGCCACTCCTAAGGCTGTCTAGGGGTGAAAAGCGTGGAACCGACCGTGCTCGCGCACAGATTTTAGCTAATTGTTACGAGGCAGTCATTGGCGCACTCTATTTAGATCAAGGCTACGACGCAGCTAAAGACTTCATTGCCAAAAGCATCCTTAGTACGTTTGACGAGATATTAAAAACCGGTTCCTGGGTGGATCCAAAATCACGTTACCAAGAGTTTATTCAAAGCACTGAAGGTTTCACCCCTAACTACAAGGTACTGAGCGAAGAAGGGCCTGATCACGATAAAATTTTTAAAGTCGGAGTTTTTGTAGAAGGCGACTTGCGTGGTGGTGGAAGCGGCCCAAGCAAGCAAATTGCACAGATAAAAGCGGCAGAAGTTGCGCTCACAAGAGGTTTGCAGAGTCAATCTGTTGACAAGTAAGCGTTATATCTGTAAAATATGGTTAAATCTTTTAATAATAATGTTATATAAGTAAGGTTCCATTTTATATGCTAGCTATCCGTTTCCAAAGAGTCGGTCGAAAAAATCATGCAGAATTCCGCGTTGTAGTTCAAGAGGCTCGTCGTAGCCCTAGCAGCGGCCGTATTGTTGCGCAAGTTGGTCACTACAACCCTCACACAAAAGCAACAACGCTCGATAAAGAAAAGGCAGCATTTTATTTAAATAACGGGGCACAGCCTTCGCCTCGTGTTGCTGGTTTGTTCAAAAACCAAGGTGTTGAACTCCCAAGTTGGGTCCGTATAGACACGAGTAAAAATCGCAGTATTAAAAATGCTGATAAACTACGCCGTAATAAGCCAGCAGAAGCTATTGACCAAGAGCCTGCTGTAGAAGTTGCACAAGAGGCACCCACAGAAGCTGAAGTTGTTGAAGAAATAGCATCTGAAACAGCAGTCGCCGAACCTGCTGCAGAAAAAGTTGAAGCCTAAGCACTATTCTCGCTTCTTTTGCTATACTTATACATAGAACATTTAAACAGGAGTCAGTCATGGATAACACTATAGATCTACAGTTTGTTGAGTATATTGTTAAATCACTTGTTGGAAAGCCCGACGAAGTTAAAATAGAGCGTACTATAGATGAAAAGGGCGTGTTGTTAGAACTTACAGTAGATCCAGAAGATTTGGGTCGTGTTATTGGTAAGCGCGGCGCAACAGCACAAAGCTTGCGAACGCTATTGCGTGCTCTGGGAACCAAGAACGATGCTCGTTACAACCTAAAAATTGTCGATAATGGCGTACCTCGCCCAGAGCGCACCGAACGTCCCGAGCAAAGCAACCGCCATGAAGATACTAATCAGTCAGACCGTGCAGCACGCAAAGATAGCACAGCTGTTACCGCAGATGACACGGCCACCACAGACGACGGCTGGGGTAGCTCAAGTACTTCATCGCATAGCGAATCAAAAGAAGTTGATCATAGCGATGCGATTAGTAAGGCTAGAAAAGACCTAGCCGACCTAGACGACCTAGATATTTAGGACTTTGCACATCTTGGGCGATTAGCTCCACTCCGCAAGAGACGTACCAATTGGTACGT
>RFTN01000002.1 GCA_009923445.1 bacterium
AATTTTCTTAAATAGTCCGATGATTGCTTTTAGTAGAACTTCAGTGAGTCCTGCACCATCATCAGCAGTATCTACAGGTGTGAGGCTTGGAATGTTTTCAAGTGTTGTGCCACCAGATCCCTGGTAGGCATTGTTTAGTATTGCCGATACGGTTCCGGCCGAAATGACGATCACTAGACCAATCATTGCGTTTTTAAGAACCTTCTTGGCGTGTTCGAGCTTTTCTGGACTACCCTTAGAGGTCATGTAGGAGATACCGGCAGTAACTAAGAAGAATGCCGATACCACCCCAGCCAGACCAATGAGACTAACCATTATGGGGCGTAAATAATTCTGAATATCTACGTTGGTCGTGGCTAGGTTCGATATGAACGCTAGCGCTCCCATCTAGCTACCGAAAGCCTTTCCGGCTATCTCAGAAATGATATTACTCAGCACAAATGCGCCGATCGTAATTGCTAAACCTATACCAGAGTAAAGCAATGTGCGCTTTGACTTGTCTAGGTTCTCCGGGTTACCGGAACTTGTTATATACCCAAACCCACCGACAACAAAAAAGCCGGTCGCTATGAGACCGGCTAATCCTGCTACTACTTGGATGACGTTTCGGATAAAGTTTTCTACTTGTCCGACGCCACCCGCGCTTTGCGCAAGTGCTGTGTCGGTGAGAATGAGCGGCAACCCAATCATCACCACTAAGGCGACAATCCGGATTGATTTGTTTTTACTCATTCAAACCTCCTTGTAAGCAAAACATATCATAATCGTTTGACATAACGCAAATATATTATTTAATACATAAGCATAATGGTTAGTACAATGTTACGTATGTTTGTGTGATAATTAATCTATGAATGATGATGTAGACAAAATTTTACGCGAAAATCGATACGCTACTGTATCTACGGTAGACAGCGAAGGAAAACCTTGGGCTGCACCGGTTTGGTATGTTTATGACGATGATATGAATATATATTGGTGGTCACCATCACTTTCTCAACACTCTAAAAACATCAAACAGAATGCAAATGTATATATTACGATCTTCGACTCTAAGGTCAAAGAGGGAGATGGTATCGGTTTATATGTTCGAGCGGTCGCAAGAGAAGTTAATGATTCTGAATTAGATGTTGCAATAAATTCGTATAATAATTCCACTGAAATATTTAAACTTAGTAGAGATAACTGCACAGCAAATGCCCCCACTCGGTTATATGTGGCCGTACCATCAGAATCATGGTTAAATCGAGGCAAGGACGAGGGTGAGTTTTATATAGATTTTAGAGAAGAGGTAAGGTGAATTTACTCGAAACTAAAAGTTTTTCAATTGCCATAAATGAGTACGGCAATGTTGATGCGACTTTTGCATGTATTTTATTGCCAGGACGGCTTGATACTAAAGACTACATCAATTTTGTTAGACATGGCCAACTACTAGCTGAGTTGGGGTATTACGTCATCTCAGTAGATCCGCCAGGCACTTGGGAAAGTCCGGGCGATATTGATAACTACAGTACGTCAATGTACATACAGGCTGTGTATGAGCTAATTGAGAAACTAGGTAATCGACAAACTATACTGCTGGGGCATAGTCGCGGTGGTGCAACAGCAATGTTAGCTTCGAAAAATCCACATGTGTCTGCAGTTATACTCATTAATGCTGCATATGGAGCGCCGAGTGCGCCAAATAAAGACAAAATGATAGATGGCTATCAAGTGGAAAGTAGAGATTTACCACCGGGTGATAAACGTACCGAAGAGCAAAGTACTTTTAAGTTACCGCTAAGTTATTTTGAAGATGGAAAGAAGTACAATCCTACTAAAGCGTTGCAAGAGTATGTAGGGCCTAAACTTTTAATACACGCAGACAAAGATGAATTTACTGATTTGAGTGAAGTTGAAGCAATCTATAGTACTATATCTCAGCCAAAAATGTTGATTGAGCTTAATTGCATGCATGATTACCGTTTGTCACCGGAGGCTATTGATACTGCAAATAAAGCGATTGAAGAATTCCTACGGAAATATGTAAGTAATTAAAACTAAATAGTACAATAGCTAGAGATAACTATCCGTAGTAGGATATGCTACAATCAAAGAAGAAATGACGAAAGCCGCATCAAAAATATTCAAACAAGCAAGGCTCAAAAAAGAGCTTACTCAACTTGAAGTTGCCGAAAAAGCAAGTATTCATCCAAACACTTATGCAAAAATCGAAAGAGGACTACAAGAGCCCTCATTCGCTACGATAAAGAAGATCTGCAAGGTACTAGATCTTAATGTCGCTGATATCCCAGCTTAATAAACTTCTGCATTTGACTGCATAGTACATCAGAGTTAGTTCGCCTCATGACTTCGCAACTTTCACTCTGTGAAAATATATTCAAACTGCCTTCCCAAAGCACTTCGTTATCTATGATAGACAACTTCCTATGTCGCATATCGTCACACATGAATATGCATACGCCGCTATCTTTTAAGATCTCTAAAGCCTTCCATGCTTGCAGTGTCATCAAGCAGTTTTTGGATTTCCTCAACATCATCACAGTTTTGAAAATCCTCATCTGTTAAAGTTCCATTATCGTACTGTCTCTCCTGCCACGAAAAGAGTCGGGCGTAATGTCCGGCTTTTTTCGTGACGGTGCCAAGTATCGGTTCTAGTGACCGCCATGCCAAAGGCAGGGCAAGGTCGCAGTTTGCTATTCTGTCGAGAGTGAAGGAACTTGCCCATTCGCATGCTCGACAAAAATATACCTTAGCGTCTAGGTTACTCCTGCCAAAACGAGTAAATATGGTATAATCAGTTTATGATAACACCTGAAAGTTTAGAAAATTGGCGAGAAGCTGAAGCTTTGCATGCTGATCAATTTGAGACCGGATTGTATATTGTGCGCTATGAGATTGATGCGGGTATATCTCCTGTTGAAGCGTTTGTCTATGCCGGTAATATTGCCTTACATGATGCAGTTGATACTTTTTTTGTTTTTGATTTAGCTAATGCTGCTTTTAGAGACGGACTACTAGATGCTACGAGAAATCGAATGTATGGCCCTACTGAAATTGTTAATTCAGTATATAGGTTAGTACAATCAGATATTATTGTTCCTGACAGCAATAACCCAGCAACTTATTTTCATCCGAGATATTTACAAGATATAGCTCGGTCATAATTACGACACCCATAATAAGTGTTATAAAGTTAACTCAACATCACTCCATTTCATTTTAACAAGTGCATCGTATACGGGTATTGGATCAATGTATTGAGAACCGCTGTCTAATAAAAACTGAACTATTTCGCCTTCTTTGGTGTTTAACTCACAGCTTAGGCGACTAGAAAGGTTGATGCATTTGGATTTTCCTAGTTTGGTATTTATAATTTTGCAATTTA
The DNA here is from genome assembly GCA_009923445.1 of bacterium. GTDB lineage: Bacteria > Patescibacteriota > Saccharimonadia > Saccharimonadales > SZUA-47 > RFTN01. The sequence goes on from RFTN01000002.1 coordinate 3,392, forward strand.
TATCATCCGATACACAAACCATACTTTTTCTTATACCTTCATTTGTTTGGGTTATTTGAAAACTTATTCCCTCACCAGTTGTACTTTTATATTTTGAACGTAAAGATTTTGTATTTATTTCATATGGCTGTGAATAAAATCTTTTAACTAAAATATAATTTGTTGATTGATTATTCGATATGATGTACCAATCTCTCTTATCTTGTTCAAATTCAAGATTATTTTCTTCGATTTTGTTACTATCTAGCCGCTCTTCTAATAGTCGCAAATCTTCATACTTTTTTTGTTCTTGTGTTTTAAGATACCCATACTGATAGATTAAGCCAGTAGCCGTAAGCAATGAAATAATGAAAAACACGATTCCAAAGATAGCAACAATTTGAGGTGCTCTAGATTGATTATCAATATATCGAGCAACTTTACGTTGGTTCAAAGCATTTATGCTAATTGCAGTAAGCAATGCTAAAAATTGAAACAAATACAAAACTAGAGTGTCGGTCTCTATACTGTTTGGATTACTTCTTTTAGCTACCATCGTCCCTACGATGAGGTAACCAATAACACCAGCGAGTATTATGAGTCCAAATGCATACCAGGCTTCTTTGAAAATTACTGGAATATTTCGTTTTACTTTGTTGTTAAAAATTTCTGCCTGCATGAATAAAGGTAAAAATAATATAATACCCAATATAAATATACCAATAAAATATACGCCAATACTCGTACCGCCGAAGCTTGCTATACTAGCAATTATAGTCAATACAGCTACTGGAAATAATGTAATTACATAGGTGAAAAAACATATAAAGAAAAGTTTAAAAAATCCTGGTTTTGTTTTCCAAAGAAATCACATTTGTCTGAGGGGATAAATTGACTACTTGGTCTTGAGTACTTAAATCGACTGTATTTTCACTGAGATTATTTGGTTGTATTACATTTGCATCTTGCAGTTTTTCGGGATTATCGCTCATGTTTAAAGTGTACCAAAAAAACATAAATATGTAACTTCGGATCATTTACTAATAGAAAAATTCTAAGATAATCTTAATTTCTTGGTACAAGCAGGCCATAGTGACCATCCGCGTCCCGCTAATAAACGAGATGCAATATCTATCTGTTGTTTGATGGTGGCGAGATCGGCATGCCGTGCGCATTATTAACATCATAACATCTGGGCTAACAACTATTAGCTATGAGGAGTTCTATATATAGCCTCGAGCTCTTGTCAACGGCAGGGTAAGGTTCTAGTTACTTATTACCAGCAGACCATGAGAGCTTGTGCGCGCGAAAGCTGCAGAGCAATATGTGCCTGTACTCATGCAAGTTTGTGACATCAAACAGTAAAGAGCAAATACGTAGTGTAGTACTACCGATTAAATGTTGCGATTAACTTCAACACTTCAGCTTGTACCTGTTGCTTAAGAGCTAGCTGACCTTGTTCATCTGGGTGAAGTCCATCATTTGGCATTTTTTTAGTGTCTGTATCTTTAAAAAAGGCTTCGTCAGAACCATTTACTGAAGAACTTTTCGATATCTCTGTCGATTCAAGAGAATAAGGAGCAACACCATGAATTCGCTCAGACAAATACGTATTAAAATAATCTACTGCATAATTAACATCAAAACTACAGGTATCAGACCACCGCTCAGTTGGTGAGAGCATCTGTGTTACCTTAACATGCTTAACTCCAAGCTTTTTAAAGTAGGCGATTACCCCTAATATACCCATTGTGGCTTGTTCTGCCTTGCCCTGTATTGTTGGCTGTTTTGAGGCGACAATTTCGTTAATAGAAGGAACGAGAATTACAATCTCAGGAAGACTCGACGAGGCGGAGTTTTCAGGGTACAGTTCTCTAACAAGGTCCACTAATCTTCCGCCTAGCCTTGCGCCTTCGTTATCGTAGTAAACAGGAATATCAGCAACTATTGATTGGCCCGGAACGGCAAAATTTTGTATTGTGACATGTTTAAAATCAGACTGACTAGTTAAGTCATTTTGCAACAAATCAGTCCAGCGCATTCCGTCTAATTTGTAACCATACACAATTGAATCACCGAAAATAGCAATATCAATTGGGTTTTTAGGTAAAACTTCAGTTGTAGTTGTATTAGCAATTGTATCAATGCTTTGTTGCACAGTTGTGATTGTAGATGTAAATTCAATTGTTGTGGGTGCATTAATATCTTGGGTGGTGGGTAAGAAATTTTGTTCCTCGTACGTTGAAATAACTGGAACATTAGTATCGGCATATTGTCTATCGGCACATGAAGCTGTTATGACACCGCCAATAAGTAAAACACTAGTTAAGGCGCCAATTCTTAAATTGTGATTTCTGATTAAAGACGATTCATTCGTCTGCAGAATGTCGTGATCTTGCATATCAATAATTTATTATAACATAATATATGTATATTTCAAATATATATTACCTAATCACTCCGTTACTGATCAATCTATACTAATTTACAACTTTTATAGGCTTTACGGGCATGTCTTGTTCCGAACCATACACCTGTAGGTATACCTGTATAGTTGTCACGACAATAATCATTATTGTTGGCCCAACAATAATACCTAAAAAGCCAAACATTGCTATACCCGAAAAAACAGACACCAGCATAAGGGCAGGGTCTAAACGAGCTGATTTTGGTACTAGTTTTGGTTTTAAAATACTATCAATATTAGTGGTAATTATAAAATGCGTTGCCAAAACAATTACGCCGCCCCACACGTTACCAAAAATAATCATTAGACCACCGATTGGTATAAGTATAATGCCGCTACCGAGCGGTATAATTGAAAGTAAACTAAATACAATAAACATTATGGCAAAAAAACCTGATACTCCAGCAAAAAGCATCGATAAAGCTCCAGCAAAACCCTGACAAAGTGCTATAACAAATTGACCATACACAGTACCTTTAACCATTGCCGCAGTTTTGGCAATATACAAGTCAGAAACCTGCTTACCTAGAGGATTAATGTCTCTAAATATACGAATCAATGTTTCGCCGTGGCGTAAGGCAGATATGTATACAAATATAAAAACTATAAAGCCTGTAAAAAAACCCGCCACACTCGTTGCGGTATTTTTAATGTAATTTATAAGACCGCTACTAATTGTTTGCATAGCGTCTTTTATAAAACTAATTAACGATGCTTCTGTAACAGTAAATTTTATAAAGGGTATGTAAGATAATAAATTATTAATTGTAGTCACTACTTGGTCGCCAAACTTGCTTAAATCTGCACTCGATGCAAGAACCTGTATATTATCGACTTGATTTCGCAACTGGCTAACAGCAAGTAACAACACTAGTACAAGCGGAATAATTAATGCAAATGCAGAAAAAACAATCGTCAGCGCTACAGCCGAATTTTTACCCATTCGCTTACTGAGCCGTTTGTTAATGGGCCAAAACAAATATGCTAATACTCCACTAATAAAAAAAGTTGCAAAGTATGACCTTAAAAAATATGCAGCAAATATTATAAGGGCAAATGTGGCAATAGCAATGTAGTATTTTTGTGTCGGCGTAACTCGTATCATTATACTCAGTATACGATATGCATGTACTTAGATAAAATAGTTTTAAAGTTAATCTAAATACGACTAATGATGCTTATTTTAACGTCTACATGTATTGCAAACTTCTTCTGTAGTGTCGCCATTAGACCAGATAGTAAGGGCTTTGAGCGTTCCTACAATGTCCCTGTAACCTACAAAATCAGCGACTCGACGAATAACACTTGGTAGCCTACCCGACATAACTATGCCTCTATATTGAAATACGGCCCAAGCTCTGCCGGCAGGCACTACTTGAGCAGGTGCTCGTTCGTACTTGGTGGGTCGATTTTTATGGTGAATTCTAGCTACGATATCTTTTGCTATAAAATCTGCATGCCAGACTGCAGTAAGTGCTAGCCCGCTAAATTTCGTAGATGCATTATCACCGCACACATATAAAGTAGGAGTCACACATAAATGCTTGTCTACAACTACTTTACCGCGCTTGTCTAATGAAAACACTGATTTATTGTTGCTAAAAAATTCATTGTTTTGTGTTCCAGCTGTCCAAATAACAGTATTGGTTTTGATGCTACCAATCGATGTTCGCAGCGTATTGAGTGTTTCTGCTTGTACTTGTGTGCTCGTGTGTACAATCACACCTAATTTAGACAAGTTTTTAGCAACTTTATTAGCAGCCCTGTTAGACATTTGCGATAAAATTCTTGGTCCTGCCTCTACGAGGTGCACTCGGGCATTAACACTACTAACATGATGCAATTTTGTAATATGTTTTAAATAGCTACCAATTGACCCAGCTAATTCAACACCTGTAGGTCCAGCACCTACAATGACATAATTGTGCGCTATAACAATATGTTTCATATATGCTTATGAGTATACGTAGCATTAGATATTGTTGCAACATATCATACTCAAGTTGCCAAACTACTCATGTTTACAGTACGCTTAAGCTATGAATACATTACTAGAAGATTTAAAAACCAAAATAAAAGGCGATATAGACACTTCGGAGGAAGCAAAGGCCCTGTTTAGTCACGATGCAAGTATGTTCGAAATGATACCTGAGTATATTATTGCGCCGATAGACGCGTCTGATATTAAACAAATAGTCAGTTATGTCGCTGAACATAAAACTGAAAATAAAAATCTTTCGATTACGGTACGCAGTGGCGGAACTTGCATGTCAGGTGGTGCGGTAAACAATTCAATCATTTTAGATGTCAATAAGCATATGAACGCGATTGGTGAAGTTACTTCAAATCTCGCCAACACACAACCAGGGGTGTACTACAGAGATTTTGAAGTAAAAACTCTCGAGCACGGTGCTGTTATGCCAAGCTTTCCAGCATCTCGCGACCTATGTACTGTTGGAGGCATGTTTGCTAACAATGCTGGCGGTGAAAGATCTCTCCAATACGGCAAGACCGAGGAGTTTATAGAGCAAATTAAAGTTGTATTAGCCGACGGCAACGAATACGTCATGCGCGCGATTTCAAAAGCTGATCTAGATAAAAAGATTGCACAGAATGATTTTGAGGGAAACTTATACAAAAAAGTTTTCGAGCTTGTAGACGGTAATTACGAAGCTGTTATGGCCGCAAAACCGGGTGTTAGCAAAGATTCTACGGGTTACCATATATGGAATGTATGGGACCGTGAAAAGGGTATTTTTGATATGACAAGGCTCATAGTAGGCTCGCAGGGTACGCTCGGTATAGTAACAGATATTACGTTTAAGCTTGTTCCAGCGCCAAAAAATTCAGGTACATTGGTGGTTTTTTTGCGAAAAATTGACAATTTAGGAACGCTTATCAACAAAGTAATGGAACATAAACCTGCGACATTCGAAGGTTTTGACAACTATACATTGATGCTTAGCTTTAAACTCTTCTTATCATTCCATAAACTCATTGGATGGAAAGAAACAATCAAGCTTGCCATTAAGCTTATTCCAAATGCTTTAATGCTGCTAAGAGGCATTCCAAAAATGGTGTTGCTTGTAGAATTTCAAGCCGATACAGCCGAGGAAGTAGCCCAAAAAGTTCATGCTCTTCGCCAAGACATGAAAGAATTTGGTCACGAAGCCTTATTTGAAGAAGACGAAACAGAAGCTAAAGCTAAAAAATTCTGGATAATGCGCCGAGCAAGCTTTCAGCTACTTCGCAGCAAAATTAAAGACAAACACACCGCTCCATTTATGGATGATTTGATTGTACCACCGCACGTATTACCACAATTTCTACCCGAGATACGCCAAGTAATTAACAAATATAAGCTTTTAGCAACTATTGCGGGACACATGGGAGATGGTAATTTTCATATTATACCGCTTATGAATATAGAGAATGCTGACGAAAAAGCTAAGCTCGAACCGGCCATGAAAGAAATTACTGCTATTGTATTAAAATATAAGGGCTCACTAAGTGGTGAACATAATGACGGCATGATACGTGGACCATGGCTTAAAGAAATGTATGGCCCCGTTGCTTTCGGGTTTTTTAAGCAAGTTAAGGACATTTTTGATCCTAAAAATATATTTAACCCACATAAAAAAACAGATGCCGATTGGGATTTTAGCATGTCTCACTTGCGTGAAAAATTTTAAATACTCGTTTCTTATTGACTCAAAAATAACTTTAGTATGACTCTGTCAAATCGCTGCAACAGTTGATATAGAGACGCGCTATTCACAAAAGTTATAAGTATGGTATACAATATGTTGAATGACAAAAGCAGCACCAACTAAACCCTTATTAATAATGATGTACGGTTTTCCGGGCTGTGGTAAAAGTTATTTTGCCCAACAGCTATCTGATAATTTGCACATAGCCCACATTCAGGGCGATAGAATACGTGGCGAACTATTTAGTGAGCCCAAATATGATAAACAAGAGAATAAAATTGTCACCCAACTAATGAATTATATGGCTGAAGAATTTTTAAGTGCCGGAGTAAGTGTGGTGTACGACGAAAACATTTCAAGACGTAGTACTAGGATGTTATTGCGAGATATGGCTCGTAGGCGCCATGCAATCTCACTTACTATTTGGCCACAAATCGATGCTGATAGTTGTTTTGATAGATTGTTTAAGCGCGACCGACGACGCAGTGAAGATAAATATTCTCGTAAATATGATGAAGAAACCTTTTCTAAATATTTATCAACAATGCAAAACCCAATCAACGAGGACTTTATTGTAATAAGCGGAAAACACACCTTTGACAGTCAAAAAAGCGCCGTCTTTAAACGTCTAACTGAACTTGGACTTATAACACAACTCTCTAGCCAGTTAAATGTCGTTAAACCCGGTCTAGTAAATCTTGTTCCACACGGCAGGGTAGACATGGCAAGACGAAACATTCATATCAGGTAGTTATGATAGAACAGCACGATATTGCGGAAATCGGTTCCGTTACAATATCACGCCGAAAAGGCACTAAAAATATTCGAATTAGTATTACTCAAAACGGCACGGTGCGACTATCGCTGCCAAACCGCATATCCACAAAACGAGGTATCGAATATTTGCTAACTAAAAAAGATTGGGTAGCCCAGCATATAGTAGATCAGCTGAATTTAGACGACGGAGCTATGTTAGGCGCTACAGTGCTGCGCCTACACACAAGCCATAGTAACCGAATTCGTTCTGTACATAAGCAGGGTGAACTACATGTCTTTATTCCCGAGCATATGCAACACGAAGAATTACAATCAAAACTGCAAACAGCATCTAAAAAGTGCTTACAAAAACAAGCCGCTTCATTGCTGGCACAGTTAAAAACAAAATCAATCGAAGCAAGATATACAGTGTCTGGTAGTTCAATAGCATTTTTAAAAAGCAGATGGGGTAGTTGTAGTAGTAAAAACGAGATCGTTATTAACACATATTTGATACAGTTGCCGCAAAATTGCATTGATTATGTTTTATGGCATGAACTAACGCATACAAAACACCACAATCACAGTCCACAATTTTGGCAAGAGCTAGCGATTCATGTTCCAAATTACAAAAATGTTAAAAAAGAATTAAAAAAATATCCTACGAAAGTATTTGATGGTCGTGAATTTCTTGTTTACGTATGACATAATACGCATATGCTTGCTAAAAAAACTGACATCAACCTTGAGCACGAACGACTGAGTAGTCTTATTAACAGCATGGCTGATGGTGTTATTGCGCTTAGCGAAGACATAAAAGTAGTTATGTACAACGGTGCGGCACTTAATATACTCGATATAAACTCAGGTATGATTGGCGCACGTATCGAAGATGTTTTTAAGCTCGTAGATGCAAATGGTCAACAAGTTGATACCAAAAATCTAATTAAAAATACTAAGGTATCCACCTCAAGCAGAGATTACCGCCTACAATACCCAGACTCTAGTTTTATAAACTTGTACGTCAGTATTGCACCCGTACATCTTGGCTACGGTAAAAATGGCGACAAGGGTTACGTCGTGCTACTACGTGATATTACTCGCGAAAAATCGCTCGAAGAAGAGCGAAATGAGTTTATAAGCGTAGTAAGCCACGAACTACGTACTCCAATAGCAATCGCAGAAGGTAACGTTGGTAATGCAATGTATGTTGCTGAAAAAGTTAGTGGTATAGACAGTATAAAATCAGCCATTAAACAAGCTCATGATCAAATCATATACCTAAGCGACATGATTAATGATTTAAGTACGTTGTCTAGAGCAGAGCGTGGAACCCTGCAGGTAGATGTTGAGCCTATAAACGTACATGAACTCATACAAACTCTACAAAAAAGCTACGCAGACCAGGCGCAAAAAAAAGGCCTAGACATGCATATTCAGCTCGATCCGTCGCTAGAACTACTGAATTCAAGCAAGTTGTACGTAAAAGAAATACTACAAAACTTTGTAACAAATGCGATAAAGTATACCGAAAAAGGCTCTGTAACGGTTGGCGCAAGGCCAGTTGACCATGGTGTTGAGTTTTTTGTAAGTGACACAGGTATAGGTATTAACAGAGCCGACCAAGAACGTGTATGGGATAAGTTCTTTCGAAGCGAAGATTACAGAACCAGGCAAAACAATGGCACAGGACTTGGCCTGTACGTTACTGCTAAACTAGCGCGCCTAGTACATGCGGACGTTTCGCTAAAAAGCGAACTCAACAAAGGCTCTACATTTACAATTTCTATTCCTAATCTACAGCCGGTCCCAGACCCTCATAAGTAACAATTGTTTGCAAGTTAGTCTATGAGTGTGCTATATTGACAGAACCGAACCTTCTTATATGAAGGTTTTTTTATTGGAAGGACGTAACGCTGTGGCTAAAGAATCTACCAAGATAGCTCGAGCACGAAAAATTGAGACAATGCGAGACAAAGCTGATAAGGCTCAGTCAAGTAAAGCAAAACCTCGTCGCATAAAAAAAGCTTCGACAGCGGTTAAAAAGCCGCTACGCTCAGCAAAAGATATTTTGACAAAAGATTATTATTTTATAACGCCTAGTGATAGTGGTGTGCGTGGCTTTTTTACTAAAAAGCGAAGATTCATACCACGGTACTTCAGAGATTCGTATAGTGAGCTTAAATTGGTAACTTGGCCAAATCGAAGCGAAACCTGGAAACTTATGTGGGCTGTTTTCATATTCGCGTTAGCGTTTGGTCTTTTAGTAACAGTAGTAGATTACGGTTTAGAAAAACTATTTAGAGAGGCGTTTTTATAATGAGCAAACGATACGATTCACAAAAACAGTGGTACGCAATTCACACCTACAGTGGTTACGAAGAAAAAGTGGCCGAAAGTATTAGGCAACGTAGCGATAGCTTAGACATGAAAGATAAAATATTTCAGGTTGTTGTACCAAAAGAAAAAATGATCGAAATTAAAAATGGCAAGCGAAAAGTTGTTGAAAAACGTATTTTTCAGGGTTATGTGCTTGTTCAAATGAAATTGAGCGAAGATGCCTGGTATATCGTGCGCAACACGCCAAGTGTTACGGGTTTTGTTGGATCAGGCACCGAACCGACTCCTGTTGAAGATCAAGAAATGGAAAAAATTATGAAGCGCATGGGCCGCGAAGACCCTAAGCACAAAATTGACTTTACTGTTGGTGAAGTTGTTAACATTATCGATGGTCCATTCAAAGGTTTTGACGGTAGTATTAACGAAATCGATCCAGCCAAAGGCAAGCTTAAAGTACTTGTTAATATGTTTGGCCGCGAAACGCCGGTTGAGCTTGACGGCTTGCAAGTAAAGAGAGTCTAGACATAAAAGGTATATTGTAGTAAAATTATCAGGTTACGCACTTCTGTTCTTAACTAATAAGAAAAGGGAAGGAGAGACCGCCGCACCAAGCTTCAATAAGGTGTGAGTGGCTCGAAAGGACTAAACATATGGCTAAAGCCGTAAAAGCAAACTTAAAAATGAAACTAAAAGGTGGCCAAGCCAGCGCTGCACCTCCAGTGGGTAGTACCCTTGGACAATATGGGGTGAACATGATGGATTTTATTAATCCATTCAACGAAGCCACCAAAGACCGTATGGGCAAGGCTCTTACCGTTCACATAGCCATTTATGAAGACCGCACCATGAGCTTCCGCGTTGTAGGTACGCCTACCGACGACCTTATTCGTGAAAAACTAGGCGTACAAAAAGGTAGTGGTCGCCCAAATACAGAAAAACTTAGCAAAAAGCTAAGCCAAACACAGCTACAAGAAATCGCAGAAGCTAAAGCTGTTGATATGAACGCCGACGACGTTGAATCTGTTATGCGAATGGTCGCAGGTACGGCGCGTAGTATGGGCGTCGAGGTCGAGGCTTAAGCAGTGGCAAATGAAAGATTGAGTATTGAAAACGAATCTCAGTATTCAACTCTAGTCCATGGGTACGATGAAATAGTTGGATCATTATTGCAAAGTAAGATACCAAAGGCATCACCTATAGACATCTTAAGGGCATATCAAGTGATAGTAGAATCAATTACACCAGATAATAAGTAAACAAACTTGTGGGAGGCTTAAAAAGCCGATTGCACCACGAAAGGATATATATGGCAGAAACTAAAGCAGATTTAATCAAGCAAGCTAAAGAACTAGGTATTGAGCATGTAAATGCAAAAAACTCAATGGCTGAACTACGCGAAGCTATCGCAGCGGCTGCTCCTAAAAAGCACAGTAAAGAAGAACTACCTGTAGAAGCCCACGAAGCAAAAACTGCAAAAGCCGGCAAACGCAGCGAAAAAGCACTTAAAGAAGCCGAGGAAAAACTAGCCAAAGTAGAAAAAAAATCCGAAGAGGCAGACAAAGAAGCTGTTCATGTTGTTAAGCAAGCGCCCAAAGCTCGTAGTCACGCAGAGCGCGCAGGCAAAAAGTACCGCGAAGCTTTTGCAAAAGTTGACCGAACTAAAGAATACACACTTGCAGAAGCATTAGAACTTGCAGCCAAAACAAGCACAACTAAGTTTGACGCAAGTATCGAGGTTCACGTTCGTTTAAACGTTGACCCTCGTCAGGCTGACCAAAACCTTCGTGATAGCCTTGTGTTACCTGAAGGTACGGGTAAAACCGTACGTGTTGCTGTGTTTGCTGATGTAGATGACGTAGCAGCTGCTAAAAAAGCTGGTGCCGATGTAGCAGGAGGCGATGACTTTTTGCAGCAACTAGACAAGGGTACTATTAATTTTGATGTACTAGTTGCAACCCCAACCATGATGGCAAAACTGGGTAAGTACGCCCGCGTTTTAGGGCCAAAAGGTCTTATGCCTAACCCAAAAAGCGGTACAGTCACCAAAGATGTTGCTAAGGCCGTTAAAGAAGCCAAGGCAGGACGTATTGAATTTAGGGTAGACAGCACCGGTATTGTACACGTTGCAGTTGGTAAAGTTAGTTTTGGTACCGACAAATTACAAAACAACGCTAAAACGGTATTTAATAGTTTACGCAGCGCAAAACCTGCCAGTGTTAAAGGCACCTATGTTAAATCGATTTTTGTGACATCAAGCATGGGCCCGAGCATTAAAGTGCTTAGCTCAGAACTATAAATTAGCACCAGAATTAATTAACTCCTCGCTTTTTGTGGGGAGTTTTTTATTATCAACAGTAAATAAACAAGTAAAAACTACAATACAACTTACTTGCATCCCATAAGAACAGCAACGTACACTATATCTAGTTATGAACGAGGGTACACTGCCACTACAGCCAGTGCCGTCGTTGCCAACAGGTGGAGTGTATAGCAACCGGCAGATCAAGCAGGCCATATCAGCTGGCCATATTGTATTTCACCCATATATCGAAGAACATATTGCTGGTAGTAGCGTCGATGTAACACTTGGACACTGGTACTACCGCACCGAACGCGGTGGAAGTAGTGGCTTTTATAACCCTTTTGACGAGGGCGATGTAAACAGATATTTTGACGGCCCACACCAAGCAGAAATACACAGTTTATGGGCAGAGGCAAATGGGCGTCGTTTGTTTGCTGGTATTCCTGCCGACCAACCAATAATTGTACTGCGACCTGGTGAACGTATTTTGGCACATACACATGAATTCATTGGCATTAAAGCACCTGGCACTAGTACCATGCAAGCACGCAGTACCTGGGGTCGTAACGGCGTGTCAGTGTGTTTAGACGCTGGCTGGGGTGACCCAGGTTACATTAACCGTTGGACGATGGAAATTTACAACATGAATCAGCACGAAAGTGTTGTGCTGCCAGTTGGCGAGCGCATTGCACAAATAGTGTTTTACCATACTGGCCCTGTCGATATGGAATATGCCAAGCTAAGCGGCAAATACCAGCCAGGCACTGCAGATGATTTAGTGAACCTTATTAATAACTGGCGCCCAGATCAAATGCTACCACGGGCATATAAGGACTCACGCCGTAAACCGAGGGATACATGAGTAATCGAAAGGGAGCTTTTATAGTCATAGAGGGCACCGATGGTTCAGGTAAGGGTACGCAATTTGAGATACTTGCAAAACGCTTAGCCGAGGTTGGTCACGACGTTGTACAGTTTGATTTTCCGCAGTACGATCTAGCTTCAAGTTATTTTGTAAAAGAATACCTAAATGGTAAATATGGAACTGCAAATCAGGTAGGTCCTTATACGGGTTCTTTATTCTTCTCACTAGATCGCTACAGCGCAAAAGATAAAATTCAGCAAGCTTTAGACGAAGGCAAGGTAGTACTTTGCAACAGATTTACTGGTAGCAACATGGCGCACCAAGGCACAAAGTTCATTAACAGTGAAGAGCGTCGCGGTTATTTCATATGGCTAGATAACCTCGAATTTCAGATGCTTGGCATACCACGCCCAGACCGCAGTATCGTGCTGAGGGTTCCGGCCGAGGTTGCACAGCAACTTGTTGACCAAAAAGAAGCGCGTAGCTACACAGACAAAAAGCGAGATATTCACGAGGCAGATTTAGCTCACTTACAAAAATCAGTCGAAGTATACGATGATCTATGCTCACTATTTCCTAAAGATTTTACGCGTATAGATTGTGTTAGAAGTGGCAAACTCATGTCTGTACCACAAATTCATGACGTGCTATGGGAAACTATTAAGCCGCAATTACCTAAGACCAATAATAAAGCTGGCTCAATTACAAATGCCAGCAAAGAAGTACCCTCAGCTATTGATACAAATAAAGTTACTTATGTTACAAAAAACGAAAACGGCCAATACGGCATAACTGCCGAAGGTGAGGCTTTTCTAAAAGATGCCGTTACAAGCTCTAAAGGCAATGTGTATGCCTTTACGGATAAACTAAGCCCCGTTACTATTGCTGCAGCCATGGCGCGGTTATCGCGGCGTGCTGACGATATGCGCATAACAATTTTAGACGAATTTGCTAATGCTGCAGGTAAGGACGAAAAACTACTACAACGAGTAATTACTGCTTACGGGGATGATTCTGTACAGCAACTAGTAGGACAACATGTTGTAGTCGAAGGTGCTAGTAATTTATTAACTAAAAAACTTGAATGGGGTCGTTTGGCTGCCTACCTTGAGCAATCCACTCGCTACATTTACTTTGACCAAAAAGATATAGATGGCAACTATCGATACTATGTGCCCAATGATTTAGACACTAAAACACGTGCGACATATGTACATTTTATGGATGCTATATTTGATTTGTACTCTAGCATGGTGCGCGAACTAACAAGTTATGTACGCAAAAACTCTAATGTACCAAAAGCAGAACAAGATGTAGCTTGGCAAGGTGCTACTAGGGCACAAGCTTGCGATGCAGTACGTAGTGTACTGCCAGTTGCTACCAAAAGCACTGTTGGTATTTATGCCAGTGGTCAGGCTCTCGAAAGTCTTATAATGCATTTACTTTCTGATGAGCTTCCCGAAGCCAAAGAAGTTGGACATCAATTGCTTGTCGAGGCACGTAAAGTGGCAAGTACGTTTTTGGAGCGTGCCGACAAGCCAGAGCGTGGCGGCGCCACCGTTGCCTACCGCGCGAATACATACGCCAGTGTTAAAGCTCAAGCAGACAAGCTGCTACCAAAAACATACACTTCTTTTCAAGATCCTGTTACGTTAACTGATTTTTGGCCACGAAACGAGCTTGATTTAGCTGCAGATATTTTGTATGAACATAGCAGTTTATCACTTCAAGAAATACGTATAGCTATAGACAAATTAAGTGTAAAAAAGAAGCAAGCAGTGCTAACCAATTATTTTGGAGAACGTCTAAATAGACGTCACAAACCAGGTAGGGCGCTTGAAAAAGCACACTATAGCTGGGATATAGTTTGTGATTATGGAATTTTCCGTGACTTACAACGTCACCGTATGGTAGACGATATGCAGTGGCAGTTTTTAACGCCTCGTTATGGCTACGAAGTACCGCAGCTCGTTGAAGATGCTGGCCTTACCGATGATTTTGAAAAGTGCTTTGAAATAAGTCTTGAGCTATATAGCACACTTCAAGCCAACGGCTTCGAACTCGAGGCTCAATATGCAGTTTTACTAGGTCACAAAATGCGCTGGAAGGTCACGTATAACGCTCGTGAGGCATTCCATTTGCACGAACTACGCACAACACCTCATGGACACCCGGGTTACCGCAAATTAGTCATGCAAATGCACGAAAAATTGGCCGGGGTACATCCACTACTTGCTAGTGGCATGATTTTTGTAAATACCGATGAAGATCCGGCGCTTACACGTCTTGCCGCAGAGCGCGCAACCCAATTCAAACTTGAACAACTAGATAAGTAGTTAGCAATTTGTTGTTTGCTGTCCTGTTTCAATAAAAACGAGTCGTATTGCAGGAAGGCCCGTTCCAACTATTTCTTGTTCATGGGGTCTAGCTTGTGATAGTTTAGTTACTTCGACAATCGATATAGAACCTATATATGGGGCAAGTTTCTCGGAAATCGGTAGTTCTTCTGGAGAAGCAACGCCAAAATGTTCTAAAAAACCGCGCATTTCACCATCATCATTTTTTAGAGAAAATATTGGAGGATAGTAAGGCTCGCCACTAGAAATCTTATGCAACACAGCAATAGCTATGTCTCTACCTTTAAAGTAACGACCTCCATGGCTGATTAGCTCTTCTAGTGCCGCCTTTGGATCTGGCGAACCTAACGCTTCGTGTATTGTTATACTCATTACAAATGAGTAGTATATAACTATTAATTGCAAATGCAAGTTTTAAATTGTTGACAACCGTTTAAAACTGCGTAGGATAAAAGTATGAGTATAACTATTATGACAGCAAAGCTTAACCTGGTGATTATTGATCTGGGCTGTGTTACATATGGGTTGAAGCCGATTATATAACCGCAATACAGCCAAGAATCATAGGCTTCAACCGAAGCCTTTTTTTATATTTTTTAATTTGATGAAAGTTACCCATACATGGAAACATTAGTTATAAACGATGAATTGTTAAAAATAATTAACGAACGAGTATTGTGGTTGCAGCAACTTGTAGTTTGGGACTGCGTAGAGCCCAATATTATCAGGGGTGAAGAGTAATGCGTAAACCACTTCAGCCTAGACTAACAGCTCTTGAGGGTGCAGAAAAAACACTTTATGTTGCTGTGCGGCGTGTACCCGAAAAACAAACAGATAATTTTTCTGTTAATGTTTATGCGACACTACTTCAAGATCGCGGAGTAATTAGCATTTTATACAGAGAAAATAGGTTAAGCGAACTCAACAAATTTATAGATGCATATCGTCAACCAACAAGCTTATTTGTTACCAGGTTAAAATCTACCCTAAATACTCCTGCCTACTATCAGCAGCGTGACGCAGTAGCAACAATGACGCGCATTGCACTTGCTACAGCTACTGACGGCACTATTCCGCATTGCAGCCAACAACAAACCATCGACACGATTGCTGAATTGCTACCTGAGTATGCAGATAAGATATCTCAAAAAGAATATCTACATGCTCAGTCATTAGGTGTAGTCGCAGCCCAGCTTAGTAGGCTGCAACCAATTATGGTTAGCTAATATCTGGCCGAGGAATGTCTTTTATATCTATTTCTACTATACCCAGACCAGCATTCAAAGCCTCGAAGTCGTTGCGCGGCAACTCCTGCTTCATGTGATCGACCGAACTATACCTAACAAACAATCCGCCGTCCGACACAACACTAAGATAGCCAATACCAAGCGTCGTATCACCTCTTTTATATATCCGCTGGAGCGTTGCAGCTTCAGTAAGATTCGCATAGTTATGTTTTCTTTTAGTCAAGCCTTCTTTAGCGTCAATTCTAGTATTTGCCTCATCCCACGTTGTATGTGTAGCAATTTGCTCTGATCTCAGCAAAAGACCCATCGAACCAACACTGGTAGATACAAAATTATCATCGTGTAACATGTTTGCAAGTACACTTCTGCCATAACGCACGGCAGTACCTAGCATTGGACCTACGTCACTGTTTCTAGCGAGTCCAAACACAACAAATTCATCACCACCTTTACGTGCTACAACATCACTGTGCCTGGCAACTTCAACTAGCGCTCTACTAAGTGGCGCAAAAATTCCGTCGTCTGTTTTTTGGTGATTCATACCTGAGGCATTATTTATTTGGTTCACCGCTTCAACGTCAATCATTGTAAAAAATAGCGAATCAGGCTTTTGCTTACCTTTATGCCTAGGGTTAACTCGGTTGTCTGCTGTGTTACGTAGCAAGTCAAACATTGGCACAGCACCACTACTGCGTAATAATTGAGTCGTATGATCACGTGATAAGTTCGCAAAACGGTTCATAATATCTCGTGCGGGCGTCGTTTTGAGCCATTCTGTAAAAACATCAACAATATGTTGTCTTGTGTATACATCTAAGAAAGAGTTTTCCGTATACAAAATAGCCAGTGATTCTGGCGGCAGTTTGTTTATAAGTTTGGGGTCAATAGCTGAAGACATACTCTAAACTCCTTCGGCTTCACCACAACTAAGTGCGAATGTAGTGCAAAGCAGTGGATTCGCTATTAGCTCGGCGTAATCTAAGCGACCAAATACAGATTACACGTCTAAGCTTACTTTAATAATACATATATAATATCAGATATTTTATAATTGTCAATATATTGTGTATTGCGCTCTGCTCCTATATCTGTTATTATTGAAGAGTTACCTAAGACAGTGGCGGCAAGCAGTTGCTTAATAAAGCCACCGAGGCAAACAGATGTACATCTATTTGTTTTTGAGCACTAAAAATGCTGTCTTTCGTTTAACGAAAGGCAGTTTTTTATTGCTTGGTAGCAATCTACATCCTAAAAAGGTCGAATTAGGATAGATACAAAGTAAAAGCTAGGGGAATTACAATGGCTTTAACAAAAGTTAAAAAGAATGACGTCGTTGCAGAAGTTGCGAATCTATTAAAAGATTCTAAGCTTACTGTTGTTGCTAAATATCAAGGCACAACCGTAAAATCAATTCAGGCACTACGCAGACAAGCTAAAGAAAACGGCACGCAAGTCAAGGTGGTTAAGAACCGTCTTGTCATTAAAGCTATCGAACAAAACGATACGCTTAAAGGCACTGACACATCTGCTATCAAAGGTATGTTGTTGTACGCTTTTAACTCAGCTGACGAAGTCGCTCCTGCTCAAGTTCTACACGCATTTGCAAAAACCGAACCTTCAATTGAATTTGTTGGCGCAGTTACAGCAGATGGACAGTTTATGAGTGTAAATGACGTCAAAGCCTTGGCTACATTGCCAGGCAAAAATCAGCTTATTGCTGGTGTTATAAATACGCTTCAATCACCGGTACGTAATGTTATGAGTGGCCTAAGTGGCAATCTTCATGGCCTACTTGACGGTATTGCTGCAAAAGCAACTAACTAATTTTAAAGGAACTAAATCATGGCAACAGATTTGAAAAAATTTGCAGAACAACTAGTCGGTTTGACTGTACTAGAAGTAAACGAACTAAGTACAATTTTAAAAGACGAATACGGCATTGAGCCAGCTGCAGCAGCAGTTGCAGTTGCAGCAGCTCCAGCAGGTGATGCAGGCGCAGCAGCAGCTGACGAAAAAGCTGAATACGATGTTGTACTCAAAGATGCGGGTGCACAAAAAGTAGCAGTTATAAAAGCTGTTAAAGACATTACAGGTCTAGGTCTTGGTGAGGCTAAAGCAATTGTTGATGGTGCACCAAAAACAGTTGTAGAAAAAGCTAAAAAAGAAGACGCTGAAGCACACAAAAAGACGCTTGAAGAAGCTGGTGCAACTGTCGAACTAGCATAAGTTATCAATATTAATGCAATAAAGCGCGCACGAACAGTTGCGCGCTTTTTGTATAAGCAGTTATCCACAGAAACAGATAATAATTTTGACTTGACGCTCCGAGCATGATACGTTATTGACAGGTGCGTATAGAGAGAAACAAATAGAGTAGCCAGGAGAACGTAGAGTGGCCGATATACCAGACAAACAGATAAAGCGATTAAAAGCATTATTAGCTGAAGCCGAGACATCATTAGGTGCAGCCAAAGAACTTTTAGTTAGTTTAGTTGGAAATGATGGTATTGTTGCACCTACAGATACAGAAGAAAATATCGGCAAAGTCATAGAAGGCGTGTTTGACGGTCAGAACATGGTAGGCAGCGACGGTAAAACATACCCAGTGCCAGCAAACTACGCAAGTAAATCTAAACTAGTACAGGGTGATATTTTAAAACTAACCATCGCTGATGATGGTGCATTTTTGTATAAGCAAATTGGTCCTATTCCACGAAAGCAAGTTGTAGGCGTTTTAAGTCAACGAGATGGTCACTACTATGTGACTGCTGGTAGTGATGAATACCGCGTGCTACTTGCTAGTGTGACGTATTTTAAAGCCAAACCTGGTGATCAAGTTAGTGTTAATGTACCCGAATCTGATGTTAAAGCCGAATGGGCAGCATTAGAAGCCGCGCTGTAAGCATATTCGCTCAATTTATAGCACAAAACATCCTCTCAGCAGATTATTATAAAAACTTAACTACCCACTCCATCTAGTCTCTCTGGCTATACGCAAATGTAGTTTATTTTATAATATGCAGCAGCTTACAATATCAGATATGCTACTACTAAATGGCGAAGTTATATTTTAGATATGGGGCAATGAATAGCGGTAAAAGCACTGCTGTATTGCAAGTAGCTTATAACTATGAAGAGCGAGCAATGCACGTGCTACTTATTAAGCCCGCTATTGATACAAAAGGTAATGACCAGATAGTTTCTAGACTAGGCGCAACCCGTAGGGTAGATATTTTGGCAACTCCTGAATTAGATATATTTGCTGTCATAGCGCAGCACAATAAAGACGTTGAAAAAATAAGTTGCGTCATAGCTGACGAAGCACAGTTTTTTACCGCTCAACAAATAGACGAATTACTAAGGGTAACTACCGGTTTACAGATACCTGTCATATGTTACGGTATTAGGACAGACTTTCAGACGAAACTCTTTAGCGGTAGCATACGACTCTTTGAACTAGCACATACACTCGAAGAACTTAAGACAATCTGTCGCTGTGGCAAAAAAGCACTATTTAATGGTCGAAAAATTAACGGTAGTTTTGTGTTTACTGGTTCACAAGTAGCTATAGATGGTAACGAAAACATAGAATACGAAAGCCTATGTGCTACCTGTTATACACAGTTCAAACATAAGTCGTAGCAAAAATTACCATTTTAAGTGGGTGTTGTATACTCGGCTGATACGTCATAATACAAGCAATGGGACTAGCACTATATAGAAAGTATCGATCAAAACAGCTTGCTGATATTGTTGGTCAGGAGCATATTAAACATGTTTTGCAAACTGCCTTAAAACAAAATGCGCTGCATCATGCATATTTATTTACTGGCCCTAGGGGCGTAGGCAAGACGAGCATAGCGCGTATTCTTGCACACGAGATAAATAAACTTGCTTACGACGACGAAACAACTCACTTAGATATTATAGAAATTGACGCAGCAAGTAACAGGCGCATAGATGAAATTCGTGACCTAAGAGACAAAGTACACATAGCTCCAACTTCTGCCAAATATAAAATATATATTATCGATGAAGTTCATATGCTCACCAAAGAGGCCTTTAACGCGCTTTTAAAAACGCTTGAGGAGCCCCCAGAGCATGTTATATTCATTTTAGCGACAACTGAGGCTCACAAAGTTCCAGCAACTATTATAAGCCGTACACAGCGCTTCACGTTCCAGCAAATTCCTACTGATGTTGCCGTAGCGCATCTTGCGGAGATAGCAGAAAAAGAAGGTATTTCTATTGATACTGCGTCACTAACGCGAATTGTTGAGCATTCACAGGGCAGTTTAAGAGACAGCTTAAACATGCTTGATCAAATTTCTTCTGCGGGCACAAAAATAACAGTTGAGACAGTAACCGATTTACTCGGTATTCCAAATCAAACAATCATTGACCAACTCATCGAATCGACACTTGGCAACAAACCAAGTGAAATTCTATCATTACTTGATAAAGCTCGCATAGAAGGAACAACTGCAGCGACAATTGCAACACACATGAGTGCAAATATCAGAGAACAAATACTACTCGGCACTTCAGCAAGCAAGCAACTCATTGAACTGCTCGAAAAACTTCTGCAAGTTAGTCAATCATCACAGCCATTTACCATGCTCGAACTAGCACTATTGTCATACGCAATGGTCGACATTGCGCCCGCGCCACGTGCCTCAATAATCGAAACAAAAAAAACAGACGATTCAGAGCAAGTTACTGCAAAAAGCACAACACACATTACTGAAAGTAAGCCAGCAATAAAAACTGATACATTTTCAGACTCTTGGAAAGAACTACTACGTTTAGTAAAAGAGAAGCACAACACGTTATACAGTGTACTGCGAATGGCTGATCCGAAGCTTACTAAAAATGAGTTGGTGCTGACATTCAGCTTTGGTTTTCACCAAAAACAGGTTGAAACCAGCGCCCACAAGGCTACTATTAGCCGCTTTGCGAGCGAGATATTCGGTAATGATATTCACGTAACAACTCGGGTCGTACAAAAAGACCAAAAAGTTCAAGCAAAAGAACAAGTTAATCACTCAAACAACCAAGATTCAAAGCATCTAAAAGACGTAAGCAATATTTTTGAAGGCGCGGAGTTGATAGAGTAATGAGTATGGATCCTAAAATACCCCCGCAAAGCTTAGAGGCAGAAGCTAGTTTGTTAGGCTCTTTGTTAATAGATACTGACGCTATAGTTAAAATAGCTGACATTATAGCGCCTGATGATTTTTATGACGAACGCCATCGTTATATTTACGAAGCAGCCCTCGCGCTTTACGATAAACATAGCCCAATAGATATTCTCACTCTAACTGATCAGTTAAAAAATAAAGAGCTTTTAGAAATTGTTGGTGGCGCGTCATACGTAACTGAACTCACTAATTTTGTACCTACTGCAGCACATGTCGAACAATATGCAAGTATAGTCTCAACCAAGGCAATGCGTCGTAAACTCATTAAGGCATCGCAAGACATTACAGCATACAGCTACGATGAAGCACGAGGCTTTAAAGAGCTTGTAGAAGAGGCAGAGGCGCGGTTGTTCGAGGTAAGCCAAAAACATATCGGTCAAGACATAATTAGCCTCGATACCATACTGAGCGACAGTTTTGATAGACTCGACGAACTGCATAGAGACAAGGGGAAAATACGTGGCGTACCCACCGGCTACCGTGATCTAGATAACATTTTAGCCGGGTGGCAACGGAGTGACTTAGTTATATTAGCCGCACGCCCAAGCATGGGTAAGACTGCGTTGTCTTTGAATTTTGCGCACAACGTGGCACTTAAGGCAGATATGCCTGTCATTTTCTTTAGCATGGAAATGAGCAAAGAGCAGTTAGTAGATCGTTTATTAGCTGCCGAGGCAGGAGTTGATGCATGGAACTTGCGAACAGGCAACCTTACCGATTCAGATTTTGAAAAAATTAGTTTAGCAATGGGAACATTGAGCCAAGCTAAAATGTTTATAGACGATACGCCTGGAATTACAGTAAGTGACTTGCGCACAAAGGCGAGACGCGAAGCACATAAACATGATATTGGCTTGATCGTGGTAGATTATTTGCAACTCATGAGCGGAGGCAGTAGATTTTCTGGGGACGGTAACAGAGTACAAGAAATTTCAGAAATTTCGCGCGGACTAAAAAGCATTGCTAGGGAGCTAAATGTTCCAGTGATTGCACTCAGTCAGTTAAGTCGGTCTGTCGAAAGCCGTAGTCCACAAATACCCCAATTGGCAGATTTACGCGAATCAGGCTCTATAGAACAAGATGCAGATGTCGTTGCCTTCATTTATAGAGAAGAGTACTATAACCCCGAATCTGAACGTCGGGGTATTACAGACATCTTTATCAAAAAACACCGCAACGGTCCAACTGGTCACGTAGAACTATTCTTCGATAAAGAAAAACAGCGTTTTAAAAGCATAGACAATCGACATTCTTCAGCATTTGAAGCATAAGCTTAGGTATTTTTTAATTACTAGCTATTGTATACTAATTGCAAGGGTTATTATGAATGTAGTACGCAGGTATCTTGCTCGTCATTTGCAAACAATATTGGTTGTGTGTATGCTGTTTGTTTTAGCAGTAATTCTATACTTGTATGGTAGTAAAACATTCTTACCGGGGCTATCCGCAGCAGAGGTTCAGTCTATAAATCAATCAACACAGTGGAGCGATATAGTTAAAAATCCGCTTTGGCTCCCGTTAAAGCTCGTATATCTCCTTCTGCACACATTTCAAATTCAGGCTGAAGCTTTTCGCTACATTAGCGGTTTTTTGGCGATGCTTTCGGTAGCAGCATTTTATAGTATTGCTAAGAGGTGGTACACGCCAAGGGTCAGTGCACTCGCAACTATACTTTTTGGTACATCAGCTATTACAATTACACTAGCCCGTGTTGCAACTCCTATAATTCTACTGTATTCATGGTTGTGGTGTATTGCGCTTGTAGCATGGTTTCGTACTACGCATAAAACTAGGCTGGCGCCCGTAATATTACTATTTTTTAGTTCGTTCATGTTGTATAGCCCAGGTTTTGCATGGTTTGTTGTTGTACTAGGTGCTTGGTTTTCTAAAGACATACCTCAATTATTTAAACATATGAAAAAATCTTGGATCATAGCCGGCGGAGTTATTGGTTTGCTCTTAGCAACACCTTTGGTATTAGCATTTATACAAGACCCCAAACTTTTACGTACTTGGCTTTTAATACCTCAAACTTTAGATGTACGTGCAAGTATTCTGTACATAAAAGATTTACCCGCGGCATTCTTTTATCGTAGCGATAGTATTCCTAGTTACAATCTTGGTCGACTGCCTCTTTTGGACGCTTTGAGCGGCACGCTTTTGTTAATAGGTCTATATGCTTACAGAACAAAAATTAGTCTACATAGAACCGTTATTTATATCATAAGTTTTTTACTTTCTTGCATTTTGGCATCGATAAATCGCAATCAAATCTACCTAGTTTTTTGTCTTCCGTTTATTTACCTTTTAATTAGCGAGGGAATCGGCTACTTACTGGCGCAGTGGAACTCAGTATTCCCTCGTAATCCTATTGCTCGTTTTGTAGGAGCGCTATTTATAACTATTGCTGTAATGGTGGGTAGTTGGTATCATATTCAACGATATTTCTTGGCCTGGATAAACACTCCGGAAACTAAGAGCATCTACAGCAAACGCATTAATTAAGTAGTATCTGATACAATATAGGTAAGATAAGTAGGAGATAGTATGAGTAAGTTTGATCAAGCTAAAATGCTTGTAAAAATGAGAAAGTTGCAAAAAGAATTACAAAAAGAAGTTATTTCTGTTGAGGCAGGCGATGGTGCGGTTAAAGTTGAGATTAACGGCGAAATGAAAATAAAACGCATACATATAGACGCAGATAGTGTAGATACAGATGATATAGGTCAGTTGGAGCGGTGGGTTGAAGAAGCCGTAAAAGACGCTATATCAAAAAGTCAAAAGCTAGCTGCAGATAAAATGCAGCCAATGATGGGTAGCCTAGGAAACTTAGGCCTGTAGAAACATGTCCCTTATACCCAAGGCGCTCCAAAATGTTGTTGATGCACTGAGCAAGCTGCCGGGTGTTGGGCCAAGGAGCGCCGAACGTTTTGCATACTTTTTACTTAGAAGTGACCCTCGGCTCACGACAACATTAGCAACTAGCCTTGGCGATCTGCATGCTGGTGTAAAACATTGCCCCTATACTTTTGCTCTTATTAGCGCTAACGAAGATACATCATCACTGTATGCCAACCCCGAACGCGATAAAACTATCGTAGCCGTTGTAGCTGACCCTTTTGATGTTATTGCGATTGAAAAAACTGGTCAATTCAGTGGAACTTACCACGTACTCGGAGGGCTATTGTCCCCAATTGATGGTATACAAGTAGAAGATTTACATATGAATGAACTCGTCGAACGTGTTGCAAGAGACCACGTGATCGAACTTATTATCGCAACCAATGCCTCTGTAGAAGGCGAAGCAACTTCACTGTATTTACAGCAGCTATTTACAGACAAAAATGTTAATTTAACACGTTTAGCTCGTGGTTTAAGCGTCGGGGTAGATTTGGAATTTGCTGACCACATTAGTTTAAGTAGGGCGCTAGAGGGTCGTCAAAAAATATAACATTGCTATACTACATATAATGACTGATATTTATAAAAAAATTAACGATATCATAGCTGATGCACGTCACATAGTTGTACTGCAGGCAGATAACCCTGATGGCGATAGTTTATCGAGCGCTTTAGCTCTCGAAAGTATTCTGAGCGCCATGAACAAGCAGGTAAGCCTTGTGTGCGGGGTGGATATGCCACAGCACCTGCGCTATTTAGAAGGTTGGTCGCGTGTCGAAAAAGATGTGCCGCATTCTTTTGATGCATCTATAATTGTTGATGCAAGTACCTCTACTTTATTTGAAACTTTTCAAAAAACGCAGCAATATTCATGGATCTTAACTAAACCTCTTATTGTAATAGATCACCACCAAACAACCAGTGGCATACCTGAGGCTGCAGTGAGTTTAATTCCATGCGCAGTTGCTACGGGCGAAGTTATTTACCAACTTGCAAATTCTTTGAAGTGGCCCATACCACTCGATGCAGCCAGGTACATTGCTGTTTCAATATTGTCTGACAGTCTTGGACTCACAAGCGAAGGTACGACAGTTGAATCAATTCGTATCTTAGCAGATGTCGTAGATGCGGGTGTTAAACTATCAGAAATAGAGACAGCAAGACGTGAACTCATGAAACGCGAGCCGGAACTTTTACACTACAAAGGTCGCTTGCTTGAAAGAGTCGTACTGCATCATAACAATAGCATTGCAACTGTTGTAATACCCTGGAAGGAAATCCAACAATATAGTTCAATGTACAACCCCTCAGTATTAGTACTAGACGACATGAGAATGACTGTCGGCGTTAAAATAGCTATAGCTTTTAAAGTATACAGCGATGGTAAAGTAACCGCTAAATTGCGAACAAATAGTGACGGCGCAATTGCAGATAAAATCGCAGACCACTTTGGTGGCGGCGGGCATAGCTACGCTGCAGGATTTAAAAAGTTAGGTGTTACAAACTACGAAACGCTCATACAAGAAACAGTGCAACTAGCATCAAAGCTACTTGCGGAGCAACCATGAGCGTACGACTGTACAATACACTTACAAAAAAACTTGAGGCTGTTGAACCAGTTAACTCTGTTGTCACAATATACACATGCGGACCAACAGTATATGATTATCCACACATAGGTAATTGGTATGCTTTTATACGTTGGGACATACTGCACAGAACACTTGCCATACATGGCTATAAGACAAAGTGGATTATGAATATAACTGATGTTGGACATTTAGCTAGTGACGCAGACGAGGGTGAAGATAAGCTACAAAAGGGCGCTAAACGCGAAGGTAAAACCGCTTGGGACATAGCTAGCTATTATGGGTCATATTTTATAGAAGGATTACATAGACTACACTTCTCAGAAATAAGTGACTTACCAAAAGCGACTGATCATATTACAGAACAAATCAATATGATACGAATACTAGAAAGCAAGGGTGTCACGTACACAATTGACGACGGTGTGTATTTTGATACTTCTAAAATTGATAACTATGGCAAGCTTGCTCAGCTAAATTTGCAAAATCTGCAAGCAGGAGCACGAATAGAATACAACACACAAAAGCGCAATGTGAGCGATTTTGCGCTTTGGAAACTTAGCCCAACCAATCAGCACCGCGATATGGAATGGGAAAGTCCCTGGGGTGTAGGCTTTCCGGGCTGGCACATTGAATGTAGTGCAATGGCAAAAAAGTTTTTAGGCGAAACTATTAGTATTCACGCAGGTGGCATTGACCATATACCCATACACCATACAAACGAAATTGCCCAAAGCGAAACTGCTAACGATAAAGTATTTTCGCATCTTTGGATTCATAGCAACTTTATTTTAGTTGACGGTAAAAAAATGAGTAAAAGTGCCAATAACTTCTACACTCTTGAAGATGTATCAAAAGAAGGTTTTAACGAAGAAGTATTTAGGTTTACGGTTTTATCTTCACATTTTCAAACAGAAGCCGAGTTTAGCTGGAGTACCATGCAAAGCTCGCAAATTCGTCTGCAGCGCTTTAAAGATGCCGCTTACTTGCGCTTTCAGCCTACCACTACTACTAAACACTACATTTTAGACACGACTGAAATTGCAAAATCATTAGCCCAAAATTTAAACACACCAGAAGCACTAGCAACTATAGATCAAACATTTCAATTACTACTCGAAGAAGGAATAAGCCCGGGTCAAGTAGAAGAGCTTAGCTCATACTTAGCTTTTGTAGAGAAGGCACTGGGCATTGATCTTCTTGCTACGCGCGATATCTCAGACGAACAAAAAGAACTCCTTAAACAGAGGCACGAGGCCCGCACAAATAAAGACTGGGGAAATAGTGATGCTCTCCGCCTTGCTCTCGCCAAGCAGCATATATCAGTCCGTGATACACCACACGGGCAATTATGGTCGCACACTAGCTAAACAGGATTGACCGAATCGGTGTATGCTTTGTCGTCTAAGTAGTCGTCGATTAAAATCTTAATACAACCTGCAGCTGGTATTGCGATAAACCCCCCCAATATGCCGCCAAAACCAATGCCAACTATTGCTGCAATAAATGTTAGCATTGGCGTCAAATCATTGTTCCGCGACTGTATGTACGGCTGCAATGTTGCGTTTTCGATTTGTTGATACACTATAAAATATATAAGCATTGCAAGCGCGAGCGGGGCAGATGTAAATAAACATGCCAAACACACAATTACAGCCGCAATAATGTTACCAATTGTTGGCACGATTCCAAATAACCCAACTATTGCAGCAAGAGCGAGTGGATTAATTGATACTGAAAATACTTTACTAAATATTGTGAGCGCTATTACCGAAAAACAAGCTGCTATAAATGCTACCAACACCTGAGCATTCACAAAACTAGTAACCATATGATACATTCTGCGCAGCAAGCTCCTAGTGCGTTGTTGTCTTCGCGTGGGTAAATTATTTATAATCCTATCGACCCACATCGGACCCTCAACAAGCATCATAAACGTTAATACTAATATAGAAATAAACGACACAAGCAATCCAATTATTCTATTTGCAGTACTCAGCACAGGACCATCTGTATTCCCAATGTTTTTAGCCCACTCGTCAGCAAAGTTACCAAGTTGCTGGTTAAATTGATACTTTCGAACAATTCTACCTAGCGCGCTATCTTGTGTTTCAATATTAGTAATTTTACTTGGAACTTCTTTTACAAAATCGGTTGACTGACGAACAATAGGGGGTATGACAGTTGTAAAAAAGGCAATTAGTATACTAATTACTACTATATACGATGCTGCTGTGCCGCCAATTCTGCTTTTACTTTTTAACTTACGTGTAACAAACGAAACTGCAGGATTGAGTGCAAGTGCTAAAAAAAATGAAATAAAAATAATCGTAAGCGGATGTCGAATGTTATCAAAAAATCTAAAACCTGCGTAGGTAGCTATGCCAAATGCAATAACTCGAATTATAGTTCGGTTCGAGACAGTTAATTGTACTTCTTTGGGCTGTCGATTAAACATTTTTTACGTCTTTCTTAGCACTATTGTGCAAATGTTTTTCATAAAACGCAACTATTTTTGGGCCTACATATGTAATATCATACTTCTTAACAAGGTTTTGCTGTTGTTCATGAATTTGACCTGCTAGTTTATTATCTTTTAAAAGCAATAGTAGTCTTTGAGCAAACTGATCGGTATCTTGTGGGTGTACAAGCGTATTCGGCTGGTCGCCCAGTACAGTCGTATACCCACTGTTATCGCCACCAATTACAACTTTTGAACCGCTCGCCATAGCTTCAATAAGTACAATGCCAAAACTCTCACCACCCGTAGAAGGGAATACTGCTATATCAGCTGTTGCTAAGTAATTAGATTTTTCAGATTCTTTTAAAAAGCCCGTAAATACAATGTCTTTATGATGATGTGTAATGGCATTGGCTCGTTGGGTTAGCTTGGCTTTGTCGGGGCCATCACCGCACAATATCAGCCGCAGCGGGGCATCATACAGCTCAAGGAGCTGTTTGTATGCGTCCAGGGCAAACTGGGCACCCTTGCGCTCAACAAATCGCCCTAAAAAGACAATATTTGGCTTATTATTATATTTTTTTATAGCAATACCCTTAGAGAATAACTGTAGGTCAACAACGTTTGGAAGCACAGTACTTTCTATACCAAAATGACTCTTTGCAAATACTTGAGCTGCACTGCTAACACTCAAAAATCCGTCAAACCTTTTTTTGTTATTTTTTAGGACTACACCTAACAATTTAGTACCAATACTGCTCGCGTTGCCGTGGGGTAAAATATGAAAAGTACCCACGACGGTCGTGCGCGTTGGTGCAGAAGCTACCACCCTACCTGCAAGTAGTGGGCTATACGGCATTTGCACATGCAACACGTCAAACTGTTCATGTTTTAACAAAAGTGCAATCTTTTTTTTAGAAGCAGGTAATGGCATAGCCATACGATTTTTGTTAAAACGCACATTAATCGTTTTGCTTAAGCTATGTACGTTTTTTTGTAGTGCACGCGGGCTATCTCCTACTAAATAATGCACTTCATGACCCTGGCTATTCAGCCATGACCCAACTAGCTGAACATACTGTTGAACGCCATCTGGCTTGTCGAGACGATCGTCAAGTACAAAACCAATTTTCATGACACAAGCGACTTATAGATTTTTTCGTAACTATCTACGATTTTTTTATACGAATATTGCTTAACACTTTTAGCTGCCCATTTTGACCATTGTGCACGCAAAGGTTCGTTATACATCATAAGTTCTAGCCTAGACGCAAAAATATCAACATCTAGAGGGTTAACTAGACCCACGGCTCCAATATCAGTCAATACCGTTGCATAGCCACTATTATTACCGCCAATCGCTACGGCACCCGTAGCCATCGCCTCAATAAGTACAATACCGAAACTTTCACCGTACAATGCAGGCGAAGCATAGACCCTACAGCTGTGCAGTAGGGCTACTTTTTGTTGCTCGCTTATGTATCCTAAAAAATCAACCGCCTCAGATATACCTAGCTCCACAGCAAGATTCTCTAGCTTTATTCTATCTGGACCATCGCCAGCAATTTGTAATCGCCCGTCAGGAAACTTTTTATGAAAAACTGCAAACGCCTGAAGTAAGTATTCAACACCTTTGCGCTTTTCGAGTCGACCAACGTATAGTATGTTACTTCTTTTAATGTCATGCGTAGGCTTTTTGTACGTTTGCAAATCAACTCCGTTTGGTACAATTACTACATTATCAGTATCCACATATTTACCAACATAACTTGTAGCTGCCGATGATACTGCTGTAACAGCGTGTAAATGCTTAACGACAGATTTTACAAAAGGCGCAATACCACCAGCAATAGACCTTGCCACAACAGTCTCTGGAATAGCTGCGTGGAACGTACCAATAATAGGTACGGTTATACGTGGTAACATTTGTCTAGCTAAAATAGGCACTAAAGGTTCGTGAATATGAATAACATCAAACTTATGTTTGGCCAATAGCTCATCTATCGCATCTGCATCAACACTAACAGATACATCTACACTAGTGCGTTGCGGAGTTTTAATACGACGAGACCGCCCCAAAAACAAAATATCTTTGTCATCAAAAACTAAAGCAGTGCGAGGCTTAGGCGTTATAATCTTAACAGTATGTCCACGTTTTTTTAGTTCTTGAGCCTGCTCAAAAACATGCTGCTGCACACCACCTGGCAGCGAAAGATTATAGGGGCACACTATACCAATTTTCACAACATTGCTCCTTTAAGTAGTTTACGTATACTTTTCGGCACAAATCCGCTTGCAGCTTCTTTATCAGCTATGATACTTGGAGCATGATTATCAAGATGGGCCTTATGAACAGTAAAGTCACTAAATATAACACGCATGTGTTGTTCTACGATTGTATTATTAAAGTACTGATCAGTATCGACAGCAATATGCTCTACTGCAAGATTAATTTGTTTTTGACAGTTATCGAGCGTAAGCATAGCAACAGTCGTATACATATAGGTTCGTACGTCGTTGCAGTGCCAAAGCACTATTTCAAAATCCATAGCCAACTTGGCTTGCTCTGGGGTTAAGTTTGTGAATTTATTTTTAGCATTATGCGTTTTTGAATAGGCCATTCGTAATATGCTTGGGTGTAGTATAACGTTTCTAAAAAACATTGCCGGAAGTTTGTAGCTAAAAAAACGTGCAGCGTTCAAATAAAATTGGTAGCGAGTTTTAGTAAATTTAAAATCATCTTTATGGCAAAAACCAACAAAGCTAAACAATATGTTAACTCGTTTTACTAGGTGAGGGTATTTTTGTAACATTCGAGTCACTACAACAAAAGCGTATGACATAGCGACAATAGTCACTTTTTTGCCCTTATAGCGTAGTTTAATCATGGTAGCAAGGTAGTCGGCCATGTTTTCAAGTGTTGGCTTCATACCAATCTTATAAAAACTATCCATGCCGCCAAAACCAGGCCAATCTGGCATTGTAACCGACCCATATTGGTGAAAGTCTTCTGCGATTCCAGCCATGCGCTCTAAGCTAGAATGATGCCCATAAAGCAGTAATATGTCTTGTTTCGCATTCTTATTGGGCATATACAAAAGTCTGCCGCGTAACCCATTTACTGAAATCGGTGTTATATACTCAGATATATTCATTTACTTAACAGTATTGTGACATAGAACAGATATAAATAACAGTCTTACTGTGTACCTAAGCTATAATAAAGCTATATGTTTAAAAAAATTACGTTTGTCATTTTTCTTATTATCGTAGGAATTGGAGCACGGTATTTATACGCCGCTTTTAAAAACAATAAGTCACCAACGTCAGTAACTACCACTCAGACACAATCGCAGCTTAGTACTAATACTTCATTCAATAGCAAGCAATATTCTACCACTGATCCTGGGAGTATTTGGGTTATTGTAAACAAACAAACACCGTTACCACTAACATATGAACCACGTGATTTATTGGTGCCCGCTGTTCCGCTCCGTTTAGGTGCAGCCGAAATGCAAATGAAAATTCGCAGCATAACCGCAGTAGATTTAACGCAGCTTTTTACAGATAGTAATGCTGCTGGATTGCAATTACAGTTTGGCAGTGGCTATAGGTCAGCGGCCTACCAAAAAGTACTATACGACGGATACGTGTCATCTATGGGCAAGTCCGAAGCAGACCGAAGTAGCGCAAGGCCAGGACACAGCGAACATCAAACTGGCTTAGCACTAGACTTTACGCGCATAGACGGCAAGTGCCACTTAGATACTTGCTTCGCTGATACGGAAGAAGGTAAGTGGCTTGCACAAAACGCCTATAAGTACGGTTTTATCTTGCGCTACAGCGTAGATAAAGAAGCAATAACAGGCTACATGTTTGAGCCATGGCACTATCGATACGTCGGCAAAGAGTTGGCCGCGCAAATGCATACAACCGGCATAAAAACGCTCGAAGAGTTTTTTAACATAGGCGCTGCGCCCGACTATAATTAAAGGTCTTTGCTAGTTAATAGTTTTACTGGCGTGTAGGTATTGAGTGTACTTTGTAGTCGGCTTGTTTGCTCGGCTATTGTAGTCATTAGCTGAGACTTTGCAACCAGTGGCGCTGCATCTTCAAGGGTAACTAGCTCAAAGTTACGCCTCGCAAGCAAGTCTTGGGCAGCGGCTTGCTGAGCAGTCCAATCATAGTGCATATAGGTTGGCAAAAAACCAATATCTGTTATGGTGACTGTTTTTTTATCTATTTTTATCGACGCGATACCATTGAATAGTGTTTCGGGCTCAAGCTGTGCATGTAAAAAATTACCCAAGCTATACCACACGAGAGTTTTTTGCCCGCCTACACCCGTAAGCCATTGTACGGGCTCTAACACGTGCGGTCCGTGCCCTAGTACAAGGGCTACGCCGTTATCTGCTAAAAATTGCGCTTCTTCCTTTTGATACGCGTTGACTCCCTGTGAATATTCAGTACCCCAACGCATACTTGCAATAATAAACTGGACGCCATTTGATTTAGCCTCAGCTATTTGTGAGGAGGCAAAGTCTCGACTATACATATTTACGCCATACGGTGTCGGTGGAGTGCTATTTGTGTAGGTGGTATAAGCCAAAAAGGCGTATTTTATACCGTCTTGAGTAAAATAATGTACCGTTTGTTTTTGCTGAGCGTTAGCGTTTTGACCAGCCACCGCTAAAATATTTTTTTGTTGCCATGCGATGACATTAGCGTCTATAGCTGCTTGCGATTTATCACTGCTATGATTACTGGCGGTGTTTACAATGTTACACCCAACGTCTTGCATAGCATCTATAAATGACAAAGGTGCATTAAAAGAGGGGAAGCCGCTCACGCCAAAATCAGCCCCGCCCACAAGCGTTGATTGATTACAAAAACGTAAACCTGCTTTTTGCATGACTGGCTTCATTTGATCAATAAACGGCCTATAGTCGTATGAATCACCAGATTTAGCAGCATTATTAATAGCATCGTGTGCAATAAAATCACCGGCAGCAAGCAGCAGGGTATAGTTGGATTCTTTTGGCTTTTGCTCAGGAGTATTTACGGGCTGCTGCGACATCGGATCGTTACTGCGTGAAGTTTTTTTGTTATAGATTAAAAATACTCCGCTACAAACAACCAGCAATAAAACGGCGACATAACCAATTTTTTTGCGATTCATACTTCTATTCTAGCAGTGCATCGCGACCAACCCACACATACTCCCAGGGTTCGGGCTCTGGACCGGTGCTATTAATACCGCCTGGGTAACTCGGAATCCAGCCAAATTCTTTCGCAATTTTAAAGTTATCTTTAGAAAGCCATTTAAAACAAGGCGTGTCTAAAAATGCATATAATCCAACATTCCCACACGCAATATCTATTGTAAAACCATTGTGATGCCTTGAATACCCTGGAGGTGCTGTCGTTTTGAGCGTTTCAATCACCGCTGCATCTGCGGTGCCAGTAGCAATTACTGCTGGTAAAACCGATAATCTAGCATTGAATAAACTGCGCTGCTCATCTATTGATCTAAATGCGGCTGTAATAGTTATTTGTAAGTTTTCTGCTTTGGCGGCCGTTATAAGATCTTGCAGGGGCTGTGACGCTTTTTGCTGTAGCAAAAATCCATCATTGATTTGTACGGGCCGAACGATTGGCACACTACGAAGTCTATAGCCACGCACGTCTGCAAGCTGACGAATTCGTATATCAGCCTCTGGGTTATTTGTTATGACGGGCGGGGTAACAATATCGACTGTATTCGGGTAGGCAAAACTACTATATAGCGACACAAACTCTTCATTCGTAAACTGTTTAAAAGTATTTTTCGGTGTAGTAGTAGCTTGACTTACAGAAACCTGAGAAGACTGGACTGCACGACTATTTGGCTCTACTTTTTTTGGTTTAATTGAAATAACTAATAAATACCCGGCTATGCCAACTAAGCAAATAAACAAAAACATTACGTATGGACGACGCTTTTTTTTAATGCTTTTTCTATGCAGTTGTTGCGGTTCAATTACGCGCACAATGCCAGTCGGCATTTTGCAAGGCAACCTACTCTTCAAAACTTGTTTTGAAAGATGTAGTTGCGGGCCTGCAGAATGCAGGTCGAATCCCTCATCCCTATCAATAAGTTTTCTAATAAGAGATTTCCGTCGTGAGATCTCTTATTATTTTAATTGTGTTATATTAATTGCATGAGCGAAAGATTAGTACCTGATATACGTACATATCCTATCGGACAATATTACGGTGCAATTGCAGACGTAGCTATTGATCCTCGAGAGTATTTAAAGTTAGAAAAGTACGACCAAGAAACTGGTACGAGCGCAAATTGGACTACTAATAAAGATGCCGCTACAGTTGCAGAGATTCTTTCGAAAACACTTCCTCTTAACACTGAAGTAGAAGTCTGGCATACAGATAGCAAAGGTATTTTTACGTTACAAGATATTGATGGTATTGCAGAAGCAGCAAGTGGCGATAAAGCTATACGTGTAACCTTTGCCGTCGAGCCTGAAGCATTGACATTTGGAGGACTTTTCGTTGCATGGCGAATTATTGATGATCGACATGCATCACCGTATCAACTGGGTGCGCTCGAAACTGCAGGTAGTCTTCAGGTTGCTAGGACACTGATTCAAGATACAGGAACTTCAGGGATTGTATCGAACATTGATTTACTTGATACACTCTTGGTCGAGCTCGAAGCAATTGCTTCGTAGTTGCGAAGTACGTCCACTATGGGTAGCCATAATAGGAATCCAACATATGCTTGGTCTTTTAGTCTGACGTTTACACAGAAACGCCTGGAGAGGGTAGTGTAGTAGTAATCGCATCACCATCTGTAATGATATGACTAAAATAGTATTCACGATATACGTTCTGGCCCGCAACATGAAGCGGTGGCTGCATATCTACTTTCCCATTAGTCCACGTTACGGGTGCAGGTCGATGAGAAAAATTTCGGTGAGTGAATGGTAGCCTAAACGTTGAATCTGCCCTTGATTTAGCTACCATGTTACTTATCCAACTCAAAACTGGTCCTTGTATATCATCTGCAGCAATTCCTGTAGGCAATTTGGTTATACCAAGAGTAAGATCAGGGTGTAAGGTAGGATCAGGAGCTTCTTCTTCAATCGAAACTATAGCTTGGTTGATAGCATTTAAAGCGCGAACAATTACTGGACATGTCCTGCCGTATCCATCCGAGAATAAAGTTTCTACCATGACCCCAGCCTTAAATGGTTTGCTCTGGTACTGATACTGAATGGGCGCACCATATGTTTTATCAGACCTAACGCGGTCTATTGCACGTTCAAGTCCGTTTGTTGCAATGTATTTTTCAGAATTATGAGATATTAGGTTGTAAACAAATTGACGATAGCTATCGATTGATTGCCTAGCAATATACAGTACAAGCCCGTCATCGCAAACGCTCTCTGGACCATCTGGAGATAAATATCCTGCTGGAGCATCTACATGTTCACTCATAAGTATATTATACAATTAAACATTCATTTTTTGAAGCTTGTACTACAAACAATAGTGTACGTCGTTTAATCCTTAATGCATTCATCAGCAATAATTCACTATAAACTTATAAACTATACTTTCTAGGTACAATGGGGGGTTTAAAAACTAGTTAGAGCTAGATGAATCTAGGCGGATTTTGCTTTTGCAGCAGCGACCTTAACAGTGTACTGATTCCTAACTTGAAATAGTAGGTATAGACCCACGGCTGAGCCTATAAGCGAAAAGAACAATGACTCAAAACCGCCCCTGCTGGTAAAAGCTGAAAATACGCCGTACACAACATTAACAAGTGCTGCCAAAAATACGAGATCCCAGCCCTTTTTTAAGCCAGATTTAAGACCTGAATATGCCCAAAGTAACAACACGGCCTGAATTACAAGAAAAATTAAACTAAGCCAATAAAATAAACCTAATCTTTCTGCTGAAGTTTCCACGCCAAAAGCATTAGAATAGTTGTTAATGGTTTGGATTACGCGGTCAGCGTTACGGCCCCACGCAAAAAGCCCCCATGCTACAACTAGCTGTACTATGCCAACTATTGGCGCAGCCCACTGCAACCACCCGGCAAGAAGTTTTTGCGTACTTAGCGGTAGAGAAGGTACATCTTTAAACACATCTGCCATTTTTAATTCAACTTTTTTTAATAGATCCATACTTACAGACTCCTCATTATAGCTTTAGCATAGTCCTATGTCATTAAACGCGCAAGCAAGTACTTATAAGTGCTTACTATATAGTTCACAGCTTTATTAATTGACATAATACCTATTTATGTGTTATAATATATTTATGAACCGATCGGTGTCTTTGGTACTGGCTGTAACAACTTTTTTACTTGTTGCAATAACGAGTACGTTTGCTATAGCAAAATCAAACGTCTCGCCATTTAATAGCTACGCACCACCAGCTGAATATTCTCAGATCAGTGAAGCAAATGCCATAAGCAACAGTCGGGTAGGTACTTTCTTAGAAGATATCTTGTCTTACGAACCTAAGTTGCAGTTTTCGTATGCATCGTGGCAACCTGCAATAAACAATACGAGTGAATCGACTCGTGCTAAAAAGGTAATTATAGAAGAATTATCTAAATATTCAGAGCAAACGCTGTCACGTATGGGTTTGAAAAAAGTATACCTTGTGCAGCGCTTATATGTAGATGGAACGTTTCGGTCTGCTATGCCCGAGCCGCAATTTGATGATGCGCTATATTTTGACGTTAGCAGCAACTATTTCGAAAGTGAAAATGGTACTTATATGCGCCGCACGGTGCATCACGAACTCAGTCATTTAATTGACTACAATTCGTTTGGCACATATAGACCGCAAGATAACGACTGGTACAGATGTAACCCAATTAATCACACGTACGGAAACGGCGGAGCCTCTATGTACTCAGACGTTGCCTATGCGCACGCAGCTCACCCAAAACCCGGTTTTATAACGGGTTACGCTACAAGCGGTGTCGACGAAGACAGAGCAGAGGTATTTGCGCACTATATGACAAACAGAAATTATTTGTATGAGCTGGCGCAGAATGACGCTTCGTTGAGCTGTAAAGTTGCCCGGAGCGAACAGCTGTTAAGCAGATTGTAAAAGTTCTATATTTACATCATGTAGGCCACTGAAACCGGCAGCATTAACAATGGCTATATTTGCTTGCTGAGAATGTATGGCGTTTTCAACTACCGGTACGGGCACTATCTCAAATTGTGTCATTTTTTGTTGCAAACACTGTAAACTATCTTGAAAATACATAAGCCAATGCATCGAGCGCTCAGGTTTTTTTGCTTTTTCTCTGGCATCTTCTGTAGTTAACGTTCTTACAATACGAGCCATATTTTTAACGGTTATACCTAAATCTGACAATACTGCAGATTCGTCTAAGAATGTCACCATAACATCAACAGGCGGAATTAATGCAAAATCATATTTACTATGCTCAGCGCTACTAAGGACACTATTATGGCGACAACGTGCCATTGGTATTAAATTATGCCTATCATCATGAAATGTTTTTACAAGTAAGCCACTCGACGCAAACTTGCCAAACGGATGATACAGATGATGCCAATCTGTAAAACAACGACCCTGATTTTTAGCTATTGGACATTGTTCGCCGACACAGTCGCGCGTAATTGGAAGCCTGACCAACCCCGACTTATAGGTACGGGCTGGTCGAAGCTTCATGGATTTGCTACTATTTTTTTATTTATAACCATTATTCAAGTTATACCACAAGCAGTATAAGGGTGACATTGTAAAAACATCTACACTCGAAACTACAAAATTAGCATTGCATCTCCAAAGCTATAGAATCTATATTTTTCTGCGATAGCATGGTTATAGATACGCTTAAGTTCGGGCTCGCTACCCACAAAAGATTCTACAAGTAACAATAAACTGGTACCGGGTAAGTGAAAATTAGTTAC
Source organism: bacterium (assembly GCA_009923445.1). Lineage (GTDB taxonomy): Bacteria > Patescibacteriota > Saccharimonadia > Saccharimonadales > SZUA-47 > RFTN01. The sequence goes on from RFTN01000002.1 coordinate 41,535, forward strand.
GAGCGAGTCAACGGCACGCCATTTATACCCAGGCTGAATCAATATATCGGTACTACTAAAATTTGCACAAAAGCCTTGTGTTGTTTTGTTACTTTCGAGCGTTCTGACTGACGTTGTACCGATAGCCGTTATGTGCCGAGCCATATTTAAAACCTGCGCGGCTTTTTCTGATATTTCGTAGCGCTCACTATGCAGTGATCCGCTTTTTAACTGTCGTTCGGTCAAGGGCGCAAAAGTGCCAAGCCCAACGTGTAAGGTAACCTCTATAAGGTTATGCGACTGTTGTAATTTCACTAAAAGTTCTTTCGTAAAATGCAGTCCCGCGGTAGGTGCCGCCTTACTGCCAAGCGGTTTTGCATACACAGTCTGATACTCATCACTCAGTTTATCGTTTTGGGGAATATACGGAGGCAGGGGAACATGCTCAAAATTTTGTAGCCTTTCATCATCATGTGACACACTAAGCTTTAGGGTACGTATACCATCACCATCAACCGCCAAAACCTCAACATCGAGCCAAGATGTTAATTGAGTAGTCATACCTAGTTTAAATTTATTACCCTTTCGAACCATGGCTCGAATAGTGTGAGTATCTAACTTATCAAGCACAAAAAGCTCTATACCGCCGTCAAAAAGCCATCGACAATGCTCAACCTTACTGTTGTTTACGACAATTGTTGAGTTTTTAGGTAAATACAGACCAATGTTGTAAAAATAATCATCAGTAATTGTGCGGGATTTTCTGTCATACACCAATAACCTCGCACGGTCACGAGGCTGTACTGGCTCAGTGGCAATTAAATCTTTTGGTAAGTTAAAGTCTATCACTACAAACTCTAGTATACTTTATACAGATGGGGTTTACTGAATCATACCAAAAACTTAATAGCGCCCAGCGTGCTGCGGTCGATACAATACAGGGCCCACTTTTGGTAGTGGCCGGACCCGGAACCGGTAAAACGCAATTACTAGCAACACGCATAGCTAATATACTTAAACTAACCGATACTCCAGCACAAAACATATTGTGCCTAACGTTTACAGAATCTGCTGCACTCAATATGCAGGAACGACTTATGGAGATGATAGGCAATGATGCCTACGACGTAAAAATTAGCACATACCATAGTTTTGGTAGTGACATCATACGTACGTACCCCGAATATTTTGAATCACTCAACATAGACACGAATGAAGAAAGTCGTCTTGAGCGCCCTATTGATGAGCTTGCAAAACATCAAATAGTACTCAATATTGTTAAGCTGCTACCATATGACAACCCACTTAAAAGTACGCAGTATCACGTAGGTGATCTTATAAACACAATTAGTGAGCTCAAAAGAGGATTATTGGGACCCAAAGAACTACGCACTCTAGCCGCAAGTAACTTAAAAACCATTGAGTCTGTATCACCAATTGTAAATAAGTCATTGGTGGGCATTACTAAAATGCCCACAAAATTCGATACATCACTGCAATTATTTATGCCCATTCATAAAATACTGGCTACACTACAAACCGAATTAGCAAAACTTGGATACCTAGAGCTTGAAGAAGCAGTGCAGCAGGCACAAGAACTACAAAAATCTGCACCACTTACCAAATGGAAAAACAAATGGCTACATAAAACTGCTAGTAACACATGGAGCTTTACGGACCCAAAATTGAGTCATAAACTCACAGCTTTAGCAGGTGTGCTCGAAGCCTACACGATCGAGCTGAACAAGCGTGGTTTATACGATTTTGACGACATGATCTTGCGGGCAATAGCCGCAATGAAGCAAAACGACGAACTTAGGTATAATCTACAAGAAAAATATCTTTATGTATTATTAGATGAATTTCAAGACACAAACGCTGCACAATTTGAACTAGTAAAGCAGCTAACAAATAACCCAATTAGTGAAGGGCGTCCAAATGTGATGGCGGTTGGCGATGACGATCAAGCAATATTTGCTTTTCAGGGCGCCGAAGTAGGTAACATTGTAGAATTTGTACGTAGCTACACAGATGTTACGATCATTAATCTCACACAAAACTATCGTTCGCATGGTGACATAATTTTTACTGCCCAACAGGTGAGTGGTCAAATTAAGACAGGGCTGAATCAAACAATTTTAAGCGGCAAAAAAACTCTGCAGGCAGGTGCAACCACATTACCACCAGGCGCACAGCTTGGTCGTTATCAATTTGTAGACCGCCCAAACGAATACACTTGGGTTGCGAACCAAATTGCCGAGCTTGCAAGGGCAGGCGAGAACCTGAATGATATTGCCGTACTTGCGCCTCGTCATAAATATCTCGAAGCAATAGTTCCTTTTTTGAACAATCAAGGAATTGCCGTCTCTTACGAAAAGCGAGAGAATATACTTCAAGCACCTATTGTACAACAGCTAAAAACCATGTCCGAGCTAGTGCTGTCACTGCATCAACAAGACCATAAACTTGCAGCCTACTATTTTGCTATAGTTCTGTCGCATCCATCCTGGAACGTACCAATTGACGCTATTTGGCGTGTCAACTGGAAAGCAGGAACAGACACAGATAATAAACCTTGGCTCGAGGTAGCCCTAGACAATAAAGAAATACGGCAATGGGTGCTGTTTTTTATGACCTTAGCCGGCTTAGTTACTACAACACCGCTTGAAAAAATTTTGGACTACTTGACCGGTTCTGAACCGCTACAGGTTGGTTCTATACAAATTACTTCACCAATAAAAGATTATTTCTTTGATACCGAACAGCGCACATCTAAACCGCAGAACTTTTTTGAAACACTCACTCAATTGTCTGTTATACGCGAGAAGTTGAGGGACTACCAAATTACTCAAGAACATATGCTCATGCTGAGTGATTTTGTGTTATTTTTTGCTATGTACGATGCAGCCGAACAGCCGCTACTTAATACACACCCGGTGTCACAAAGCGACAATGCAGTACAGTTAATGACAACCTATAAGGCAAAAGGTCTTGAGTTCGGGCATGTTTTTTTGCTGAGTTTACACGACAGCGTGTGGGGCCCTTCTGCACAAGGCAACAATAACAAACTAGCCTTGCCGCCTAACTTAAAACATATACGTTATGCGGGTAGCAATGAAGACGAGTTACTACGACTGTTTTTTGTCGCCATCACCCGAGCCAAAACAGGACTGTACTTAACTTCACACGAGCGTGCCGAAAATGGCAAAAAAATTATTCCCCTAAAATTTTTGTTAGAGATACCCAATGACCAAACATTTACTACTGGTATATTACCAACAAAATTTCAGCAAGTTGTGGACGTTTCTGCATTACCCATGCAGCTATACCAGCAAGCTATTGAACTGCAATGGCATGCGCCGCATAGTATAATTACTCCTACACTTAAATCTTTGCTAAAAAAGCGCCTAGACCGCTATGCAATGAGTCCAACCCACGTGAATACGTTTATAGACTTGCAGTACGGTGGACCGGTAACATTTTTACTCAATACGCTACTTCGTTTTCCTAAAGCCCCAACAAATGATGGTGTATTTGGCAACGTTATGCATGAGGTACTCGACTGGTACTGCAGGCAGTTAACAAAACCAAACCAAACTGAATTACTCAAATATTTGCAACTGCGACTACGGCACTACTTTAAAGATGCTGTCGAGTTGGACTTACTGCTACAACGTGGTACAAAAGCTTTACAAGCATTTATAGCACAACGGGGTCAAACCATAGGCGTTCATGACATTAGTGAGCATAATTTTGCTGACGAAGGTGTGGTTGTTAATGATGTTCATTTAAGTGGTCGAATTGACCGAATGATAGTCGATAAAAAAACCAAAACAATCAAAGTTGTTGACTATAAAACAGGTGAAAGCTTTACGTCGTGGAAGCACACCATTAAGCTACTAAAATATCGTCAACAACTATGTATATATAAACTTCTTATTGAGGCTTCGCACACCTACAGGGGCTACACGGTAACCGAAGGCATACTAGAATTCGTTGAACCAGATGAAGACGGCACGTGCAGAGCATTGACCATGGAGTTTAGTGCTGATGAAATGAACGAAACAAAACGCTTAGTTACTGCGATATGGCATAAAATTCACACTCTCGATTTACCAGATGTGAGTGGATACGATAAGACATATGCGGGTGTACAAAATTTCATAAAAGACTTAGTAACTAATAATTAAAGACTAACATCTGCATATATTTGCAGGTACACTTATTGTTTTGTTCACGTAACACGCATTGTGTTAGTGGCATTACTTATTTTTATAAGCGATGCCTCAACCTTTTTTTAACGAAAAACGTAACAAAATACTATTAGCGCTATTTTTTCTTTTTTGACTTTGCAACTTTTTTAGCAGGTGCTGGTTCCATGGCTTTTGATTGTGCTTTAAGCTCGGATTCTGGTGCTAAAAATAAGTCGTACAAGTTCATACCCAAAACGGCACCCAGTATAGGGGCAGCTAAATAGGTCAAGCTCCAGCTATTAAGACCTAGTGCAACAGCTGGGTTTAAAATACCGTTGCTAGCTGTTGAAGCAATTATCGCACCGAGCATTAATGATGTACCAATAGCAAACGCTGCACGTAGCCCCTGTAGCTTTTGTGTAACAGCTGCAGCAACGCCAAAGCTAAACACTAGCGCACCTACGGCTTCGGCAACAAAAATACGCCATTCAAACGGCCCTGCAATGTTTTGCAATACATCATTTTGTAAGTACTGAAACAATCGGAGCGCCACTGCAGCACCAAGTAACTGAGCAGCAATGTAGACAATTGCTGTAGTTGTCTCTATTTTACGTAGTGTCCAAAGTCCAATTGTTATCGCCGGGTTAACATGCGCTCCACTTACACGACCAATAGTTAGAACTATTGTAGTCAAAGTTAAGCCTGCTATTGCAGCAACAAACCATGTTTTGTTTACAATAACGTTACTGTTTACCTGAGCTAACACTGCACTTGTTAGTAGCGCTGTACCAAAAAATTCCGCAACAATTACGCTTATTTTACTTCGTGTCATAAACATCTTTCGTATTTAGTTATGTGTTCATAATAGTACGAATCTACCCCATAGCGCAACAGCAGTGACAAATGCTGGAATTTTTACATTATATATGCTATAATATACACATGAAGACAGTCGAGAAACTACTTTGGACTACAGGAATTAGCGCACTTACGGCTGGTACCGCTTATAGTATCGCAACCTACGACGAAAATCAGACTTTTAATACAAATAAGCCAGCAGTAATCGTAGAGGTTAATCCAACGCGACAAGGACCGGGCTACTACATTAACGGTGTTTTTTATAATGACCCAATTGTACGGGCAAATTTAGAGCTTAAGCAGTGTACTGAGCAGAATTCCGAACTAAAAGGTTGCGAAACCTATGCGCTTACAATATTCGACAGTCAAGTTGCAAATTTTGCAGTTGGTGAAGTTGTAGTTGTCGAAAAAATTAGATCTCAAGATTAGATTATTCAATAACTGTCAGATACTGCGTGCCGTCAGGCACCACTAACGCATGAGCTAATTGAAATAGTATGCCTGCTTGTACTTTTCTAGCTACTTCTAGGCTTGCCTCTGCAGGGTCAGGATTTACTGTCATTATTTCGGCTTTTTTAATTAATTGAGGGAAGGTAACAACAAAAGTTTGCTTACCTTTATTTGCAGATATAAAATCTTCTTTCCTAAGACTTACACCTTCTCGCAAAATAACAGTAATTAAGTTTTCTTTGTGACCGTGTGCGGGATCGTCATGGTCCCCACCTTCAAGTGTTCTTACGAGTCCACCTCTTGCTATAGTTTCATTTATTCCTTTAGCACCGTTCCAGGTTTCAAAGCTTGAGCTTGCAGCAAATTCTGCAGATCTTCGCACTTGCTGAGCATATTCATTTACATCAAAATTAAAGCCTAATTTTTCAGTAAAGTATTTTACTAAAGGCTGTAGTGCATCGCCGTTGCTACCAGCTGCAGCATAAATTTTTTGAGCGCCATCTAGCGAACCACAATGAGATGCTTCGCCGTGTGCATGAGTATCGATATGCGCGCCCAAACGTCTATCTGCAGCGGTTAACGTATCGGCAATAGTTTTAAAAATTTTTTCATATGGTTTTCCCGGCAACTCAGAACCACTAATAACCTGCATACCCGCTGCCGCATTTACACTACCACCAAATAATTTCGGGCTAACTACCTGATCTTCGCCTGTGTTGGTTTTAACCAATTCTCGACCGTCACCGCAGCCAGTAGAGGAGCCTTTTTCAATTGGGGCTAGGTGGCTAACTAAACTTTTAGCTAGTTCACGGGCTTCATTATAGCTTTTAATTTCGGCGCTAGCCTTACCACCACCTACACCTAGAGGATTTTCACTTATCGACAAAGTCACATTACCAATTAATTCGCTACCGCTGGCAACTACTTCCGTTGTCATTGGTAGTGGTGCTTTGACAAATAGTTCAGCCATGCGGGCTCCTTCAGGATTATTCATTTTAGTTCCTTATATTTATAAAAATTAATTATTTAAGTATATCATAATTTACTACTTCACCTATTTGTGAGCATTATCACTTCTATAAACTAATTTTTGTATTATTGTGTAAATATGACAATACTGGGATTATCCGAAGTGACAAATATAGATTTAGAGCTATTATCTTGTGTTACCAAAGAAACCCTAAACGCTTCCTTTAAAGAAATAGGATTGGCGGCGCCCGCTTTACTAGTAAGTATAAATAATGCGGCAAATAGATCAGTTGGCAATAGCCCTGAAAGAAAAGCTGATTTTGTTGCCGGCGCAACTGCCGTAGCAGGTATGATGATCTGGCATTCAGCCGTTATTGGTATAGATGAGCTTACTTATGTTAATACTGAAACTTCTGAGCAACTGCAACTGTTTTACTAAACTACGTATGGACTAAGTATTAAAAGAGAATTAGCGGTAACTAAACTTACGAGTGAAAATAAAAACACTTTTTTTGCCCAATTTTTATCGGTAACACCCTGCGTAGAAAACGCAATATACAACCAACGCATAGCTACTACTAACATTACACTGCCAAATACTATGCCTCCGCCACCAAAAGTGCTGAGTAGTAAAACTACAATACCAAATAATACAATATACAGCTGCATGTGTCGTTTTGTAGTCTGCACACCACTCACAATTGGTAAAAGCGGAATACTTGCACGCTTGTAATCATCGATTCGCCGTATAGCAATTGCGTAAAAATGGGGCATTTGCCACGTAACTAACATCAAAAATAATAGCAGCGCTTTAATATCTAGCTGATTGGTTGCGGCAACATAGCCAGCAACTGGTGGCAGAGCGCCAGAAATTGTGCCAATAAGCGTACTATGCACGGTGGTACGCTTGGCATAGCCATAAACGACAACATAAAAAAACAACCCTAAAACGCCGCAAACTACCGTAAGTGTGTTTGTATATGTCGCTAAAAGTGTTACGCCTACACATCCAAGTATTGTCGCGAATATATAGGCAATAGTAGGCGTTATAGAACCGGTCACAAGTGCACGTTTTTTTGTGCGTTCCATGAGTGCATCTAAACGAACGTCTAGTATGTTATTTAAAACACAACCACATGCAATGATTAGTGCCGTGCCAGCTAGTAGTGCTGCCAAAGTTTGCAGGTGTACATCACCAGCTGCGCCAAAGAAATAGCCAGCCGTGGCAGCAAAAACATTACTGTAAACAATACCCGGCTTTGTCATCCAGTAAAATTGCTTAATACGCTTTTTACTTAGTAACATTTGCTAATTAGCCCACTTTATAAGGTTATTTTTTACGACGCTTCATGCTGGCAACTTGCAGGCGAACTGCGTGTCTATCCATCATGGCTTGAGCGTTCTGTAACGAAACATGGTCTTTGGCATTTGCCTTGAGATTTTTTGCTCGTTCATAAGCATCTTGCACTTCTTTTTCATTGAGTGAATCGGCTGAATCGGCTTCGTCGACCAAAACTCGTAACTGATCATTTTCAACCTGTACCGTACCGCCGCTGATCGCAAATACATCTCGTTGATCATCGCGCTCTGTAGCGGTGCGCCTAACTAGTATAACGCCGTCGGTTGCAACACTAATAAGAGGCATATGCCCTGGTAGCACGCCAATTATGCCATCGAGTGTTGGTATGATAACTTCGTAAACTTGGTCATCAAATTTAACACCGTCTAGGCTATACAACGTAAAATGAATCATTGTTGAACCATTATTTATTTTTTATCCTCTTTGACTTCTTCAATACCACCACGCATATAAAAAGCACTTTCGGGCTTGTCGTCATGCTTGCCGTCTAAAATCTCACTAAATCCAGCAATTGTATCTGCCAGCGAAACATATTTACCAGGTTTGCCTACAAACACTTCTGCAACGTGGAAAGGCTGTGTCAAAAAGCGCTGAATACGCCTTGCACGCGATACGGTTAATTTATCTTCGTCGCTTAGTTCTTCCATACCCAAAATAGCTATAATGTCTTGCAAGTCTTTGTAGCGCTGCAAAATACGCTGTACCTCGCGGGCGACACGGTAGTGCTCTTCGCCAACAATCTCGGGGTCTAAAATAGTCGAGCTTGAGTCGAGCGGGTCAACTGCAGGGTACAAACCAAGCTCTGTTAAGCCACGGCTAAGTACAATCGTAGAGTCAAGGTGAGCGAATGTGGTGGCAGGAGCAGGATCAGTAAGGTCGTCGGCGGGTACAAATACAGCCTGTACGCTGGTTATAGAGCCCTTACGAGTAGTTGTAATACGCTCTTGCAGCTGACCCATTTCTTGTGCAAGGTTTGGCTGGTAACCTACAGCACTCGGCAAACGGCCAAGTAGGGCAGACACCTCTGAACCAGCTTGAGTAAACCTAAATATATTATCGATAAACAGCAGTACGTCTTTACCGCTGTCACGGAAGCCTTCGGCGATAGTTAGACCACTTAGCGCTACACGCAAACGGGCGCCCGGGGGTTCATTCATTTGCCCAAAAACAAGACTGGTTTTGTCAATAACGCCGCTATCTTCCATTTCGTGGTATAGGTCATTACCCTCACGCGTGCGTTCGCCTACGCCAGCAAAAACGCTATAGCCGCTGTGGAATTTTGCAATGTTGTTTATAAGCTCTTGAATAAGCACCGTTTTACCCACACCAGCACCACCAAATAGACCAACTTTACCACCACGGGTAATTGGCGCAATAAGGTCAATAACTTTAATACCTGTTTCTAAAATTTCGACCGCGCCTGATTGATCGGTGAAGTCAGGTGCTTCTCGGTGAATAGGGGCTTTGTTTTTAAATGTGCCACCTTTATTGTCGATAGGCTCGCCAATAACGTTAAACATACGGCCTAGGGTTTCTTCGCCAATAGGTACACTAATTGGGGCACCGGTATCAACAATTGATGTGCCACGCTCTAAGCCATCTGTTGCACCGAGCGCAATGGCGCGTACACTCGATTCACTTAAATGTTGAGCTACCTCAAAAAGTAACTTCTCGCCGTTTAGCTCAGTTTCGAGTGCGTTATTTATGCTAGGCAAGTGGCCCTCGCTAAATTCTACATCTACGACCACGCCAACAATTTGGCTAATTTTTCCTGTTTTTGTCGGTGTTGCTGTTGCCATTAGTTTCCTCCATTAGCGGCTTGGCGTATCTTGTGCAATTTAACGATTGCATCCGCTCCTACGCATCCTAGTTCAAATTCTTCTACTGTTTCACACACTTCTGGTTCTTGTTCGTGAAAGTATGCTACCAAACCTTCTAGACTCTCATCAGCTACTTCGTCAATTATTTTTAGTTCAACTTCTGACAGTAAGATACCTTGAGGTGTTTGCGGTGTGTAGTCTTCAGCTTCAACGTGCCCCTCGACTACTGCCGCTACTATGTGATCTACTGACGCTTTCATTGCAATATCTGTCATAATTTAACTCCTTTTATAATTACGTGGTTCATTTCATTGCCTCTGCGCCACCGGTAACTTCGGCGATTTCTTGTGTAATGTTTGCTTGGCGGGCAGTATTGAATGCTAGGGTAAGGTCGTCTATAAGGTCGTTGGCGTTGTCAGTGGCGTTTTTCATGCTTAGCATGCGCATACTGTGTTCGCTGGCTATACTCTCGAGCATAGCCTGCCAAATTTGGACCTCTAGCAGGCGCTCGGTCACATTATCGAGCACTGCTGTAATTGAAGGCTCAAACGTAACATCATTGAGCGATTCGACCGCATCGGGGTCAGAAACATCAACTCGGGCAGGCAACAACGACAAAGATGTAGCTACTTGAGCAATATTTGATTGGTGTACTGTGTACAAAAGTTGCACGTCATCAACCTCTTTATTTTCATACAGCTCGCTAATTGATGTTAGAATTGGACGTATATCATTTGCAGTTGGGTGGTCACCAAAACTAGGAAAAGCTGCCAGCAAGTCAATTGCGTCAATACGTTTTATAAACTGAACACCACGGTTACCAATTATGATAGCTTTGGTTGTAATGTTATCTTTTTGATCTTGTTGGGCTGCTTTGGTGAGCAGTTTTATAATATTGCTATTATAGGCACCCGCCAAACCGCGGTCGCTTGTTATAGCTACATATAAACGTGTCTTAACTTCGCGTTTAGTATACAGCGGGTGGTCAACAATATCGGTAACAGTACTGAGTCGTGATAGTAATTCGTGAGCAGCCTTGCGATAACTGCGACCTTGCTGTGCGACCTCTGTTGCGCGGCGCATTTTACTGGCAGCAACTAACTCCATCGCTTTAGTTATTTGGCGAGTGCTTTGCACGCTTTTTCGGCGTCGTTGGAGTATTTGTGTACTAGCCATGATTTGCTCCGTAAAGCCTGTCTTGGGTTAAACAAATATCGATTATTGCACTAACTAACTGATGTGGACTTTCTTGAATTTTTGGATTTGGTGAAAACTTACTGAGTTCTGTAACCCACACACCAAGCCCTCTTTCAGTTGTATTGATGTATGGATCTGTTCCTGACCATTCAACTATGTTGTAGCAACCAGGGCTCAATTCATCACCACAATTCCACTGATTTAAATATATACCTTGAGTTTCGTCAGATTCGTCTTCTCCAGGGAATAAAAAACTTTCACGCAATGTCCACGCAGCATCAAGAATGACAGGGTCATACGCTTGATCGATGGATATTCGTGCATCAGACATTTACTTAGATTCCTTTTTTTCTTCGACGTGTTTGTAGGCTTTGGCAATACTTTCAGCTAGTTTTAAGATTTTGGCTTTGTCTTCATCTTTTGGTTCGGTGCCAGTATCAAGACCACTTACAATTTTTGGGTGGTCGTGCTTAACATCACGGAGTAGGGCGGCTTCGGCAGTTTTAACTTTATCTAGTGGTACTGCGTCAAATTTTCCCTCGGTAGCGGCGAGCAAAATAGTGTACATTTGCCATACGGCGTACGGTGAGTATTGTGGCTGTTTTAGTAATTCAGTCAAACGCTGACCACGTTCGATACGTTGTTTGGTATCGGCATCAAGGTCGGTACTAAACTGGCTAAATGCAGCCAACTCGCGGAACTGCGCCAAGTCGACACGCAAACTTTTAGCAACAGACTTAACAGCTTTGGTTTGAGCCGATCCACCCACACGCGACACACTCAGACCAACAGAAACGGCCGGGCGAATACCTTGGTAAAACAAGTTTGTTTCCATAAAAATCTGACCGTCAGTAATACTAATAACGTTGGTCGGAATATAGGCACTAATATCACCAGCCTGGGTTTCGATAATAGGCAGGGCTGTTAATGACCCTGCACCTAAATCGTCAGATAGTTTGGCGCTGCGTTCTAGCAAGCGGCTATGCAAGTAAAATACATCGCCAGGGTAAGCTTCGCGGCCTGGTGGGCGGCGCAAAAGTAGTGACATTTGACGGTAGGCTGCAGCATGCTTGGATAAATCGTCATAAATAATCAATGCGTGTTGTTTGTTGTCTCTGAAGTATTCACCCATACTGGTAGCGGCATAAGGCGCCAAGTACTGCAAGCTTGCAGGGTCGGCAGCGCTGGTGGCCACAATAATGGTTTGTTCCATAACACCTTCGCGCTTTAGGCGCTCGACAAGGCGGGCAACTTTACTCATTTTTTGCCCAATAGCTACATAAATATTTATGACACCTGTTTTTTGGTGGTGCTGGTTAATCATAGTGTCAACAGCTATGGCAGTTTTACCTGTTTGGCGATCGCCAATAATCAGCTCGCGCTGACCACGACCAATTGGCACCATTGCATCAATAGCGGTAATACCAGTCATGAGTGGTTCGTGAACACTTTTACGCGACAAAACACCTGGGGCAATCTTTTCGACAGGGCTCATTTGCTTTGTTTTAATTGCGCCCTTGCCGTCGATAGGCACACCTAGAGGGTTAACAACACGGCCAACAAGCTCGGGGCCAACCGGAACTTCCATAACTTTGCCGGTAAGTTTTGCTTTACCGCCAGCTTTAATAAGCGTATCATCACCTAGCAGTACTGCACCGATTTCGTCTTCGCCAAGGTTAAAGGCAAATGCAGAGACAACACTGCCATCAGTTGCATCAAGTTCAATCATTTCGTTATAGCCACAGTTTGTCAGGCCATAAATCCACACCACACCATCACCAACACGGGTAACAATGCCTGTTTGTTCTATTTCGGGGCGCTTTTTAAGCTCAGCAATTGCAGATCTAATATCGGCCGACAAGTCTGCAATCGAGATATCTTTCATTATGTTAGGCATCGGTTAATCCTTTCTTGCAGCCGTGAGCTGTTTAAATTTATTGAGCTTAGCGCGGACAGTTAAATCAAGCTCCTCACCGCCGAACTCAATACGCAAGCCACCAACAACGTTTGGGTCAATAGTTTCGTTTACATTATAAGATGCAGCATTAGGGTATTCTTGTACAACTGCAGCCATAACATCGTCTCTTACGTCGCTGCTAATAGGGAAGGCTGACACTACTGACACTTCAACGTGGCCATGTTGGGCACGGTATGCAAGCACATCACGCATAATGCTATCCAGCTCATAGACACGGTTTTCCTCAAGTAGATAACCTGCTACTGCGTGAGCAAGTTGTTTGGAATCTTGCACTTTAAGTGTTTTTTCGGCTATTGCTTTAGCAATTTGGGAGCGATTATGCATTATTTTTTGCGACCCTTCAGTGCGTTATCTATTAGTTCAGAGTCTTTTTTGGCATCTACTTTTTCGTGCACTACAGCTTCGGTCGCTTCAGAAACAAGGCCAACAATCTCTTTCTCTAGGCTACGACGTGCACGTTCGCTATCTTCGCCAATTTGCTCGTGTGCTTCTTTAAGCATTGCATCAGCCTTAGCTTTTGTAGATTTTTCTGACTTATGGGCGATTTCGCGTGATTCTTTATGTGCATTTGCGATAATGCGGTCAGCTTCATGACGAGCTTCGCGTATAACAGCTTCTGATTCGCCCTCAAGGTGTTTCATACGCTTTTCCATTTGTTCACCCAATAACACGCCGTCTTCAATAGTTTGGCGGCGCTTTTCAAGCATGGCAATGATTGGTTTGAATGCAAACTTTTTAAGAAGCAAAAATACCAAGACAAATGTGAGTAGCTGTATGACAAATGCTTGCACCGAAAAGCCTAAAATACCGCCAGAAGTTTCTGTCGATTCAGCTGCAAAGGTTGTTAACATCATTATTTATCTCCTATATTTTTGGGTTAAATAATGAACAATGACGCAAATACTAATAGTGCCATAAGCTCAACAATGGCAATAATGACCAAGATTTGACCTAAGTATTTGCTTGATTCTGGGTTGCGACCAACTGCATTCATAAATGCCATACCAATCATACCTATACCAATAGCTGGCCCTAGCATACCAAAGCCCATCATAATACCTTTAGCTAACACTGTTAAATCTGTTGCTTCTGCAATAAACATGTCTTACTCCCTTTATTTATTTGTAACATTTAATTTATAAATCATCGTACTACCTTTAAGCTCCCGCCGTAACCGTTGCTGTCGCAGCATGGTCTTCGACTTCGTGTTGTTGGTGGTGTTTGACGGCAACCGCCAAGTACATCACTGACAACATAACAAAAATGTAAGCTTGCAATGCTCCGACGAGCATTTCAAGTATTACAAAAGGTAACGCAGTCAGTGGGGCGGCAGCAGCGCCCAGGTAAGCAAAAACAGCAATGATAATTTCGCCGATGGCAACATTTAAAAACAAACGCAGCGCCAGGCTAAAAATGCGGGTAAATTCGCCTAAAATCTCAAAAGCTCCTAAAAACCACGTCATTGGGTTTTTAAAGCTTCCATTAAAGTAATGCTTTAAATGAGGTATAAAACCGGATTCTGCTATAGCAAACTTTTGAATAAAAAACATACTGACGACTGCAGCAGCTAGCGTGCCGTTTAAGTCGGCTGTAAAAGGCCTAAATGCTGGGTTACCATTAAGCGTTACAGCCTCGCCAACACCTGGCATTAAACCTAGCCAGTTGCTTAATGTTATAAAAAAGAACATAGAGACAAAATAAGGCGCATACTTGATGGCCTTTTTACGGTCACCCAGACTGCTGGCTATGAGGTTTGTAATAAAATCGGTGCCAAGTTCATAAAACTGTATTATGCCCCCTCGCGGCTTAATGCGCACCATTCGGGCAACCATTATACTCAGAGCCAATATTAAAACACTGCAAAACCACGCATAAAGCATACTGTTAGTAATACTAAGCGACCCAATGGTAAACACCTCGCCTGGTGTAATATGCACTACCGGCCCACTTTTAGCGGCCGCTTCGGCGCTAGCCATTAGACTTAGAATCATTTTTTATTACCCTTCTTTTTAGCGGCGGCTTTGGCTGTGGCCTCAGCTAGCTCTTCTTCGGCTTGTTCTTGATTAACTTGTTTAACAGAATCCCACACTACAACGGCGCCGCCTGCAACTGCGAGCATAAAACCTGCTAGCGTATACGACGGTGAACTATTAAATCGTTGGTCAATTTTAATACCGGCAATTAGCGGAATAAGAACAGTCAAAGCAAGGCGCCAGCCCATACCGATTGTGACTGCAAAAAATCTACTCTTAGCTGCAAGCACGTCCATATCAAATTGTTGACCACTCTGACTAGTGGGCGACTTTGGTGTTTTGGTGACGCCTGCTTTACTCATTTGTTACTACTAGTATACCAGCGAAACAAAAGGGGCCGCAAGTGCTTACACGGTGTAATTACTTTTTTACGACATTACGTGCTAGTGGTTACTAGTAAGAACCGTGCACCACCCCTACTGGCTGGGGTCAACCGCTTTGATAATTCGGTCCCATAATGTGAGTGGTTTTGTACCGCTACAACTAGCCGGATCAAATTGCTTGTCAACTTCTTCGGCATTTTTACGTATGCCGTCATATTGTTGCTGCAAGGCCGTAGCATCTTCACTGCCATAACTTACCAAAAGAGCGTCTTTGTCTTCTATTACTCGGTTTGTAATTGTGTCCACTTTTTGGCCGTTTAGTATAAACGTTAATTTTTTAGCATCGATGCCATCAACATATGTATCAGCTATATTAGTGAATGCCTTGTTTGTAATGCCGTAGCCAATGTTTGCAAAAAATGCACTCCACGTCACGGCGTCGTCATGCACATGCACGACATCGTTATTTGGTTTGTGCAAGTGCGCACGACCCTTAGGGCTTGTTCCTTCGCCGCTACAGGCCTGAACTTCTTCATATTGAGTAAACAAATCAAGCGGATCACGCTGACCGTTAACATAAATTGCAACATTTGCATGGTAGTGAGTCGATTTATCTTGAATTGATATAACGCGCAAGGTAATAAACCACACCGCGCCCAGTAAAAACGCTAATACTAAATACAAAAATTGCTTCTTGTTCATGCTAGTAGTGTAGCAGTCTTAGGGTGTACAATTAAAGAGATGATATGGTTAGCACATGCAGGAGAACAGCACGAAACTACTACACAGAGTGTCTTTCACGTAGTAAAAACTAATTTTGTAGCTTATTTTTTAATTACAGCGGTTTTTATTGGTATTATTTTTTTATTAGCCAGCCTATCTAAACCTAAAAAACAATCTAAGCAAAAGGACGAACCAAATGAGTGATTCAAAAAAAGTTATTGTTTACAGCACAACGTGGTGTGGCTTTTGTAAAATGGCTAAACAGTATTTTGATAGTAAAAAAATAGCCTATACCGAAGTTAATATCGAAGAAGACGAAGCCGCTGCCAGGCAAATTGTTGAAGAAACTGGCCAGATGGGTGTACCCGTTATACGCATTGGCAAAGAGGTTATTGTTGGCTTTGACCGACCAAAAATCGACGCCGCATTAGCAGCTTAACACTACATATAGTGTGTGATATATATCATAGACACTAGTTGTGACATTGTGTAAGCTAAACGCATGGGACTTAATAAACTACAACCAGAGCTAGATAACCAACAAATAGTTGAGCGATTACATGCATTTGGTAAATCAGAAGAAGAAATACTTCAATTACTTGGTGGTTTTAGCTTATTTTTGAGTGGTGAAGCTGACGTTCCTCCATTACCAAAAAATACCTGGGTTGATGATGAAGACCTGCCATTAGTAGAAAATGATGAACGCGTAAAGCTAGCAAGACTTGATCTAGAGCTTATACGTAAAGTTAAGGGCGAAGATACTAACACCATTGAGAGAAGCCGTTCTACCGAGTGGTACGTGTTACTAGAAAAATTTATTTCGGTTATACCTATTGAAGATAAGTACGTAGCCTAGTAGGTACACCTTAATTTTTTTTAGTTGTTAGCTTTTAAATTTTATCGTAATTAGAATCATAAGTTTTATTGTATTATTTATAATAATATTGTATAATCTTATTATGAAATCTGCACTCGAACGCTTTCCTACACCCGAAGATTGGGTCGCCCTACAAGGTGGCAAGCCCACAATACTAGGTAATGCGGCTGGTGACGGCTTGTTTTTAGTTGTTCATGACTACGGCGACAAAACATTAGCGCAGTTTGGCATGATAGTACCAACCCCTCATGATCAAATGATGAATAGTATTCTAAACCCGGTTGAATTGACGTATACACTGCAAAATCAACAGCACGACGTGCGTGTTCCAGCAGTTTTATTAGCTGCACACCATGGCCTTGCGTGTAACCAAAAAAGCTACGATGCGCGGGGTAGCAGTTATGAGGTGCTTAATAAAAATACAAGTCGAGAGCTTGCAATTCAAAAAGGGCTGGTGCCGTTTAGGCTTGGCGTGCTTGCTACAGGCCAACAATTACTTAGTCGTATCAAGTAAACTACGCTATACTAGCTGTATATGGCGTTTGAGGATTATAAAACCAAAAAATCGGTTGTAGTTGTATATACAGGTGAGGGCAAGGGTAAAACCAGTGCGAGTGTTGGGCTTCTGGCCCGCGCTCTTGGCCGCGAGTGGTCTGTTGCATACATACAGTTTGTTAAAACCTGGGAAACGGGCGAATCTAACTTTATAGAAAAACTTAAAGCCGCAGACTTGTTTGGAGATAAGCTTTTTTACTACCGTGGCGGTAAGGGCTTTTATAACGCTGGTGATATAAGCGCTAAAAATGTATCAGAAGATGAACATAAAAAGGCTGCCGAAGAAACTTTTGCTATTGCCCTAAAAAAGGCCACCAGCGGCGAGTTCGACGTTGTTATATGTGATGAGATTAACAACGCAGCACACGATGGCCTGTTGCCAAAAAACAGTATCGAAAAACTGATTAAAACTCGACATACTAAAACAAGCCTTTGCTTAACTGGGCGTAATTTTCCTGAAAAACTCGTACCACTCACCGATATTGCAACAAATATGACCAAAATTAAACATCATTTTGACGATAAATACTTAGCAAACAAAGGCATTGATTACTAAAGCATAACTGGCTTGTGTTAGCATACTAACATGAGTAAACCGTGCCTTTATTTACTTTTAGGGTTACCAGGGTCGGGTAAAACTACTGCTGCTGAGCAAATTGCTAAAATAACGGGTTCTGTACACCTTAGTAGCGATAGTTTCAGGCTAAGTTTGTTTGAGGCACCAAAGTTTAGCCAAGACGAGCACGACAGTTTGTATAAAATGCTCGACTACATGTGCGAGCTTTTGTTAAAAAATGGCACGAGTGTTGTGTATGATGCAAATATAAATCGGCTCGTGCACCGCCAAGAAAAATATGCCCTCGCTAAAAAAGTAGGTGCAAACGTGCGGCTTTTTTGGCTACAAGTACACCGAGACATGGCAAAGCAACGGCGCCTAGACACGCAACACCCCATGCTTATACCTAAAAACGAGACTGCTCATGATTTGTTCGAGCGCGTCGCAGATGTATTCGAGGCACCAAAAAAGCCAGAAAAATTCATAGCTCTAGACGGTACAAAAATCACAAAAGCCTATATACAAAAATTTGTGTAGCAAATTGCCTATGCTTGCAAGAAAGCAAAGTGGCCAGTACCATTGCAACAATGACAAGGCGCATATTAATAACACTTTTTGCTGTTTCTGGTATATGTATATTTTTGCGTCTGTACGCACATATAGGACTATACGATGTGGTTGAGGTGTTTGACGGCGACACCATAGCCGTTGCAATGGCTGGCCGCGTCGAAAAGGTGCGTCTAATCGGGGTAGATACGCCCGAGACAAAAGACCCCCGTAAACCGGTGCAGTGTTATGGCCCCGAGGCAAGTGCCTTTTCTCATAGTAAACTAGACCGCGCCAAAGTGCGCCTGGTAAGTGACCCGCTCAGTACCAACCGCGACCGCTACGACAGGTTACTACGATATGTGTATTTGCAGGACGGCACACTGTATAACAAGCAGTTGCTGTCCACTGGAAATGCCAGGACATATACCGGCTTTGCCTTTAGCAAAAGTCAAGAATTCGTAGTTGCCGAAACCCAAAGTAAGCAGCAAAATACAGGTTTATGGCAAAGATGCACATAAAACTATTTTGGTAGTTTTGATCGGCCAAAAGCACGGGCCAGACCTTCGCTCACAACAAAAAACGGCTCTCCTACAAGTGGTAACAGCTTATTGCCAATACTGCCCATCCACCATAGCGAATAACCATGAGCTTTTAGTGTCGTCGGCCATCTGTTAAGATGAGCACTTTGTTGCCAACGATCCTCCCAGACGCGCTTTAGTTTTACGCCAACCCTCAACGTCTCGTCATACGTTATTTTGTAACCCATTTTATGGCAGTGTAGGGCAAGGTCAATATCCTCGTGAAACTCTTCACGTAAACAAACGCTATCTTTAACTGCCTGCCACATCTCTTTAGGCATTGCCATATTTGATCCCCATAATATGTAATGTCCTATGAATAGTCTGTTAAATCTATACGCAAGCTGGCTAAACATCCACCCATTCAAGCGTGGTAATCTAAAGTTATAAAAGTAACCACCTCCGGTCAAAGCTTCGTCGGTGTGTACGCTATTGCCGTAAAATCCTAGCACACGTTCTACCCAGTTATTCGGCAAAATCGTATCCGCGTCAATACGACCGATTAGCTCACTTTTAACAGCGTCAAAGCCGGCATTCCTTGCAAAAACTATACCTTGTGTTGGCTGTTTTACAATTCGTACAAAACTATACTGCTTAACAATATTGATTGTGTCATCGGTGCAGTTGTTATCTACCACAATAACCTGTTTAGGGGGAATAGTCTGATTTTTTATCGAATCTAAACACGCTTTGATATGGTGCTGTTCGTTATAAACTGGTATAACTATAGATAACGTTAATGCTTTTTTAGAAATCACTTCATACTATAATAACAAATGCCGATCAAAAAGAGAGTATCACCAACAAGCAATGCCGCGTCCAGCGCATGGTACAAGCGGCCATTTAAATGGCTTGCTGACTATTGGCGTAAAAATGTATTCCATAAAATTGTTTGTGTTGTATTGGCTATTGTTATTGCATTCACTGCAGGCATGTACGGTGTAGCACAGTGGTACATTTTTAAACACAAAAATGAGCCGCTACGTATAGGGGCGACTTTTATACCGAATTACGCAGAGTATTTTGGACTAGACCCTCAAGTTACTATGCAAAAAATGATTGACGAGCTTGGCATAAGGCAGTTTAGGCTAGTAAGCTACTGGAAAGATATTGAAAAACAACCTGGCCAATACGATTTCAGTAGCCTTGACTGGCAGTTTAGTAAGGTGCAAGCAACCGGAGGTAGGGTGAGTCTTGCAATAGGCCTGCGCCAACCTCGCTGGCCTGAATGTCATGCCCCAACATGGGCAGAACAAATGCCGTTAGAAGAATGGTATCCTAAGCTTAAAATATTCATGCAAAAAGTCATTGAACGATATGGCAATAATCCTGTGCTTGAGAGTTATCAACTCGAAAACGAGTTTTTTATGACGGTATTTGGCATTTGTCCTGACCACAGCCGCTGGCGCCTTGAAGACGAACATAGCTATGTTAAATCGCTCGATAGCAACACGCCAATTATTGTAAGTCGTAGCAATAATTGGATTGGTTTACCGCTTGGTGACCCACGCCCTGATAGGTTTGGTATTTCTGTCTATAAACGCGTTTGGGATAAGTCTTTAACGAAAAGATACTATGAATATCCGCTACCAGCATGGTTTTATGCGGGCTTAGCTGGTGGTGCAGAAATTTTAACTGGTAAAGATATGGTAATTCACGAACTACAGGCCGAGTCATGGTTGCCAGAAGGTATGAGTATGAAAACGGCCCCATTGAGCGAAATCAACAAATCCATTAATTCAAAACGTCTTAAAGACCGCATTAAATACGCCGAAGCAACAGGTATGCGAGACATCTACTTATGGGGACCCGAGTGGTGGCTATACCTAAAAGAAAAGCGTAATTACCCAGATTTGTGGGTCACGGCTAAAACAGAACTACAAAGCTACAGATAATCACTCTGTTACAATAGAGATGTGAAAAACAAGCAACCTCAAGTTAAAAAGATCCAAAACAGCCGCGCACGGTTCGACTATGACCTTAAAGATGATTATTTGTGCGGTATTGTTTTGAATGGCCGCGAAACCAAGGCACTCCGCCTAGGTCATGGCCAACTTAAGGGTGCATTTATAAATATTAAAGACGGCGAACTGTGGCTGAATAACATGACTATTACAGGCCGCAACGGCTTACCTATTGACGAAGATGAAAAAACACGGCCACGCAAACTACTAGCCAAACAGCGTGAAATTGACCAACTAATGAGCGCTAAGCAACAAGGTTTGAGCATTGTGCCAACCGAAGTTTTGACACGTACGCGCTTTATAAAGGTACGTATTGCTGTAGGGCGGGGTAAAAAGCAGTACGATAAACGCGCTACGCTCAAAAAGCGTGACGATGACCGCAACACAAGGCGAGAACTAAAACAAGTCCAACACTAGCTTATTGTTGTACCAAGGGGCTGACCTTTTACGACGTTAGTGAGTATGTCTTCTTTATCTAGTTCAAAAATAATCAACGGCATGTGTTGCTCCATTGCAAGCCCCATAGCAGCTTTGTCCATAACGGAAATAGCTGGGTTTTCGACAGCCTGTTGGTAGCTAAGAGTTGCAAACTTTTTAGCATCGGCAAACTTGGTTGGGTCTTTATCGTATACGCCGTCTACTTTGGTGCTTTTAAGCACCACGTCGCAACCTAGTTCTAACGCCAAACTTACCGCAGCGGTATCTGTTGTTAAGTAGGGGCGACCAATACCACCGGCAACAATAACGACTCTACCTTTTTGTAAGTGTTTTTCGGCTAAGCGGTGCACAAAAGGCTCGGCTACTTGCTCGGCAAAAATACTACTTAAACAGCGGGTAGGCACACCCCCAGCCTCGAATATATCTGTAATGGCGAGGGCGTTCATCATGGTACCTAGCATTCCCATATGGTCGGCTGTCACGCGTTTAATACCGTGGCCTGCAATTTGGGCGCCACGTACATAATTACCACCTCCCACCATAATCACAACTTCCGTACCTTTGATGACTATTTTTTTAACTTCGTTAGCAAGCCAAGCGGCTCGTTCGGGGTCTAGCCCACTATCAAACTTACCGGCAAGCTGTTCGCCAGAAAGTTTTAATAAAATTCTTTTATACGCCATTATCATCTAGTGTAACATGGCTAAAATTTAAAAATTTTGCTCATTTAAAACTGCTACAATAATGCCATGAAGCTATACTCGTGGAACGTTAATGGAATTAGAGCTGTCTGGAACAAAGGTCTGTTTCAGGATTTTATAGCTAAACACGACCCGGATATTATTTGCCTACAAGAGACTAAGGCTCAACCAGACCAAAGCCCTATAGATTTGCCGCAATATACCGAATATTGGTACAGCGCCGATAAAAAGGGTTATAGCGGTACGGCAATTTTTAGCAAAACTCCGGCGACAGAGGTGCGAAACGGCTTTAGTGACACAATTCAAAAAAAGTACAACTTTGCAGATAGCTTTGGTGATACTTCAAAAGAGGGTAGGGTGCTAAGCGCAAAAATCAACGGCATTTGGATAGTTACGGTGTATACCCCTAACAGCAAAGACAAGTTAGAACGCTTACCTATGCGCTACCAAGTGTGGGACAAATCTTTTTTAGATCATTTGCAAGAGCTTGAACAAGACGCTCCCGTACTAACTTGTGGCGACTTTAACGTAGCGCACAAAGAGATAGATCTGGCCCGGCCAAAAGAAAGCGCTGGCAAACACGGCTTTACAATCGAGGAGCGCGAAGGCTTTGATAATTTTATGCAAGCTGGCTACACAGACACTTTTAGGCACCTGCACCCAACAAAAGCCGAGGCATATACCTGGTGGACTGCTTGGGGCGGGGCACGTCAGCGTAATGTTGGCTGGCGCATAGATTATTGGCTCGTTTCAAAATCTTTTGTGCCCAAAATTACACAAGCAGCTATTCATGCTGACGTTATGGGTAGCGACCACTGCCCAGTAAGCATAACTATAAAAGATTAGCCACAATACTTACGCAACAATACATATTGCAGCTTTAGACTTAGAAAGTACTACCGTTCGACGCACAGCATTACAGTTATTGCAGCCGAAATAGTGACCCACGGCTGTATGTTCGTACTAAATCGTAAAGACATTATGTATGGTATATAGTACTAAACCGGCCGTAATGTATTAAAATCTGTAAATATATGAGTGACTATTGGCAGCAGCAAACAAACGAACCATTATTTAAAGAAATATTATGGAGTCGACCAGAGAATAAGCAACAATCAGGTAAATTACTGATTATAGGTGGTAATAAGTTTGGATTTGCAGCACCAGCCGAAGCGTACACAAACGCAGAGAATAGTGGCGCTGGTGCAATACGAGTATTGCTGCCCGAAGCTCTCGAAAAGATAGTTGGCCACGGAGCGTTTGATGCGTATTATGCCCCAACAAACCTTAGCGGTAGTTTTAGCAAACAGGCACTAGATAGCATGTTGGTACAAGCAAGTTGGTCAGACTACGCGCTCGTGGCCGGAGACTTAGGTAAAAACAGCGAGACAGCAGTACTGCTAGATAGTTTTATAAAAAAATACAGTGGCCCACTCTGTATTACTAAAGATGCTGTTGATTACTTTATTCAGACACCAACAGAATTACTCAAACGTGAACATACAACCATTGTAGCTTCGTACGAACAGCTGCAAAAAATTGGCATACATAATGGTAATACGGTGCCATTAACGTTTGGAATGCCAGCCCCAGCAGTTGCAGAATGGCTACATTTGCTAACTCTACATATAAAAAGCATAATTGTTACATACCACAACAATCAGTTGTTTGTAGCTGACAATGGTAGGGTTGTGTCGCAAGTAGATAAAATCTATACCGAAAAAATCTGGCGCGTTGCTACAGCTGCCAAGGCCAGCGTGTTTGTTATGCAAAACCCAACCCAACCACTTGAGGCGGTTGCAACAAGTTGGTTATAAAGCTATTTTATGTTATAATAATATTATGTCAAATACTCAAAAACTTAAAGACGGTAGAACCGGATACGCAAGACTTACGTCAAATAGTTTATCTACTCATACAAGTAGCTACTTAAGCCGTAACAGCTGGAACGGTAAACACGAAGCGTTTGAATCGCTCGCAAGTGCACCATATGGTCAACCAGAACCATTATTTATGGCACGAGCAGCTTTTGAATTAGCAGCAACAGCCCCGGACACTATTCGACCCGATGTATTTCTTGAAAAAATGGTTTTATACGCGCTAAAAGCACAAGAATCCAAACGTAAAAGTCTTTCGACGGCATTGACGGCTGATATGTTTTACGCAAATATTCCATTGTTAATTGCAATACACATCGATAAACAACATCCCTCGGCCGAGCGAATACAAAAAGCTAAATTAGACAGCATCAAGTCTCTTGCAGAAAACAGACCAAAAAATTCGTTACAACGTAAAGATGCAGTTGAATATAGTGGAGCCGCAGCAGAGCTATGCAGCCTTGTTATGCTACAAAGTTATAGTGTTGATAAGCTCGGAGGAAGCGATTGGACACCCGTACCAACTCTATTATCTGAAGATTGTGACAGCAAAAAAGGAAGCAGCCAAAATAACAATTGGGACATTTCTGTTTATACAGGTAAAGATGTAGAACTTTGTTACAAAGCACAAATTAAATACGGCAACATTGTACGCAGTAGAAATTATCGCAATGACATCGCTGTTATAAATATAAAAAAAGACCTCATTCTACCGGGCGAGGATGAGCTGAGAGTCGGTAGCCTCATACACGAAATAAAAAAAGCACACAGCGACTACGATCAAAGTAAATTTACGGATACCCTTCGTCAGCGTACGGACATAATGTTAGACATGTTAGACAGTCCAGGAAACGTGTAAAAGTGGGCAAGGAGGGACTTGACTTGCCACCAAAATGGAAAAGGGAGGGACTTTGACCTTTCGCACAAAAGAAAAATTACTTTTGTGCATGAAACCCCTTCGGGGCTAAAGGGCGGCCAAAGCCCACGGGGCTTTGTCGTTCAAGTACTTCTTGATCTAACAAATTAAAGACCGGTCTAACGACCGGTTCTTAATTTGGTGGGCAAGGAGGGACTTGAACCCTCACAACCTTGCGATCACTGGATTTTGAGTCCAGCGCGTCTACCATTCCGCCACTCGCCCAATAAGGAAATTTACTGGCATAGTATACCTTAAAAATGGCGGTGTAGCAAAGACATAGGGTATACTAAACACTAGAATAACACTACTATGACAGATCACCCACTACCTAATAAAAATGATTTTGTACTACAGCCGTTACACGATGATGTTTCTGTTGCGGCTACGCCAATTTCTAGTAAAACACAGTCGCAATTATTCGAACTCGAAGAATTGCGTAAGCAAATTGATAATTTAACAAACAATCCAGCCGTAACCGATACAGTAGACACAACACATTCATTAGGTCAGCAAATTAATCAACAACAAGATCTCAAAACAGAAGCAAGTATCCCTAAGCAAAAAAAAGCGGCTGTGCAAGTTGTACGCGACAAACTCGCAAAGCTGTACGCACGTGAGCCAGACGCAACCGACGAAGCAATAAAAGCCTTTCAAGTACAAAATCACCGTAGTAAACATCAGATGTTTATGTACAATTTAACTACCTCGGGCAAAAGTTTAGCACAAATACAAACGCAGTGGCATGAATATTATGTTGCTCTGCCAGATAGCGAAAAACATGTGGTTTGGCAAGAATTCTATAAAGCCAATGAACATAATTCTACTAGCGTTCATGCGCCCTACGTACCACCGCATGCAAAGGCGCACAGCAAACACACGACATTTCATAGCAATAACAATGATACGCGCACAACCGCTCAAATTAAGCAGCAGGTCGTTAATCGCCTTTCAGCGAACGGTAAGCTAAAAGCTAAGCATCATTTTCAGTCATTGTTATTCGGTATGGTTATGGCCTCGATAGTTGTTGTTATATTTTTGTTTGGCTTTTTTAATGAACGATTTATAGCACCATTTGTTAGTCCAAGTAAGCAAGTTAGCGCCACGCCTATTGTCGGCTCGAGTGTAAATGTTGGGCCAGAATCTAAAATTATCATTCCAAAAATTAACCTCGAGGTGCCAGTTGTGTATGACTTAAATACAACCGAAGAGAAAGACGTGCAGGCCGGACTCGAGAACGGGGTGGTACACTACTCAACATCCGTAGAGCCAGGACAAGTGGGTAACGTAGTCATAGTTGGTCACTCTAGTAACAACATATTAAACAAGGGTAAGTATAAGTTTGCGTTCGTGCTACTAAAACGCTTAGAGATCGGCGACACTATAAGCCTGCAAAAAGGAGGCATTAGATATACTTACGAAGTCTACGACAAAAAAATCGTAAAACCCACTGATGTAAGCGTACTGGGCACAACCGCAAAACCAAATACTGTCACGCTTATCACCTGTGATCCACCAGGCACATCTCTAAACCGCCTCGTTGTGGTTGCCGAACAGATATCTCCAGACCCTACAATTAATAAACAAACTGCTGAAAAAGTTCCAGCATTGTCAAGCAACGGCGTACTGCCAAGTAACGCACCAAGCCTATGGCAGCGTATAAAAGATCTATTCTAATTGTTTAATTTGATTAGTGTACGACTAATGTTAAACGGCTTAGTGGTTTTACTAAAGCTGTATAAATATCGGTAAGTATTATCAAAATTTACGCTAAATAATTCGTTTGTTTCCATTAGTTGCTGTGTATTTGCGCCATCGAAGTCAGTTATATATGCAAAGCCATTGCTAACATACTGTAGGTGCTTACCATCTGCCCAGCGTAGCTTTTGAGCACTAATAGGCTGCGCGATATCAAAACGTGATGATTTATTTTCTTCAAAATAGTAACTTGCTATTCGCTGACCACCTCTTGCCATAACGACGCTACCATCTGTTGAAAAAGATACTTCGCTCGGCTCATTTAAAGCAAACATAGCCACAGCTAAAGGTAAGGTTTTTGTGGGGTTTGATTTAAAATAACCAACAGGATTTTTAAAAATAGCAACTTTGTTGTCTTTTGTAGCACCGACAGCGACAGTAGTGTTTGAGCCGTACTTAGAAATTCCCAATAAATGTGGGCCATCTTGACTAATTTCTCGAACAAGATAACTTTTTTCTAAGCCGTCAGTAATACGTACCTGGACCTTGCCTTGTGACGCCACGACGAGCGTTGTATACAGTATAGTATTTTCATTCAAAGTCCTAAACTCTAGCACTTCAGTCAGTCGGGAGGTGAGTATACTAGTGGCAACTGTAGCGGTATTGAGCACCTTGGTTGCAGGATTATACACAAAAAAACGGTCGTTACTCCGCTCACTTAAACTTATCACAACACCGGGAACGCCATAAAGGCGTGTTAGATTCTTTGCCAGTAGTGTATTGTCTTTGTTTAACAAAAAATAATCTTGCACAGCACCGTTATAGCGATTCTCTAGTAGCATCGTTTTATTGTCGTCTGACCACTCGCTTACCACCAAATAACCAATTTTGTTGGCGTCGACATACAGCGACGCATCGATGGCAATTGCTTTTGGTGCCTCTTCTGGTTGAGTTAAGTCATATAGGTAGAACTGTTTTGGCTGGTCTGCAAATGCAAGTGTTATCCAACGTCTATCGGGACTTTGCGAAATATCAGAAGGCGCACTCGAAAACGTCTGCGCTATACTCGTACTAAGCTCTTTCGGAATAAGTCGTGCGTAATCAAGACGCTGCACAATACCGCCGTCAAGGGTGACTTGTTGATTCCAGTCACGGTAGTTATCTTTTTTAAAACTTACACTGTAAGCACCGCTTGGTAGCACCAGTTTGCCGGATGTCTTTGCGCGCTGCTGTTTGTCGTTTACATATACCCGAGCACCTTCGGGGTCGCTGTTAACAATAATTTGACCGTTTTGAATGAGACTACCCGTTTGTCTATCCACATAAAAACCGCTACCTATGTATACTAATATAACTGTTGCAAAAGCTATTGCAACCGCCATAAGCCCGTAGCCTACGAACAATCTTCTACGAAGTGCGATTTTTTTCTTGGGGTCTAAATAATCCATGAGCTGTATGTATAAAAATATTTTTTTATTTTTGTATGTTTATGTATTTGATTATATCAGTTAGTAGCTTGTTTTGCACGTATATTTTAAGCCTAAGCTACTTGCAGGCAATAAGACAGTAGTGTACCATAACGTATAGACATAAAAGATATACAACACTTGTATTTTGTAGAGGGTAACAACAAACTGTGGGCACGCATACGAATGTTATAGAAATAAACGGCACAACCTACGATGCTGTGAGCGGTGTGGTTGTACGTTCACAAAATAGTACTACAGTAGTAGATGGTATTGTGCGTCGCTCAAAAGATACGCACACTCACCGACAAGTCGGTCACTCAGCCGTTAAATTACGCCCTAAACCACAAAAATCCACTACTCTTATGCGTAGTGCTGTAAAAAAGCCACACACATTACATGTTTTAGATGTTCAAAAGCCTAAACCATCGGTTCCGTTGAGCGTTCATAATAAAAATACCATAGCAAAAAAATCTTACGATATACCAGAACAACGCAAGCAACGAGCTGAATTAGTTGTAAAAAGTGAGCAGATAAAAAAATTCTCAGCAACACAATCGGGAGCTACGTCACATATAAATCTAACAGAGATACGTCCGACGCCACTATACGATAACTCAATCGAATATTCGCGACCTTCTCATATTAAAAAAGCAGATCTACTCGAAAAAGCTATGCAGGCAGCACAGGGCCATAATGAACCTGCGTATAAGCACAAAGAGAAGTTGCACCATAAAATCGCAAAAAAAATCGGTATTAGTGGGCGGGCCGTAGCAATAACTTCGACCGTGCTCGCAGGCGTATTGGTTGGAGGGTTTTATGCGTATCAAAATGTGCCAAAGCTTGCCGTGCGCGTTGCATCAAATCGAGCTGGAATAAAAGCTAGCATACCAACGTATAGTCCGGCTGGCTTTTCAATTAATGGGCCCATTCAGTACAGATCAGGGCAGGTGGTAGTCGGCTTTAAGTCAAACATTGATGAACGCAACTATACGTTAACGCAGCAAAATACATCATGGTCAAGTGATACGCTGCTTGATAACTTTTTGGTCAATAACAAAAAACAATACCAAACGTACCAAGACAAAGGCCGCACAATTTACATTTACGATACAAATAATGCAACCTGGATTGACGACGGTATTTGGTACCAAATTGAGGGTCAATCGCAGCTGAGTAGCGACCAACTTGTGCGTATAGCTAGCAGTCTATAAAACTTGTAATCGAGCCTTAACTCTCTTTATACCCATGACTTGCATGATTGTATATAAATCAGGTGTGCGATCTTTGCCGGTCAGTTTTACGCGCAGAATTTTAGCAAAATCAGCTACATTACCCTTAAAAGCATTAGGGTCTGCCTTAAATGCTTTGTTATCTGTTGCAAAACCAGTCACCGTAGCAGCTTTTTTGAGCTTTTCGAACCAAGTCGGTTGATCATCGTCAGGATCGTAAGTAGCAAAAAACGCTTTGCAAACATCTGTTAAAGTGGTGGTATCGAAAGCTTCTAGCAACGCGCCTATTTGGGGTGCAAAATCAGCCTCATATAACTCATCAAAAAAATAGCCATACTGATCCGGACCGTCACTCCATTTAGCAATATCTTTACGCCGCTTATCGCCAAATCGTTCAATGGACAATACTGCGGTGAGGTACTGTTTATCGGCATTGTTTAGCGCTGCTCTGAATGCTTTGTTTGTAGAATGCTTTAATTCCGCTTCGAATTCTTCGATCGGCAAGCTAGCAATGTATTCTTTGGTGTAGTCGTCTAATTTAGCCGTATCTAATAACGGAGCCCTACTAGCAGATAGTTTTTTTAAAGATATCCTGAAGTCTGCAAGCGGTTTGTTGGGATTTGCCCTATACCAATCCTCGAAACTACTATCGGCGAGCCCTAGAAGGTATGGTTTAATTCCTTCAATAGGGTACCCTTGATTTAACCAATACTGTACGTCGGCCTCGGGGTCTTTGCGTTTACTGAGCTTGCGCTTTCCACCGCCATTACTATCCATAATGCTAATTGGTGCAAAATGAGCATAGCTATAACGTGGAATGCCCAAAGCGTCACAAAGCTCAATATGCAGCGGTGTGCTTGGCAACCATTCGTCACCACGCAATACAAAAGTAGTTTTCATTAAATAATCATCGACTACATGCGCCAGATGATATGTTGGCAGTTGCGACCCGTCGGCCTTAATTAATGGTACGTCTAAATCGTTTTCGGGCAGTTCAAGGTGACCCTTGAGCACATCGTCAAATCCGACTCGCTTGTCGTGGCTGCCATTCGATTTAAAGCGCAATACGAATGGCATGCCAGCATCTAGCTGTGCGGCAATTTCTTGGTCAGACCTATCTCGCCAGAGCGCCCACTTACCGTAATAGCCTGGGCGTACTTTAGCTGCTTGCTGTGCTGTATAGCTGGCATCCAATTCCTCTTTTGTAGCAAAACAAGGGTAGGCGCGACCTTTTTGCAGCAAATCGACTGCATAACTTAAATACAATTCACGACGCTGACTCTGTAAGTAGGGACCATACGCACCGTAGCTACTGCCATCGGCTTTAACACCTTCGTCGGGCACTAAATCGAATGCATTTAATGCAGCTACGATTTGCGCTATACCGTCTGTAATTTCTCGCTTTTTGTCAGTATCTTCGATGCGCAGCATATAAACACCGCCGGTTTGACGTGCCAAATACTGATTTAATAGGCACATGTATATGGTGCCAATATGCAAAAAGCCAGTTGGGCTAGGTGCGCTGCGGGTAACAATTGCGTCTGCTGCTAAGCCGCGTGGTGGGTATGAAGCCTCAATGTCTTGGCGAGACCGTAGCGTGACATCGCTTAGTAATAGGCTTTGTATTCGGTCAATTGTTTGCTGATTCATGAGTGGTATTTTAGCACTTTTTGTATCTGTTTGTAATCATGCCAAATATTCTGTACACTTAAACGTAAGCGACTTACCTATGGATGATATGTTTATTGCACCAAAAAAGAAACCGTCGAAATTAGTCTTTCGACGCAAGCAGCCGGCGCAGATCGACACTCCTACTGAGCCGGTTGTTGCGCCCCCTAAAATAGATGCAAATCAAAAACAAGATTCAAAGCCAGAACCCCCTAAAGTATCACCACCTAAAAAAGCGAACTGGTTTAAACGAACACCGTTAAAAAAGAAACTATTCATCGCGATACCTATAGCCGTATTACTCGTGAGCGGTGGGGCTGTGTTCGCGCTACGACCTCGTAAACAACCAGTACCAACGCCAGCACCTGTTGTTGAAAAAATAGAGGAACCCCCAAAGCCAACAACCGTCGCTAGCTCACTAACGGGCGTACAAATAAGTCCAGAGTTAAACAATCGCGGGGTAACGGCAGTTATGATAGAAAATAGCATCGACGCTCGGCCACAATCGGGACTAATAGACGCAGGACTGGTTTTTGAAGCAATAGCCGAGGGTGGCATTACGCGCTTTGTGGCACTTTATCAAGAATCACAGCCTGACTATATAGGACCCGTACGGAGCGCGCGACCCTATTATATAGATTGGATACTACCATATGACCCAACGTATGCCCATGCAGGCGGTAGTCCAGAAGCGCTCCAAATGATACAGAATCTTGGCATGAAAGACATGGACCACGGAGCCAACGGGTCAGCCTATCAGCGTGTGTCTAACAGGTATGCGCCGCATAATTTATATACCTCTATGGCTAACCTTGACGCAATACGCAACAAAAATAACTGGGCTGGCAAGCCTTTTAGTGGCTTTATGCGTAAGCCAGACCAAGCAGTTGCTACAAAAACAGCCACCGCAATAGATTTGCAAATATCGAGCGCGTTGTTTAATGTGCACTACGATTACGATGCAGCCTCGAATAGTTATTTACGTAGCGAGGGTGGCAGACCGCACGTCGACGAAAAAACCGCAAAGCAACTGCAACCTAAAGTTGTTGTTGCATTAATAGTTCCATACAGCATTCACCCCGATGGTATACACAGCAAGTACCAAACTATCGGCAGCGGGCAAGCTCTAGTTTTTCAAGACGGTAACATGCAGGAAGCAACCTGGACTAAAGCATCTCAAAATTCTATGATTACGTTTACAGATGCGGGGGGTAGGGTATTGGCGCTCAATGCCGGTCAAACATGGGTCACCGCAGTCGGTGATCGTGGCATGGTGACCTTTGTAGCTCAGCCGGTTACACCTCAGTAGCTATGGATACATACAAGGTACTTACCAACAAGGCCGTAGCGCGCATTTTTTGGCTTTATAGCGCCAATGCATTCGTTATTATTGGGTTATGGCTTGCACTTGCATATTATGGTGTATCGAGCACAATATCACTCGCTGTTATGCTTAGCGTTTTACTTGTTTTATTGCTATTAAGCTCTTACTGGGTGGTGAACTTTACTATGAAGCCACTTGCTTATGTGCGCCAAGGCATACTCCATGTAAGCAGCAACACATCACGGCTGTCTGCGCCGCAAGTAGAAGAGCTTCAATTTGGTCGTGAGCTTGCAACACAGCTGCTCGGCAACGTCTACACAATGGCTGCCCAAACAACACATACAACCAGACAACAACAAGCGACGACCGAAGTAGCCTACGACCAAACATTCCTTAATGCATTACCCACGCCCGTATTCACTGTTACAGGTTCTGGCGTACTCCATTATATAAACGACGCTGGTTTATTATTTTTAGGGCAACCCATTACCGCCAGAGCAGAGCTACAAAACAAGAATATTTATGACGTGCTAAACCTAACATTTCCAAACGAAGCTACCTACGAAACATGGCTACAAAACGCTCGTAGTAAGGTATTAAAAGCAACAATAAGTTGGGAGCGAGTTCGACTAGTCGATGCTAATAACACACCTATAAAGCAATTTGATATGGCGGCAAGCTATAGCAAAGCAGGTGGCGAAATTGAATCGATCATCACTATATTTGATCATAGTGATTTGTATAATAAAGATGATCAAGAGATTAGTTTTGTAGCAATGGCGGTACATGAGCTGCGTACCCCCCTTACGGTAATGCGTGGCTATATTGAGGTGTTCGAGGACGAGCTCGGCCCAACTCTCAGCCCTGAGCTAAAAGACTTTATGCATAAAATGAATGCGAGCGCACAGCAGTTAACAGCATTTGTAAGTAACATACTAAATGTCGCACGAGTAGAAGAAAACCAGCTTCTGCTTACCTTACAAAAACATAATTTAAAAGAAATTATGGTTAGTGCCGTCAGCGACTTGCAGTTGCGTGCAGCGGTACACGGCAAGCACATTGAGTTATCAGTGCCAGATACTATACCAGATGTAGCAGTTGACCGAATTAGTTTGCACGAGGTCATAAACAACTTGGTAGATAATGCAATTAAATACAGTGATAAAAGCGATAAAATTATAATTTCGGCGCACACCGAGTCTGGCATGGTGCAAATAGACGTACAAGATTTTGGACTCGGCATACCCGATTCGGTAGTACCAAAACTTTTTGATAAATTTTATCGTAGCCACCGCAGTAAAGTACAGATAGGCGGTACGGGTTTAGGCCTTTACTTATGCAAGGCAATTGTTACTGCACTAGGTGGCAACATTTGGGTACATACAAAAGAAGGTGCAGGTAGCACATTTAGCTTCACTATCGAACCGTACAGCGAAGACAAACATGCAGCTGGCGCAAGCCAAGATGGTATCATGAGAGGAGCACATGGCTGGATTAAGAACCATTCTATGTACCGAAGGTAAACACTATGGATAAAAAACCGAACTTACTGTGTATAGAAGACGAAAACTTTATTGGCGAACTTTATACGCGTGCACTAACCCATGCAGGGTATGACGTAAAAGTTATAGCAGATGGGGAAGCTGCATTGGCCGAATCATTAACAAACGCATACGATATTATATTGCTCGATATTATGCTGCCGAGTATGAGTGGTGTAGAAATACTACGGCGCCTAAAAGACCAATCACAAACTCCGCCACTAAAGGCTAAAATTATAATTACAACCAATTTAGACCAAGAAGAATCAACCCGCGAAAAAATTGAAAAAATGGCAGATGGCTACTTGGTTAAAGCCGAAATTACACCTCGTGAACTTGTAGCTTATTTACAGCAAATCAAACTGTAGTTTGTGTAATTATATCTTGTAAATTAGCCCTATAAAATACAACAAAATGCTTATGTACACGCCAACTGCTGCAGGTATATACTTAGTACAGCTATGAGGGCACTGGTGGGAATCCCAATTTTTGCACTCAAGCTTTACACTGAGTTTTAAACTCTAAAAAGCACTCTAGAGATACCAATCTCTACATATACAAGTGTCTAGTCATGAACATGCAGCAGAACGGTTGCTATTGTTTTATCTAGCTACTCCTCAAACATAAATCCGTTCCAACTAACAGATTTAGTTGTCTATTAACTGCTACTTAAAATTTGAGGAGATGTATATGCATCAAGAGATTTATGTCACAAGTTTTTACTTTGCAAAAGGCAACACCAAAAAGAGCTATCCGCGCCGCATAGAGACCAGCGAAGGCAAACAAATAAACTTTATAGAAGAAGGCTTACGCTGTGTCGTTCAAAAAGGCCAAGAATTGATTGAAATTTTTACAATGAGTGATGGCCAGATAACTTATCGTATTGGCCATCAGCAACGTGGAAACGAATGGTTGCTATTAAGCACGCAATAATTTGAATAATTCTAAGTTTGTTGTATAATATAGTCATGCTTTACGTACCCGAATTACCCAACCAACACTGCAAAGAAGCAGCAATAACGCAGCTTTTTTTGTACAATACAGCGTTAGACATCGAGAAAATGCTTGGGAACGGAATTGATGCGTCAACCGGTGAGCCAATTACCGAACAACAAATTATCGGTAGACAAATGCGCCTTAACATTGCTAGCAAATACCTATCGAGCGCCGTTAGTGAATGTATGAGTTGCCAAGTATACAAAGATAGTGATACAAATGGCTGTCCAAACGACATTAAAACAGATGATCAACAGCAGCCATTGTTTGGTTTTATACGCACCATATTGCTCTAAACATAAAATGCATTTTACGAACGTGGCAACGGACACAGCTTAACGACTAGCGCAAGAGCATCTATGTGGGTGTATAAACCACTTGATGCAAATTCTAATACCGCTGCTCCTACTGGGTTAACTGATGTATTGCTACTTTTAAGTAAATCTACTTTATCGTTTATATCGTTTGCAGAGGCAACACCAATTGACCACACCTTGCTAAAATCTAGGGTTATGCGTTGCAGCGGTACAGAAACTGCAATTATAGGTATGCTTTGTTCTGGGTTTTGGGGTGTACCAATCCAGTAGGCTGCTTTATTACCGTTAAGGGTTGGGGCGGGGTATGCCTTGTCAGGTATTTTGTAGGCATTACAGTATGAGTTGAGGTCGCCAACAGCAAAACGGCGTAGTAGTGGCCTAAAATGCGGATCATATGTTTCGATGCTGTGATTCACTTTAAAATTACATTACAGCAACAAATAAAATATGCAAACTATAATCTACCGATAAAATGTGGTAAAATTGTGCGAAGTCTACCACCTAAGCAAGGTCCCGTCGTCTAGCGGTTAGGACATCTGGTTCTCATCCAGAAGATCGCGGGTGAAGCTTGCCGGTGGCAAGCTGCAAGGCAACCTTCCGACGAAAACTTGTTTTCGATAGCGAAGTTGCGGGGTCGCCGAAGGTGACCGAGTCTTGAGTCGAACCTTTATAATATAAACTATGGTCCCGTCGTCTAGCGGTTAGGACATCTGGTTCTCATCCAGAAGATCGCGGGTTCGAGTCCCGCCGGGATCACCAAACTAAGAATTTCACCGATAGTGTGGAATTTTTTTGTTTGGTCAACACTTGGCAGGCGGGACGAGAACGGTTGTGCCGGTGGCACAAGCTGGTCTCAACGCCCCTAGACAATACGTAAGGATTGACGTGGGGTTGCTTGGTCAAAATGAATATTTTTACATTTTGACTGCAAGGCGAGTCCCGCCGGGATCACCAAGTTAGATAAAAGATTGAAATTAGGCTGATTTTTCCAGCCTAATCTTATTCGTGGAACACCTATAGTAGTTTTTTACTCATGGTTACATAACATAATCCTTATGGTTACATATTGTATCTGTTAATATCTACTTATGGTTACATATTCAAATAATTGATGGTACAATATGCACATTATGTTAACCATTCCCGAGCCATCATTTAAATCAAGCCTGACCGACCTAATTGTTGAGCTAGAAGGATTAAGAAATAAAAACGTATCGGGTACTGCAAAGCCATGGATATTTATTGAGCTCAAGAACTTATTCCATATAGTAGAAGCACTCAGCTCAGCAAGAATTGAAGGAAACCATACGACGCTCGCAGATTTTATAGACGCACAGCTTAGCCTAGACTTACAAAACGAAGAGCTAAATGAGATCTCGAACATCATTAAATGTCTAGACTTTATAGATAAGAATATCTCAACTCTGGATATAAATAAGGCATTTATACTAGAGTTGCACAAACAGGTTGTCAAAGGACTGAGTACTGCTAAAGAAGGAGATTCACGAATCGGCTCATACCGTAAAGAGCCTCGCAAGATTGCAAATTCTCAGCATGTGTTACCTCAGCCAGGTGACATAGACGATCTTATGAGGGAGTTATTAGCCTTCATAAACGAAAAAACTGAGCCTAAACTGGACCTTCTAAAGGTAGCCATCGCTCATCACCGTTTTGTTTGGATACACCCGTTCGGCAACGGTAACGGTAGAGTCGTACGACTACTGACTTACTCCATGCTTTGCAAGCAGGGCTTTATTACAACTGGGCTAACTAGGCTCTTTAACCCTGCGGCAGTATTCTCTGGTGACAGACAAAAATACTACGATATGCTCGAAATTGCAGATATAGGTACAGACGCCGACATACTGTCATGGTCTGAATATGTATTAAGTGGCCTACGTGACGAGGTAAAAAAATCCCAGCAGCTTACTGATGCAAAGTTTGTAAGATATAATATACTCGCTCCAACCCTTGATTGGGCTGAAGAAAAAAACATATTGAATGAACTTGAAGCAAAAGTACTACGGAGATTAGTTAAGAAGGATTCTATAAAAGCCGCAGACATCAGAGACCTATGGCCGAGTGATTTTTCCCATGTCGTTGTATCTAAATTTTTGAGGAAACTTCGCAAGCAAAATTTCGTAAGACCACTTAAAGAAAATGGCCGTGAATATGTTCTTAAATTTACTGGCAATAAACTGACGCGTGGCATCTTGGAACAAATGGAGAGCCAAGGCATGCTACCAGTACACGTCGATGAACTGTCCAGGAGTAAGTAGCAGTTCATTTCAAATCTAGATTAATTTTTGAAGTTTTACATCCAACTCACCAATCGCATCCACAAAAGTGTTCCACCCATTTCCCGGTAGGCCCACCAAACTAGATAACGGATACGAATTGACAATTATGCAATCAAATCGTATAATTCAACCATCACCAAGACAGGCTACCTTGCAGAGTGCGTCTCTCAAGAAAATGCCTGTCATTTTTTTGCTCTAATTTTGTTTTCTTAGTACTTATGTAGTCTATTTTATGTACAAAGGGTTTTAGTAACTTGGAATATTTATTCTTGTTATGTACAAGAATCTTCTTTAGCTTATTATTTTCTTCTAAGTATTCGTACAGGCACAAAAAGTCGCCATCACCACTAACAATAACTGCCTCGTCGTAGTCTTTAAACAGTCTTGCTGCGGAATGCAGGACAAGTTCTGCGTCTACATTTCCTTTGGTAGCTTTTTTACCATATTTAAAATAATGTTGTGTAGGTTTAAACACAAGTATGTAGCCAGCATTTTGAAGATAAAAATATAGCTTTTGGTTTTCGGGCATTTGTCCTATAAATAAGTATGCTTTTTCGACGTGATACGTGTCGTTTAAAAAGCGCCTAAACTTTACGAAATCAAGCTTCCAGCCAACAGTTCTCACACCCAAATTAAGATTCTGACTATCTATAAATGCAAACGTGGAAGCGTGTTTTTTCATTACAAATAGTATCTCATAATCTTTTTCATTTTGCTGTTTTTTGTAAAGTTCGATATTCTTGGGAAATCACCAAGAAAAGCGCCTTGCTTTTGTAACGACCTCGCCCCACTATTATCAAGTTGGAATTTGACTGGATTGACACCAATTGCAAACAAAATCGATGCAAAGTCTATGGTGACTTAGAAGTTGTAAAATACGTCGCTAACTAGGTATTGGCGTCTAACGAGCCGTCTACAAAAGCTAGCATTGCTACATAATTTGTTGCACGTCCTTTAGTTCCGTCACCTAAAGAGTGCTTTTTTCCTACTGGCAAGAAAGTTAAGCCATGAAAGACGTCGGTTGGATCTAGCTTTGTATTGCTAAAGGCGCAGTTATCCATAGTGGCTGCGATGAGCGGTAACGCTTCTGTATCTGGTGGAGTTTCGGGATCAAACGAACTAGTAATTAAGTAAAGATTGTTCGGGCACAAGCCTTGCTCTGCAAGGCCAATAGGCATAGAAGCTCTCCTTTGAGCAGAGGTCATTCCGGGCATAAAGGCGCCAATACTTCTCCATGAGTCAGTTGTCGGTGGATTAGTTGCTATAACAGACTTAATTCTGCCTGTCTCATGGAGGTTTCGTAACACTGTTAACTGCTCGGCACTAACACCTGGAATTTGTGCATTCGGAGTGCCTAAAATGTAGGCAAGCGTACCGCCTGCCGACACACCAGCAAGCACTATGTCTCGATTAGGTGCAGCTGCCATCACATTTTGCAGTGCATCAATTGCATCCTCATATGCTGTAGGGAATGTTTTGCCAACATTAGTTTTTCTATAATCAATCGCAGCTATATCAAATCCATAATCTACCATTGCGAGTATCCCTGGGCTTACCGACTTCAGCGCATCAGTATCGCCTCCTACAAAACCTCCACCATAAGCAAAAACAACTATAGGATTTTCGGATGGAGTATCTGCCTGTTTTACGGTTTTTGTGCGGTAATCTATAGGTGACTCATAAAAGACATATTTCTGATGCTGTTCTTGACCATACCAGACAGTAGCTGGTTCTATTTTGTGATACCAAGAAGTGTAGTCTTTTTCTGCGGTAAAAAGTTCATTAGTGGTAGGCATGGGCACTATTTCAAAAGACGCTTCGATAGGTTGCGTAGTGGTTTCAGGCACGTTGATTCGATCAGCTGTGGCAGTCACTTCAACCGGCGCTTCAATCGAACTCAAGGCAGTCGTTGGCGTTGAAGGGTAGAGTGGACTAATTTCACTTTCAAACACTTCAGCCTGTTGACGCACTTGGGTCTCACCTGCAGTTGAACTATCTAAACCACAACCTTGCAACAGCAATCCCGTTGCTATTAGCACGCTTCTAAGATGGGGTTTTCTAGGAGCGTGCAGCTGTTCAGGGCTAGGATGGTACTTCATATCAATATACTAACATTTATGAAAGTTTATTTTGTATAAGCACCATAGAATGTCATGCGTAGTTCTGACATGACCTAACTTCTAATTTGCCAAGAATTTGAAGTAACATGTATGTAAGCCCCCCATTACGCACAACATGTCTCGGGTTAAGAGGCATATAATATATACAAAAGGAGCCCAATATATACGCATGCAGGTAAACGTCACATCCAAAGATACGTAACAATGTATTGTCTGGTATTAAAAGTGGTATGACACAAACAGAAGCTGCCGACGTGTATGGTGTTAATCTAAATACAGTGAGCACATGGTGTCGTCAAGATGTTGTGGGTGGTGAGAAAAACTACCTCATACAAATAAACCAACTAAAACGTGAACTAGATAATGCTACCGTGTCATATTGAATAGTTTCTTTGATAATTTCACTAAAAAATTCTAGGGAGAAGACTGAACCGTGTTGTTATAGGAGTCGCAGTCTGCACCATAAACTTTACCACTAGAGCACTTAGGATCATTGCTTACATTTCTTGGATCTTCTTGTACGAAAATATTTCCTGCAGTGTTTCTAGACAGAGAATTACCCGTGACAGTAGTGTTGTTAGACCCAGAAAGTTGAATGCCGTAAGCTGAATTACCCGTGACTGTGTTATTGGTTATTGTTCCTTTTGTTGAGACTTCGTAATAAATCCCGTTTCGTAGATTGCCCGATGCTGTATTGTTACTTATCACAATGTTTTCCGCCTGAAGATCAATCCATAGGCCATTAGCTTTATTATTTATGAACTGGTTATTCGTTATCGTAGCGCCTCTAGTATATGTGAACTTTGCTCCAGCTGCCGCAGCTGTTGTTCCTGATATGGCATTGTTGCCAGTATTATTATTTGACATTATATTGTTCTGAACAATAATACCGTGACCGTTGTTAACGTGCAGACCCATCCAATTATTTTTATCAAAAACGTTGTTCTTTACAACGGAATTGTTAGTTTGAACAGACAATCCTATAGATTCACTTTCTTGAAATGTGCTGTATTCAACAGTTACGCCGCTACTAAGCGAACTAGCAATAATCACCATAGCTGGCTTTTGTGAAAAATCCTTTGTCGAAGCATACTTTTTAAACCCAATGCCTTGGATTTTACTTCCTCCTGCATTTGTTACAAGAAATAGCGCAAATTGCAATTTGTTTTGCCCATCCAACCATACACTTTCACCGGGATAAGCAGCAATAGTTAATTTTTTGGATATAGTTAGGCTTATATCTGTATAGATTCCAGCCCTTAAAACTATGGTTGATCCTGCGCTGGCACTACTAACTGCAGCCTTGAAGGAAGATGTGGAATTAACGATTATTGAGTTTGACGGTATTGTGTAGTTTATTGTTTGAGGTGGGGCTGTAGGTTCATTAGGTCGAGGTTGAGATGGCGCAGGTTCTTGTTTTGGGCCAGTGCTTGAATCACTTGAAGGTGGGCCAGTGCTTGAATCACTTGAAGGTGGGTTAGTGCTTTTTATATCTGTGCTATCTTCTGAGGACAATGGCTGTTCGTTATCAAGATTGGGCTTAACATTATCTAGACTCGAAGTATCATTAGAATTATCAATTTTTTCGTAATTATTTGAGTACCTATTTAACAAGGCTAAACTTGAAGTCGCTAGGAGTGTAACGAACGTAAAAACTAAAACCAAACTAGCTATTTTGTGGCTAATGTAAAAATTTTGTAACTTTCTAATAGTATTTAAAACTGCAAATTTCATTTTTTTGTTTTATTGCTACTCCTTTTTATTACACTTTTCAAACTATAAAGTCAAGTTGGGCCAAAGTTTTTTAAATCTTTAATTGCTTTAGATTACAAAAAAAATGAATTAAACGAATAAAAAGCAAATTTGGTTCTTGAGGGTCTGGTCGCCGGGTTTTATTGAAGTTTGAACAAACTATTTTTACTATTTAACAGAAGAGCACTTTTAGTTAATCCAACAAACTAAAAATGTTTCAAATTATGTTAGTCCCCTATATCGAACTGAATATATAAGTTTGAATGATTCACATCTTTGCGATGTAATTATCGCCTAATACTAGTATAGATATTCCCCTAATCCCACCGCTTTGTTTGGTCAAAATGAATTGGCTTACCTACGCAGCAATCTAAGCTTTATATGGCTTATGCTTGCTAAATATATTAGATAACAATAAGCTAGATACACAATGTCTGAATTTAATACACCTGCAAATAATGGTCCATATATAAACGATGTCGAGCGAGCTATGCATGTTAGAGACCAGATTAGCCAGGGGGTAGATTGGCAAGAATTTGCAAATTGCAAGGGTGCTAACCCTGATATATTTTATTCTGATAATAAAAGAGACGTAGTTGATGCAAAATTTATTTGTAGCAGATGTGTCGTAAGACAAGAATGCCTGAACTATGCACTAAAGTATAACGATCCGAAAGGTGTATTTGGTATATGGGGTGAGAAAACAGAGTATGAAAGGCGTGCTATACGCGAAAGAAATTATTTTGATACTTCGCTTTAATGAAATCGAAGTAATTTAAAAATATCAATTTATTATGTAAATGTACTCATGAACTATTTTGTGTTGCGCTTACGGTTAAAAAAACAGATAATGTACGTATAGTTGAAAATTTATATCGGAGAAAAATGGGTCTATTCAGCGCCAAATCAAAACCTAAAAAAACGAGCGCACTCGCAAGCAGCCTTCAAAGCGAGAAAATTAAGAGTGACATAATTTTAAGTGCTATTGACGACTGTGTCGTGTACATTGATACTTCTGGGGTTATATATCTTTTTAACCCCGCAGCGTCTAAGCTGACCGGCTGGCTTTCTGGTGAAGCAATTGGCGTCGATTACAGGTCTGTAATTACATTAATTGATGAAAAAGGCGTGCCCATTGCAAATGATTTACATCCATTCACCGTTGTACTGATGCAAAAAACACCAATCCGTTCAGATAATGCCATAATAAAAAACAGAAATGGAGCATCGATATCAATTGATATGACAGTATCGCCGCTGTTTGATGCAAACGAGCAATTACAAGGTGCAGTAAGCGTTATTCGTGATGTAACCGAACAGCGACGGGCCGAAAAACAACGCGCTGAGTTTATTAGTACAGCGAGTCATGAAATGCGCACGCCAGTGGCTGCAATTGAAGGTTACTTAGCACTGGCACTCAACGACAAAGTGAGTAAAATCGACGATAAGGCACGCAGTTTTCTTACTAAGGCACACGAAAGCACTCAGCATCTCGGTAAATTATTTCAAGATTTATTAACAAGCGCCAAAGCCGAGGACGGTCGCTTAACAAGCCACCCTATAGCAGTAGAAATGAGTGAGTTTGTAGAAAAACTAACCCAAGACCTTAAATTTGTTGCCGAAAAGAAAAATCTTCAATTAGAGTGTACAATAGGCAGTCCATCGGGCTTTACCGATGCCAGCAAAGTAATAAAACCACTTTACTATGTGCAGGCTGACCCAGATAGGCTGCGAGAAGTCATAACAAACCTGTTTGATAACGCAGTTAAATACACCGAAACTGGAAAAATAACTATAAGTTTGTCGGGTGACGATAAAGTGGTGCAGTTCAGAATACGCGACACCGGGCCAGGAATACCTATAGAAGACCAGCCGCATTTGTTTCAAAAGTTTTACAGGGTAGACAACTCGGCAACGCGTACCATTGGCGGCACCGGTCTCGGCTTGTTCATTACTAAGAAGATTATCGAGCTATACAGCGGTCGTATTTGGGTTGAAAGTACGCCTGGGCTAGGTAGTACGTTTATAATAAACCTTCCGCGAATTACAAGTGAAAGAGCACGACAGCTACAAAAAGAAGAAGATTCAAGACCGGCAGGCAGCGTTTACACACAAAATACTGCACCTAGTAACACGGGCGTGATACAATAATGCTAAAGCTAATACGAACCAATAAATAACAGAGAGGGAGTTCTAATGGCTAAAATAATGCTTGTCGAAGACGACAATAACTTACGAGAAATTTACGAAGCCCGACTCTTAGCAGAGGGGTATGAAATAGTGACCGCCCGTGACGGCGAAGAAGCCTTAGCTATAGCAGTTAAAGAGCGCCCAGATTTAGTTATTAGCGACGTTATGATGCCAAAAATTAGCGGTTTTGATATGCTAGATATTTTGCGTAGCACCCCCGAAACCAAAAATGTAAAAGTCATAATGATGACGGCACTTAGCCAAGTCGAAGATAAAGAGCGGGCTGAAAAACTTGGTGCCGACAGGTACCTAGTTAAATCACAGGTGACACTTGAAGATGTAGCGAGAGTGGCTCGTGAAGTATTAGAGCTCGATCAACCCACAACGTCAACTCCAGCACCAGCTGTTAACGCAGCTCCTATTGCACCAGTAGTCGACGCGCCACTACCAACTGCTGTTCCTGTAGCTACCACTGAGCAACCGGCAGTAGTAGCGCCACCAGCACCAACCGTTAATGAACAGGCCGCGACCACTACGAGCACACAACCAAACCCTATTACTGTTACTGATATAAACGATCAAGTGCCAAGCATAGATAGTACTACCACGGCCGAACCACCCCAATTAGACGCATCTGGCATAACAGATTTGTCATCTCAAAATATTCCTGCTTCTGAGGTTGAAAAAGCTACTTTGCCAGAGACTCAAACGACGCAAGAAGTGCCAGGTGATAATGAAATCATTCAACCGTCTGCAAAATCTTGGAATCTAGAAACGCAAGCTACCGACACTAATGAACAACAAGTAGGCGTATCGTCTGAGCAAGCAAGCAGTGTTGATGCAATTGCAGCCGCTGAAGAAAAAGTTAATAGCGTAGATACAGTCAGTATAGAAGACGAAGAGACAGCCATAGCAAAACAAATTGAAACAATGATTGGCAAAACGACAC
Source organism: bacterium (assembly GCA_009923445.1). GTDB lineage: Bacteria > Patescibacteriota > Saccharimonadia > Saccharimonadales > SZUA-47 > RFTN01. The sequence continues at coordinate 85,982 of RFTN01000002.1, forward strand.
CGACAGAATCAACTACTACCCAAAATCAAGGTACTCCTACAACTTTAGCTAACACCGGTAGTGTTGTTGCTGCTGAATCAGCTGTTAGCTCAGCACAACAAGCAACGCCACCTACGGAGCATACTGTGCCGCCAGAACAAAGCGCGAGCGCCACATCGCCAACTAGCACTGAGGGCCAAAAAGTCATACAGCCACTCACCAACGCTACGCAGCCAACAGGACCAGATATTCACGAACTTGCTGCCAAAGAAGATGCGATTACGGCCGTTCACAGCAGCGGAAGTGTTATTACTCCGACCGAAGTAGGCGATACGACAGCAGAAAATAAGGTAGAATCAAAACCGGCAGGTATCGATCCTAATTCATTAGCCTTATAATAGTTAAATGAGATTAAACAAATGGCTTGCAGAACATTCGCGTTATTCAAGGCGGGCAGCCGACGCATTGATTAGTCAAGGCAAGGTAGTTATAAACGGGCAGACTGCTTTGGTCGGCCAGCCGTACAACGACGGCGACACTGTTTTACTAGATGGTAAAATCATTAGTCAAACTAACGCCAAAAAAATTGTCGTATTACTACATAAACCAGTTAGTTATGTGTGTAGCCGAAACGGGCAGGGTGCTCAAACTGTATACAGTTTAATTCCTGTTCATTTGCACAGCTTAGACATTGCCGGCAGGCTAGATAAAGACAGCTCAGGCCTAGTAGTACTAACTAATGATGGTACACTTTTGCACGACCTTACGCATCCGTCACACAATAAAGTTAAAGAATATATAGTGGGTTTAGATGTGCCCCTAGCGTCTCAGCACCAAGCAGCCATACAACAAGGTGTTAAGCTTGAAGATGGGTTAAGTAAGCTGCAGCTTGTCTTGTTAGATGCAAGTAAACACAAATGGCAAGTGACCATGCATGAAGGCCGCAACAGGCAAATTAGACGCACTTTTGAGGCGCTAGGATATACCATTGTTAGTCTGCACCGCACCCGCATGGACAACTACCTGATAGGAACAATTCCTACTGGCAAGTTTAAGCAGTTATCTGCGTAGTGATGCCAGCAATTCTTTATTAATTCGTTGATTGCCTACAATATAAATTGAAGTTATGTTTGTGTAGCTTGGTACAACATTATTAGGGCCGCACTCCATTATATATCTCATACCACCAAACAGTACGCCACGCATGAAATCCTGTGGTAAACATTGGTTTTTTTTGCGATCCATGAGCGCTTCGGTAGTACAAGAGCCTAAAATCTTAACTGGGCGACCATCTACCGGCATACTGCTAAGTATGCGTAAATCTACGTATGGCTCAGGGCCACTCGTCAGTATTTGAAACTCATCAAAAACACCCTCACTTCTAGTACGTATGCGAACAATCTCACCTGGAGTTGTCTGTATAAGATCTAAACGATGCAGCGGGGTTTTATCTATCACAATATATTTATAACACAATTGTACTTTTATTACAAATACTTCTACGTTTAGAGTGCCATATCTGTTATAATATTCACAATATGAGTAAAAAAATTCCTATTGTTGCGCTGGTTGGGCGTGCAAATGTCGGTAAATCCAGCCTGTTTAACGCAATTATTGGCCGCCGCGAGGCAATTGTTGCTAACGAACCCGGCACCACCCGAGACAGCATAAGCGCCAAGGCTACTACTATTGATGGTAGTGATTTTTGGCTCGTAGATACTGCGGGCATGAAGGATGCCGTTGACGACTTTGAATTTACGATTCAAGAACAAATCGCCCAGGCAGCAGATAGTGCCGATGTTATTTTAGTTGTTGCTGAAGCCCATGTGGGCATTAACGACGAGGACCGCCGTGTTGCCAAAATGGCACTTAAAACGCGTAAACCCGTTATACTGCTCGTAAACAAGGCTGATAAAGCTAAAAATAGCACTGCGGGTTTTGAGCGACTTGGTATTAAAACAATTATTGCTACTAGTGCCGTGCACCACACAGGGCTAGAGGAGCTTTTGCGTCATATAGACGAGCTTGTGCCGCAAAGCAGCATATTGGTAGCCGACGACCGTATTCGTGTAGCCATACTAGGTCGCCCTAACGTCGGTAAATCTAGCCTATTTAATGCTCTGAGCAGTAAGCAGCAGGCCGTTGTAGCCGACAGGGCAGGTACCACGCGTGACATAAACCGCACCGTAGTCACGTATCATAAAAAAGAGATTGAACTACTCGACACCGCTGGCATACGCCGCAGCGGTAAAATAGAGACCGGTGTTGAACAGTTTAGTGTGTTGCGCAGTTTAAGCGCTATTGAACAATCAGACATATGTTTACTCCTTATAGATGCCACCGAACTGAGTGTTGCGCTCGACCAAAAAATTGCAGGCCTCATTAAAGAGGCAGGTAAGGGGCTGGTATTAGTAGTCAGTAAGTGGGACAAGCTAGACAAAGACGCCTACACCCGCGACCGTATAGCTCCGTTAATATCCGAAGATTACAAATTTGCACCGTGGGCAACCCTTATTTTTACCAGTAGCGAAACTGGCCAAAATGTCACCAAAATTTTTGATATTGTGCTTGAAATTATGAACAAGCGTGCCCAAAAACTTAAGACTGCCGAGCTAAACCGCTGGCTAAAACGAATGACCGACAAGCATCCACCAGCAGGACTAAAAAACAAGCAACCTAAACTGCGCTATATGGTGCAAGAAGAAAACCCAATTCCGGCATTTAGAATTTATGGTAGCCAAACTAAGTTTGTACACTGGAGCTATAGACGGTACCTCGAACGAGAGCTGCGCGAAAGCTACGACTTTAGCGGAACGCCACTACAGCTATGGTTTATAGACCGCGACGCAGAGCGCACGGGCGAGTTAGAGGCAGCACCAAACACCTACAATCCCATTAAGCGCAAAAACAGCAAATTACGTAAAATGGGCAAAAAGTAATGGCATTGTTTATAAAAAAGAACGAAGTCGGATCACATACACCAATCTATAGCGTCAGTGCGCAGCATATTTTAATGGTTGTTGGTTTGGGCAACATAGGGCCTGAATACGATGGCACACGCCACAATATTGGCTTTGAGGCGATAGATTACCTTGCAAACCAATACGACGCGCCCTGGGCCCTTAAAAAAGACCTAAAAGCCTATGTAGCCAGTACGGTTATGGGTAGTACCCGTGTTTTGTTTGTAAAACCGACTACTTTTATGAATTTAAGTGGCGAAGCAGTGCAGGCAGTGGCGCATTTTTATAAGGTGCCACAAAAAGACATGCTTATCGTGCATGACGAGCTAGATATAGACTTCGGCAAAATACGCACCAGTAACGACGGAAGCCATGCTGGTAACAACGGTATTAAATCTATTATTGGAATTTTTGGCGAAAAGTTTAGTCGTTTGCGCATTGGTATCGGCCCTAAAAAACCAGCTCAAATTGATGCTGCCGACTTTGTACTTGGTACTTTTACAGCCGCACAACAAAAAGAACTCCCTCTTATTATTAAAGAGGTTGCCAGTATGGTTGCTGACCGCAGCGCCAGCGGCGAGCTATTTGTAGAAACCCGCACGGTATTATTTTAGATATTCGTCTCGTATTTCATAAGCTCTATCTTGTGCAGATTGCATCATATTGTAGAGCAGCGGAGTCAGTTCGCGTGCTGTTGTAAAAGAAGCGCGGCGATTACCTTCGGCAAAGGGCACTTCTAGTGGCTCGCTAAAGGCGATTACTGTTGGAACACTGGATCCAATTGGCCGCTTGTTATCTTCGCTGGCAAGTCCAGCTATACCCATAGCAATAACCGACGTGCCGATATGTTGGGCTGCAAGCATAAGCGCCGTGGGCTTAACATCATGGACCACTCGCACATCTTCTTTTATTCGAGTACCTTCACTGTACAGCTTTACTACTTCGTCTTGCTCTAAAAAGTGGCCAAAGGCTAGTTCGATACCCTTCATACTAGGATTTAAGCGGTCGACCGCACCAGCGCCCAAACTGTGCATTAGCCACGATACTGGCCGATTAGGAAAGTTTTGTTGCCTTGACACGGGGCGAGGGCGCTCAAACCCAGCTTTGGCAATAGCCGCAACAGTTGCGGGAATATCCCAGCCAGACCTATGAACGGGGCTAAAAATAGCTCTACCTCGATACTCTTTGGTTGCTTTTGGCACATCAATAATCAGGCGACCGTTTATAACTTGCGATACAGCACTTGCACCAGTCGATGCGATCAAACGCAGCGGCTTGTTAACCTTTTTACTGCGCAGCCATTCGTAATAGTCGGGGTGGTCCGGTGGGCTTAACCATGGTTTGTTGCTCATGTGTTTTGCAATTGTAACATACCAAAAATACTAATGTTTTTTATAAAACTTCTCAGCACTTTTATAATTGCTGTGGTTCAATATTTTATTCTTGGTGTGTATGCAATAGCAAAAAGTCAGCCGTTGCACGGCTCAAAACTGGCTTATGTTTTGTGTATGCTGTTGGTTCATCGCCTTGCAGTTCGTTTATAAATGCTTCGAACTCTACAATATCGGTAATAGTGAGGGCAGTAATTATGCTGTAAAGTTTAGTATCATTGAGCGACGCGTATACGTAATCAGTATCGGAAGTATATAAGCGGTGGACCGCGTGCCCTATGCCTCGTTGGCGTAGTTCATGGGCAATTCGACGTTCTTGCCTGGTTGCAAGTGCTGCAATCTGCGGGCTTAGGCCTTGTTGCTGTAATAAAGCTTTACTGCGCCGTACAGATTGCGACGGGTGATTGGGCAGCAAAATACTAAACGGCGAATCAGGAATATCTGGGTGTTTTATAGTACTTTGCTCCATTGTTAAATAATATTCGTTAATCAACATACTAGTCTACTCTAAATATAAATATAAACAGCCTCCAGAGGGGGTGGGCACCGCTGGAGGCTGATTACACCCTTCAACCCACCTTGAAGGCCTCCCTTAAACAAACTCGCAAAAGATGTTTAAGGGCCCACTCTAGGATTGCCGCATCGCATACCAAGCTCAAATAAAACGAGTGGATGGTGCGGGGTTAAAGGGGTTAGTCTGTTTTAGAACGGTACTACGCGAACGTAGAAACGTTTGAAGCAACAATAGGACGTGGAGGGTAACAACGGCTACCTGCTAGCCAAACACGCTCTAAAACAACCTAACGTCTCTGTAATTTTTGGTTACAGGATGTTAATTTTGGGTATAAGGTGCGTGAAGTACAAATAATGTACTTAACAGGTTGCAATTTTAGCAAATATATTTCATTATGTCAATAGTAGAATATTTATTTGTATGAATAGCAATAATAGTATAATAAAACATAAGCTCAATGGAATAGTGGCAGATAGAGTCAGCCAGCTACACGACGCACCACAAACGTTATTTTATTTAGGTGCCGACCCGAACGAGCTATTACAGGGCCCAAGCGTTGCAATTGTCGGGTCGCGCAAAATGACACCGTACGGCCACGCGGTCACTACAAAACTAGCAACCGACCTTACAAGGGCAGGGGTAACAGTTGTAAGTGGCCTTGCCCTAGGCGTAGATGCCGCAGCACAGCGTGCGGTAGTGGCTGCTGGCGGCAAAACAATCGCGGTATTGGCTGGTGGGCTTGATGCCATACACCCAGCGTCACACGCTGGTTTAGCACGGCAAATAGTCGACCTGGGCGGGGTATTGGCAAGCGAATACACCGTAGGGGTACCGGCACATAAATCGCAATTTATAGCCCGCAACCGTTTGGTGGCGGCATTAGCAGACGCCGTTATAATCACCGAGGCTGCAATTAAAAGTGGCAGTTTACATACAGCTGACTTTGCGCTTGATTTGGGTAAGCCCATTTGTGCTGTACCAGGGCCTATTACTAGCAATACCAGCCAAGGCACCAACCAGTTACTTAAAAACGGCGCACACGTCATTGCGTGCGCTCAAGACGTATTAGATATTTTAGGTATCGGTCCACTCACCTCTAAGCAACAAACAATTTTTGGCCTCAATCCTCAGCAAATGAAGATACTATCACTTATGCAAACAGGAGTTAATAAAAGCGAAGAACTTTACGCCAAAGCTGGTATGAACGAATCCGACTTTGCCCAAGCACTCACCATGCTCGAAATTCATGGGCATATACGCAGCCTTGGCAGCAGTAATTGGCAATTACTTTAACAACGAATAGTTAAATCAAAAAACATTAAACCCGATTCAATTACACTTAACTATTATTTATTTTCGTACTATACTGAAAAAAGTATGAAAAAATGGGGAGTCGTTGTCGTATTAGCTGCAGCCCAATTTGTTATGGTACTTGATAGTACCGTCATGAATGTGTCTATTTCGCAGATTGTACAAGACCTAGGCACAACAGTATCGGCATTACAAACAGCCATTACATTTTACGCACTCACTATGGCGTCGCTCATGCTTATTGGAGCTAAGTTGTGTAACAAGTGGGGGCTGATGCGTGCCTTTACTATTGGTTCGGTTATATACGGAATAGGTTCTCTTATTACTGCACTAAGCCCAAATGTGACCACTCTATTTATTGGCTGGTCAGTCATAGAAGGCCTTGGTGCGGTGCTAGTTATACCTGCAGTCACGGCTATAATTGCGCTCAGCTACAAGGGTAAAGAACGCGTAACAGCATATGCAATTATTGGTGGCGTTAGTGGCATGGCCGCTGCAGCAGGCCCACTTATTGGTGGTTTTATGACAACCTATTTGTCGTGGAGATATGTGTTTGTTGCCGAAACAATCGTTATGGTAGTAGTACTGTTTAAAGCAAAGTCATTTAAGGTTAATGCACCACCACAAAAAGGCAAGCTAGATATACAAAGCGCGCTACTGTCGGCGAGCGGCCTATTGCTGATTGTATACGGCATGTTACTTAGCAAAACGCTCGGGTGGGTAAGCCCGATGCAAATACCAAACATAGGCGGCTACGATATAGCACCTTTTGGCGTCTCTATAGTTACCTACATGATTCTTACTGGCATAGTTATAATCAAATTCTTTTTTGACCGGCAAACAATGCTTGAGGCTAACCCACAGGGCGAGCCACTACTTAAAGTGTCACTCCTAAAAAGCAAACAGTTACGCGCTACTTTATCGGTGTTATCGTCACAGTATGTTATAACGGCGGCAACGTTTTTTGTTATACCTATTTACTTACAAATTTCGCAGGGTTTAAACGCGCTACAAACCGGCATTAAGATAATGCCGCTATCTATAGCGCTTATAGTAGCCTCTGTCATCGGTTCAAAACTAATTAACCGGTACACGCCAAAACAAATTGTACGAGCCGGGCAAATACTAATGGTCGCCGGCGTGGTTGTGTTGCTGGCTGCAATTGACCCAGAGCTTACGAGTGTTGCCCTTAGCGTGTCGCTCGCACTGCTTGGTTTTGGGCTTGGCCTATTAGCATCACAGCTTGCAAATGTCGCAATAGATGCAGCAGGCAGCCAAAATTCTAGTGAAGTTGGTGGCATGACTGGTACGTTTCAGAACCTTGGCAGTTCACTGGGCACGGCATTAATTGGGTCAGTCATGGTCGCGTCATTAACAACCGGGTTTGTGTCAAACATTAACACCTCAACATTACCCGATTCAATCAAGACGTATATTACACAGCAATACCAAACTGGCGTATCAATTGTGTCGCCTAGCGATGTTACGGCCTATGCGCAGTCGCAGGGTATAGATACCCAAACCGCTACTGACATTGCCGACACATATAGCCAATCGCAACTTGTCAGCCTAAAGCGATCAATATTTTTCTTGGCAGTCATTGCAGCAATGTCATTACTGTTGTCAAAGCATATACCCAACAAAAAAGTAGCCTAGTTTAGTTTTATGAAAATAACTTATTTACTTAGCTTTAGGTCAGTACTAGCTATGAACCTAGCGGACCTTGGTTATACTAGTAAATAGTACGTTTTTTTACTACAATAAGCTCATGATTAATCCTAATTCAATGCCAGACAATGGTTCTATACACGAAAAAGTAGTGCTTAAACTCAATGGATCATTGGCCGCTTTTGAAGGCACGCCTATGACTCCACTTATATATGAGGCACTTACAGAGGCAGGTATCCCAGTTGAAGGACATAGCTTAAAAGGCCTTTCGTTCCCTGATGGCTATGACAACTACTACGGACTGCCTGTTGATACTCCAGATGAATTTAACCCGAGTGAGCATGGCATATCGCCTATAGTCACTCGTATGCAAGAATCAGTGCAAAACGGTGAAGTACGGGTAGATACCCCAGATTTTAACACTTTACGTTTTAGAAGAGAGCCACTTTTAACAACCGATGGCACAAATCTGACATTTCTTACTGAAAAACTAATGCCAATTGGCCTTAGACGATTAACAGATGTTGAAACCGGTGAAGTAGTTTGCTACCAGGCACTAATGAATACTGATGGAGGCCGACCCGGCTACGTGATGCTCCCGACTTCACTAGTTGAAAATGTGCCTGTACGGCACTAATGCCTTGCAAATTGCTACATACACTCAAATAACTTTAGAAACACAATAAAGTAGAAAAACTTGCATTTATACACGTACACCTGCTAAGGTAGCGGTTGCGCTATATGAACTTACACGAGTAGCGTGTTAAGCTAAAGGTTAAACATATGTCTACAAAAAACTTAGTAATTGTTGAAAGCCCCGCCAAGGCTCGCACAATCGAAAAATACTTGGGCAAAGACTACACTGTACTTAGTAGCTTCGGTCATATTCGTGATTTGCCAACAAAAGGCATGAGCATAGATAAAGAAAATGGCTTTACTCCAACCTATGAGATTCCTGTAGATAAAAAGAAAGTAGTTGCCGAACTTAAAAAGCAGGCCAAGGGCGCAACTGTATGGCTCGCGAGTGATGAAGACCGCGAAGGTGAGGCTATTTCGTGGCATTTGTGCGAGGCACTAAAACTTGACCCTAAAACGACCAAACGCATTGTGTTCCACGAAATAACCAAAAACGCTATTTTAGAAGCTATAAAGCAGCCACGTACAGTAGATTTACACTTAGTTGATGCCCAACAAGCCCGCCGCGTACTCGACCGACTTGTTGGTTATGAACTAAGCCCCGTGCTTTGGAAAAAGGTCCGCCCCGGCTTAAGCGCTGGTCGAGTACAATCTGTTGCAGTGCGTATTATTGTCGAGCGAGAACGCGAAATTAAAGCGTTCGAATCCGAAAGCTCATTTAAGATATTTGGCACCTTTACAACAAGCGACAAACGCGAAGTTACTGCAGAGCGTGCCGAGAAACTTGCTTCCTATAACGATGCGCTATCGGTATTGGCGTCGAGTAAAGACGCGGTATTTAGTGTCGTATCAATTGATCAAAAACCGGGGTCTAAAAACCCAAGTGCTCCATTTACGACAAGTACACTACAGCAAGAAGCCTCGCGTCGCCTAGGCTACGGCGTACGCCAAACTATGACCCTCGCGCAACGATTGTACGAAAACGGACACATAACCTATATGCGCACCGACAGCACGAATTTATCTGGTCAAGCAATAGCTGCAGCAAGCGACTACATAACAAGTAGGTTTGGAAAAGAATATCACCAAGTTCGTCAATTTAAGACTAAAAATGCCAGCGCTCAAGAGGCGCACGAAGCTATTAGACCAACTAGTGTTGCGTCATTAGAGAAGGGTGCAGACGCCCAACAGCAAAAGCTTTACAAACTAATTTGGCAACGTTTTATTGCAAGCCAAATGGCACCTGCAAGCATACAAAAGACAGAGGTGACAATATCTGCTAGTGGTCAAAAAATACCATATATTGCTAAGGGAGAAGTGCTGCAATTTGATGGCTTTTTAGCGGTGTATGGTGGTGGCAAAGACGATGTAATTTTGCCTCAACTAGCCGTAGGCGATACACTATTGCGTCAAACACTTAATGCTACAGAGGTATTTAGCCGTGGTCCAGCTCGCTTTAGCGAAGCAAGCCTAGTAAAGGCCCTCGAAGAAATGGGTATTGGCCGCCCTAGCACGTATGCTCCTACTATTAGCACCATACAGACAAGAGGTTATGTTGAAAAAACTGACCTGCAAGGCACCCAGCGTAGTGTTCGTCATGCTGTACTTAGTAACAGCGGCATTACAGAGCAGACTACAGAAGAGACAACAGGGGCAGACAAAGGCAAGCTATTGCCAACTGCATTAGCTGAAATGACGACTGACTTTTTAGTAAAATACTTTGCACCAATTGTAGATTTTGACTTTACCGCCAAGGCCGAGGCCGAATTTGACTTAATTGCTGAGGGAAAAACGGCCTGGAACAGTATGATAGCAGACTTTTACACAGATTTTAAACCACTTATTAGTGCGTCCGCAGATGTATCACGGGCAGAAACATCGCAATCAAAAACACTTGGAACCGACCCCAAAACAGGCAAGCCAGTCATAGCTCGATTTGGTCGTTTTGGACCAATGTTACAGCTTGGCGAAGTAGAAGGCGAAGAAGAAAAACCAAAGTTTGCGCCACTACCAGAAGGAACTACGCTAGACTCCGTAACATTTGAACAGGCAATTGAAATGTTTAAACTACCACGCGTAGTGGGCACTACCGAAGACGGGCGAGAAATAAAGGCAAATGTCGGTCGTTTTGGGCCCTATATCGTCGTTGGTAAACTATTTGTAAGCATTAAGCCTCATGGCCCGCTCGATATAGACGAACAAACTGCCCGAACCCTTATAACAGAAAAAGAAAATGCCGCAGCCGAGAATACAATTGCAGATTTTGGCACAATTCGGGTGTTAAAAGGCAGGTACGGACCGTATATTACAGACGGCAAAAAGAATGCCAAAATTCCTAAAGATACAAAACCAGAAAAAATCACAGAAGCACAAGCCAAGATATTATTGGCCGAAGCACCCGCCAAAGGCAAGGGACGCCGCTTCACCAAAAAAGCTAAAAAGTAATCATAAACTCTTTCTGTAGTGTTGTAAACTACGTTTATCCACAATTTGTGTCGATAGCGACAATGATGCGTAGTAATATTCACATACAACTTTTTATGCACAAATAGCTACTACGTGGTAAAATATAATTGTAATAACACTTGTTTGACTTATATAAATATTTGTTGTATTATTAACTTAATAAAAGAGAGTTATATGGCAGAAACCGATAAAGCAACTACACTACATATTGAGAAAACGATAGGTAACATACTTGATGTTATTGACCGCGAGCGAGAGCGAGAAATTATTTCACGCCGCTACGGATTATTTGATCGAAAAGAAACCCTCGAGCAAATTGGGGAGCTTTTAGGTATTACCCGCGAACGCGTTCGACAACTTGAAAAATCTGTCATTTTACGCTTAAAAGCAGCTGCTGAAAAAGACCTACAAGACATCGAAGATATTAGTGATGTATTTAAACAAGAAATTGTTAAACTTGGTGGTGTAGCGCGTATAAGCGATCTTACTGCCACATTAGTAGAAAATCCGACTAAACTAGATCAGTCGCGTGTTTCGTTTTTAGCACAACTTGTACCGAGCCTAGCTTTTGTAGATGAAAGCGACCACTACCATATGACCACCGGTTTAGTCTCATTACACAGCGAAAAGGCTATCCGTGATCAAGTCGGGTACGTTATTGAAGCAATTAAAAAAATAGGCCAACCTGCAAAAATCGAAGAGATTGCCGGATCACTAGGCGATCCTAGCGCAGAACATGTACGAGCACTTGCAAGTATTAGCAAACACCTAGCGCATTTAAATGGTCGCTGGGGCCTTGCAAAATGGCCAATGGTTAACCCTAAAAACATTCGTGACAAAATATATGTTATTTTGCACGAAAATGGCAAGCAAATGCACTTTAACGAAATTGCTAAATCTATTCGTGATAGCGGCTTTAAGCGTAAAGACGTTACTACCCAAGCTATTCACAACGAACTTATCAAAGATGGTCGTTTTGTATTGGTTGGCCGTGGTATTTACGCCTTAAAAGAGTGGGGCTATAAGAAGGGGACTGTTTCTGACGTTATTACTGAGGTATTAACAGAAGCTAAAGAGCCTTTACACCGAGACGAAATTGTTAAACGCGTACTTAAAAAACGTTTTGTTAAAGAAACAACTATTTTGCTTAACTTACAGGGCAAGCCCGAATTTAAGCGCGTCGCTAAAGCTACGTACGCACTAGCTTAGTTTATAAAATAAAGCCATGGAACCTACACCCGAAATTGTCGCCCCAGATAGCATGTCTAATAAAGACATCCCTACAGATTTACAAAGGCGTTTAGCATATTTAGCAGCACACCAAAAACAACAAGTACCATGGGTTGCAGGTGACGTTATTGAACTGCCAAATATTCAGGATTACGTAAAATTTGAAGATAGATTAATAGACTTTGTTCCTCATAATAAACAAGCAGAGTTTATATGGGAGGGTCGAGAGAAAATCGATCAAAAAATTACGCCTAAGAAGTTCTATGGGCGAGTCTGTGACATATCGCTAACATATACTGACCAGCCTTACGATTACATCCAGGCATACACCACTGGGCACCGCCGTGATACATTACTTAATACAACACAAACACCTGGCTTTGCCTTTGGTTTTATACTTCAGGCTGCCCTAAGCAGTACTGGCAGAGGCACTATTGGTGCGCTTGATACTTTTATTGCATATGCGTATCAAGGCCTAGAGCAGCAAAAAAATGGTCTATATAATTTTAGATCACCCAGTAATTCATCAGTTGGCGCATGTGGTATACGCAGGGTTGTTTGCACACCAACAGTAGTAACCGATACACCACTTGAAGAATTAAGGGAATCGTCAAGACAAACCGCACTGCGCTTAAAAAGGCGGGCTATGAAACACCCTTACCGCGGGGCTACCGAGACAAATCGCAGTACATAACATTTATATTTAAAGTACTACGAATTAACTAGATATTATGAATTTACAACGTTATCAGGGATGCACTCTAGAGGTTTTTGACGTAAATATAGACGAACTTCGACAATCAAGAATGTCACAGATAATCGATACTTTGCCTCCTCATGAAGATACGTTTGTAAGATCAACGACTGTAAGTATAGGTGGCGTGGCTACGCATGACATGGCCTCGCGTGGCATAGATTATTTTTTATCAGAAGTAGATAGAGGCATGCAAGAGATAACGACTGCCGCGTCAGTCGGCGTTGTATGGCATGAATGGGGCCTTATACGTCGCTCTTCTCCACATTTCTACTATAGTGATGAATTGGCCATATTTGGCATTACCGACTATGTGTTAGGTGCACGTGTACAGCGATTACAAGGACATACAGTAAGTAGAGCAAGTGAGCACTTTATTTCGCTGCCGATTGCCCTTAACAAAGCAGTAAAAACATTTAGAAAAGAAAACGGCTGGGGTTTTTTAGATATAGCAAGATCCGTACAGTTTACCCAACCGCCAGTAGAGAAGGGGATTTCTGTACCTATTCTGCATGATATAGAACCACGCCTATACTAAGCTAATGCTATACTACTATCTAGGAAGTGACCAATAATTACTATGGCGCTATTACGCAAAAAACAACACAACTTTAACGATACGGTGCTACTTGCGCTGGAGATTCCACGTACCAACGACAAAAAAGAACTTGCAGCCGAACAAATGCTAGCAGCCCTACACGGTATTTTGCGTCCCAAGCGCGAAAAGCATATGCAAGAACATATTAGCCTAGAAATGAGCTCTATTGGTGGGCGTATACGTTTTTACATATGGACCCCTAAGCATTTACAAGCATTTGTAGAGGGGCAGGTATATGCTCAGTATCCGACTGTGCAAATATTCGAGCAGTCAAACGACTATGCAGAGCGCACTCTCGAGCAACCGATCGTTTATGGCACCGAACTTGCTCTCACCACTCATGATTCTATTCCTATAAAAACATTTCCGAGCTTTGAAGTTGACCCGCTTGCAGCCATAACAGCAACGCTTGCAAAGCTCGACCGAGAGAACGAGGAAGTGTGGATACAGATTATGGCCCGACCAATTGCTGACGAATGGCATATGCGCGGTGCTAAACAAGTGAACACTATTAAAAAAGGCGGTGCTGTCCGTACTGGCGGCGGGGGACTTGGTTATGTTGGCCAGGCATTTGCCGCCCTTGTAAAGCCGCCAGAAGCAAGTACTAAATCATCTATAGCTGTTGATTTGTCAGAACGTGACAAAAGCCGCATACATGCAATCGAAGAGAAGAGCACAAAGCTAGGCTATCAAGTTAAGGTTCGTATAGTATACGCCGGTCCTGACCAGTACACGGCCAAAAACCAAATGCAGGCTATGGTGGGGGCTTTTAAGCAATTTAATACTACGAATTTAAACGGCTTTACAAGCAAAAAACCTACCTTTAAAAGAGATGTAGTAGCCGAATATCGTGCCCGCTTTTTTATAGACCAAGGCTTCATATTAAACATCGAAGAGCTTGCGAGCTTGTTTCATTTGCCACATACGACAGTCGAAACCCCAAATATTGTATGGGCTACTACCAAAACGGCCGAACCACCAGCCAAAATTCCTACAGCAAAAACACATGACGCAAGTGATATTAGTCTGTTTGGCGTATCTAATTTTAGGGGCACAAATACGGTATTTGGTATTGGCCGTCGTGACCGAGCGAGGCACATGTACATTATTGGACAGACGGGTACAGGCAAGTCGGGATTGCTTGAGCTTTTGACCTTGAGCGACGTGTACTATGACCAAGGTATTGCTATTATTGACCCGCATGGCGATTACGCGCAAAGTATTATGAAGTTTATTCCCGAGCGCCGCATAAAAGACGTGGTATATTTTAACCCAGCTGATGCTGACTTCCCGATAGGCTTTAACCCGCTTGAAGTAACTGACCCAAGCCTTAAAAATCACACCTCAAGTGAGCTTGTAGGTGTATTAAAACGCATGTTCGAAAGTTGGGGCCCACGGCTTGAATATATACTGCGCTACACCATTTTAGCGCTACTAGACTACCCAAATGCGACTATGCTAGATATTACCCGCATGTTGACTGAAAAGTCGTTTAGAGATGATGTTATAGCCCATGTTTCAGACCCCGTTGTGCGTAATTTTTGGACGATTGAATTTGCAAGCTGGAACGAAAAGTTCGCAAGTGAAGCTGTTGCACCTGTACTTAATAAAGTTGGTGCTTTTACCGCCAACCCAATGCTTCGAAACATTGTTGGGCAAACAAAAAGCAGTATTAACATCCGCCAACTTATGGACGAAGGTAAAATTTTAATCGTAAACCTCTCGCGCGGCGTTGTCGGCGAGGACAATGCGGCTATACTGGGTGCTTTAATGGTAACCAAAATTCAGTTGGCAGCTATGAGCCGCGCTAACATACCCGCCGAACAACGCCGTCCGTTTTACTTGTACGTCGACGAGTTCCAGAATTTTGCAACCGATAGCTTTGCCGTAATTTTAAGCGAAGCTCGTAAGTACGCACTAAACCTTACCGTAGCTAACCAGTATGTTTCACAAATGTCACAAATTGTACGAGACGCTGTGTTTGGTAACGTCGGGTCAATGGTGAGCTTTAGGGTCGGAGCTGATGATGCAGCGTTTTTAGGTAAGTACTATATACCACAATTTGAAGCTCAAGACCTAATACAGCTGCATAATCGACACTTTATTGCCACAATGAGCATTGAGGGCGAAAAAACACCACCATTTAGCGGCAGTACCCTACAAATACCGCAAAACCCAAACGATTTCACTACACAAATAATAGAACATTCACGCCGTGGTTACGCACAGCACAAAACTATCGTAGAAGCCACAATAGCACAGCAAACACAGCCTAAACGCCACAATGCAGCCCACATGGCGCTCAAGGCAACGTTAAAACCAGTTATACCAATCGAGAAGGTAGTAGCATACAGCAATCCAACACAAACATCACAATCAAATACACAGCAAGCACAGCAACAAACAGTACACCCCGCTAAAAGGCAAAGAACCCGTAAAAAAAATTCTGAGCATAACAACCAAACAAAATACGAACATAAGCAACAGCCAATTATTAAAGAACCAGCAAAACCACAATCTGACGAAACAGTAATACGACTTAGGTAGAGCAGTTACATAAAACACAAAATAAAAATTTGCGGGCGACCTATAAATATTTACAACTTAAACGCAGGGCAGACACGAATCGAGCCATAGACATTACGTCGTACAATGTATATTTTGCGACTGATAATGAGTGCGGATAAGTTGAACACCAAGTACCCCCGCATG
Source organism: bacterium (assembly GCA_009923445.1). Lineage (GTDB taxonomy): Bacteria > Patescibacteriota > Saccharimonadia > Saccharimonadales > SZUA-47 > RFTN01. The sequence continues at coordinate 102,201 of RFTN01000002.1, forward strand.
GGGGACTATTTTGTAATCGACACCTATACATACGATTTATACATATACAATCTACTCTTGTTATGTGTATTAGCACTATTTGCTTCAAACTTGTCCGTAGACTTATCCACAGCACCGTGAAAACTAACCGGTATAGATTTCACGCGTCGTTATTTATTATTTGCATTTCCCCCGCTTTGATAGTTATATATAGTTTTTTGACAAATGCCCTACTTTGTATATTAATATGTTTTTTTCGTACTTATCATAATTATGAACAATTTACGAACATCAGCAATGGGGTAACGGGGATCTATTTTACGAAAACACGTTCTGCTAAACGAACATCTATATACTCGGTTTTTTCATTTATAATACCTGCCTGTTTTTTAATTGCTAAATAAGCTCCTGTTTGCTGCTTGGCATCACCACTAAGTAAAAACTTGATTATGTAAGGTGCTTGTTTTGTTGTAATGTGCACCTCCCCTGCTCCTACGGGTAGCGATATCTTCTCTACGTCTATAGCTGCTAATTTCAGCTCTTCTGTGACTGATCTTAAAAAAGATACATCGCTTGGTAATAACACTGCCGTACCGTTATTAGTCTTTATAGGTGCGCTATCAGCTACAATCATAAGGTTTTGTAAGACACTTTTTTTTACTAACTCTGATCGCGCAAGTACGACACCATTTGCGCCTACAACTACTTCGTTACCATTAGCAGGCTTAAACAAAAACTCGGGTGTTATAAAGCTTAACCCTATACTTAACTGGCGACTAGTCAGTGGAATAGATACATTAACATCGTTAACTTCTGGATGTAGATTCTTGAACTTATTTTTGAACGATACATTATCAAATGTTAGCTTAGACTTGTTAATTAAACTATCTTTCAATATAAGACTAGCAGAATCAATATATTGTTGTTTATTGTACAATGCCCTGTCTTCTTCTATAATAATTTTAGGTGTTGTATTGAGTATACTCGCTACAAATATCGCCACTGCAATGCAAAGTAGTGCGATGTATGAAGGCATCCTTTTAAAATGAGCACGATTCTGCCTTGAGCTAACCAATAATGAGCGTTTTGTTGATTCTGGCCTTACGACGGAGGCTAACGCATTGCTTTTTTGTGACTTGTAATAGTCGTTGTACGTTTGCCTTGTTTGTACGGTTGCGCTGCGCCGCATATTTCGTTTATTTTTATCAAATACCATACATTTTCTACGCCTACTTTTGTGATTTTTCTGCAGCAGCTAACAGTATACCCGCAAGTAATGAAGCACTATCTTTTGTCGCAAACTGAGATATGTTTTTAGATAACTGTTCGCGTTTTTCTTTATTATTTAGTAGCATCACGGCGACATTTATAAGCTCATCTATGTGATCTTCTGAGACAACAATAGCAGCCTGTTTTTCTCTATATGCTTGGGCATTTTTTAACTGATGTCCTCCAGTAAGTACTGGGTTTGGTACGATTATACAGGCCTTACCCTGAGCAGAAAATTCTGCTAAATTTGTTGCCCCTGCTCTAGTTATAACAACGTCCGCTGCTTCGCCCAGTAGTGCGACACGGTCCGTAAATCCGTACACTACAACACGTTTGCGATCTATTTGAGAAAGCTCGGTATCGTAAAATGCATTAGCAGCTTCTTCATTTGATCGACCCACTACATGAAATACATATAAATTAGAAATGTCTAATAATTTTTTTACATCAGCCATAATGACTTTGTTTATTCGCTCAGCCCCTAAACCTCCGCCGATAATTAAAAGGGTCTGGGCTTTATGCGGTATGTGCAATGATTCTTTAGCTTTAGAAGTCGCTTGTTCTGTAACATGCTTGAATTTTGTCGCAATTGGCACACCTACTGATACTGTTTTATCGAAAGGATAATTGTACATTTCTTTTGGCAGCGCAACAGCGTGAATAGTAGCGCCCCTTGCTATAAGCCTATTGGCAAGTCCTGGTATTGCGTCTGAATCATGGGTGACATATGGTATACGCAAAAAACGCGCCGCGAATGCGACAGGCACTCCTACAAAACCACCCTTGCAAAACAATACGCTCGGCCGCATGTGACGCAGTAGCCTAAATGACTGCACAAACCCAATACATACAAAAAAACTATCTCTTAAGTTTAGTGCTAATGTTTTTACATCAAGAAGCTGCTTTAAACCCTCGCCGTGGTATCTTCTGAATTTGCCGGCTCGTACAGTGTGAACGGCATTAAAAAGGCCCGACTTACTCATAATATCACCTAGACCGTCGCCAGTTTGACCTATGTAAACAAGCATGTAATCAGGAGCAACTTTTTTGAGTTGTTCGGCAACGCTTATTACGGGCGTTAAATGGCCACCCGACCCACCGCCAGTCATTACAATTATTTTTTTCTTAGTCATGCCGAACGCCTTCTTACAATTAGTGGTCTTGGCCGCTGTTTATCACGCTGAACTGAACTATTTTCTTCCTGCGTATCTAGACGATTCGAAAATGTAGTATAGCGTGATACATGAAATACAATACCAAGCGCACCCGTTACAAACAATAGGCTCGTACCACCGTAACTAACAAACGGAAGCGTTATGCCTTTTAAAGGGAGTAGCCCTATCATGGCGCCGATGTTAATAATTGCCTGCATACTAAACCAGGCCAGTATACCGCCTACAATTAGTCGTGCGTATAAGCTTGGAGCCAACAACATTATTCGCTTCATTCTAGAAAACAATAACAGATATGTTACTATTACTAATGATACTCCAATGAATCCAAACTTTTCTGCAATAATTGCAAAAATTGAATCGTTTGCGGCCTCTGGTAGGTAGCCATTTGCTTGCACGCTTTTGCCAAGTCCCTTCCCTAATACTCCACCAGATCCTATAGCTATTAACGCCTGACACGATTGATACCCTGCGTTTTGACAGTCACTGGTTGGATGCAAAAATGTACTAAAACGATCCACGCGGTAACGGAGCGATGGAACAACGAATGATGCTGCTAGCAACACGACAACACTAGCAGCTACGACAGCAGTTAGACCTAAAAACCTTTTGAGAGGCATGCCAGCAAGATACACTATACATACAATGATTGCCACCATAACTGCTGCCGAACCCAAGTCGCTCTGTAAACCCGCAACAATAATGGCAATACCAATAATAATAATAATAATATATAGAAGTGGTTTTAATGTTTTTTGCCCATCACTAAGCTCACCGCGTAACGCTCGCATTGAAATAAAGTGCGCGCACCACAGTACAAGCGTTAGTTTTAAAAACTCAACAGTCTGAAACGATAAACCACTAAAGCGTATCCACCTATGGGCCGGATACTGTGCATTCACAGGAGTTAAAAGTGCACCAATCGTTAGCAGGCCTGCAAATAAAACCAAAACTGCTATTGATTGTCTCCATGCTCTGTAAGGGATAACCGAAAAAATTAAAAAAGTAGCTATTCCGAGAAAAATAGCGATAATTTGCTTACTCAATAAGTACTGCTCGCTTACTTGCCTGGCAGATGCTATACCTGGACTAATTGCATATACAACAACAAAACCAAGCGCCAATAGTACCAACGCCAACAGCGCAATAATATAGTCTGGTCGATGTTTACGAACGGTAATATCGTTATGATTAGCAGTGACAGCATGACGTGTAATACGACGTTGCGACATGCTTACGAGGCTCATTACGGAGTCCTACCTAAAAGGTACAATAGTATTCCAATGACAGCCGAAATTTGTCCTATTATCCAAAAGCGCATAGTAACTTTAGTTTCTGGCCAACCACTCGCCTCAAAATGATGATGAATTGGTGCAATTTTGAATATTTTTTTGCCATTACGAAGTTTTTTACTAGCTATTTGCAGTAAACTTGAACCAGCCTCTGTCACAAACAAAAGACCAATTATTGGTAGGATCAAGACTGTATCGGTTAAGAGCGCAACTACACCAAGTGCAGTTCCAAGAGCAAATGATCCGACATCACCCATAAAAAATCTAGCTGGAAAGATATTAAACCATGTATAGCTTAGTAGTGCACCGACTATTGTGAGGCAGAACCCTGCTATACCATAGCGACCCTCCAGCATGGCGATTATGGCATATGCTGAGAAAGCTGATACACATAACCCGCCGGCAAGTCCGTCAAGACCGTCACTTATGTTCACTGCGTTCGCACAAGAGACTACAACGAGTACAAATAGCGGTATTACAAAAATACCGAGTGCGAGTTGACCAAAAAATGGCACATGAATACCCGTTACATCTAGCTTTGCGTAAAACCACCACCCACCCACGGCTGCAACTGCAAATATAAGCCACGATTTTAGTGAAGCTCTCATACCAGCTATACCACCACCAAATCCACGAATATTTAAAATATCATCGACGAGTCCTATGCAACCGGCACCTACCATAGCAGAGAGTGGCAGCCATGTATCAACACGGCTTAAGTTAGCGACGAGTGTTATTAATAGCGTAGTAAGTACAAAAATACTACCCGCCATTGTGGGGATATTTCGTCGATGCTTTTTAGCGTGTAGCTGCTGATAGACCGTGGCCGACTCGCCGGTCACTGCATTTGTACGTGCTTTTTTCCACCACTCATATTTATAGGCTAGGGTTGTATAAAGCGGTGTTATGGCCATACTGAGTGCGAATGCAAAAAAAGCGAATAAGAATGGCTGTAAAACTGTCGACAGATCAAGGCTAATGTTTAAATTCATTATTTTTATTGTTACTTACTATACAAGCTAGTATACCATAAGTTAAGGATTAGATACGTTAAACGAATCGATTAACATGTTAGACAGCGCAGCAAAAAGAGGTGCTGCAGCTTGTGCGCCAGCGTACCCCGCCACACCCGGCTCGTTCACGCGAACAACTATGACGTACTGGGGATTGTCTTTTCCTACAAATCCCAAATAAGTTCCATTGTAGCGATCCTTATAGTAGCCACCTTCTTCTTTGGCAATTTCAGCCGTACCCGTTTTACCACCAACAGTATAGCCATTACGTACTGCAGGACGATTATTTTTTTGAACTACGTAGTTCATTAAATCACGCATTTCTTTTGAAATTTGTGGTGTTACAACACCAGTACGTACTACCTCGGGTTTTTTGATAGTTTCGAAACCAACCTTTGAAATTGTTTTTTGAACAAGACGCGGCTTATAATATGTGCCGTCATTTATGACGGCTGCCAGTGCCGCGCCCATTTGCAGCGGCGTAGCAGTCATTCCCTGCCCAAATGCTGTGTTTGCGTAACGAATATTCAAGCCATATCCTTCGGTTGGGCTTGGTATAATTCCAGCTTCTTCATAGCCCTGCTCAATCCCGGTTTTGCTACCAAAACCATATTGCTTTGTCATAAAATCATACCATTTTGTGCGGGCTTGATAATTTATTTGACCACCACCCATTTGCATTAAAAGCCATGTAGCCCCCGTGTTAAGCGAAAGCTGTAAGATATCTGCAATACTTCGCACACCCGCTCCACCGTCTTCTTCTATATTATTAATAGTCGCGTCGTCAACCTTAAATCTACTTGGATCATAATACGTACTATCTTTTGTGACAACGCCGTACTGTAACGCTGCAGCAGCTGTAAGTGGCTTCATTATTGAACCGACTTCAAGTGGGGCACTAACCGAGGCATTTAAGAACAAACCAGTATCTGCTACACTCGAAAATTCGCTTGGACTGTACGTCGGATAGTTTGCCATAGCTTTTATTGCGCCAGTTTTGGCTTCGAGTATAAGTGCGCTTCCTGATTTACTTTTAGCGGCATCAAGACCTGACTTTAAAATATCCTCTAATTGGCGCTGCATTCCGACATCGATTGTCAGCACAACATCATCACCTTCTGTCGGATCAATAAGAATGTTATCACCCGAGGCGAGCAATGGCACACCCTTTTGATCTGTTATGGCCTTCAAACGACCATCTTGACCTCTAAGCAAAGCATCGAGAGATTCTTCAACACCATATCTGCCCTTATTTGAGTCATCGACAAATCCAAGTAGCTGAGAGGCGAGTTCTCCCTGCGGATACGTACGAATAGTAACCTCATCTTCAAACACACCGATAAGATCAAGTTGTTTTATGTTGACATGTACATCTTTAGTTTGTTTTTTAGCTAGAATGACATAGCGAGAATTTTCACTAAGTTTACTTATTAAATCGTTAACGGGTAATGATAAAACCGGGGCCAATATTTCAGCGCTTTTCGAAGGATCTTTTATTAGTTTTGGATCAGCAATTATATTATAACGTTTCTCGTTTAAAACGAGTGGCACTACACTGCTCCCATCGAGTGCGCGTATTGTTCCGCGTTCTGCAGGAATGTCATATTGCTTTAACTGTCCCAGCAATGCCGACCTTTGATAATAGTCATGTCTGAACACTTGGAGATAAAAAAGTCTTGCTGTAAATATTCCAAATATAATAATAAGCAACGTGTACCAAAGTGTAATACGCTGCTTTAAAATAGAATTTTTAGTGGATATACTTTCGTATGTATTTGTAAGCATACAGATAATTTTCCACTCGCTAGAAACTAATTTTGTATAGCTGTAGGAGCAATAGATACGAGAGAAATCGCTTGTGAACTCTTCTTAATTGTATCAAGAGCCTGAAGTCTAGCAGCCGTAACCTCTAACTCGTCACGCTGCTCTTTTAAATTCGACTGCTCGTTTTGTAATTTTTTAATTTGATAACTGTATGCGTTTGTTTTGGTTACCTGTGTTAGGTACACCAACCCTAATAAACAAGCCAATATCACCAATACGACAGCATAACTTATAGGGCCTAGACGAAGTGATTCTTTTTTAAAACTAATAGAGTTTTGGTTGCGACGTGCGTACCTGTTTCGGCCAACACTCATAGTTGATGAATATGTCATATTGTTTTTTTTAAGCCCATTTTTATTTTTAAATTCAATGTTTATACAACCTAGCGTGTAATACTTATAAAACACGCTAGGTTAGGTTTTATCATAAAGTCAGTCAAGTGTGTTTATATTTTATAAACTACACTACCCTGACAACAACCTTATAGGCCCGAGAAGAACTTTTAACCTGTATAGGCATATCCTACTCCAATCTTTTTATTGGACACCACGAATAACTTTGCATACACTAAAAATACCAGAGTTATTATAAGAACTATGTCTTAATTTCTTATGATTTTTATGTTTATGTCTTTTGTGGTTTATCCATTTGTTTTTATTTTCGCTACGGCACGTAGTTTAGCGCTACGAGCACGCGGGTTGATAAGCAATTCGTTTGGCCCAGCTGTAATTGGTCGTTTAGTAAGTATGGTTAGGTTAGCGTCATAACTGTCAGAGTGTTCATTGAAGTATCGCTTAACTATACGATCTTCTAAGCTATGGAAACTAATAACAGCTAAACGCCCACCCGGGGCAAGTAATGACTCCCATAAAGGCAACGAGCTTTGCAGTTGTTGCAATTCATCGTTTACCGCAATACGTATTGCTTGAAACGTACGTGTTGCTGGATGTACTTTACTATACCCCGGCCAAGCCTGGGCAACTATTTCGGCAAGTTCATGGGTTGTTTCGATTGGCCTGTTTTCTACAAGTATTGCTGCTATTTTTTTAGCTTTTGGCTCTTCACCATACACTCGCAACAATACTTCTAGTTGTTCTACGCTGTAGCTATTTACTACATCATAGGCGGACAATGCGGCGGTTTGATCCATACGCATGTCTAGCGGGCCATTATGTTGAATCGAAAATCCACGACTCGACTCGTTAAGGTGCGGTGACGATACTCCTATATCCGCCAAAATAAGGTCAAAAGTTTTGCCCTCACCTGCTAGTTTTTTGCTCGCAGATAGAAAATCTGAATGCAGCACGGTAACCCGCTTTTTAAATAAAATTTCGAGTTCACGCACGGCATTACAATCCCTGTCAACTAATACACTTAGTGGTGAAAAACCTATTTTATTAAGTATTTCATTTGCGTGTCCACCATAACCTGCCGTTAGGTCAAGGTATGTTTCGCCGTTTTTTGGTTTTAGTATGGACACTACTTCTTGGAGTAGTACGGGGACGTGATTTTTTTGTTTTGGTGTGTTTATTTGCATCTTGTACTTGTTTTTTTGTTTTTGCAAGGTCACCTAATCAGCAGCCAACTATTTGTTTTTTTGTTGTTTTTGTTTTTGTTATGACACTAGCTGAATGTTAGAAGGTGTAAATTTAGATTTGAAAAATCTATATAACTTCTTTCTTCTAGTATCTTGAGAGACTTATGTGAGGTGGAGTTTTGGGAGGTGTCTTGTGAGAATGTGCGAAGGTTTTTAAAGTGGTGCCTTAGGATCCACTTGTTGACTGCCAATTAGCTAACCTCGAGTCGTTTAATCGATGTTTTTGCTAATTGCTTACCAAGTTGTCAAAGACCTTTTGCAATACTCTTTTGCTAACTCACTTTAGAAATGAGCCGCCAGTATTTGCCTACCCTAACAGCTGCTATGTCACGCTTTATATCGGCGTAATCCAGCAAGTGCTGCTCAATCGTAAACCTTCCTTGCTTGTCGTCTAGGATGGTTTCGACCTTGCCCATTCGGAATTGCACGTTAAGGTCTGCTATTTTTTCGTCGAGGATATTCCCCGATAGCTGCGGCTCAACGAGCTCGTTCCAAACTGATAATGGGTACAGGTGCAGATAGTTTTTGTAGCCCCTTGTTATAACTACTCCGCTCGAAAACTCAGCACGAATTTCAGTCGGTATTGTTAACCGCCGCTTGTCGTCAAGCTTCCTTTCGAAGTAATCTGTTTGGGCCATATTTTTTAAATCTGCCAAGTGGTTTTTGTTTTTTAGCGCGGAGTTTGGTTACCCACGTTTACCCACTGAACTAACAATACTACCCACGCTCACCCACTGCAAGTATATTTTAAATAGAATTACGAGTATTGCGCGACTTATCCACAGTTTTAATGCTGGTTTTATTACAGACACAACATGCAGCGTTCTAAAGCTGTACTTCGCCACTAGTCTGATAGTAGCTCAGCTTCAATATTATTTGCGGTTGGCAAGCCAGGTAGCCCACCACTTGGCGCTCGGTCGTATTGTACGTTTCATGCCGTTTTCTCGATCAACTGCTATAAGTCCAAATTTTGGCCACCAGCCATATGCCCACTCAAAGTTATCAAGTAAACTCCAATGTAAATAGCCCTGTACTTTTATGCCTTCGCTTAATGCACGCTCAATTGAAATCATAGATTCTTCGATCCACCACCTTCGATATTCTTCTTGGGCATCAGCAACACCATTCTCAGTAATAATAATCGGCTTTTTGTAGTGCGACCAAATACGCACCATTAGCGGGTATATGCCCTCGGGCTCCATATACCATCCTAGGTCATTTTTAGGAACTTCGGGGTTAGCCCGAGTAAAGAACTTTCCTTTTATGATCGATCGAATGCCCAAGAACTGGTAGTAATCGGTAAAGTAGTAGTTAAAGCCAACAAAATCCTGATAGTTTTTTATACGATTTAAAAACCACCAGTTCCAAAAATATCTCATCCACCACGTGACGACTTGATCAAGTATATTATGCGGGCGTTTTGCTTGTATGTTTGCTAGTTGTGGCGCAATTCCAATTTGTAAATGTTTGTATGATTTTTTTAAATAGCGATACGTTCGCCTATGAGCAACAGCAAGATTATAGTAGACACACATAAATTGTAGTGGTTTTTTAACATTGGGTGGCCATTCGCCCGTTAAATAACCAAAAGATGCGTACACGTTAGGCTCATTTAGCGTAATTATATATTTTAGATCAGCTATCTGTAGTTCTGCGCAGAGTTGTTGCACGAATTTATCAAAATACGCTAAATTGGAACGTTTTGCAAAGCCGCCCTTTTTAGCAAACCATACAGGCAGTGTCCAGTGCCAAATGTTAAGAACCGGCTCAATACCCAAATCGATCATTGCTTGAATGTAGTTTCTGTAATGTTCCCATTCGTGCTTGTTCCACACACCTTCTTCAGGCTCAACTCTTGACCATTCAATGCCGAAACGTAAACTGTTTAAATTTAGCTTTTTTAAAAGAGCCAAATCATGTCGATAGACTTTATAGTGTTCGATACCACGCCCAGAAATATAGTTTTTTGGTGTCTCGGCTTGGGCGCGAAACTTCTGCCAGTCTGGTAGCCATAATAAACGTTTATTAGCGGTTTTGGCTTGCTGCGCTGCAACCGACAACTCCCACTCTGTCCATTGATTGTGATTGTGTCCCTCAACTTGGTGGCTGGCGGTACTTGCTCCCCATAAAAAATTTTTCGGAAAGAGCTTTTTTTGTTTATCCATAAGCCTTATTGTAACAAAACCGCTCGCCCGAAGTACTACAGAATTAATCGTCTTTGTATAGTTGGTGGTTATCGGCCAAAGTTTTTGCAGAAAGCGCCTGCAAAGTGCGCTCTAACTCAAATGCTTCTGGACTTATTTGCAAAGCCATTTCGTTAATACCCTTAAGGTACACTTGGCCTAAATTTTTCACTCGTGACAAGGCTACATATCCCATTCCTGGCGTAAATGCACGGGACAGATCAATTTCGGCCGCGTCGAGTGTCATGCCTTGGCTTTTGTGTACGGTTATTGCCCAGGCAAGCCTGAGCGGTAATTGCGTAAGGCTCGCACGTTTTGTTTCGCCGTCAATAAGTTCCCACGATTCTGGTTTGATAGTAACTTCTCCACCATTCTGCAGTGCAACCTGCGGATAATCAGTCCCCTTCTCGAAACCAATTACAGATCCAAGACTACCATTTACATATGACTTATCTTGAGCATTTTTTATACACATGACAGCGGCACCAATTTTAAGCTGGAGCACTTCGGGGGCTAAGCAACTTTTTTTAAGCGTATCGACATACTGTTTTTTACCAGTTGTCTCCATGAAGTAAGAGACAGTAGGACTATTAATAGTTTGTAGTTTTTTAGAATTCACGGCATCGACATCTATATTGGTGGTGTATAGTTTTGTAATAGTTTCAAACGGATCAATAAATGCGCCTATGCGTGAGTGCAGCTGTTCGTACTGGTCTTCGCTGAGTGAATTGTCGCGTATCGCCTGTAGTAGTGTCGCATAATTGGCATCGTTAATTTGCCTGTAGTTTGTCTTGAGGTAACAAACACTAAATTCTGCCTCATTCCAAACACGTGATTTATGTATAAAGCTACCGCTTCGACTTCCTTGCCGATTTATTGGAGGCAGCTGAAAAAAATCTCCACTTAAAACTACCTGCAGACCTCCGAACGGCCTTTCGCTCTTGCGAGCGTGACGCAAAACCCGGTCGATCATATCGAGCCGAAAATCGTGTAGCATGCTTATTTCATCTATTATTAAAATATCAGTTTTTTTAATTGTATCGAGTCTTGAACTCGGTAGTTTTTTTAACATATGCTCAGACACATCATCATGAATACCAATACCCGCCCATGAATGTATGGTCGTGCCGCTCAGATGCGTTGCAGCCAACCCAGTCGTTGCCGTTACGGCCACCACCCTACCCTTTAAACGTGCTTGAGCTATAAAATCTTGAAGTAATGTCGTTTTACCGCTACCAGCGGCGCCAGTTAATACAACATTTTTGCCGGCGAGTAATATAGCTCTTGCATGATGCTGTTCCATATATAGCTAGTCTATACTACTTGGCGCGTTTTTTGGCAGCGGCTTTTTGGGTAGGTGGCGGTATACGCAGTCTCAGTTGAATTAGTAGTACAACAAATAGAGCGTTCGTCGTGGCAACGACTATCGGATAATACACAGTCGTGAACGAATAGTTTTCTAGAGCCATAATTGCAAATATATATTTTAGTGATGTAAAACCAAAAGTAACAATTGTTTCTTCATACGGTTTAGTTAAAGATTTTCGAACCGTAGGAATAAAGCCAATAACATCTACAGCGCTAATAATAACGAGTGCCAAAACTTGACTATCATTAATGGTAAAGAGTGCCACTCCCAAAAAGGCTCCCATGAGACAAAGCCAGTCGAGGTTTGTAATATTTGTTTGGCCTTTATAGACAGACAGTATAAAAATTATAAAATTCATAACAGCCGTAAAAGCCAATACCCATGTGCCCACACCGCCACCGCCATTCACTTGCGAAAAAAAAGCAACAGTACTCATTGTGCACCAAACCAGCCATGTAAAAGCATGGGGCCTTGTGTTGCCCTTAAAAATATCTTTTAAATAATTATAATAGGCTAAGATGGCACACAATAGAGCAACAATTGTTAGTAGCGTTTTTGTTTCGTACATTACAGTTACTTTAGCACAAGCACTACGCGTAATGAAGTAACTTTGGGCTAATCGTCGTCTTCTTTATCTTGGTTTTGTATCTTAGCTGGATTATCTTGCACCTTTTTTGCAGGAGACGACACTGTTTGATCGACTACAGATGCAGGCGTTTGAGCTGGTTGCGGGGTTTGTATTGGTGCCGATTGTTCAGTTGTGATTGTAGCCTTAGGTAAGACGTCGGCAGTAGATTTTTTATTTTGCACATAAGCAAATACTGCACCGCCTAAATATACAGCCAGAAAAAATGACACTATAATAACCATTGTTTTATTCAATGCGCTAGTATTAGCATCTGCCATGTTTACAATAAAATTGTCGTCTTAGTTAGTGTTTGTTTAATAACATTAAGGTCTTGCATCGACACGTTATTTCCGCGTAAATCCAGGGTCTCTAGTTGCGTAAGCTTACCTAGTTCGTTTGGCAAGCCAGTAAGTTGGTTATTTGCTAGGTTTAACATTTTAAGTTTTGTTAATTGCCCAACCTCTGCTGGTACGCCAGTCATCATGTTATTGCTTGCATCTAAAATTTGTAAACTAGATAGTTTTCTGATTTCGGCAGGCATTGCACCTGTTAATTTATTGTTTTGAATATATAACTCAGTAGTGCCGGTTTTACTTAGCACGTCTTTAGGAAATTCTGTTAACCCTTGATTACTTCTATCTACAATGGTCTTACCGCTCTGTATAGTTTGTGAACTATTGGAACTGTTTGGATTTTGCGTACTTGGTGCTTGAGACTTATTTTTTATAAGTGCCACACCAACTACTACACCAGCTACAAAAAATATTAAAAATGTGAGTTTTTTCATATTCTCACTATAGCACGTTACCACTTTTACTTAAGTGATGCTATGTGTATTACTTGTACAACTCGGGTAATAGATTGGCTATTTCGTCATAGCTTGGCGCACCCTTATATGCACGTGTTTTTTCAGGTAAAATGCCACTGCCAATTAGTGCATGAATACCAATTATTAAGTCGGCCGCAGTGGGTATATTTAACAATTGCTCACTAGCTTCAAAATCAATAGTAGTTTCGCCAAACCTATATAATCGTTCAGCATCTTGCTGCAAAGCAAATGTTAATGGAAATTCAGCTTCACGAGCATGCACCACATTCGCCCCCACTTCATCATTATCTAAATCTATAACGTTAAAAAATATTGATTTTTTGGCATCTATAAAGTTTTTTGATCTTATAATATCTAATTTTGTTTCGTGCTCTAAAAACCCTTCTGAAACGCCTAACACGTCATCATACTCGTCTTCATCATATTGATCGAATACACTTACCATAAGATCGTCTTCGTCATATTCTGATTCATGCTCGTTAATTATGTCATCATCAATTTCAATATTATTTATATCTAGAAAGCTCGAACCTAAAAATAGTTTTGCTGCTTCTGGACTCCATGTTTTATTTATTGGAATTGATCGTAAGTGCAAAAATGTTATTTCTTCACTATGCTGATCTTTATCGTATCTAAACTTTAATGAACCGCCTTCATCATCGCCGTGTCCTACATATAGCGATAGCTGAACCTTATATATATCTTTAAATGGTCGACCTACTCTATGGGCCACACCAGCTAATTTATTTGCAAATCCATGCAACATAAAATCTGATGCAGGTAAATAAAGCTCACTATATTGTTCGGTGTTATGCATTGCTATACCCTAGCGCCATACGTAATTTGGCAAGCTGCGTTTCTTCTTTAACAAAATCTACTACCTCGTGAACTACGTACCCCAAAGTAACATCATCGGCAGATGAATACTTATAGTCTTCTTCTAAAAATGGTTGCTCTAAATAAAAATCTTCAGCTGCTTGTTCACAGCTATCAACAAAGCCACCCGTATACGGCGATTCATTACCTGTTCTAAGTACTAGTTTACCCACGACGCTACCGTTAGCCAAAAAGGCCATTTTAAATAATCGAGCTAAGTGAGATTCTTTACTATTTTGCTCTACTAAGGCAATGCTCTTTTTATTACTAAACATAGCGTCGTTAATACTTAATTCTTCGACTGTAGGTTTGTCTACTGCAAAACTAGGGCTATATACATACTGCATACTTACACTAATGACGCCGTGCAGTGTATTGCCATCAAACCAACGCTCGACTACTCGCAACCTGCGTCGCTCTTTATGCTCGGTGTAGTCGTTTGTAAAGTTTTCGTAATCGTACCAAGGCTTGCCTACAGATATAGCCCTACTAAATGCATAGCCTAGATGTTTTTCTTTAACTATTGTATGCGGCAATTGGCGGGCGCTATTTATAGCATCTATCAGCTCCGTAGCCAGCGGAACCTCTAGCTGCTGTACTGGTATGTGCGCATGACGATTAGCCATAAGATCCTTACTAACTTTTACCGCCAATAAACCCACCGCTGTTTATTTTTTGACTTATAGCTAGCTTACCGCAACGTAAACTGTGCTGCAACAGTTTTGTTTGGCATGCGAAAAACTGATACAGTAAAGTCATGATACGAAGAGTTGCTGTGCGAGCTGTGATAGTAAATGACCAGGGCTACATGTTTGCCGTGCGGCAACGAAAGCGTGATGGCACTGCGAAAGATTTTTGGTGCACTATTGGAGGCGGCGTAGATATACAAGAGACTCTGCAAGATGCGATAGTTCGTGAATGTATTGAAGAAACTGGCGTAACACCAGCTGTTGGTGCCCTGCTGTATGTGCAACAGTTTAGCGATGCAACCTATGACCATTTAGAGTTCTTTTATAGGGTAGAAAATTGGCAAGATTTTGTTGATGTGGACCTTACTAAAACAACCCACGGCATGGCCGAGATTGTTGAGTGCAGATTTATTGATGTACATGAACAAAAAACGCTGCCAACGTTTTTACAAGAAGTTGATATAACCAAAAACGAGGCTGTACAGTTTTTTAGTTATAAAGTAGTAATAATCCGATCTACTACATCTGTTAGTGTTGCTGCTACGCGGTCTGCTTCGGGCGAGTTATCTTCTTAATTGGCAGTCTTAACAAGCATACTCGTATTTAGCTAGCTTCATATGTATGACTCCTAATTTACGTTAACAAGTCTTCTATTTTTACACGCGTTTGCTGTGTGGTGTCGCGATCACGCAATGTCACGGTGCCGTCTTTTTCGATAGTATCAAAGTCAATAACAACGCAGTACGGTGTGCCAATTTCGTCTTGGCGACGATAGCGCTTACCTATGTTGCCGTTGTCGTCCCACATGACAGCGCCATGCTTCTTTTTAAGCGCGGCATATACTTCACGGGCCCTAGCAACTAGTTCTGGCTTGTTTTTAAGTAGCGGCGATACACAGTACTTAATTGGGGCAAGGTGCACTGGCAGTTTAAAGTACACGCGTTTTTCGCCGTTTACTTCGTCTTCGGTATAGGCAGCTACTAGTACGGCCATTAACGCTCGTTCAACACCAAAGCTTGGTTCGATTACGTGTGGTACAAATACCTCTGCGCCGTCTTTGGTTCGGTAGTCCATGCTTTTACCAGAGTTATTTTGAATGTTCATTAAGTCAAAGTCGGTACGGTATGCTAGGCCTAAAAGTTCTTTGCGGCCATGCGGAAAATCAAATTCAAAGTCGATGGTACGCTTGCTGTAGTGCGCACGATCGTCACCTTCAACCTCTAGTTCATGAATCGAATCTTTTGGCAAACCCAGTTGGTCACACCATTCGTGGATTAACTTTACCCACATATCAAAACTAGCTTCCCAGTCTTTAGGGTTTACAAAATATTCGATTTCCATTTGTTCGAACTCGCGGCTTCTAAACACAAAATCACGAGGACTAATTTCATTGCGGAACGCTTTACCCTGCTGCGCTAAACCAAATGGCAGATCTGGGTAAAGCGTATCAACAACGTTTTTAAAGTTAGTGAATATACCCTGTGCTGTCTCAGGCCGTAAATAACTAATGCTACTTTCGTCGGCTACAGGACCAACATTTGTTTTAAACATCATGTTAAACGCTCGAGCCTTGCCAAACGTGCCCACCTTGCCGCACGTTGGACATTTGCTTGTGTCTATTTGATCTTCGCGGAATCGGGCCTTACAATTACTACACTCAACAAGCGGGTCGGTAAATGTATCAACATGGCCACTTGCCTGCCACACCTTTTGGTTCATTAAAATAGCAGCGTCAATGCCGTACATGTCGTCGCGGTCGTCTACGAACATCTTCCACCACAGCTGCATAATATTGCGCTTGAGCGCCACACCAAGTGGGCCGTAGTCCCATGTACCGCTCAAGCCGCCATATACTTCACTACCCTGATACACGAACCCACGGCGCTTACATAAACTGGCAATATCTTCGAGGGTAACTTTGTTTGAACTCATTACCTAATAGTATAGCGCGGACCAGTGAAATAAAAAATAACCCGCCAAGAAGCGAGAATTATTATGTTTAAGTTATTTATCTGGACTGATAATAGTTTGCTGAACGTGCGCCTCTACCGCACGGGCACCAAGCTGATATGCATCCGGATCAATAGCAATAGTTTCTATAGCGTTTTCAAAATCATCGCCCATTGCCCCCACTCTATCTGCTGCAGCCGTATACTGTGCGTCAATATTGTCTAGGGCGTTAGACAAAACTTTCATTTCGTCTGTTCTTGGAATGCCGTATGCTGGCGCATCGTCAGTCACGTTATGCTACCTCAGAGTGTGTGGGCATATTTACGTGTACATGTATTGGTATTGCAGGTTCGTCTATAGATTGTATTGCTACTGTCACACTGTTTTCTAATGCTGCTAAACCTACTTTATGATTTAATAATGGCCCTCTTTCTACTGAAACATCTGAAGGTTTATAAGAATCTAGAAGCGAAGTAAAGTAATTATCTGCATTATTTTGCCCTACCACTTTAGCAACTTTGTTATAATCTTGCCATGCTTTATTAGAAGCATTCTCTGCTTGTTCGTCTGCATATGTTCTGTTTGTTTTAGTCATAACATAAGCATAATACACTATAGTGGCATGTATGTCAATAATATATTTAATGTGTACATTTTTTATTCACTACTTTAGGTTTTTTTGTGTATGTAAACTAGCAATATCTGACAACAAAGCTACTAAGTCACTAGCGTAGTGTTGTGTTTCTTGCACCATTGAGAAACTTTTCACCGTAAGTGCAGATGCAATACGCAGTACCTTAATGTGACTTGCGCTATAGTGACCGGACGCTTGTGGCTCAAAAGCCATACTGGGCAAATCAAATTCAAAGTTATCGCTCGCCAGCAACTTTGCGCCGTCTGCTGCGTAATCGGTATTTATGCCGTGGCCTGACAGCTTTAACAGTTGCATCATAAACCATACGTAAACGATGTCTTTATTAGCGCCGTTATGCATTTGAACGAGCGCATCTGAAGTAATGGTGTAGTAGCTATTTTCGCATTCGTGTTCGGTGTAGGCATGAATGGTGCGGAGTATTTTATAGCCAGTTTCGAGTGTCTCGAGGTTTTTTGTAATATTGCTCAGCTGCAGTAGTGCGTTTGCAGATACGAGTCGTTTTAGCTCGTTTTGCGATTGCATGTACGTTACGTTGTTTATGCAAAACGGTTCGATGCCGCCAGCTAACTTACTTTTAGGTTTACGTACACCGCGAGCGAGCAGTGAAAACTTACCACCAGATTCAGATAAAACGCTCAGTATTCGATCTGCCTCGCCGTAGTCGATACGCTTTAGCACTAATACGTTGTCGACTATTTTATGCATGAGTTTTAACAAGTGAATCTAGTTTTTGCTGTAACTGCAAAAGCGTTGTAAGCGGTTTATACAACACGGCGCTTACGCCCAACTGCTTGAGGGCGCTTATTTGTGCTTGTGTCATTTGCTGCATTGTCCACACAAGTATTGGTACATGGTTCCAGTCGTGGTAACTTCTAAATTCGTGTAAAAATTCTATGCCGCTATGCCCTCTTAGCGCTATATCGAGTACAACGACGTCAGGTGAGGTTGTATCAATTTTATGAATCGCTTCTTGGGCACCAGCAACAGCAAAAACGTCATAGTTATATTTTTTTAAGTAACGGCTAACCGTTGCTACGACTATTGGATCTGATTCTATAAGAATAACGCGCATACAACCTACACTAAACAAAGTTGATTTGTAATTTTCATATCGAATACGAGCCCATGTAACCCACCATGCCTTGCAAGCCGAATCGAAGAGCTCATTGCATCAACAAGTTGGTCGGCAATAAATAACTGGCTTGACGCGCCATTTGCTAGGTCAGAAAAAGGCCTGAGCGCTTTGCCTATGTTTGCTTTTGCCTTTGCAGCGAACTGCCGACTAAACTGCTGCGATGAATCTGTAAAGACACCAATACAGATACCATTTTTTGTGGAATACGATGCGAGTGTAATGATTTGTTTTGCTTGTGGTGATGAATGTTGATGAGATTCAATAAATGCTCTGCCCATCATTGTTAGTGCGGTCGTAGCTACGTGCCTATTTGCCAAAATGACTGCTTGTTTTTTAGGAGTAGTTATCAGTACATTACAGCTAAATTGTTTTGCATGATCGGCCAGTGAATATGCCGCATCAACAACTACAGCCGCCGGACTAATTGGCTGCAGGGCGAGTTGTGTTTGTTGACTGCTTGTACTAAGCGTATAGGCATCTATCGTGTCTATGGCATGCCTGGCAGCAGAACGAATGTCTGCGCGCGCTGACTCTGCTTCGGCCATAAACAAAATACGCACAAGTGGTGTCTTTAGATCTTGTGCGAGCGCACTAAACAACGAATAAGCGCTTTGCGTGTCGTGCTTGCTAGCCGCCATTGTTACCCCTTTATATAACTAGTATACCAGCAGGGTCACAAATAGATGACGTGCTTTTTACCATAGTTAAAATTGGTATTGATACTACGGCACAAAACGAAGGCTCGGTACTACATACGTATCAAAATCTGCCAGGTAATCTTTGTTTTCGGTCCATATTTTGATTGTTTTGTCCCTAAGCGGTAGCAGTATAACGCTTCCCTGTTTGCCGGTTTCTATCTCGCCACTAATGCGAACCCCCAATACGCCACTGACATTAGCGGCCCTGAACGGCACAGAGGCTGCCTTGCCTGATTTGATGGCGCTGTCATAGGACTTTAGCTGCGCATCGTAAGTTGACTGCAACACTTGAAAGCGCAGCGCATAGGTAACGGTGCGCTCATCTTTTGGTACTACTCCGGGGTGAAAATAAGCGTTTACTGCGCCAGCACCCGATAATGACTCGTCGACATAGCCGCTAAATGTTTTTGGGTAATCGAATGATACCGTACCGTACACCGTAGGTCCTGTGTATGTTTTTACAGGTGATTTTTCTTTAGCCGCAAACTCTGTATCTTTTTTTGATTCTGCTTGTTTAACAGCAGTTCCAACTTGAGCCTGTACTTTTTTGTCGAGATTTTTTTGTAAATCTGACTTACCGACCAGCATGCTAAGCCCAAAAACTAAGCTACCAATAAACAAAAATGTCATAATAACAGCGACTAAAGCTGAAGTTTGTACTGCGCCTGACTCTTTATATTTCATTACTCTTATGGTACCGAATGAGCCTTATTTATACAAGTACAGGCGCATGCCATTGTTTTCTTTAGCAGGTTTTTTGTTCGGGATAACGAAGGCAAATGATACTAATTTAACTGGGGTCATTTTAGAATGTGTAATTTTTTTATCAAGTTTTTGCATATATGGCTGCAATAAAAATACATAAATTCCCTGTGCTTTTGGTAGGTCTACATACCAATAGTTAGAGAGCTTTACTTTGGCTAGTTTACGGTAGCGCCATAGCCGCAATCGACTGTACCAAACAAGCAGCGGATTAAGCTCGTAACCAATACTTTTTATACCGCGCTTTGCGGCTTCGGCGAGCAAACGGCCATCGCCCGAACCAAGTTCAAGTAGCAATTCACCTGGTTTTAGGTCAAGCATATCCAGCGCATCGTTGGTACGGTTTTGCAGAGTTGGTAAAAATGGTGCTCCAAATAAAACAGTAAACCCAAAAAACAAAATAAGCGCAATAACAATTGCCCAAATTATTAACATAGCGAAGCCCCCGCTCCATTGCTTGGCAAAGAGCCGTGGCCGTAATTGGCCAGCCGAACGCTTGTGCAAAAATTATTTTTTATTTTTGCGCTAAATGTGTCTTTGCAAGTAACGGGTCGGCGGTTGAGCGCCGTCGCTCTCGTCACTGCAAAGTACACTCGGTACGCAGCTATCATTTACAATTTGGCTAGTTTAGTAATAGTGTTTTCGGCAGATTTTAATCGCTTTTCAAGCTCAGCAATAATATCTGTACCTCGTTTGTATTTTGTTACAGCATCGTCTAAATCTATACTACCCTGTTCAAACCACATAATAATTTCGTCGAGTTCTACCTGTAGTTGTGCAGTTGTTTGTTCTTTACTCATACTTACTAGTTTACCTTACTAGAGCCTTGATAATACCATCTTGTAGCGTTATATCTAATGTGTCGTTCGATGAAGTATTTTTAACAGACGAAACTATACCTTTTGGCCCGCGTACAATGGCGTAACCGCGCTGTAGTGCGGCATGAGGGCTCATTGCAGTAAGCAACTTAGCATTATGCGCAAGGAGCTGCTGCTGCTTAGTTAGTTCAAATGTAATGCCGCTGCGTAAGTGATCTTTTTGGGTTGCTAAAACTGTTTTAGCGTTTTGCAGCTGCGTCAACAATCCTTGTTGTAACCATTCGGCTTTATGAGTAAGTTTCAGGAGTTGTTCTTTTTTGTCGGGCACCAACAACTCGGCGGCGTTGCTGGGCGTGCTGGCGCGGACATCGGCAGCAAGCTCGGCCAAACTTAGGTCAACTTCGTGCCCAATAGCTATAAGCGTTGGTACGCGACTGCCCGCGACAGCGCGCACGACCTGTTCGTGGCTAAATACACTTAAGTCGTCGGCACTACCGCCACCGCGAGTAATAACTAACACGTTTGCCAGTTCGGCGTGTTCGGCAAAGTGTTTTATAGCTTGCACAATATCTAGCACAGCTTGCTCGCCCTGCACTTGTACGTCATATACATTAATTTCAAGCCCACCAAACCGCGCACCAATCACTTTTATAAAGTCAGCGTATGCAGCTGATTGCACGCTAGTAATTAAACCTATTTTTTGTGGCGGGTATGGTAGTGAGCGTTTTTTATCAGTGTCAAACAAGCCTTCGGCCTGCAACTTTGCTAGTAACAAATCGGCCGCTTTTTTTATGCTTCCCTGGCCTACTGGCTGTACCGTTTGAACTTGCACACTAAACCCGTAAAGCTCATGCATGTGTGGTCGGCCACTCACACTTAACACCATGCCGTCTTGTAGCGGACCTGGCAGCGCAAATACAGTACCAAAAAAACGCACACTTGCGTTGTCGTCTTTTAGATCAAAATACACCCACTTGTTTCGACTAATTTTAAAGTTAGCGAGTTCACCTTGTATAACTACCTTCGGGTAAGCGTAGTCGAATGTTTGATTAACCAGCGCAATAAAATCACTTGGCGAAATGACTAGCTCTTCCATGCTAGTTCTCGGTTTGGTTTGCGTGTAGGGCTTTGTGGTAAAAATACGCTCCAGGAGGCAGCTGTATGAGCGAATTAAGAATTCGATACATAACCGTAACTGGCAAACTTAAAGCGGCTGGAATACCCGCAGCTGCAAGTGTAGCCGTCATTAAGGCCTCGTATATACCAATACCGCCTGGTAGCACCGAAATAAGTCCCGCAAAGTTACTCACTGCATAGGCAATAATAATGGCGCCGGGGTTAATAAACTGACCAAACGCCATATACACTGCATAAATTGTAAGAATTTCGGTTGCATTTGCAAGCAGTGCATAAGCGAGTGGTTTTTTGAGTTGCCGAAGGTCCTTACGAAGTACCATATAATTGTCGTGTAACTCATAAAATGTTTCGTGTACTTTTTCTACATTAATAGTCTCGGGGCTGTCGCGCTTAAAATAAAAAATTACTCTGTTGAATAGTTTTGTAAAAAATGCAAAAAAGCTATTTATACGCCCCCTACTGCCCAATACATACGCAAGCAGCAGTGTGCCAACAAACAAAAACGTCGATAAGCTACTAGCAATAAGCAACAAAAATCCACTAGCTTGGCCGCCAATAGCAAGCGCCAACAAACCAACTGCAAGTAGAATTTGAAACGATATAAACACGAGCGAGAATTTTATAACCTGCACAAGAGTTGACTTGCCCGCGCCTGCGCCCAGCCTGCGCATACGTAAGCTAAAATAACTTATGCCAGACACGCCTCCACTTGGGAACACGTTATTAACAAAATTAAGCTCTAGCTGCACCTTATACATTTGCTTGTACGCTAAATTATCGCCTAACACCTCATAAATCTGCATATACATCTTGGTATACGCATGGTAGTTTACTAGCTGAAATAGCGGCATAAGCGCAAGCGCCCACGGATTAACATTATTTAAGTTTTTAAATGTATCGACAATTTGGTGGCGCAGCGCATACACTAAAACAACCAACGCAATAATTGTGGCTATACTAATGTAGGTTTTAATTTTACTGTTAGATTCTTTTTTGGGCATTAAATATATAGTAGCACTTTTACTTTGCTTTAATAAGGTGTTAATAAGTGACCGTACCACGTATACTATGACTATATATGAAATCATTACTTACCCTTGGTCGCCAGCCTAAACTTGGTATAGCCGAGCTAGAAAGCTTGTTTGGTGCCGAAGCTGTTACGCCGTTTGGTGCGCAGGCAGTTTTTTTAGATGTAGAGCCTGAGCACGTACCTTTTGCCCGCCTAGGTGGCAGCACAAGGCTGTGTAGCAAACTCGCACAACTTCCCTCGCCTAATTGGCCGGACATTCGCGACTACATTGCTAAATCCATACCCGAGCAAGAGCACTATGTGCCCGAGGGTAAGTTAACTATTGGTCTGAGCGTAATAGGCGTAAAAACATCAATAAAAGATATTGAGCGCTGCTTACTAACCGCTAAAAAAGCGGTTAAAGCACTTGGTAGATCAGTACGCATTGTGCCAAATAAACAGCTCGAACTTAATGCTGCACAGATTATTCACAATGGCTTAACCAACACTAACGGCTGGGAGCTAGTAGTAATTAGCGACGGCCAAAATGCCTGGCTTTCCCAAACCGTGAATGTACAAGATATCGAGGGCTACGCCGCCCGCGACCAAGCCCGCCCCTACCGTGACGCCCGCGTTGGTATGTTGCCACCAAAACTAGCACAAACAATTATTAACCTTGGCGCCTCTTCACTACAACCCACTAAGCAACTGCTACTGGACCCGTTTTGCGGCACCGGTGTTGTGTTGCAAGAAGCAAGTCTAATGGGGTTTGATGTGTACGGCACTGACATCAACCCACGTATGGTCGAATACACTATTGGCAACCTACATTGGCTACGCGAGAAGTTTGACGTTGCTGGTGAGTATGTGCGTATTGAACTTGGCGATGCCACTAAGCACGGGTGGCAGCAACCAATAAACGTTGTAGCCTGCGAAACGTATTTAGGTCAGCCCTTGATGTCGCTGCCAAACAGCGAGCATTTAAGCAAAATAATTTATGAAACTAACCTAATAAATCACAATTTTATTAAGAATTTGGCGCCTCAACTAAAAAGCGGTACCCGTATATGCTTGGCTGTGCCAGCCTGGCGCGGCAAACACGAGTTTTTACACCTACCAATGCTTGACCATTTAACAGAGCTAGGCTATAATAGAGTTAAGTTTGTTCACGCTAGTAATAGCGATCTGATTTATCACAGAGAAAATCAGGTAGTTGCCCGTGAACTAATAGTATTAGTAAAAAGTTAAAGCTACCTGAGCTTGAGATTCTTTCTGGCAGATGAAGTGCAAGAAAGAGACGAGCAACGGAACGAATCGTACCAAAGCGGTACGATGAGTGAGTAGCACAAGCATCTGCCGCAGCAATTCGCTGCCCAGAAAGGATCGATTATATGTCACATGTTAAAGCGGGCGGAACAGCCAAAAACACCAAAGACAGTCCCGGCCAGCGGCTTGGTATTAAGCGCAGTGGTGGCCAAACGGTTACCACGGGTCAAATTATCTTTAGGCAAATTGGCATGACCAAGCTACCAGGCAAAGGTACGACCATGAGCCGTAACTACACTATTCATGCTGCTAAAGACGGCGTTGTTACATTTATTACTCGCAGCAAAAAGACCTACACCGGCAAAACAGTTCGCCGCACCGAAATCCAGGTTATTTAATTAACTCAATGAGCAAAGCTTCAAATCCCCAGAGTATTCAGCCTCTGGGGATTGCTGTTTATACAGCTATTCTTACCGTAGTAGTATGTTACTGTATTAAGCCTGAGCTTATAGGTATAAGATCGGCGTTTAGTTCACTCGGCGCCTTCCCTCCTACATCATATATATTTACGACTGGGTTTGTACTAACAGCCTTACTGCTACTAGTTGATGCCAAAGCAACAAAACGCCTGCTACAAAAAATCTGTCGCATAGTTGCAGCGACAGGCTTTTTTATGCTTGGCGTGTTTCAGATAGAACATGGCCAAATCAAGGGCGACCTACACCGTTTGGGTGGGCTTATAATGCTACTAGCAATTATTGTAAGCATGATTGCACACGTAATTACCGAATGGCGCACTGCGTCTGCAAAACAGCATGCACTATACTCGATGTTTACTCTACTAGCTATAACTTCTGTTGTTATGTCAGTGCTATCTAGTAGTCAATTTAAAGTTATGGCACTGCAGGGGCTTGCACAATACATTGGCATTGTTAGCCTTGTTGGCTGGGCTATGCTAGACAGCAAGCAGCGCTAATTATTAATAACCTACTTTAATTCTATAACGCAATGAGACTACGCCGTGTCATTACTGAGCGTCAACTAGTGTTTTTTGTATTAACCGCATTATATTGCCACGGCTATTATTGTCAGATAAACCTACTGCAAGTCCCTGCAAGAATAGCTCTGTTTGGCGGGCTGCTTGTTGGTTATCGGCTGAAATCAGCTCACGTACTGCTCTAGATTGCTCGATCATATCAGAAACAAGTTGATTTTTTTGATAAGCTGCATAATTAGGATCTGTATTTGAAGTTTTACTCATAGTTTCTATAAGTGTACTTACGACTGAATCTATACGATTTAAAGCTGAAGTATCTGATCCTAGTAAATTCTGCAGTGCTGGACGGACACTATCTGCATAATAATCGTTAGCGAATCGAGGATCACGTAACGCACCGATTGCAGCACCTTCAAACGTTCGCCGTATATCAACTTGTTGTCTTTGGGTATAATCTACTAATCTGCCAATACTATTATTCACTGCAGCGTCTGGCATATTCGCAAATCTATTTAGTTCAGAATATAAAGTACCTAAATCATTATTTACACGTTGTTTAAACTCGGCTGTTTTCGTAGGATCTAGCTGTGCCTGTTCTGCACCTTCTTTTATAACAGCTTCAGCAACAATATCAACTTCTATTTCAGCATGTACTGCAGGAGCCCCTATATGTCCTAGGGCTTTTTCTGCTTCTACAACTTCAGCTGAATTGTCAGCTTCTGAGTTTTGCCAACTATTGAACGTATCTACCCACACGTTTTTTATAACACCTTCAATATGTCCATTTTCATCACGTAATGGTTTACCATCTACGCCAAGTTCGGCGTTAGATATAATGACGTATTGACGCTCTATTCCAGTTGTTTTATCGGTATCCATACCAACTTCTACGACATTCCAGCCATTTTCGGTGTATGCGTTCTCGCCTGCGCCACGTTTTACATCAAAATTTCCATCTACAACACCTAGCGATTCTGCGGGTGTTGGTTGTTTGGCTGACTCAGCTGCGGCAACAAAGTTCTGCGCATTTGAGTCTTGAGATAGTTGTGTTGGATCTTGATTCATTTTTTTTGTTTTATGTTGTAATATTACTATACTAACATATGCTTTATATATTGTCAATATAGTATTTTTACTATAGTAACTTGAGCTCTTTAATCAAATCCTCTGTGCTATGATAGTCCCAGTTTTTATTAGTTGTATCTCTAGCGCACCGAAATCCAGATTCTTTAATACTACTTCTCTGTAATTTAAAAAGCGCCCTACTGGGCGCTTTTTTATTAGCTACGAACTTCTGCAGCCTTACCGAGTGTTTGGATTTATTCCCAGCTTTCACCCGCAGCATGTCGAGCTTGTTGTTCTACGAATACTGCTGACTGATGCGCAGCACTTTGTTAGCTTTTTATCTTGTAGAAATCAACTTTAAAAGCCTGAAGGCGAAACATAATCAGAGGGTTTTTCTTTGTCCCATAATTCAAGTGCCTTCCTGGCAATATAAGGAAACCCACCGTACTTATAGAAGCTCTCTGGGTCCATTTTTTCTGCTATTAATTTCGTAAATTCACGTAAATTCGCTTCGATACCTTCTATGCCAATTGTTTTAACGGCTTTATCCCAAGCTTTTTCTTGCAAACCGTCAATACCCCCAACGTAATCGTTAATCGATTTTTGTAGCTTGTTGGATCCTTCGTCTTTAATATAGTTCGACGGATTAAGTAATACGGCGTCTAGAAGGCCATCTAGTCCTTCTTGTTGGGCTATTTTTGTATAAAAATTTGCCGGATCAAATACTTCCCCTTCTGCTCTATCATCAAAAATATCTTTAGGGCTGAATCCTGATAACTTAGATACAAATTTGAAGTGTCTTTTTACGTCAGCGTAGCCGTGCTTATCGCCCGAAAAATGCTCTGCACGCAGTTCTTCTAATCCAATTCCCAAATACGGCTCACCGTTAACAGAGACACCTTTTTGGGTATGCGTGTATTCATGTTTTAGCAAAGCTAAATCACGTGCCCTATCATCTTCTGTAAAATAACTTGATCGGGCTTCATCTTTGTATAATATTTTTTCTGCGGTAGTTAGCGATAAACATAAAATTGTTCTTCCATCTATTGTCGTTATCCATGCTGGCGCAAAAGAATCACCTTCTCTGCCCATACTTTTATTAAAATCTTTGCCATTTTTGATTAGACCTTCTTCGTAATCCTTATAAGCCTCGTCGTCTTGATCAAATTCTTTTACTTTTGGATCGTCATATTTTAGATCATACAAACCATCAGGAGGGGTAGGACTCATACCATAGGCTTCACCGCCATCTTCTGACAAAACATTCAAAACACGAACCTCATACTGGTCTTCATTATCGGCTGTTATACCTAAATTTTTCTTAACATCATCTAGTAACCCATTAGCGATGGCAGCCGTCATTTCACTACTAACTACTTTATTTGTAAATTTATCGTAGGTCGCTAGCATTCTTTCACTAGATATATCATCTTCACCTTTTGAACCCCCGTAGACATCCGCATAAGCACTTTCTTTACCCGCTAGCAAAACCAACGTATCAGCTAAAAATTCTTTGTGTGCGGTTATAACACCTACGTTTTCTACCTTCGAGTCCTTTAAGTCTGCATAGTCACTAGCCAAAGCTGCAAAAATAATAGATTTTGATTCATCTTCAAAGAATTTATCTGTTATACCAAAATCATCTATCATTTCTTGTCCGGCGTCCTGAATTTTTGCCCTTCGTTCAGGGTCAGTAATTACACCAACCTCTACAAGTTTACCTAGTGCTGTGTTTAATAATTCATGCTGAATAGGTATCGCTTCAGGGTTCACAGGCGAGAATGGTGCATTTTCTTGAGGACTTGTTTGTAATTGTATTTCTGACATTTTTATGTTTTAGTTATTTACTTATATATTATTAGCATAAGTTTTATTATTTGTCAATTTTAGTACAGATAGTTACTCCAACTAGGAAGTATTATGTTTAGTGCGATTTGGGGTGAATCACGAGAAACGTAAAGAGGCTGTACGTTTCTGTACAGCCTCAGAGTGTCTGGGCTATTCGCCCAAAGTATGCAAACTAAACCTGCGAGGTCATACCAAGATGCTGTCGAACCTTTTCTACCACATCAGCAATAACAACTTGAGATTTTACTAAATAATCGTCTACCCCGAGTTCTTGGGCGCGCTGACGGTCGCTGTCTTGGCTGAGTGCTGTAAGCATAATTACACGAACATTTGTGGTTTCGGGTGTGTTGCGCAGAATGTCTAGTACATCAAAGCCACTCACTTTGGGCATCATGACATCGAGCAATATAATATCTGGCCTAAACTCGAGTGTTGCGGCTAAGGCGTCTTCGCCATTTTGTACACGCTTAACAATAAATCCTTCCGCATCGAAACGAGTTGCATACACACTAGCCAGAGAATCATCATCTTCGACTAATAAAATCTTTTTTGGGCTTGTTGATGTTGAGTTTATTACTTGTTTATCCATAATACCTCTTATGCTACTTTGTTTGTGCGCATGCGTCAATGAATCCAGCAAATAATGGGTGCGGGTGTGTGGGCCGAGATTTAAATTCGGGGTGAAATTGTGAAGCTATAAAGAACGGATGATTGGTGCCCTCGATAATCTCTACCAGAGTACCGTCAGGCGACACACCACTTGCGCTTATGCCCCAATTGGCGTATTGACCTACATACTTATTGTTCGCCTCGTAGCGATGCCTGTGGCGTTCGTTTACTGTTTTTGCTGTGTACAACTTACGCGCTAGCGAACCCTCTACTAGCTCACAGGGATAGTTACCAAGCCGCATAGTACCTCCCGTGCCCTCTTTGCCCTTTTGGTCGTTCATGGTATGAATTACAGGGTGAGGCGTGTTAGGGTTTAGCTCAATAGTGTTTGCGCCCTTTAGCCCTGCGCGACGTGCGGCCGCAATAACGCCAACCTGCATACCCAAACACAAGCCTAAATAAGGCAGTTTTGAGTCTAGGCTAAAAGTAGCGGCACGGATTTTGCCCTCTAGCCCACGTTTACCAAACCCACCTGGCACGACAATGCCATGCAGCCCACTAAGCTCTTTAGCAATATTTACTTTTGTATTTTCAAACTTTTCGGCATCAATCCATTTGATACGAACTTGTTTGCCCGCTGCCCACGCTGCGCTTTTTAGCGCCTCAACGACCGACATATACGTGTCTTGGTTGTTTAGATATTTGGCAACTATACCAATGTGTAGCACTGGCGCACTATCATTACTAGCCCGCTCGACGAGTTTATGCCACGATGCAACGTTTGCCTTTTTATTTGGCAAGTTAAGTCGCTCGACAAGCACCTTGCCTATGTTTTGTTTTTCAAGAGTAAGTGGAACTTGGTAAATGGTATTGGCGTTTGGCAATAGTACAATTGCCCTTTTGTCGACCCCACTAAACAAACTCAGCTTACTAATTACTTCGTCGGGTGCCTGCGCTTCGCTACGGGCAACCAAAACATCGGGTACTATACCCAGTCCACGGAGTTCTCGAACCGCGTTTTGAGCAGGCTTAGTTTTAAGTTCGCCACTTGCGCCTAAATATGGCAAGTATACAACGTGTACATAGGCACAGTTTTCGCGGCCAACTCTCATACCCAGTTCGCGAATTGCCTCAATAAAGCTAAGACCCTCGTAATCGCCGACCGTTCCGCCAACTTCTATTATATGAACATCAAAACCCTTAGCAGCATTTTGAATATGCTCTTGTATGGCACTTGTCACATGAGGAATTATCTGAACTGTTTTACCTAGATATTTTCCAGCCCGCTCGTCGTCAATAACTTGCCGCATTATACGCCCGCTCATAAGGCTACTTTGGCGGGTTAGTTCTATGTTTAAAAAGCGTTCGTAATGACCAAGGTCAAGATCTGTTTCGGCACCGTCTGCTGTTACAAAGCATTCACCATGCTCGGCGGGGTTGAGTGTGCCGGCATCGGTATTTAAATAAGGGTCACATTTTTGGATGTTTACGCTTAGGCCGCGGGCCTTTAATATGTTGCCGATTGAGGCGGCCGTTATACCCTTGCCGACTCCAGAGAGGACACCGCCAGTGACAAACACATATTTAGTAAGCCCAGTTTTGGCTTTTGCCACACATACCCCTTAATTTATATATGTAATACTACCCTACTTCGCTAGCGCTGCGCAAGTGTAGAACAGTTACTTTAGATATGCTTTGGCGGCGTCGATTTGCGGGTCGACACCATTTTTGATGTCTTGATCAGATATTTTTACTTCTTGATCGGGCTTAATACCCTCTTTATCAATATTTTTATCATTTGGGGTAAACCAACGAGCTATAGTTACTTTGAGCGTACCACCCGCCGATAAATCAATTATTTGCTGTACGCTCCCCTTGCCATATGATGTTTCGCCTATGAGAGTCGCAACTTCGTTGTCGTGCAGTGCACCGGCGGTTATTTCACTGGCACTCGCACTACCGCCATTTATAAGAACTGCCGTTTTTATACCCTTTAATGTCGGCGCTCCACTTGCTTTAAAGGTCTTTTCTACTTTTCCGCCACGTTTTTCAAGCAACACCACCTTGCCATTATCGAGCCACAAGCTACTTACTTTAACAGCAGCGTCAAGCAACCCGCCTGGGTTACCACGCATATCTAATATAACTCCGCGCACGTTTGCGTCCCGACACTCGGTTGCAGCTTTTTGCATGAGCGATGCAGTATCTTCGCCAAATCGACTCAGCGTAATGGTACATATGCCGTCTTTAATCTCCCACTTAACACTCGGGATTGAAATTTTTCCGCGTGTAATAGTTAGCTCAACCTTATTGCCATCGCGAGCCAAGGTTAGTTTTACGTCTGTACCTGCCTTACCCCTTATAAGCTTTACCGCTTCTGCAATAGACATATCAGTTGCTTGGGTATCATCAATTTTAACAATTATATCTTTAGACTTTAAGCCTGCTTTTTCGGCCGGACTACCGGCTATCGGAGTTATTATTACGATATTGTTGCCATCTTTACCAAGCTCTGCGCCAATGCCTTCAAAGCTGCCACTTAGCTCATCACTAAAAGCCTTGCTGTCTTCGCTGTTAAAAAACTCAGTATACGGGTCACCAGCTGACTTTGCCGCACCAGACTTTAAGCTGTCCATGAGTTTAGTGTCGTCAATAGCGCCGTCATAGTTATCGCGGAGCGCCTTTACTACTTCATTAACCTCGTTAAAATTTTGTATATTACCGCGTACAGCCCCACTACTAAGGCTAGTGATTCCAATATTACCCCTGCCGAATGCCCAGCCGCTTGCAAAAAGCAATAAAGCCACTATGACGCTAGCTGCTGCATATACCGAGCGATTGGTCACCTCTGTGTTTACTTTTTTACTCTTTGTGTCTTGTTCTTTTTTTAATGTCAACGCCACGAAATATACACTCCATTATTTAGTAACTACTAATTGTATTGTACTATGTATAGTGCGACTTTTATGGGAATCTTATGTATTTATTGGCAAAGTTAGTCGAAACAGTTGCCTCACTATATTCACCCGAAACTTGCGCGTTGTACTGACTTATGCGCATGGTGCCGTTGTTATATACAGTCTCTACGTACACCACGTGCCCAAACGATCCACCCGTTAATACGCCAACATCTCCTGCTTGCGGTGAGTTATACTGCCATGCATCTGGAGCTGCGTTTACCCAGTTTTTGGCATTACCATAATACAGTGGCGCCTGACGACCAGAACGTTCGACCGCCCAAGCAGCATAACTGACGCACTGGCGCGTACAATAGCCCCATCTGTCTGGACCTTCACCAGGGCCACAACCCCAAGGAATCATACTAAACGCATAATCAGCATACGGATACCCGCCGTTATTACCATTACCCCGCTCAAGCTGAATCTGTGCAAATAAAGCCCGGTTAACCTCAACCTGCTGGGCGCGCAAATCAGCAACAAGACTACGGTATCGTACTTCATCACCACGTGTTTGGTCTAACAAGGCTTGACGGTCGTTGCGCTGGATAGCAACAGCGTCTTTTTGAGCTTGCTGCACCTTTAGTAGTTCTTCTTGCTCGAACTGCTGCTTTTGAATTTCTTGTTTGAGTGCAATAACTTTATCGGTCGACGTTTGTATGGCCGACTTAAGCCTCGTTAAGTATTCTTGACTGTCTATAAACTGCGAAAAACTATCACTACCAATTAGTAATTCGATTGGTGATGCACCACCTTTTTTATACAACGCACGCATACTGTCTTTTAACAGATCTTTTTGACGATCGAGTTCGGCCTGTGTCTCGTTGAGTTTATTTTGTAAGTCTTGTATTTTAAGATTTGTTTGTTCGATACGAGCATTTTCTTGGTCAATTTGTATATCAAGTGCACCAACGGCTTTTTTTAAGCTATCTGCTTGTTGTGCGAGCTCTTTTGCCTTGGCTGTACCGGCGTTTATCTGCGACTGTAGCGTGTTTACCTGTTCTTGTAACTGCACTGATGTAAGTGCGTGAACAGTACCCGAAAACATACCCGCCATTAGAATTGTACTGGCAATAAAAGTAAATAGTTTTTGTTTTAGACGAATAGTCTTCATCACCTTAGTATTATAGCATAAGTACACAACACCTTTTTGCTTACCACAGAGGCTTCTTTATGTTGTTTTGAGGAATCAATCTTTTCAACTTTTGATGTCAAAAGTTGAGCAAAACCACTGGGACCAAAGCTTTCGTGGTATGCCCCTAATTGTAAAAAACAACACTGCTCGGCAGAACTCCCCGCCAGCTGGAGGGTCGGGATTATTTTTTCTAAATATTTTAGGTAGAAAAAATAACCATGCTGCCTCCTTTTAAGTGTTATTTTTATACAATGGGCATCCAGGAAAGACTTTGATAGTCCCAGACCATATTAGTAACCATAGCTCTAGCGATAGCTCGACCACAAAGTGGTCGCACCGCCATTCTAAGAACACCCAACAGGTGGAGTGGTTATATTACGGAATAGTTTCTGAGGGCTTCATTTTTTACCTACTTAAAGTTAACTAGTAAAAAATGTGCACCAGAGCGCAATCCCGAAGAACCGTAAAATAGGCAGTACACATGCTGGAGTGTTTTTAGCATGGCACGGTTTTGGGTTCCGTTTTGCCAAGACAAAATGGAACAAAGAAATCAAACCATAGGTTTGAAAGAAATTTTGCCACCAAAAGTGTGAAAGAGGCCTCTTCTGAAAGCAGAAAATAAGATTTTACCAGTGCTTGAGTTTGAGGTGTTTGTTCATTGCCAACATACTCGAAAAAATACCAACCATTATACCTACTAGTATTGCTCCTGCGAGCGATATAAGCATGACTGATGTGCTTGTAAATAGTGCGTAGCTAGCCGAAAACTCTGCTTGGTTTTGTATTTTTGGACCAATGCTTAATATGGCTGTGTAAACAGCGACATTTGCCAGCACGCCCGCAATAAAACCGTACATACACGACTCAACTAAAAATGGTCCGCGTATGTAATTTGGTGTAGCGCCAATCAATTTCATAATACGAATTTCTTCACTCCTTGTAAAAATCGCCATACGAATAGTATTAAAAATTATTAGCACAGACACTGCGGCAAATAATATTGCTGCAAAAATACTACCCCGAGTTATATAGCGCTGAGCACTGGTTGCGCGCTCGATAGTTTCTTTGGCGACATCGTTTTTACCAACCGATACGTCGTCAACAACGTCTTTATAACCCTGCTCTTTTGCGATAGCTACAATGCTATTACTCTTAGATAAATCGGTCAGCGATACTTCAAGTGACTCTGGTAGCGTCGTTGCACCGGTCAGGGCTAGAGCTTGCTCGATAAAAGCTTTATCTTGCTGATTTTGATTTGTTTTAAAGCGGCGCTCAGCCTCTCTTCGATCTACGAAAGTAATGTTATCGACACCTTCTTGTGACTGGAGCCTTGCCTTAACCATGTCCCGACGCTCCTCGGTGGCACCATCTTTTAAATATATTGTAACTTTTATTTTTTTACTAAGTTCTTTGACTGCATTACCCGTAGATACGTGCAAAACAACTGCACCCAACATTATTGTTAGGGCAACAGTCATAACTGCCGTTGCTGCTATAGAAAGCCATGCGTTTCGCAAAAAATTGTTACCACCGGCTTTTGTAACACGCCAAAATGCGTTTAACTTACGCTTCATTTATAGCTGCCTCCGGCTTTGTCAGAAACGATATGTCCACCGTCTATTGTCACGACTCGGCGTTTGAGCTTATTAACAATTTCTTGGTTGTGAGTCGTCAACAGTACGGTTGTGCCATAGTGGTTTATTTTTTCGAGAACTCGAATAACATCCCACGCATGTTTTGGATCTAAATTGCCGGTAGGCTCATCTGCAATGAGTATTTTAGGCTGGCGAACGACTGCCCTTGCGATTGCAACTCGCTGTCGCTCACCTCCAGATAATTCGCTTGGGTAGCTGTCTTCTTTGCCTTTTAGACCAACCAAATCTAGCACCTTTGGTACCGTATGCTTTATTTCTCTGTTACTAAGTCCTACAATCTCGAGTGCAAATGCAACATTTTCGAATACAGTTTTAGCTGGTAATAGCTTAAAATCTTGAAAAACGACGCCTATTTTACGCCTTAAATAAGGTATATCTCGGTCTTTTAGCCGTTCGTAATCAATACCGCCTACCAAAATTTTGCCACTAGTCGGTTTTTCTTCACGTGTGAGCAGTTTTAATAAGGTACTTTTACCTGCGCCACTATGACCAACAATAATAACAAACTCTTTTGGTTCGACGTGCAAACTGATACGCTCAAGCGCAGCGCCCTTTTTACTATATGTTTTTGTAACTCTATCAAGTAATATCACTAATACTAGTATATCACTAACGCTTAGCTGTGAGTAAGTAGGCTGCTATACATTCGTCGATATCACCCTCTAGCACGCCCTGTGTATCACTTGTTTCGTAGCCGCTGCGTACATCTTTTACCATTTTATATGGGTGAAGCACATAGTTACGGATTTGGTTACCCCATGCTGCCTGTTCGTTTGGTCCGCGTAGTTCAGATACCTTTTTATCATGCTGTTCTTGCTGCAGCGCTGCTAATTTTGATCGTAGTATTGTCATTGCTGTTTCGCGGTTTTGTAGCTGTGAACGTTCGTTTTGGATTGCAACGACAATGCCAGACGGAATATGTGTAACACGTACAGCACTATCGGTTGTGTTAACACTCTGCCCGCCCTTACCGCCACTACGGTATACATCAATTTTCAGTTCTTTTTCGTCAATTGTTATGTCGGCTTCATTTTCGATTTTAGGAACTACTTCAACACGAGCAAAACTCGTTTGCCTTAAGCTGTCAGCATTAAAAGGACTTAGGCGCACGAGCCTATGTACGCCGTGTTCTGAGCGTAACTTGCCATACAAAAATGATCCTGAATCAATTGCGAACGTTACACTTTTTATACCAGCTTCATCACCATCAGATTTATCTAGTATCGTCGTTTTAAGCTTGTGATTTTCTGCCCAGCGCGTATACATGCGTAGCAACATTGCAGCCCAGTCTTGAGCATCGGTCCCACCTGCCCCTGCATATATACTCATAACGACATCGTACTTGTCGTATGGATGTGAAAAATCTAGTTCTATTTTGGCTGTTTTAAACTGATTTTGTAGTTGTGTAAGATTTGCAGATATTTCGACTTGCATACTGGCATCGTTCATCTCAGATAATTCTTTTAAAGTCTGTGCACCCTGCCGAAGCTCTGTCCATGTATCAAGAGTACGTTTTGCTTCTGCTGCTTGCTTGCTTACCGCCTGCGCTTGAGCTTGATCGTTCCAAAAATCTGCTGCCGACATAGTAACCTCGGCATCAGCTACGGTTTTTTGTAAATCTGCTATTGGTACTTTTTTTATAGCATTATTAACAGATGTATAAAATTCACTCACTGCTGTTGTAACACTGTCTTGCATAGGCTTAGTATATCAATTACTGAACAAAGGCGTCAGTATATCATAAAGCTGAGTGGCATGGTCGCTGGCAACATCGCCAAGCAAACCAAGCATCCACGGGCCGCTCAAAACCGTGGCTAGTATAGCCTTTATGTCGTCGTTGGTCACCTCTGAAATCCGCTGCTCGTACCCAAGTTCATTTGCTATAGTGTCGTCGCGAAAGTACGGCGCACTGTATCGTGAAAGTAGCGAACGAACAGTTTGCGCAGAGCGCTCATGATTACCAAGCATGTACAATTTTGCTGCCTGTAGATCTTTTTCGGACACCCCTTTTTCACGAATAGTGATGAGTGAATGCACCATAAGCTGAAACAATTCTGATGCATTCTTTTTACTAACTTGTGCGCCTAGCCAAAAGCTAGAATAATCTTTTATATGCTGTTGCCCGGAGCCCATTGCATACACCAAGCCCCGTTCTCGAGCCGTACCAAACAAAATCGAATGGAGCGTATCTGTTAACAAAGTACTTAAGATGCCTAGCGCGTCTCTTTCGCGTTGATTAAATCGCCTTGTTGCGTATGCATCTACATAAAAATAATAGTTAGGTACATCTTTTTTGATTATGACAAGTGGAGAGTTATTGTGTATTGGTGTTTCGGTTGGCATGGAAATACGCGGCGTAGCACACTTTAGTTTAAGTTTAGCTAAAACATCAAGATGTTCTGACGTTACGTTGCCCGCGATTATACAACGAGCGTTTTGAATGCTGTGCGTTGCATTATAATGGCTATTAATGTCGTCTTTTATTACATTTTGCATGAGTGTAACTCGCTCGGTGTCGCTCACACTACATAAACCTTGGGCTTCTCTAATCGCAATATTAAGTGTTCTAAAGTGATTGTTAGATCGTCCTTCGAGCTCTTCGGCAACGTTACCAAATTCTGCTTTGAATTCACTCGATTTGAATACGGGACGCTCGAGCGCTTGTGTTAATAAACCAAGTACGCGCGCTGTATCAAAATGAGCGCTTTCAACTTCGTACGTTATATCATATGCACTCGTACTGGCGTTGCTATATGCGCCATTTTTTTCGAGGGCTGCCTGAAAATCACGCGACGTTGCAAAATTGCTATTCGACCCGAGCATCATATGTTCCATGATGTGCGCTGTTTCCCACTTTTCACGACCAAGCAAAAACTCGCCCGCCCTAAAGCTTATCTCGCAAGCTACCACTGGTGCATCTGGGACATTTAGAACAAGTGTTTTAAGGCCATTTTTAAAAGTTATTTCTTCGACGGAATGTTTCATAGGTATGTGTACTTTGCAAGGCGGCAGGTTAGCGCCGCTTGCGTGCTGCCTTTTTACGGGTACGTTCTGCCTTACGAACTTTTTTCTTTTGATTATGCTTTTTGGCAACACTAGCTTTTGCAGTACTTGAACTAACAAAATCTTGCTC
The DNA here is from genome assembly GCA_009923445.1 of bacterium. Classification (GTDB taxonomy): domain Bacteria; phylum Patescibacteriota; class Saccharimonadia; order Saccharimonadales; family SZUA-47; genus RFTN01. The sequence goes on from RFTN01000002.1 coordinate 139,750, forward strand.
CTCAAATTCAGTCGCATCGAGTATTTTATCGGCATTGTCGACCGAACTACGCGCAGCACGAGTCAGTTCGGTTTCAATTGGTTGGTCGAGGTTATCAAAGTTTGCAGGTTCAGCACTAAACAAGCTCTTAAGTGTTTCGTGACGCAAGTCTTGCTGCATTTTTTCGAATAAATGCTGGCCTTGTCGACGATACTCAACAAGCGGATCACGCTGACCAACTGAAATCCAGTGAATTCCCTCGCGTAAATGATCCATGTTTTCTAAGTGTTGCATCCACAAATTATCGAGTACCTGCAAATAAACATCACGTTCGACTTTGCGCATTATTTCGCTGCCAAATATATCTTCACGCATTTTGTATGCTTCGAGAGCTTCTTGCTCGAGCACTTTTTGGAACTTGCTTGCAGGCTGGTCAAATAATGTATCTAGTTGTGCATCTTCAAACGGAAATACGCTTGCAATAACTTGGTCAAAACCACGCTTAAGAGAATCCGGTGATTCGACTAATGCACGAACTTCGTCTTTAATAAATTCTTTGATTCGTCCACCAATTTCGGCTTGGTGCAAAATTTCGCGGCGCATGATATAGGTAGCTTTGCGGTGACGGTTCATAACATCATCGTATTGAACTACATTCTTGCGCATATCAAAGTTAAAGCCTTCGACTTTTTTTTGCGCTGACTCTAGACTCTTACTTATAACTCGGTTTTCAATAGGTGTTGCGTCATCAATTTTTAATCGGTTCATAACTGCAGCAATACGATCACCACCAAATATACGCATTAAATCGTCTTCGGTACTTACGAAAAACTGCGATTCGCCTGGGTCGCCTTGCCTACCCGAACGACCACGCAACTGATTATCTATACGGCGCGATTCGTGTCGTTCGCTACCCAGCACAAACAAGCCGCCCAATTTTTTTACATCTTCGTCTAGCACAATATCTGTGCCTCGGCCCGCAATGTTGGTCGCGAGCGTGACAGCACCTTTGTGACCAGCTCCAGAAATTATTTTTGCTTCTCGTTCATTATTTTTTGCATTTAGAATTTGGTGTGGAATAGACTCTTTTTTTAATAGGCTGCTGAGTAGTTCGTTCTTTTCGATAGAAACCGTACCTATGAGTACTGGCTGCCCTTTGGTGTGCAGTACTTTAACTTCTTTGGCAATAGCTTTAAATTTACCAGCTTCGGTTCGATAAATACGGTCCGAACGGTCAATACGCGTTAACTTACGATTAGCCGGTATCTCAACAACATCAAGTTTATATATCATATGAAATTCTTCGGCTTCGGTGTTTGCCGTACCAGTCATTCCTGATAGTTTTTTGTACAACCTAAAATAGTTTTGAAAACTGATGGTAGCAAGCGTCATTGACTCTTCTTGTACGTCGACACCTTCTTTGGCCTCTATTGCCTGGTGCAAGCCCTCGTTATAGCGCCTTCCAGCAAGCAAGCGACCAGTGAATTCGTCAACAATAACTACTTCACCGTCGGCAGTTACGACGTAATCCTTATCTCGCTTAAACAAACCATGCGCTTTTAATGCTTGATCTAGGTGGTAAATGGTTCGAATATTTACGGTGTCATACAAATTTGGAATACCAAGCGCTTTTTCAACAAATTCAATACCTTCATCTGTAAGCACAACTGAACGCCGTTTTTCGTCGACTTCAAAATGAGTATCTTTTTTTAATTGTCTAGATAGTTTTGCAAATTGTGCATAGGCACTACCGCTTGCCGCAGCACTGGCGCTAATAATGAGCGGCGTACGCGCTTCGTCGATTAAAATACTGTCGACTTCGTCAACAATTGCATAGTTTAGCTCGCGCTGGCGCAGTTGGTCGATTTCTCGTACCATGTTGTCTCGCAAATAATCAAACCCGTATTCGTTGTTTGTGCCGTATGTTATGTCGGCCTTATAAGCTTCTTGGCGTGTAGCAGGTTTTAGGTGTGCGAATCGCTCATCTTCGTGGTCCTTGTTGGTGAATGTTGCGTCGTATATAAAAGATTGTTCGGGAATGATAACACCGACACTAAGGCCCAAAAATGTGTATATTTGACCCATCCAACCAGCATCACGCTGTACTAGGTAATCGTTAACGGTGACTAGGTGCGCACCTTTACCTTGCAATGCATTAAGGTACATTGGTAGAGTGGCTACAAGCGTTTTACCTTCACCAGTTTTCATTTCGGCAACTTTACCTTCGTGCAACACCATACCACCGATTAATTGCACGTCAAAGTGACGCATACCGAGTACTCGCCTTGATGCTTCGCGTACAACGGCAAAAGCATCTGGCAATATAGTATCGAGTGTATCCTTACCTTTTAAGCGCGTACGAAGCACGTCAGTTTGCGAAGCAAGCTGCTTGTCAGACATGGCTTTATACTTTTTTTCGAGGCTATTTATGGCTGCAACCCTCTTAGTAAGCCGCTTGAGTGTTTTGACCTGAGGATCACCGAGAATACGCTTGAATGTTTTATTCATATTTTTTGATCAACCTTAAATTTTATATGGTGACATGCTTGCACGTATGTATTACTAGCAAACGTGCATCCACCTAGCGCAGTCATTCAGATATTAGTATAGCGTATTGACCCGACTTAGCGCGATAATATTTTACCCAAAAATAGTCGCACTTTTTTTTCTTTTTTGCCAGCCCGTTCACTTATGTGTTTTTCTTTGTATTTTTTGATTCTATTGCGCATGGTTGCCTCAGCTATATCTGTTGCTGCAAAGATGTTTAGGGTACTCTCACTTACCGAAATCGTGTCGCCTGTTAGTGAAAGTGTCATTTCACAGGTAAATTGCCTTTTATTTTTAGTATGTGACTCTTTTAATACAACGCTCATGTGTGCAGACTGGCGGACTTGCCGCGGCACGTACTTTTCAAGCTTCGTAACTTTTTTGGTGACATATTTTTTGAGGTCAGCTTGTAGGTCAGTATGCAGTGCGGTAATTTCTAGCTTCATAATACTTCTTTGCCTCCTAAATATTTTTGTAAAACTAGCGGAATAATAATGTGACCATCAGCAGTTTGGAAGTTTTCTATTATAGCAATCATAATACGGCCAAGCGCAAAAGCCGTAGCGTCGTTTGTATGCATAAGTTCGGTAACACCCGACGCACGCTTAACACGAGTCTGCAGCCGACGCGATTGGTAATCTGTCATGTAATCTGCAGTATGCGTTTCACGGTATTTGTTCTGGCCAGGCATCCATATGTTTATATCTATACCTCGGGCATTTGGTTTACCAATATCAAAGGTACATTTTTGCAGTAATTCGTATGGTAAACCAAGTTGCTGCACTAAATATTCTTGAATTGCTACCAGCAATTTATGTTCATCCAGGCCTGTTTCGGCGGTACTAAACACTTCCATCTCGAGCTTATCAAACTGGTGCATACGTAAAATACCCTCGGTGTCTTTACCGTAGGTACCTGCCTCGCGTCTAAAACTAGTTAAGTATCCAACATAACGGATTGGTAATTGAGTTTCGGGCAGTGTCTCGTTCCAGTACATACTGCCCAGTGTGTGCTCAGCACTTCCCTGCAACCACAAGTCGTCTTCGTCGGCACCAACTTTGTAACGGTCGTCACTCGGCTCCAAACGATCCATGGCATCATATGCGTCGGTTCGTATCATAGCTGGAGGCAAAATTGGTGTAAACGGTTTAGCACTTACGTTTAGATTATTTTCAGTTATTAGCTGCTGTAATACAGATTCGTTGCCAAGCGTATCAACTACCCACTGCATAATTGCGAACTGCAACTGTACTAACGGGCCTTTAATATACGCAAAACGACTGCCTGCAATTTTAGCTGCACGATCTTTATCAATAAGGCCACGCGCCTCGGCAATAGCCCAGTGTGACTTTGGTTCAAAATCAAAGTGTGGTTTGTCTCCCCACGTTTTAACGACCACGTTTTCTTCTTCGCTACTACCAACCGGCACATCATCGAACGGCATGTTTGGTACTTTTTTAAGTAGCTCTGTGAGTTCTTGGTCGATTGGTTTTAGTGCATCTTCTATTAACGCTAGATCTTCTTTTACCCGTTTACCCTCGGCAATGTCTTGGTCTGATGGTCGCCCGCCCTTCATGCGTCCTGCTATTTCGTTACGCTGTGCGCGTAGCACTTCTATCTCAGATAGAAGTTCCTTTCGCTTGCTGTCGAGTGACAAAATTTTATCTGCGTCAATTGGGTAGCCCTTTTGGGCTGATTTTTCGGCAACTTGTTTTGGATTGTCTCGAAGTATTTGTATATCTATCATTAGCTATAGTATACATCTGGAACTAAACAGTTAACAGGCTATTTTTTATTTTTTATTGCGTCGAGGGTTAACATTGTACGTGCTTTAGCATAGGCACAAAAATCACACTCACCACCCATAGCAGCTGTGCCAACGGCCGGCATGTCGCCGTCCATACACTGCTTCATTTTTAGGAGTGTTGGATCTACCCATCCATCATCACCCGTATACGGTATAAGTTTTGTAACAAAATCTAAGCGATCGCCAAAGGCGTCAACATCAATTCGAGCGTTAGTATACACAAAGTAACCAGTGTCGCTTACTAACAGTCCATTTTGACGCAGCAGCCACTGGTACACCTCTAACTGGCGCTTGTAACTAATTTGCCAATCACTATCAATACTTACCTCTTTATCTTTACTGGTGGCTTTATAGTCTACAACTATTGCTTCGCCGTCATCGTTTACCCACACATCGTCTATGCCACCAAAAACATGTAAGTTTGTTGGCTTATGCAGCGTAGTGACGCCAACAAAGGTATTACGCCAATCATCTAGCTGTTGGTGTTGCATCGGCACAGCATTAAGTCCACCAGCTGCCATAATAGGATGCGGTGTTTGAGCTTCGCGGTGTGTATCGAACTCTTTTTTAAATAGTTCATCGATAGTTTTATTAATGTTAAATGGTGGACTGTTAGGACGAGTAATTTTTAGGCGCACGTCTAACCAGAAACATCGCGGACACTGCATAAATAGCTCGATCTTACTACGAGACACCTTGAACGGAGTGGTCTGCCCCACCTTATATGGTTGACTACGTTCCCGCCAATAGTTGTTTGCCATTAAACTATTGTAGCAGTAAAGTAGCGGCCGTGACACAGGCGGTTTCTGCACGCAAGGTAAACTGAGCGATGTTTAGTTTTGTACAATTTTGCTCAAGTAGTTCTTTTTCGGCATCTGTCCAGCCACCTTCGGGGCCAATAAATACACCGCATGGTTCGGTATTGGCTTTAGTATCCAGCGCACCTTCGTGCTGTTCAGCATAATACAGCGTCATTTTACCTTTAAATTCATTAATTACAGTCTGTATGCTTAGTGGTTCACGGACACGCGGAATATCGCTTCGGCCACATTGTTCGGCGGCTTCAGTGACAATTTTTAGTGCCCTACCCTCGTCAAAACCTGTTTTTTCGGTGCGCTCGCTAAGTAGCGGCACGAAGTGGCTCACACCAAGTTCGGTACATTTTTGTAGGACCCACTCGTTTTTATCTTTTTTTAACATGCTAAAAAATAAATATATTTCACGCTTCGGGTAGACTGGTTCTAGTTCGGTTACTAATTCTAGGCCAACACTTTGTTCTTCGAACTTATGTATTTTGTACAGCCTGTCTTCGCCGTCACCATTAAATAAAACAAGTTCGTCACCAACCTTATAACGCAATACTCTCGACCACTGATTAACGAGTTCTGGGTCGTTTACCCATACGTGTTGGCGAAGCTGAACCTGGCCAAATTTATCACGCAAGTTTCCGGCAAAAAATCGATGTAGTTTCATTACTTTAACTTTAGCACAGCTAGCGATTCGATGTGAGGTGTACGTGGGAAAAAGTTATAGCCTTCAAAAAATGTAATTTTGTACCCTGCCTCTTGCAGCAGTTTAATATCGCGCGCCTGCGTACTTGGGTTGCATGATAGGTAAGCTATAACCGGTGGCTTAGCCTGAATAAGTCTATTTGTGACGTAAGCGCCAAGCCCTGCCCTTGGCGGGTCAACAATTACCGCCTCTTTACCTGTTATGTAGTCGAGTGATTTATCTGAACTTGCATGCACAACTTCGATTGGCTTATTGCCCACGTTAACGGTAGCCATGTCTATGTTTGCAGCATCCAGTTCAACTAATGTCTTAGTATTGCCAATTGGTATTCCTATGCTACCTACTCCGCTATACAAATCAATCTTTGGAATGTCGCCAATGTGCGCATCTATTTGCTTTACTGCAGATTCGAACACTGGTAGATTTACCTGAAAGAACGAGAGCACATCGTACATAAGTTCCGTGCCCAACACTAGGTCTGTTAATGTTCGGTCACCTTCGCGTTGTAAAAGTTCGGTCGGTACACTAGCTGGACTTTTGGGGTTACTATGAAACACTAACAAGCCTTTTAAACTTGCAGGAATAGTAAGCGTTGGAAATCTTTTTGGTTTTACAAAAAGCGCTGCAACCGTATCGCCATTTTGTGCGGTACGTAAAATTATAGATTTTATATCACCTGCCCGAATTGCTTTTTTGCCAGACGTTAATGTATTTAACTGCGCGACAATATCTGCCACTGCCGTGTTAATACTGGGCTTAGCAAGCATGCTACCTACTACTTTTGTTTTACCGTGAGACCCTCGTACAAAATGCGCCAAACTAATGCCCTCACTGTCACCCCAAAAGCCAAATTCCATTTTGCTACGATAAGCCTCGCTTGTGTCGCCACCCACAAAATTAAATTCTGGTAGAGTGATTTTTTCGCGTTCAAAAGTCTCGGCCAATATGTCTTTTTTAAAAGTATTTTCAGATTCAAAACCCATTATTTGCCACGGGCTTGTTGCTAAATAACTTGCTGGTTCTTTAGGTGCTATACGCTCTTTACTAGGCTCAATTATCTCTTCGGCAATTGCTTCGGCAAAACCTTTTTTACTTTTTAGCATGCGCAAGCTGACCGTCTCGCCTGGCAGCGCATTCCATACAAAAACTTTGCGTCCGTCTGCAAGTGTCGCAAGCCCTTGCCCGCCGTGTACGAGCTTTTCAATTGTTACTTGTTCCATTACCCATAGTCTACACTGTTATATCTGTTATTACGAATTTAAAAATACATGAGACCGTAGTATTTTAGGCTAGTTGTTTGGAATAAACTAAGCCCGCAAGCAAGCCGTACTAAAGGTACGGTGCGTGCGGACTGGAGTTTATTACGAAGAAATAGTCAAAATACTACGGTCGTAATGCGCCGGCAAATACCTGCCATGCAAGCAATGATTTAGCAACAAGCGACAATATCATGTAGACTCGCTCACCATACAAATAGTCTGCCCACTTACCTTTTTTACGGTACTGCAAGTACATATTTATAGCAAAACTGTTAAACAACAAGAATATACTAAATAGAATATAGTACACGAATGTTGGTGGCCCACCGCCGTCGCCGAACCTGCTCGAGCCTACAATGTAAAACACATATACTATCCAGGGTGCAATACCGGCTATACAGCCAACAATATAACTAGTCCAATTAATTTTTTCTTTGCCTTGATTAGTGACTTCCATTATTAATCCACAGAGGTTCATAACGGCCGTAAGCACAAACATAAGAACAAGCGTTCCTATATCGAAAATGCCTGCAAGTAGCGCAATAGCAACCATCATCGTGCTGGCGCTTAAGCTATACTCGTACCAACGCACTTTGTTAATACCTTTTTGTAAGTTTGCTTCGTACGTTTTGCGGTAGCGCGTTGCAATAAATAAATGCGCCAACGAACAAATTATGAAGAAGGCAGCAACAAAACAGGATAGATTAACATCAAACAAACTACGAGTTGCAGATACCAAAACTGGTTTTTCGGCAGTACTTGCTAGTGTATCAAGCGACAAGAAACTAGTAGTAACGGTCTGAACACCCAAATCTGGTTTTGATAACACTATAATTGCCACTGCCTGTACAGCATGCAGTGCAGCTAAAATAATATTCCAGCGGAATAGTTTCTCCATTTTAGTTAAGGGAGATTTTACTTTTTTTACTTTACTTGACTGTTGCTTATGGGCAAATTTTGAAGATGCTTTTTGAGTTTTTTGTACTGGTGCTTTAACATTTTTTTTGGATGTGGTTTTTGAAGATGTCTTAGTTGATGATTTTTTTGGTGTTGGTTTTTTACGTGCAGACGATTTTTTAGTAGTTGTAGCCATGGAATTAGTTTACTCTGTGAGGCTTGTGCTTACAAGGTGTGGAATTAGCTACAAGCATGTTATGACTTTTGTGCAATTAAAGTCTGTACTTAATTTGATGAGATTATAAGGGGGACTGGTAGAAAAGTAGCGAGCGCTGGGTCACTATAAAAACGCATCTCAAACTGCTCTGATGGACCAAAGCTATTAAAATAGAGCGTACCTTGGTTTGCGTCGCCTGGCGCTAACGGACCGCCGTCATATAACACAGTCCCATTAGGAGAAAACGGTTTATTAACTACTCCTGAGCTTAGGCTAGTTATATCAAATTGCAAAAACGGTGAAGTCTGTAGAATAATTTGTGAACTATTTGTAATGCGTAAACCAACTGCTAAAACGCCGTTAGCTTGTGAAACTGACGTTACCGAAATTACATAATCAGCACTTATTGAAGTTGTCGTTTGTGCCTGGTCTTGTGCGCTAGTTTTCTGCCCGCCTGAATCACCACCTAATGCTTGCTGCGTTTCGTTAGCAGGACCTGTGGCTTGTTTGTTTTGGCTAAGTTTTAGTAGCACACTTTTTGGAACAAATAATCCAACTATTAATATAATTGTAATTAATAGTAAAGATGTACCCATAGCAATTGCAACACTAATTTTTAGCTTGTTTTTAGGCGGCCGCAAACCTGAAAATTTATTTTTTGTAAGCAGTTTAGTATTTATAGACATGGACTCTTTCATAGGGTTATTGCATTGAAAATTCTTCTGAATGTATTCTACGATTTGGCACGCCCAATTGGCGCAGCTGTGAGCGTAACGAGCTCATCATAAGTGGTGGACCGCAAATAAAAATCTCTTTACCGTTTAGTCCCCCGCACATATCACTAACCTTCTGTGCCGTTAAAAAACCGTCTTGTTCTTTAGCAATATATGAAAAATAGCGAAACGACTTGTAAGTGCTAGGTAAAAATTCTGCAACAGCTTTTTGATCGAGTAATTCGGTACGATTAACGACGCTATATACTAAATCTACTTGCGGGCTGTCAGGCATATAGCTACGAGCCATGCTCAAAAATGGCGTTATGCCAATACCGCCGGCAATCCACACTTGCGGCGCAATACCAAAACGCGTAAAGGTAAACTTGCCGTACGCACCTTCAATTTCGGCAAGGGTACCTACCTTAAGATTTTTAAGACTTGTTGTATAGTCGCCCAAAGATTTTATATACAAGCGCACATTTGCCTCACCCGGTGAACTGGCAATACTAAACGGGTGTGCTTCGCGAATAATTCCCTCTTGCTCACTCCATAAAAAGCGTATAAACACAAACTGGCCAGCTTTGTATGTCATTTTTTTCTCGAGCGGCTCCATGGTGACGCCCACAACATTACCATTTTGATGTGTTACCGCAATAACCTTGTAGGTATAGCGGCGTACAAATACATTACTCATAAGAGTACGGTACACAAAAGCACTTAGCCCAATTATCACCCAAGCTAACATATAGAACTTTAAAAAATTATCCCTAGAAGTATCTGAGCTTATAAGCACAACATGCAAGCCAGCAAACATAAAAGCGACGCCTAGAAATTTGTGTGTCGCCAGCCAAATACGGTATGGTAGTTTTACAAAAAACGTCAAAACTAATAGCACTACCATGCCAATAAATGCCACTATTCCGGCGTTAATAGCGAGTGATTGTTGCAACTGGTAAAACACCGTATCTGACGTAAACGCTCTTGGCAGTAAAAAAGTGGCAGCATCTTTAAACGAGCTTAGAATTTTATAGTCTATAAATTTAACGGCCAAAAATAGCGGGTGAAATACAAGCAGTATCAGTGCAATTCCGCCAGTTAAGTGATGTGCAATATACACCTTGTTTAGTCCATTAAATAAGTTTTCCATCCAGCGAGTACGTGCAGCAAGTAACAAATTTATTGCATACAACACAAGCCCAACTAAGCCCGTTAGCTTACCAAACGATGAAAAAAATGAATTAGGGTTAGCAAACAAGTAAGAAACATCTTGCAGCATTACCCAGCGAATAACTGGAATAGTGCAGAATAGTCCTATAAGCATCCATCCACCGTATGACTCAATCCACTGCTTGAAATCTTTTTTACTCATTACTTAGCCTTAGTATAGCCGACGATTACTCTATACTGCTAACGTTATGGCTTAAATAGAACAACTCTAACTACTGTAAACTTTTACAATTTTTGCAATATTGTATTGGCTACCGAATCAGAAAATTTCTTTAGTGCGGAACCGTTAGATGAGCCTACTTTTGAAGCGCTAATCTCATATACAACTGCTCCTTTTAAAATATAGTGCGCGCCGGTCGCATAAATGTCTCGGGTATTAGCAGTTGCAAGTTTACCGGGTTCGGTATAAATAATATTTTTTATATATTCGTTGTAGGCTTTGGTTGCAATTTGCTCGGTTTTGTATGTTTTTATTACTATGTCAATGTATGATATGTTGTTTGCTAAATATGTATGCGTGCAACTATCTATGCGCGGGCTACCCAGCCTCACCGCAGCAGTTAATGCATCAGAAGGTATAATAGTTCCGCTGCTTATTATTTGCTTAACTTCTAAAAACATTCCAGCTTCTTTACTGGTTAGTAGTCCACAGGCCAGGCCAGGTTTTAATTGTTGTCTAAAAGCCGCCGATTTTGATTCAAATGCTTGACGTTGTAGATGTGCTATTTTGTTTTGCTGAATAGATAGAGCAATTAAGCATCCTACAAAAAGTATTACTAAAAAAGCACGGCTTCGCTTCATGAACTACTCAGTTCTTAAAGCCTCTACCGGGTCAAGCTTGGCGGCCTTACGTGACGGCAACCAGCCGGAAAAGATCGACACAAAGATTAGTATAATTATAAGTATACCGACTTGAAGTGGCTCAAAGATTATAAGATTACCGTCATAATCAATTGCTTTACGAATAGCCGGATTACCGATTAACCCCGCAATAAGTGACAAGCCAGTGCCAATTAGTCCGCCAAAGAGCCCTATAAGTGCCGCTTCGATACGGAAAAGGCGACCAACATCACGCCTACGCATACCGAGTGCTTTCATTAGCCCTATTTCACGTGTACGCTGTAGTACGCTAATGTACATCGTGTTAATAATGCCGAAAATTGACGCAACAACAGCAATGGCACCAAAAGTGACAACTATTGCCTGTAGAATTCCGATTGCTTGGTTTAAGAATGCCTGAGTCTCTTTAACGCTCAAAGAGTAGTAACCAAGATCCTTAATCTCTTTTTGGGCAGCTAGCAGATTACTTGGGGTTTCGCCGTTTTTAACCTTGACGTTAACTGTAAAGAACTTGCCAAAATCTGCGGTACCTGCCGTGCTTATATCTTGCAAACTGCGTGCATCACTGTTGTTAATGTACATGTATAATTCTGTACCAGGTTGTGAAGTTGTCGGTTTTTTGAGAACTGCTGCGATTGTAAATTCTTTTAACACAATACTTGACGCTGTTATTTCATCAAGTTTTTGGGGGTTGGACTGAATTTCTAGTAGGACTGCCGGGTCTAAAGTAGCAGGATTTATTGGCTTACGCAAAGCCACAGTAATTTTTTGTCCGATTGCTTCGCTATCTGATGTAAAACCAAGTGATTGAACAAATGCTTCAGGTATCAAAATTGTTTGATTTTCAGGCGGTCGCTTTAGCTCACCACTCAGAATTTCTGGATTTTGTGATGGGCTTAAGCCTGCGATGGTAGTAACATACTTTTTTTGACCCTCACGTGTTACATATAGTACGTTGAGCTGTATGCCTTCACGAACCGATTCGACACCGTCTAGTGCCTTTATCTTTTTTATGTCTTCGTCTGTGATGCGCTTAATCTGAATTGTTGCGCCTGCCCCAGAAGCCGTAGAGCCAAAACTCGGGTCGTAAAGCTGCGGAGTAGATGGTGCAGCGTTAGTAGTAATTGACTCGTCGGCAGCAACAATGAGTTCTGCTGGGTCAAAATTGTCTGAAATGATTTGATCAACAAATTTTTGGGCACCATTACTTGCAGCTAAAGTTAAGCTGAGCGCGAAGGTGCCAACAGCTATAGCCAGTGCCGTTAAAAAGGTACGGCCTTTTGCTGACTTTAGTGTTCGCCCACTGCGCAAAATTAAGGTATAAAATAAACTAACTGATGATGGCAAATTTTTAATTGTTCGCACTAGAGCGCCGGGCCATCTGTCTATACGTATGATTGCGGTTGCAATTGCTAATGTCTCTTTTACGATATGGTTCATCGATGCTGCAAGTTTTGACTGTGCTTTAGTGACCGCTTTTTTAATTAATCCAGGTCCTTTTGTTTCATACGCAGCCTTTACGTCGCCAGTTATTTTGGTAATTTTGCCGTCTTGCACATGAATTTGTGCGTCGCAACGGTTAGCGAGGTCGTGATCATGCGTGACCATAACGAGTGTCGCACCGAGCGTTTTGTTAAGTCCAAATAATATTTGTACTATTTTTTCACCTGTTGTGCTATCAAGATTACCTGTAGGTTCGTCGGCAAAAATTAATTTTGGCTTATTAACAATGGCACGTGCAATTGCAAGGCGCTGCTTTTGGCCACCCGATAAATTGCGCGCCTTACTATCGGCTTTATCTTCGAGACCAACTTCTTTTAAGGCCTGTAGTGCTAGTTGTTTGCGTTTGCGTAGTGGTACGGCGGCAATTTCGAGCGGTAAACTAACATTGTTTACGCAAGATTGGTTGGCCTCTATAAAAAATGACTGAAAAATAAAGCCCATTTGTTTGTTACGAAACACGTCAACTTGTTTTTCGCTCATTTTTGTCAGGTCTTTGTCTGCAACTGTAACGATACCACTTGTGGCGTGATCGAGACCACTCATTACATGCATGAGCGTACTTTTGCCTGAGCCACTTTTACCTATAATAGCAACGCTGGCACCGTCTGCAACAAATACTGACACATCATTAAGAGCTTTAAATTCCCCAGATTTTTTACCATATACTTTACTGACGTTTTTTAAATCTATCATGTATATACTCCTTTAAAATCTTAATGTTGGGATGTACTAGTGCTAAGTTTGGCGTAGCGTAAAACTAAACAACTTGACTGTTACAACAATGAGACGATTTAGTTACTTTGCTTCCTGTGCGTTGGTCTCATAACTATATCATAGCAGCTAAGGGGGTGGTTGTGACAGTATGTGGCATAAGCATTTTGCTTTTAACGAGGTTGTGCTAATCTACATTTGAATGGTTACAAAAAAACAATCTGTACTACAGGCTAACTTACAAACTTCTGCCCGTGCCGGCTTTTTATTTATTTTGGCTTACGCGATATACATTGTAGTTTTTGATGCTGGTAACGTACTTACCAGGCAAGCCGTGTATTACCGCTGGATGATTTTAACCACCTTACTCATTACGAATATAGTGTACTGGTCATTTACAAAAAAAACTTCTTCACGGGTGCGACTTACCTATGCAGTATGGATTTGTGCTTTAGCCCAATTGGTATTAGCAGGATTTAGCGTGTACTGGGAGCGCGGCATGGCCAGTATGTCTACGGTTTTATTTACGCTGCCGATTATGAATGTTGCGCTGCTTGGTAGTCGCACCTATACGCTTGCCACTGCCGCGCTGGCGTGTGCCGTGTACATAACCGCCTGCACAAAATACTTTTATGACTATTTTAACGAGGGTTACCGCGTGCAATTATACGGGCAACTATTCTTTTTTAGTGCAGTTTTTTTAATTATTGGCTACCTAATTGGTCGTTTAGCTCATACTGCGTATAAAAAGTAAACTAAGTGCTAAGTATACAAACTCAAATGGCCAGTTGTAGGGTTTTTCGTATTTTTGAATAATGCTGTGAAATTTGTTAAAGCCACTTTTTGGCTTAGGGGGTAATTGACCTCGTTTTTCTTGTATTATGAATTTATATACCCATGCAAGGTCTGGACTGGTTGCAATAAAGCCCACAAACACACTGTAAAATCCTAAATAATGCCAACTAAACAATAGCGCGATACTTAAACATAATGCATCAATAATCCAGACGTATTTTACTTTTGCTAGCGACAGTCCGCCGCCATAATGCGGCAGCGAGTCGGCTACCAAATGACTTGCAAATGAAATAGGTAGCGCAAGTAAGGGCTGTTTAATTATTAACGAGACACCTACCCCAATTAAAAAATGATTTGTAGCAGTCATGTTACTTATCGGTGCGTAATGCTGGGAACGGCACACCTTCTCGCGCGGTTACTCCCTCTAGCATCCAAAATAGTCGTTCGCTGTGACCATAGCCGCAGGCCGGCGGCATGCCGTACTCTAGCGCCTCTACGTAGTCAGTATCTAGCATCATTGCCTCGTCGTCACCGGCATCACGCAATGCTTGCTGTTCGTTAAACCTAGCAAGCTGGTCAAGCGGGTCGTTAAGCTCACTATAAGCCTTGCACGCTTCGGTACCACCTAATAACAAGTTAAATTGCTCTGATAAACGCGGGTCATTTGCCTGTACTTTAGCAAGTGGTTGTAAAAAGGTTGGAATATCGACTAAAAATGCTGGCCCGTTTAGCTCAACACGAATCTTTTTCCATAGCTTGTCTATACAGCGGTTTATGTTGTCGGCTTTTTCAACTTTGACACCGTTTTCTTTTACTTTTGCTTGTACTTCTTTAAGTGACGTGTTAAACACATCTATGCCGTAGCGTTCTTTTATAATGCCCACAAAACTAACTTTTGGCCAGTCAGTGCCGTCGGCACCTAAGTCAACTTGCATACCATTAGCCAGCGTAAACTGGCGTGTGCCCCATGTTTTGTCAGCAATAGCCCGCACCATGTCTTGGGTAAGCTGCATGCCCATTTGCCAGTTAGCATAGGCCCAGTACCACTCCATAGCAACATGCTCGGGTAGGTGTTCGTCGCTGTAGTTTTCGTTTCTAAACCGTGGGCCTATATCAAAGACCTTTTCATAGCCGCCTACCAATAATCTTTTTAATGGTAATTCGTGACTAATGCGTAAGTAAAAATCTTGATCGAGTGCGTCCATGTGCGTTACAAACGGGTTGGCATCTGCCCCACCGGCAATGCTCTCAAGCACAGGAATATTAATTTCAATAAAGCCCTGCCCTATTAAATATTCGCGCGTTGCTTGCCAGAACTTGCTGCGCCGAATGTAGCGTTGATATACATCGGGGTTAACGTTAGTGTCGACATAACGGCGACGTAGGCGCTCCTCTTTATCGGTAAAACCTTCTTGCTCAGTTGGCAGTGGGCGCAGTGCTTTAGTAAGCATACGAATTGTAGCGACTTTTACAGATATTTCGCCTGTTTGCGTTTTTATAACCTCACCGTGACACTGAATAAAATCACCCGTGTCAAGCAGTGGGATATTACTAATTGCAAGTTCGTTGTTAGTGTAGTCAGGCTGCGCGTCAGATGCTGTCCAAAAAAGTTGCAATTGTGCGCTGTCGTCTTTAATAACCACAAAAGCAATTTTGCCAAATTTACGGAGTGACTGTATGCGGCCAACCACGGTAACTTGCGTGCCTTCTAAAGCTTTAAAATCATCTTTGATTTGTAGGTTTTTATGGGTACGCTCGGCATTAGCTGGGTACGGGTTTACACCAAGCTCTTTTAGCTCGGCTAGTTTACGTAATCGCTCGTCTCTAAAGTCTTTTAATGTTGCCATACTATACAGGTTACAGGCTTTAGCGCTTAGGGTCTAGTACCAAGGGAAAATTTGTAGTGATGAGGTTAAAACATCTACCCATGCTTGCTGGTAGGCAGTTTTTGGCTTACTACGGTCTTTAGACATTTGTATAGTAACTAAAATAAGTGAGCCTAACATAGCTAAAGTTACCATACCAAAACTTATCAATACAAAAGTCAACACAGTCGTCGCCGAAAATAGGCCCAACAGTGCCGTAACTAATGAAATAATAAGTAGTAATATACCTACTATGAATAATAAGCTAACAGCGTACTTTAATTTTTTCATTTTAACTGATATCTGTGATTTTGTAGGTTGTGGTGTCGGCTGGAGTTTTGATTTCGACAGATTCACCGCTTTTTTTACCAAGTAATGCTTGACCTATTGGTGATTCGTCGCTAATTTTACCATTTAATGGGTCGGCTTCGACCGTACCTACTACCTGAAACTGCTTAGTTTTACCATCGTCACTTTTAAGCGCAACCGTGCTGCCTAGTTGAACTTTGGCATCGCCGCGAGGAGCTTTAATAAGCTCAACATTTGCTAGAATATTTTCTATTTCACCGATACGATTTTCGGCTTTTTCTTGCTCTTGTCTTGCTGAACTGTATTCGGCGTTTTCTGCTAAATCACCAAATTCACGAGCTGTCTTGATACGCTCAGCAACTTCGCTACGCTGCGAAATAAGCAGTGCAACTTCTGCCTTTAGCTCGTCGATACCTGATTGAGTTAGTTTGAATTGTTTTTTCATAAATATATATACCTTTACTGTGTCATAAAAAAAATTAAGCATTATGCTTATTTGTACAACCCTGCCATTGCGTATGATAACAAATTTGCACTACCATAGCTAGGCTTTGTTACTACCCTTCCGCACCATAGATAGCGCTTATGCGACTACTGTTAGCTACGGGACTTTAGTGTACCAAACACTGTGTCTAAACTGCAAGTATTGTATTACACAAACTTAGCAATAAGCTCGGTGTGGCTAAGCATTTGTGCGTCAGTGTCGGTACGGCCTTTATACTCGTATACACTACTGGCTAGCGTTTTTTCGCTTATCACAATGCGGTACGGGATACCCATTAAATCAGCGTCTGCAAACTTCTCGCCTGGGCGAACGTTGCGGTCGTCGTACAAAACTTCGATACCTTTTTTGGTTAATTGCTCATATAATTTTTCAGCCTCGGTTGTAACTTCGACAGAATCGCCAAGTGGTGCCAAATATACCTTAAACGGCGCAATGTTTTCGGGCCATACCAGTCCGCGGTCGTCGGCAAAATGCTCTGCTAGCAAGCCTACGAGACGACTTGGGCCAATACCATAACTTCCCATAAATACAGGTTGCTTGGTACCGTCTTCGGCCGCATAATTTAAATCTAGAGCGTCAGAAAACTTCGTTCCTAGTGTAAAAATATTACCTACTTCGACTGCAGTTTTTTCTACCAAATCATTTTTATCAATGCCCAAATCCTTCATTACTTCATCGGTATAGACTTCTTGATTAAGGGCTATTCCCTTACCCTCATGAATAAAAATTGTGTCCTCGCCAACGGGGCTGACTGTTTGGAATTCGTCACTAAATTTACTAAAGCTACCACCACTGGCAAAGGTGCGGTACGTAATGTCCCCGATACCCAAGCGGTCAAAAATAACTTTGTACGCTGCTGCACATTTTTCATAAAAAGCTTCGTGCTCGGCTCGATCTTTACTAAATGAGTATAGGTCTTTCATAGTAAATTCGCGACCACGCATGAGTCCACTCTTGCTTCGCAGCTCATTACGAAACTTTATCTGAAACTGATACGGATAACTCGGCAAATCTTTGTACGAGTCTATGAAATTTTTCATAAGTGCCGTTAGGGGTTCTTCGTGCGTTGGTGCTAAGCCAAGCTCGGTACCGTTAGCTAGCGTGGTTCTAAACCATACATCCATGACATCGTCACTCCAGCGTCCACTCGCCTCCCAAACATCTTTTTGCTGCAGCGCAGTCAAGCTAATCTCATTCCCGCCAATGGCGTTCATTTCTTCGCGGATAATTTGTATAACATTCTCGAGCACTCGTTTACCAAGCGGCAAAAAAGTATATACACCGGCCATTTCTTTGTGTACAAAGCCTGCCCTAATAAGTAGCTGGGCATTTTTTGCGGTTTCGTCTGCTGGTGCTTGTTTACGAGTGCGTGTAAATAACTGAGATGATTTCATATGTTACAGTTTACATGAAACTAAACTAAGATAACAGCATGTGGCAAATATGGGCGTACTTCTTTTGCGTAATACATATACGCATGTACAGGCTACTTACTTAAGAACAAACAGCGTAACAAATGCTATAAGGTTTTTGACGGCGTGTATGCCAATTGCCGGGTAAAGCGAGTTTGTTTTATGGGTCACATACACTAGTACCAATGACAGTACAAACGTATCCAGGGCGGCAGCAAAGTTAGGCGATACGCCACTGCCTAGTTCGAGATGTGCCGCCGCAAACAATACACTCACAACAATTGCAGACGCATACACGTTAATATATTTTTTTAGATTAGTGAGTAAATAGCCTCGAAACACGATTTCTTCGACTATTGGTGGCAAAATAACCAATGACAAAAATGCCCACAGTAGTCCAAAGCCACTTGGGTTAACAAAACCAAGTTGCTGACTTTGATTAGTATCGATAAGTCCTGTTTGACTAATAATGGCAAAAACAGTAATAAAAGTTACAAAATACAGCGCAAAACCTTTAATAGTCCAAATCGCATCACGCCGCTTAGGCCTACCACTAAGTCCTATAGTTTTGAATGTTTGTTTGCTACGTTTTAGTAGCAAATAGATAAAATAAACCGTTATTAGCTCGACTGTTAAAATAAGCAAAAAACGGATTACTTCATGTGATTCAAGCGCCCACGAAACGTATTGCTCCTTCATTCCAAACGCAGTCAATAGCGACGTAAGTATGGTTGCACCGACTAATTGCCCACCCAAAAACGCTAAGACCGTGAATAAAACTACCCTTACGGCAAACAACCACTGCTTATAGTTGCCTACCGGCTTGTTCACGATCGCAACCTAGATATGTCGACCATAGTGGTAAGTAATATGAGCGATAATACAATCATAAAGCCAACAATTTGTATTTTTTCTTCGGTGTTTTGCGTGAGTGGTTTTTTAAATAACCGAAAAAGTAGCATTGTATATAAACGACCGCCGTCGAGCGCAGGAATAGGCAAAATATTCATTATTGCGAGTGTGAGCGAAATAACTGCAATTATAAACAACATGAACCCAAACCCTAGTCTGGAGCCTTCGTATAGTGTTTGCACAATGCCAACTGGCCCTGCTACCTGACTACTAGCGGCCGTTTGACCAGCCTGACGAGCCTCTTTATTGCCCGTAACACCGCCAGCTATAAGCGAACCTAGACCTTTAAGCGCAGTACCTAAACCTTTGAGTGTTGCAATGGTAATGTCTTTCATGACACCACCAGCAACGATTGGCGCACTCCAGGTGCTTCTGCGCAATTGAATGCCGTATTCATCACTAAATGATGCGACTCCTAAATACGGGCTTTGGTTGTTGAGTGTAATTCTAGCAACATCGGCAGCATCGCCGCGTTTAAATGCGACTTCTACCTCTTTGCCCGCGTTGGCGCTAGTTTGCTGACTGAGTGTATCTGTTTGGTCTATTAATACACCGTTTATACTGATTATTTCATCTTCGGCTTTTAGGCCCGCCTTTGCGGCTGGCGAATCATCTACCACTGTAGCAACTTTAATGACACCTTTGTTTTGGTAATCACGAGTTATTTTTGAATCTGACGCTATACTAAACTGCTCGAAACCAAGGCTTCGACTTAAATTCGGCATGCCAATTAAAGCGACAATTGTAAATAATACGTATGCCGTAACAAGGTTCATGCCAACGCCCGCAACCATAATGAGCATTTTTGCCCTAAAACTTGCTGCACCAAATGTACCATGACCCTTATCGGAATCGTGTTCGCCCTTAAGGCGCACAAAACCACCTAGCGGTAGCCAATTTAAGCTATAAACTGTGCCGTTTTTTTTAGTAATTATTTTTGCAAGCGGCGGGAACCCGAGTCCGAATTCTTCTACGTCGACACCATTTTTGCGGGCTGCAATAAAATGTCCCCACTCGTGTATTAATACTAACGATATAAACAGCACTGCACCCAAAATAAAGATAGCAATCATTACTTATAGTATACAGTCAACTATGCGCACATGGCTATAATAATTTAACTAAAATGTCGGTGTTGCTATGAAGTCGACGCTAGTTGTATAGCTACCAGTAGGCGTAACTACACCTGCGGCGGCACCGAAGCGTATAATTAACGCTTCGCTTGCAACAACCTTGATTGTTGATGCTGCTGAGCTTGCTATAGTTACTGCCGCACCTGTTTGTTGCCATGCAAAACCAGTAGTCGTGTCGTATGTACCAGATGTACCAGGTACGAATGTACCGCCAATGTACCCTGACTGTGGGCGTAAGTTGACTGTTCCTGTTGAGTAGTCACATGTATATCCGCCGTTAACGGCAGTGGGTACGTTAAAACATGCCACACCACCAATAGTCATACCAAATTCTTCGACACCATTAGCTAACGCCGTTTGGGTAGTAGAGCTGTTAAAACATTGGTCGTTTGAACTTGAACCTGCATCTAGTATTGAGGAGCCAGTACATGTAACACCGGGTACTTTTAGGCGTCCGCCCGTTGCGCCGTCTTGCACCACCTGGTAAGCAACTATTACTCCGTTGTTAGCGTTTGTAGATAGCAGAGCGTAGGCGTTACGGGCGTCGCCGCCGTTAGGAGTCACCGGAACTGGAGTTACAGAAGTTGCACTACTTGATATTACGCCAAGATCTACACTGGTACCATCTGCAAGGGAGCATGATGTAACATCGGCAGTATCTCCAGCGTTACGCAGTGCATCGTTACCGTTGGAGCCAATTGTGTTTGTTGTTGTTGTACCAATACAGAATGTTAATGATTCCAGGACACGGGCATTAATAGTAATTCGTTGGTTAAAAGATACAGCGA
This sequence comes from bacterium, assembly GCA_009923445.1. Lineage (GTDB taxonomy): Bacteria > Patescibacteriota > Saccharimonadia > Saccharimonadales > SZUA-47 > RFTN01. Next base: position 160,684 of record RFTN01000002.1, read on the forward strand.
CCACGCCGGTGTCGACAGCTGTCGTATAGGCGTTATCGCTGTAGGTTGTCATGCGAATATACACAGTACCAGCAACAGAAGGAGCGGTCAGGCCACCAATGGTGTGGGTTACTGCACCGGTACCTGCGGTAGCGGCTGTACGATTGTAGCATGCAAACGAAGCAGTAGATTGCAAGCAGCCGGCAGTATCGGTAGTAAGATTTCTTGGCGCAAACGCAGTTGCGTTAGCTGGAAAACCAGTCTGAGCTACATGTGTTGTTGAGGTACGAGCGTCTAAACCAGTTGGCAAAGTACATGTACCTAGAGGTGTGGTGCAAAAATGATAGGTTAAGCTTTGAACGGTGGCATTTGCGGGTATGGTAAAGCCAAAAATAACCTGAACGGTTGAAGAGCCAGGGTTTGGTGCGTCAATAGTAGCGGAGCGATTAGTAAGTTGGGCGGCATTAGCGGAGCTGTGCATTAGCGTAACTAATGACAATAATATCAACATACTTACTGCTACGTTCAAAGACCTCTTGCCAATGGTCTGTATGTTTACATTTATCAACGTTTTTACCTTTGTTTTATATGTGTACCTCTTTATTTGTACCATAAGCAAAATTATCATACAAGTCTAATAACAAAACTTGTATAACTTATCCACAGGTATATTTATACTTTTAAAATTTCTGCTTCTTTTACTTTGGCGGCAACTTCAACCTCGGCTTTGATTTTTGCCATAAGGTCATCAATTTGCTTTTGATAACGCTTTACGTCATCTTCTCCAATAATTTTATCTTTTTTGGCTTGGTCGATTTTGGCCATGGCGTCGTGGCGTATTTGGCGCATAGCTATCATGCTGTCTTCGATTTTTTCGCCAAGTTGCTTGACAATTTGCGTACGGCGTTCGGTTGTAAGTGCCGGAATAGGCACGCGCACCACGTGACCGTCGTCGCTTGGGTTTAACCCTAAACTTGGGTTATCGCGGATAGCGCTAGCAATTGCCTGAATGTTGCTTGGGTCGAATGGGCTAATTTGAATTAACTGTGCTTCGGGCGTGGTAATAGTTGCAAGTTGGTTTAGTGGCATTGGGGTGCCATATGCTATAGCAGTAATACCATCGAGCATGCTGGGGTGGGCACGGCCTGTACGTAGCTTTTTAAGTTCTTCGTTAAAATGAGCTATTTGAGCGCTAAATTTGTCACTTGATTGCTTAATGACATCTTGTGGATTCATATATAAAGTAATTCCCTTACTTATTCATTATTGTACAGGCTTGTGTAGTTTTATGCTATTTCACCAAGTTGCAAACGACTAAAGCGGCGCACAACAATGTTTTCGCCTAGCTGTGCGTTGGCTTCTTTAACAATGTCACCAACAGTAACATCAGGGTTTTTAACAAATGGCTGGTTGAGCAAGCAGCGTTCTGCAAAGTATTTTTTTAGCATGCCGTCCACAATGTTTGGCACGATGTTTGCTGGCTTGCCTTCTGCAGTAACTTTTTCGGTAAATTCAGCATTCATTTTTTCACGAACGTTTGCTGGAATTTCTTCTTCAGACACATACTCGGGAGCGCTTGCAGCAACGTGTAAACAAAGGTCTTTAACAAGGTCTGTGAACTTTTCGTTGCGTGCAACAAAGTCGGTTTCGCAGTTTACCTCTACTAAAACACCAATACGGCTGTCGTGTACGTAGCTACCAATAATACCGGCACGGGCTTCGCGCTCGCCACGCTTGTCAGCTTTGGTCATTCCCTTTTTGCGCATAGCCTCAAGCGCTTTGTCAAAATCACCATCTGCGTCTACTAATGCTGCTTTTGCGTCTGTAAGGCCAACACCTGTTAGTTCTTTTAGTCTTTTAATTGTTGCAATGTCCACTTATTTTCTCCTGTTATCCTTGTTGAATGCGTTGTCTTATGAGTGCTTTACCAAGTTCTAAATGTGCGTCGTCTGAAAGTTTAGGATTTGATTGTTCTGCAAGAACTGCGCCTAAAACACCTAATATACCTAAGCCGTTTTTTTGATTAGCAAATACTTCAGCGCTTAAACCCTGGGCTGAAATATCAATAGTTCCTATTACGTCTGGACTTAAGTTCATTACTTCTCTTCTTTTGCGGCTTCTGGCTTATTGGCTTTTGCTTGGCCAGCTTCGATAGCGCCTTGAACATAGCTTAAAATTAGTTTGACTGCTTTTGCAGCATCGTCGTTAGCAGGAATTGGGTACGTGACATCAATTGGGTTCACGTTAGTGTCGCAGATTGCTACAACTGGTATACCAAGTTTTTTGGCCTCTAGTACGGCGTTTTTATCGTTTAAAATATCGACAACAAATACAGCGCCAACTTTAGCAGCCATGTTTTTGATTCCACCGTACAAAATGTTCATTTCGTCGATTTCTTCTTGGTAGCGCTGTACCTCTAGCTTGCTGTACTTGTGAGCTAGCTCGCCACTTGCCATGCGCTCTTCAAGACTTTTTAGGTGCTTAATACGTACGTTAAATGTGTTGTAGTTAGTAAGCATGCCGCCCAACCAACGGTTTACTACGTATGGCATTTTTACAGCTTCGGCTGTTTGTTGCACGACTTCAGCAGCTTGGCGCTTAGTGCTAACAAGTAGTACTTGGCGGCCTTCGGCAACAGTTTTAGTAATAAAGTCTAGCGCTGTGTCTAGGCAATCGACCGTTTTTGTTAGGTCAATAATATGACTACCGCCACGCTTGCTGTGGATATATGGTGCCATTTTAGGGTGCCAACGGCTGGTCTTGTGACCAAAATGCGCGCCAGCGGCTAATAGTTCTTTTATGTCTACTTGTGACATGAGTGGTTCCTTCTACTTCACACAGGTGCTTGCCTTATTACTCCTACACGGTGGTAATAAAGAGGAATTGTGCCCTGTGTTGCTTAATTTATATCTTAATTATTGTAACAGAAGTATTGACCCTTTGCAACAGATACGTTATAATTGTAATTAATTATGAAAACAGCTATACACCCAAACAATTACCGAGTTGTGGTCTTTGAAGACCTCAATAACGGTGTGAAATTTTTGACACGTTCGACCGTGGCAAGCGAAGAAACCGTTAAATGGGAAGATGGCAATACTTACCCTATAGTAAAAGTACACATCAGTTCAACTTCTCACCCGTTCTTTACTGGTCAAGAAAAGTTGGTCGATATTGAAGGTCGTGTCGATAAGTTCGAAAACCGACGCAAGGCCGCTGCAGCCGCTAAAGAAGCTCGCGCAACTAAAGCTGCAAAGCCAGCAAAAAAAGCCGAAAAAGAAGCTCCTGCAAAAATCGGTAATCTTAAAACAACAAATTAGCTTCTGATACTACATAAACTGCCCCACCACTAGCGGGCAGTTTTTATTTTTAGGATTTATGCGTTTGCACCTTTTTAGCAAAAAACTCCGGTTCGCGCTCACAGTACCAAAAAGTACATTTCAGATACGATCCTCGTTTTTAACCAAAAATGCGCTAAACACAATAAACCCTATACGGTATCGTGTAGAATAATAAGGACATACATGAACGGCGATTATACAAAAGAGTTAGCAGAAATAAAGGCACGCATCGAAGCGGACCCTTCTATTTATTCGTCAAGTGACTACCCGCGCCTTGCCAAGCGCCAAAGCTTTTTAGAAGATGTTATTGCCACACAAGAAAGGCTTAGAGTGTTAACGGCGCAGCGCGTTGAGGCCGAGCAGATTGCAGGCGGTACCGACGAACTTGCCGAGTTAGCCCAAATGGAGATTACCGAGCTCGATGCTGCCATTTTTGGTCTTACAAACAAGCTACAAGAACTTTTAATACCCAAAGACCCTAACGACGAAAAAGACTGCATTATTGAAATTAGAGCTGGTGCTGGTGGCGACGAAGCCAGTTTGTTTGTGGCAGAACTGTACCGCATGTACGCTCGCTATAGCGAAACGCACAGCTTTAAAGTAGAGCTTGTCAGCGAAAGCCCGAGTGAAGTCGGTGGCTACAAAGAAATTATTTTTGAAATTAAGGGCGATAACGCCTACAAAACATTCCACCTAGAGGCTGGGGTACACCGTGTGCAACGTGTACCAGCCACTGAATCACAGGGCCGCATACACACCAGCACTGTAACCGTTGCAGTGTTGCCCGAAGCCGAAGAAAACGACATTGAGATTAAGCAATCAGATTTACGCATAGACGTGTACCACGCCAGTGGCCACGGTGGCCAGAGCGTAAACACCACCGACAGTGCCGTGCGAATTACCTATTTACCAACAGGACTGGTTGTTACCTGCCAAGACGAAAAATCGCAAACCAAAAACAAACTAAAAGCCATGGGCGTGTTGCGTAGTCGTTTGTTACAACAACAAATCGAAACCGAGCAAGCCAAAATGTCAGCCGAACGCCAAAAACTGATTGGCAGTGGCGACCGGTCAGAAAAAATCCGCACCTATAACTTTCCGCAGGACCGTATTACCGACCACCGCATTGGCTATAGTCGTAGCAATATACCGGGTGCAATGGCTGGGCAGATAGATGATTTAATAGAGGCACTAGCAGCGGGCGAAGCTGAACTGCTAAGAAGCGAGAGCTAGTTGTTTTTACCAGTTCCGGGCGTGTACCTGTTGTATATGGTAGCAGCACGTCTACCCGCAACATCCTGTACATCCATATTTTCGAAAGCTTGCGCGAACACACCTCGGCGCAACGGAATAATCACACCATATCTTGCATATGCTTCTAGGTATTCTTGTTGTACTTGTTTAACAACTTCAGCTGCAGCTGCAACACGTTCTTCATGTGATAGTTGACCCTCTTTAGGACGCTCTATAACAATGCGTTCAGGAAACCCAAAGCCAGTGCCTAAACCTAACAGCGCTGCTTCGTCTGCGTACATGTCAGGTTGAGTCCGGTCTACTATATAAGAGCCTGGCTTGTTTGCTTTATCAAAAAGGCTAATAGCGTAATCGTCTGGTAATGTTTCTGATGTCTCATCTGCAGAAGCAAAAAACACTCTGTCTTCACCAATTAATCCGGCCCTGTCAGATCTACCCGCACCACTTTGACTAATTGGTGTAGTAATTGTTGGTGTGGGCACTTTGTCGGAATCTCTATCTTTTAGTTTTACTACACCATATTGTGCATCGCGGGCGTATGGCGCCTGTTCGATAATTTTTATTAATGGTACTACAGCTGTGCCTCTATGTTCACCACTTGCATACTGCCCTAGTCCATAAAATTCAGAAAAGTGTGGTACCACACTATGCATTGTGTCACCACCAAAATTAAGAGCCGTCGTATTATTCATGACTCCGGTTTTGCGTAGTTGCTGGTTGCGAGACATTAATCCATGCATATTTATGCCACCAACTTGAGTTGTACCAGTAAATAATAGCTGACCTGCATGTCGTGTGTCTGCCCAGAACGTTTCACGCGCTGCTTCGATATTGTATCTAATATCTTTGCCAGTAAAGAACTGTGACTGATTTGCTGGACCAAAGTAATGTAGCACATTAGTACCAGCTTGCTCGATTAATGTGTCGGCAAGCTGAGCGGCCTTTGTAATGTCAGATTCTTCAAGTACACTAACTCCGACTGAAGATTCGGCAAATAACGCTTCAATTGCCTTACCACACAATTTTAGTGAGCGTAATCGACTTTCATCTGAACCATTTTGTAAATCTGGACTTGAGCGAACTAACTGAGCAATTCTAATCGCATAAGTGTTAGCGTTTGGTGCTAGCATAGGTCTTTCTGAACCATTAGATGCATAAAATGCCGCGCCGTGCCCTATTTCTTTTTCCCATGTTTGGTAGTCATCTCTTGCAAGAATTCTGTCAAAAACATCACTGTCGTAGTCACCGGCTGCAACAGCACTAATTGCTGCCTTCAAAGTATAGTGGTCAGTATAAAAACCCTTAAACGCTTCTTCTATCTCTGGAGTCGGCACAAATTCACTTGATTTCATAGCGCGGCCAACTCTTTCGTGTATTAGCTGGTCTAATAGTTCGGAGTCGCTTATTTTTGGCTCAACTTCAACTGGAGTTATTTCAACTGTGGCGCCTAGAGCTAAGCGTCCACTACTATACTCGGATTCTTGTGGTGGTAACAAGCTTTCGGTATTCCCTAGGTTTGCATCTAAAACATCAATCGGGCTTGGGTTGGTTTGTAAGACTTCGGCTGGTGGTGCAAAAGATGTTTCTGACATTATGTTTGTTTTGTTAGTTTTACAGATATAACTATAACACACTTATGCTTATTTATCAATGTTATTTTATGAAATACTGTAGAATGAGTATATGACCATTAACAAACATTTGCTTGATGCTGCAAAGCAACTAAAAACTCCTACCCCTCGCCTAGATGCGGAGGTGCTTTTGTGTTTTGTGCTTGGTAAAGACAAGGCGTGGCTACGAGCACATGACGATGCAGCGCTAACAGATGAGCAGATTAAAAAATATCTAAAATTTGTCACTCGGCGTGCGCTGGGTGAGCCGCTTGCCTACATAGTGGGTAGCAAGGAGTTTTACGGTCGTGACTTTGTGGTTAACAAACATGTGTTAGTGCCCCGCCCTGAATCTGAGTCGTTTATTGAGTTATTAAAAGAGCTAAAAAACAATACAACAATACACGGATTTTTACACTCTGTTATTGATATCGGAACCGGCAGCGGTTGCTTGGCCATAACCACAAAACTTGAGTTTCCGGACACTTTTGTAACTGCAACCGATATAAGTTCTGCGGCGTTAAAAGTTGCAATAGCAAATGCGCTACACTACGAAACGCCGGTAGTATTTAAAAAGCAAAGTTTACTAACAGGTGATAAGCAGGGTTACGATGTAATTTTAGCTAACTTGCCCTATGTACCCGAGGCTATGCAGAACCCAAGTATTATGCGCGAACCTGCAAAGGCGCTGTTTAGTGGCGCTGACGGGCTTGACCAATACCACAAACTATTTAAACAGCTAAGTGATAAGCATATTAGGTTTGTGCTAACCGAGAGTTTACTACTGCAACACGAAGCAATTATTTTGCTTGCTAAGGCCGCTAGTTACGAGCTTATAAAAACCGACGGACTAGTACAGGCGTTTCGTAAAACCCCGTACAGGTACTAGCTCAACGACGCTACGAGCCTACATTGTCTGAACTTGGCAATGTATTACTTAAGCGCTATTGCGCTGGTGCGGCCTCTAGGGTTGCTTTTAAGGTAATTTCTTTGCCTTCACGCAGCACTTTTAATTCGGCGACATCACCAACGGACCGTTTACCTAGCACCGATATAATGCTATTTTTTTCGTCGAGTTTTACGCCATTAATTTCGGTTATAATATCTTTTTCTTTAAGGCCGGCTTTGTCGGCTGGGCTGCCCTTGATAATTGAGTCTTGTCTAACTTGCGGAGCAATGTATGCACCACGCTTAACGGGAAGATTGTATTGGTACGCGAAGTCGTCGGTAATCATTACGTAGCGCACGCCCAAAAATGGTCGCTGTAGTTTACCGTTTTTGAGTACGCTTGTAATAAGTCCCTTTATATCGTCAACAGGAATAGAGAAGCCAATGTTTTGCGCTGACCCGCCAGCGACTGCAGTGTTGATACCTATAACTTCACCACTAAGGTTTACAAGTGGACCACCTGAATTGCCCTGATTTATTGCTGCATCTGTCTGAAATAGGTTTTGCAATGTCTCTGTACTTGCGCCAGACTGATCACCCGCCTCGATACTTCGGCCATAACCAGAAATTATGCCACTAGTCACTGTGTTTTGAAACTGCCCTAGTGCATTACCTATGGCAACTACTTTATCGCCAACCTGAACCTTAGAACTGTCGCCAATTTTTGCAGCGGTGAGCGTCTTGCCTTTTTTATCCTTAATTTTTAAGAAGGCGACATCGAGCGGATCGCTATCGTTTGTTCGACCAATAACTTCGACATCATTCAACTCGGTACCATCAGATAAAGTAACAGAAACAGTCTTTGTTCCGCTTGGTACAACATGGCGGTTTGTTACAATTGTGCCGTCTGCATCAATAATAAAACCCGTACCTGCCCCCTCTTGATCAAACGACTGCGTCATGCCAAAAAAGTTTTGTGCCATTCCTTGCGAGGTTACATTAATAGAAACAACTGCGGGGCCTACATTTTTTACAATATCGCGCACAAGCTCGCTCTCGCTACCGATGACTCGTTGCTGAATCTCGGTAGGAGTCCCTGCAACATTCGCCTGAGAATTATTAGGTGCAAAATAACCACCTATAAAGCCTGCAATAACTGCCGCAACTATAGGTAGCGCCCACCGTGTTTGCGCCATGGGTTTATGTGTCTTTACTGAATCTGTAGTGGTTTTACTTTTTACTGTTTGATCAGTATTGGTGTCATTGGTTGCGTCTTTTTTTACCATATCTCCCTCTTTTGTTCTAGCCTACATTTATTAACTGATATTTTGCTGAAGAAACACCATTTTTACAATGTTTTATCGCCCCAATCAGAAAACACCAATACAATTATCAAAATAGCACTCAAAACAACTACAAACTGCTGCTGTACGCCCTTACTGAGCCTATCGGTATGGCGCAAATAGTACATACCAGCCAGCGAATAGCCTACGACACTCAGAATAAGCACCGGTTGCGCGACAACACCGTAATAAATCAACCAATGAGCTAGTAGCCAAGCAATACTTGCCGAAAAATACGCCCACACATATGCAATAGTGCGACCCATACTTTCATCGAAGCTACTAAAAAAGTGACGAGCCGCAAAATAACAGAGTAGTGCTGTAACAAAAACGAGCGTGGCAGCCTGCGCTCCGCCTAACACTGAGTATAGTGCCATTAGGCCTGCTGTTTGTCCGATTATAGCCTGCGTTGCCACCCATAGCACGCCTGATTTAGGCTTTACTACCAGTAGCCATAGCGCATACAGCACCACCCAAATCAATTGTATGCCGACACTATCTGTTCGATTCATAAACATTACAACGCTAATACCAACAATAATGTCTACAGCGTTCGCCCGTATATTTGCAGGCCAATGTCGCAGCTTCACCGAGAACATGCGCCACTTACTCAGCAATACAAGCGTTACGGCTATTTGCGGAAAATCGAGCCTTACAAAAACATAAACCACAATGGGCAGTAGTGTAACAAGTATGATGTGAACAATTTGCGAAAATCCATCTTTGGGTTTTACCCGAGTAACCGTTTTGGTTACATGGCTTGTGATTCGTTTTCGTCTTGAAACTTTGGGGGCGACGCCAGCAAAAGCTTCAAAAGCTGCGTCGTGATCACGTGTTGTTAGCGATACGTTATTTTTCACAGTAACACCTTATCTTATTGAGTAGCGGCAATTGAGTCTGTACCTAGTATTATAACAAAGTCTGCATCTCCCGCTACTATTGACGGGTCTGGCAACTGCGTAACGGCGGCTACACCAAAGCGTTTCTCAAGGTAGTTCTTGGTATATTTTTTGCTGCCGCTACGTAAATCTACTAAAACAGTTTTTGTATAGTTTTTGTTAGGCGCGTTACCGGTGCTTAGCACATTATAGCCAAAAGAACGAAGTTCGGTTGCCCGCCTGGTCGCTAAACCCTCTGTCGATGTGCCGTTTAAAACAGTAACTGTGGCATTTTCTTTTTTAATAAACGCATCTTTTAAGCTGTTTCGTACAAAACTCTGAATGTCGGTATAGTTAAACAAACCAGCTTTTGGTACTTGAGTTGACAGCCCGTTTATACTTTCACTTACTATTAATATGTTTGGTTTATCGACAAGACTTACCGAAGCAACTTTATCAGGCGTAATGTTTTTGCCAATTTCATACAATCTCATTACCTCATTAATACTTAGGTCAGTCCGCACATTATCACCCAGGGTGCTTAACAACTGCGTAACTTTAACTGGGTTCGAGTACGTACCTGCACTTTGTACCTTTTCTTTAAGGGCTACTATAAGAGCACGTTGACGTTGCGAACGATCAAAATCGCCACGCGTGCTTGTGTACCGCGAACGAGAAAAGTAAAGCGCCCTGGTGCTGTCAAAGTTTTGTAAGCCCTCTTTTACGTCTAAAAAGTATGGTTTTTTATTAACGCTGTCGTACAATTGCTCAGTTACTGCAAGGTCAGGAGTAATGTTTATTTGCACACCACCAACTGCGTCTACCGCCTTAATGAATCCCTTAAAGTCTGCAACGACCGAGTAGTCTAATTTGATTCCTAATACTTCAGTCAGCACTTTTTCTATGGCGTCAACACCAGCCTTGTTGGCAGCTTCTTTATCTTTTGATGATACTAAACTCGATTCACGCGCGTTGGCATAAACTTCGTTAATTTTGCCGGCGCTACCGCTAGATTTTTTTACCCATAAATCACGTGGCACGCTCAAAAGTGCCGCTTCGTTTTGTACTGGATCAATACTCGCAACTATGATTGTATCTGTTAAATAGGCGCCGTCTTGGCCTTCACCACCCAGACCAAGCAGTAACACGTTGACGCGCCCATCTCCCTCACCTTTTAATTTAACAGGGTCAACATTTTTTTGTAAGGCTACAGCACCGGAACTGCTGCCACTGAACACGAGTCTTGTTTTAAAATATGTATACCCCGCTATGCCACCAACAAGTACGAATGCAAACGTGAAAAGCGCTACAGATGCGCGAAAAATTTTTTTGCCCAAAGACCGCTTAGGTTTTGCAGATCGCCTGGCTTTTTTAGGACGAACTGTTGGTCCACCAAGTGGAGCTTTTGAATCTTGGCGAGGCGTAAGCGACAGCGTACTAGGGGCATAGCCTTCTGTTGATTGAACCGGCTTTAGTTGTGAGTTCGTTGATTTTTTAAAGTTAGTTGCAACAGGGGTGTGTTGCTGCGGTTTCTGACTTCGCGAAACAAAACCGTCTACGCCGCGGCCTCTTTGGTATGATCGTTTAGGTTGTTTAAAATTGTCCATTTGCTAAGTAAGTAGTATAGCTGCTTTGGGGTGTGTAAGTAAACACGAGTTATTTGTATAAGTGATAGCAATTACTGTAGTCTAGTAGTAAGTGGAACAAACTATAGAACCCGTAACAAATTCAGAACAGAAAGTGCCCTCAAAAATCCCACCCCGGGACAGTGGTACTTTTAAAAGTATTGTTACAACGATATTGATTATTATAGCTGCACCGCTTACAGCCGTCATTATTACGTCATTTGTTTTTCAAAGCTACGAAGTATTTGGCCCGAGCATGCAGCAAACTTTGCACGAAGGCGACAGGCTTATAGTAGTTAAGGCACCCCGCACATGGGCCAAAATAAGGAATAAAAACTTCGAGCCAAAACGTGGAGATGTGGTTGTTTTTGTAAAAAAAGATCTATTTATAGCTGGTGAAATGGGCAACAAACAACTCATAAAACGAGTTATAGCACTCCCTGGCGAGCGAGTCGTTTCAAAAAATGGTATTGTGACCGTATATAACGAAAAACACCCCGACGGGTATCAGCCCGACAAAGATGCCGAGTGGTCAGATTCTATACAAAAATCGAATATTAACGGAGAATGGACAGTTAACAATGGCGAGATATTTGTATGCGGCGACAACCGAAATAACTCGCTTGATTCGCGGACATTTGGCCCTATAAAAGAATCTGATTTAGTCGGAATTGCTTCGTTTAGATTTTTACCAACCGATAAAGCACGTGCATTGTAGGTCTTAAATATAAAATAGTTACATGAAAAAGTACTATAAGAGTCAAGAAAATACACTGCTTTATATCGTATTTTGTATTTTGAGCTTAGTACTTATAGCGTGTTCGATACTTATAATCATAGAAGCATCCAACAAGCAGCGTAATAGCCAAACAATACAAAACTCCGCATCTGTTGAACAAACAACTCAAAACACTGGCAAGATAGATTTACCGCCTCAGCCAACCCCAAATCCTATTATTGCCAAACCTGAGGTTAAGCCAGTTGCAAAACCACCAGCTACCGACTACACGCTGCCCAATAATACATCTGGGCTAGCACCGGTGCTACTAACCATTCCAACAAAATTACCAGTAGTTTTTTTGGGCATAGACGATGGAGCCGTTAAGTCTAAAAAGGCCGAAGAGTTATTAAAATTTAGTGGCTTTAAAGCGACGTTATTTTTGGCAAATCGATTTATAACCGATAACCCATCTTACTTCAAAACTTTTCAACAAGACAATCAATATACTATTCAAAATCACTCGTTGACTCATATGTTATTAAGTGGTGTTACCTACGCAACTCAAAAAAAAGAAATTTGCGGCATGGCTGACTACATCGAAAAAACGTACGGCAAACGCCCTACTTTGTTTAGACCACCTGGTGGCAGCTATGACAAAACGACGCAAAAAGCCGCCTACGACTGTGGTATGAAGGCAATTATAATGTGGGCGGCCAAGGCAAACGGCGGAAAAATGGATTACCAACAGGGTAATAAACTAAGACCTGGCGATATTGTGTTAATGCACTTTAGAAATGAATTTGAGGCCGATTTTAACTCATTTGTACAAGCTGTTAATAATGCAAACTTGCGTGTTGAGGCGCTAGAAGACTGGTTGTAAATAGTAGAAGTACTATTCCTGTAGAAGACTCGAATTTTGTAAAAAAAACAGATAAGGATTATTTGCTTTTAGACTGCGTGGTGAGTGCTTGTAATATTCGTTGTAGATCTTCGTCGGTCGTAAAACCGATTGCAAGCGTGCCGCCCTTAGCACTTCGCTTTATACGAACCGGCGCGTTTAACGATACAGAAAGTCTTTTTGTCTCGCTGGTTTGCGTTACTAAACTTTTTTTAGCCGTTTGTGCCGTATGTGCGCCTTTTTTGTAGGCAGTCACAAATTGTTCTGCTTGCCGCACTGACCAGTTGTTTTCGATACAGTGCGCTAATAGTTGCGCCTGCATTTCTGGGTTATCTTTTAAGGCCAAAATTTGGCGCGCGTGGCCTTCTGTGATTTTTTTACCAACCAGTGCCTTTACCGCGTCTTCGGGCAAATGTAGCAGTCGCACAATATTGTTTACCGTCGTTTCGGCTTTACCAAGTTTTTTGGCAATGTCTGCGTACTTTAAGCTAAACTGCTGCTGCAAGCGCGCAATTGCAACTGCTTGCTCGTACGGGCTTAGATCAACTCGCTGCACGTTTTCGACCAAAGCAATTTCAACTTCGCGAAGCTCGTTGAGTGTTCTAACTATTGCAGGAATCTTATCAAGCCCCGCGATTTGACTAGCTCTGTAGCGACGCTCGCCTGCAACTATGCGATATGTTTTATCATTTTTTTGTACGACAATAATTGGCTGCAATACCCCGTGTGTTCGGATTGATTCAGCTAGCTCTTCGAGCGCTTTTTGGTTGAATTCTTTACGTGGTTGTTCGGTGTTTGCGTACACATCAGTTATTAATAATTTTTGTATTCTATTACTATCATCTTCTAGCAAGGCCTTGTCTACCTCTGTTGGTAATAGCGCGTCAAAGCCGCGTCCTAGTCCAAATTGTTTACTCATTGCATAGTCCTGTCTATTGTTTCTTTTGCTAATGCTTTATATGCGCGTGCACCTTTGCTCCATTTGTCGTGGTCTGCAATTGTCTTGCCATAGCTTGGGGCCTCGGCCAAACGTACGTTTCGGGGTATTGCCGTGTTAAACACTTTTGCTCCAAAATGTTTTGTTAGCTCTTCTTTAACTGCTGTCGATAAACTTGTTCGGCTATTGAACATTGTCATGACAACACCCAATATTTCGAGGTGTGGATTAACACTTGCGCGAACACGTTGCACAACATCAATTAATTGTCCCAAACCTTCTAATGCATAAAATTCTGTTTGCACCGGAATCAAAACTTTGTCGGCCGCAGTCAATGCATTAACAGTAAGTAAACTTAGTGAAGGCGGACAGTCAATTAAAATGTAGTCATAAGTAAGGTTTGCTAGTGCATGCTTAAGTACAAACTCGCGACCTTGTGCGTTGACTAGTTCGATCTCGCTGGCAGCAAGTGTTGTTGTAGTCGGTAATATATATAGATTTTTTTGTTCGGTAGCAAGCACAATGTCGGCTGCGGTAGCTTCGCCGCGCAAAAGTTCGTATACGGTTTTTTGTTCAACAGCTTTTTTGTCTATTGCCAGTCCGCTCGTTGCATTACCCTGCGGATCTAAATCTATAAGCAATACTTGTTTACCCGCTTTGGCTAAGTAAGCGCCCAAGTTAATAGTTGTAGTAGTTTTACCTACTCCACCTTTTTGGTTTGTGACTGCTATAGTTATCACGTTATTTGTTACCCCTTTGTTACTTATAGGGTAGCACACTTCCCTGTTGTTTTGCTATGCCCCAAGGCGGCCATTGCATAACGCCCTATAAATACAAAAAACACCGCAAGCGCTGCATAAACGTATCCAAAACTCTAAACGTAGAAAACATATGCACAAACTAGCCTTATATTACCAGCAGCACTGTACTACTGATTTTCTAGGCTCTATTACCTTCCAATACCTATAACTGTGTGGTTCGTGTACCCCGTGAGGTTCTTTTCATATCTTTGCAAGGACAGACCCTGTAGCAGGGTCTGTCCTTGCAAAAAACCCGCTACTGCACTACTGCGTCGTATGAATCATATGTTTCGTTTGAACGCTGCGCACAATATTGTGCGACCTATAGTAAAATACCCGCTGCTGAGTGTTTACACCTAGCTAGCACCTACTTTTAAGCCACCTACTGCTATTGATTGCGGCTGGGGCGTCATGTTAATTCGATTTTATTAATAATTGTTCGTTACTAAAAAGTGGTACAACATTTTTTATATGTCAGAGCCCTTACAAGGCCACAATATCGGTATTACATGTAGGCTGCTAGCCATTGATATTGTTGCTAATACTGTATTAGACGCATGTTGTGAATCTCCACAGCAAAGACAGGATACTTGTGATAAGACTTTGGTGTAGGAATTAACTTCACCAGATTTAGTTGCTATACAGTCTTTAACGCAACAAAGTGACCAGACGGCCGCGCGGTGTTAGCACAAGCAATTATAGCTAGTGGATTTATGCGCAGTTCTATTGACGAGCTGTGTACTAAAGTCTAGCTATGTATTCGCAACCTACGTTTGCAAACGTAG
>RFTN01000011.1 GCA_009923445.1 bacterium
AATTTTTTTTGTAATACATTCTTTAAATTGTCTACAATTGTCAATGTATATGTTTAGCTGCTAAAGCCTTTTATTTTACCATCAACTACTATGAACATAATACAACTTGTATTTAGTTTTTCACATTCTACAACAGATGTAAATGTCGACTCTAATGTTTTTCGATTTTCAGAATATACAGGAATGAATACAAGTACTGTTTTACAAGATGCTACTGCAAAAGACACAATAAACAACATTGACAAAAGCGTATGAATTGAAAAATAATTCATTTTTTATTCACTAAATTTCTTGATAGCTAAACCGCCATTTCTGCTTTGATAGTTGGGTGAGAAAAGTAGCCAATTACGTCAAAATCGGAAATATCGATTTCAGACCAATCTTTGTGTTCTATATCTGGGTTAACAACGAGCTTTGGGAGTGGGCCAGGTCGTCGAAGCAATTGTTCGCGAACTTGTTGTAGATGATTCGTGTACACATGGATGTCACCTCCCGTGTATACAAGTTTATTGGGTTTCATTCCGGTTTTAATGGCTAATATGTATGTCAAGACGGTATAGCTAAACACGTTAAAGGGAAACCCAAGGAACATATCATTAGATCGCATTGTAAAGTGGCAACTAAGGTGTTTCTGGCCATGGCTATCGACGTCAACATAAAACTGACACGAAAAGTGGCAGTTATGTACACAGACATTATTTACTGTGTAACTGTTGTCACCCTCAACTTCAAAATTGTACACATTACATGGAGTATGTATGTACCGCACTGACTTGATTTTTCGCTGAATGTATTTTTCCGTTCCACTAGTCTCCTGAATTGTAAGTGTAAAACCAGTAGTGTGTGTACGAATTACAGTTTTAAATTGCAACTTGTAAAATAGCCGTTGTAGTTGAAGGGCGGCCTCTTGTGATTTTAGTGTGTAAGAGAATGCGCTGTACTTGTGTGTAATGTAGGTTCCTTTAATAAACTGTAGGATGTATTCCACAGGTGCGTCTTGAAGCCATTCAGGGATACTTTCGTTCGCAAATTGTTCAACTTCCTCAAGATGTTCATTGTGGAATGCGGTCACAGTTTCACCATTTCCCCAATATACGCCCAAGAGGTACATCTGATGTAGAGATTGTCTTGGAGTAATAGAATTACAGTTGACGTAAGTAAGCAAAACGTGTCGTTCGGATACGAGATCTTGGGCATTACACCAAAAAGGTTGTGACATTGGATACCACTTGTCTTGAACATAAAATGGATGCTCTGGTGTGCATTTGATGTTTATATCCGTATCAGAAAGAGAAATGCTGACCAAGGGCATATCATAATGTCGTTTTTGGATGACTTTGATGGGTCTCCAATTACCATTATGAGTATACAGCATATCAGTACTTTTCACATGTTCAATACATTTGTAGCCATCCACAGTAAGTACCTGTGTACCCTCTGGAAAGCATGGAACAAGTGCTGTCTTGTGAAAATCCATCGGGTTCCAGTAGCTCATCAAAATTCTTCGGCTATAGGGATCCTTTTTAAGCAAATTCAAGACGTAGTCTAATTGATCAAACCCACCCACCTTGGTCATGTCTAGATTAGATGTATCTCCAAAGGCTTGTGAGTACTCAGCTCCAAAAAAGCGCATTTGCCAGCCATAACCTGGACCCAATATACCTTCTCTATAATGTGTGAGTCCACGAGAATCCAAAAAAGCACGAGATGTATTTCCATTCCATATTTTAACGCCTTTTTGTTGAAGTACCTTGTTATCGGTGTCACCTCTTAAAAACCACAAAAGCTCATGAATAACATGTTTCCATGGGATGCGTTTAGTGGTAAACAAAGGAACAGATTCTGAGATGTCCATTTGAAGTTGATCGCCAAAAATGCTTATTGTCCCAACACCCGTACGGTCTGTACGTTGAGTTCCATGTCCAAGAACGCGCTTAAGTAAATTCGTATACATTATTTCACCAGAATTAGAGAAATCAGTGCGTTTGTATTCAAGTAATCTGAATTTAATGTCTTCGTAAGTGCGCAAGTCAGAGAAGTTGTCTAATTTGTACAGAACATCTAAATGACACATTTTTGTATCTGCTGTGTATTTTGGGGAACTAACAATATGTGTAAGGAATATCCGTTTTGGACGTAACTCCATGGGTCCGTTTAGGAACAAATGGTAAACGCTACTACCACCTATACAAAAAATTGTACCTGTAGTGTGCTTGACATAACGTAACAATTGCGAAAAGGTGATGTAATACATTGTGCGCTTGAGTGCTGTCAAAGGATACAACTTTGGAAATGGGCTCAGTCGTAAAAGGCTCTTGTCATTTGTCAACACCAAATTTAACCGGTCTTTAAGGCATTTGTTTTGTAGACTGAGCCACGTCTTTTTCCCCATAACAACCGCATTAGGAACATGTCCCCTGTCAAACCCTATTGTTACATCTCGAAAGTATTTCAAGTCTTCTGGAACACGAAAGATCAAACCTCCATTTACACCAATCGACAAATCCCCTGTGACACACGCAATCAAATAAATGCCCATTAAACTCTGCAAGTTAATATTATAATTTAGTTTTTTTTAAGTTACTTTTTCAAGTTACTTACTACGACAAATACATTTCCAAGGCTTTTGGAATAACCGCAGTACCACTTGATTTCTTTAAAAATGTTGATAAACCTTTGCGAATGGCGCCCCAATAAGTTTGAAGAAGCACGGCATTTCCAAGAAAGAGTTCAATAACTATTTCAAGCAATTTAAATGACCCACGTTCTGCTAATCTACGCAGAATATCCCTATCAATTATTACACGTACATCTCGAACAACAGCATCCGCTCGCATTTCATCATAAAAAGCTTGAATAACTTCTATATATTCCAATTTTAACAATTCATTAACAATAATTTGATATGATAGTGATACACGATACATGTTTTTCTTCTGGAGAAAATACAATACAAGATCTGTTTCTCTATGTCGAATGATATCTAATAGCACTGCATGTAAAAACATGCCATCTGCTTCCGAAAATTCACGTAAACAATGTTTTATGAACATATGATCGATCAAATGTTTTGCTTTACATTGTGCTGTTTTGGGCTTTGCATAAAACAATTGTTTAATACAGTATGATATGACGCTACAAGGCACAACAAAGTGGTCTAAAATACAAGTAAACTGTTCAATTGTACTATACGATAAAATGTATTTCAGATCAGGAAAGTTAATACAGTCTCTTGTTGATTTAATAACCCTTGTTTTGAGTCTACATTTCCGAACGAGTTCGCCAAAAAAAGATTCTTGTTGTTGCACTTTATTTGATTCTGTAAGAAACACAAGAATATCTATGTAATCAGGGGATTTGTGGTGCCTAAAATGCTTGTACAATTCTCCTAAAAAACGTAAATTGCTAGATTTTACAGGTAAACGTAAGTGATCTCTAATTTGCTGCAATATAATTTCCTTAATATGACCATTGTACATTCGTAAAGTGCTTTTTGACGTCAATAATAAACTGCAAATTGAGAAATAATCAAGGTAACGGGTGATTTCACAAAAGGCATCAAAAGGTATTTTATCCAGAGTCAAAGGCATACTTGTTAATTTACATTTTACAATTTACTTTTTTCAATTTATTCTGTAAATGGGAACAGTTGGATTTGATTTTGGCAATAGCAACACCGTGATAGCCACCAGTGCTACACAAATTCAATCTGAAGAAACGCCCGAAAACCTGAAAGGAGAATTAAACAGGCATCAGGTGTTTACATATTTCAAATCATTACCAATTAGGAAAGGTGACAATGTTGTTTTGACGGTCCCAGTGCATTTCGATACACATCAAAGGACACTTGTTATGAACATTGCTCAAGAAGTAGGTTGGAATGTATTACGTGTTTTAAATGAACCCACTGCTGCAGCAATTGCATACTTAGGATCACATGACGTAGAAACTGTTCTTGTCATTGACATAGGAGGAGGAACAACTGATATGTCTATTGTTGAAATGGACCACACAGACCAATTTTATGAAGTTAAACGCACAATAGGGTTACAAGGGATTGCTGGAAAGTACCTTACAAACTTGCTTGTTGACAATTGTACAACTAGATTACGTCTAACGCCAACGTCTAAACAACGTCTTAAACTACAAAATGCCATGGAAACGGCAAAAAGGACATTAAGTTCTGCTCAAAATACACGAGTGTACATTGAGGCATTCCACTTGGACAATGACATCTCAATTGACTTGTCTAGGACGCAACTAGACGAGATCTTTCAGCCGTTTTACAAAAAGATTGCAGAAACAATTATTGAAATAACTAAGAATAGCAGTATTGACAAGGTCATTCTTGTAGGAGGAACGAGCCTTATTCCTGGTGTCAAGAGAGTATGTAAATCAGCTTCTGGGTTTGTACCACACGACCAATTAGACCCGTTCTACGCAGTTGCAATCGGGGCTTATAGATTGTGCGAACAGTTGTCAAATAGTAGTAAAAAGGAATCCACGCTTTGTCTTGTGGACACGCTTAATGAGAGCATAGGCATTGAACTTGAAGGTGGAGTAATGAGTTTCTTAGCACGTATGTCTACACCATTGCCCATTTCACGTACAAGTGCATTTACCAACAGTAAAGACAATGTTGACAAGATTATTGTCAGGGTATTCAGTGGAGAAAGAAAATTTGTTTGTCACAACAAACTTCTAGGTGAACTCGTGTTAAGTGAACTTGACACATCCAAATTACGCGGTGAAATGAAAATCAATGTGACGTTCAATGTCGATCAAAATGGCATTTTGTCTGTTTCATGTACAGATAGCCTTCTCCAGAAGGAGGTAAAGGCGCGATTTGTGACTTTACACGGTGATACAAAAGAGATTGAAAGTGACTTTGAGGACAAACTCGAAGATATACAACAACTCGACTTGGCAATGGCGAAAGACGAGTTACATGACAAGATGGTGGAATTACTAAGCGCATGGCATCTAAGCGATGCGCACACGACTGCATCTGCATTTACTAAAAACACTATGAACACCATTTTCAACGGGGTATTTGATGCACTATGTCTAGACACGCGAGACTCGAGACTTTACAAACGGCTTGAGCGGTATCTCCAAGAAATGTACAACTTGCTCGTGTGTTACACAAGCTCACCTACGGTTGGATCTACACCTTTAGATCAACTTCAAACAGCTGTTTGATCCTGTCAACAAAGTACTCAATTTGAAATTGTGTTTTGGGAATCTTCTTGAGATAATAGTAAGCTTTAGGAACAAGTGGAAGCAAAGTGTCAATGGAATTAAGGGAATCCGTGTAAAGCGGATAATCTTTACCTAAGAGTTCCACTACACTTGGCAATCGGTTGATAATAATAGGAGTATTTCTGACAATACACTCTACAAGCGTATTGACTGCACTTGCATCCACTAAATTTATGTACACAATGTTTTGACTTAATAGATTGTCATAAGCTTGTTCAGACAAATGATCGATCACTTCAACAGAGTTCAAAACATCAACTGTGTTTTCATAAAAATGTCGATGCCAGTTGTTGCTAATACCGGTAGAGCTGCCGGGAGACCCGCCAGTGCTTATGCACTTGACAAATTCAGGTTGTGGTTCAGTGGTCTTTAGACACCATTCCAGAGACTTTTTGAGGTCAATTCCTGGGAAGTAATTGTTATTCTCTCGACCTTTCAAGGCTACTTTTCTAAAAGATACTTTTTTAGCACGTGACAATGCTCCAAATTTGATGTTTACCGTGCTTGGAACTTTTAATGTATAGAAAAGATGCACATTACGTAACCACCCACCAATGTGTACAATTTGCTTGTCGGGGTTTGCTTTAAATGCTTTGAGATCAAATCCAATAACATCAGTTTCAGTAGGATGTACAAAGTTGTAAACTGGGATTTTAAAACCTAGTGCACATAGTCGTGATGATAACTGTAATTTGAGGTTACTTGAAAGCACAATAATAGCCTTGCAATAACGCAAGCTTTGTAAAAAGGACTTGCATTTAAGTAACTTTTCACAATTGTACTCGCTAAATGTGGTATCAAATGTGTGGTGGAGAACGCCTACCCAATATCGTGTATAGGGAATGACACCAACAAAGCGTAGAGCCTCTTCTGCCCAATGAAATGTCCTGTCCATGTATAAATCGAATAGAACAACTGAATCACTTTTGTGGTATTTACACATTGCTTCATAAACATATTGCCAACCAGAACGATGAACACCGGAGTGGTCACTTTGATCAAGGTAATGCAGATTAAACAGGCCTGTTACAGAATTGTATTGCGGTGTAACTTGAACATTTTGTAAGATCCAATTAAATTCTGAGTTGTAGTCATAGTCATCAGAAAACATTTTGTTGTTAAGTCCCCAATTAAAGACAGATTCGGTGCTACCTGTCAGGTAATACGACACAATTCTTACTGCTGTATATCTAACCGCATCTGAAGTGACGTCAGATAGTTTTGCAAACCCATTTCGATTGACATATTGTAAAACGTTTACGTATGCATTTTCCACTTTGTTATGTTGCGTGTCTTTATGAACAACTTGATTTCTTGTAATGGAATGTATTACTAATTGTGACGTTTTTTCAACAGAAGATTGAAAGTGTTTATGGATCTTATCAAAGTCAAATGTGGAATGGACAAGCTTGTGGAATTGACATAGCATATCGCTTACATCAAACGCGATAGGAACACCTGAGGGTAGTGTATCAAGTTTTACATGAAATGGGAGATTTATATCCATCACTAAATTGCTTACTTTACGTGTTGTATACACAGGTAGTACAGGAACTTTTGCATACAAACTGAATAAGATGGCATGAAAACGTGATGCAATGCACACCTTAGATTGCGCTATTACTTGAAAAGCATCCCCATAATCAGACACATTTGCCAAGGTGGAAGAGATTCCTCTTTGTTCAAGTTTACGAGAAACATCCTTGTGAATAAGGGTGTCATTTTCAATGGGATTGCCTATATTAAAAGGCACGAATACAATGTGTAAATTGTAGTGTATGCTTATGTATCTAAGTACTTGCACAAACTGTTCTAGTAAACTATCATACGATTCATTGTATGTCCTGTCATAAAAGTGGCGGGACAAGACAACTGATACTGTCGCTCGTGGTTGAACAAGTGGATAATCTAGTAGGCAACTAAGATCAGGAATATAACTTACCTTTGATTCCCCAAACGCATTTTTAAACAACTTTATGTCTTGCATGGAACGAATAAAGAAATACGACACAAAAGAAAGTTTTGCAACAAGCTCGTCAATGTAGCTTGTAAATGGCAATCCAGCAGACAATACGATGACCGTATTTTGTGAATTCTGAAATTTATTGTATAATGTAGAAACAAAGTACTTATTCAATAAGTCTCCTCCCCCTATTACAATGATATCATCCGAGTCAAAATGGATATTCTCAATGGTGTCGCAATCGATAAAATCCATTGTAGCTCGTACATTAATAGGTAGATACATTGTAAAAAATGTACGGATACTATCTTGATACTGGTCATCACCAAAATTAAAATGGTAATAGTAACCAATTACCTTTATTTGCATTTTACCATGTGATACTAAAATAGTTTTTCTGACCTTTTTATCTAAACGCGAGAGTGCGTTCAAAACGAATTTTGATGGGTGTGAGTTTTGAACGCACTTAAAAATCGTCACAATCAAATGAGATTTGACGGTCACTTACAGAAGCGCCCACATTTGCGCGGGAGTACTGGCTATTTACTACTTCAAAGAAACTTGCCTTTTCGTTAAGAGAAATCAATTCCATAAACGGAAATGGATTTGGAGTATTATACAATTTGTTATATCCCAAGAGTACAAGCCATCTATCAGCAACCATTTCAATATATTCCTGCATAAGTTTACAATTCATTCCTATGAGGCTCACTGGAAGAGATTCCGTAATAAATTCCTTTTCGATATCCACTGCTTCTCTAAATAATTTGTGAACGATGTCTTCCGGCAATCTATCACAAAGTGTCTTGTACAACTCGATGGCAAATTCGGCATGTAAGTTTTCGTCTCTACTAATAAATTGATTCGCTGTACTTAAGCCTGGCATGAGTCCACGGCTCTTGAGCCAATAGATAGCACAAAATGCCCCAGAGAAAAATATTCCCTCTACACACACAAAAGCTAAAAGACGCTGACTAAATGCGGGTCGCTCACGTGTAAAGTAATGCAAAGGACTCGTTTTTGGTAACCCCTCTACCACTGTACGTAATTCCTTAAGAATAGGTTCTGGAACAGACATTTGAAACGAACCAGATTCCTCAATCCACTTGATAGCCCAATCAGCTTTCCGTTTTATTGCTGGAATAGTTTCAATTGCAGAAAACAATCGACCTTTTTCCGAGGTGTCTTCCACGTACGTATCGATGAGCACAGCATACGTTTCAGAATGGATAGCCTCGATCATCATCTGTACGGCATAGAATTGACGCACTTCAGGAATTTGTACTTCATTGTAAAAGTTAATTACCAAGTTTTCATTGACGATACCATCACTTGCCGCAAAAAAAGCAAGAATATTTTTAAGAAAGTACCTTTCCGAATCCGTTAACCTTTTCCAATCCATTAGGTCATCCGCAAGCTTGATTTCCTCAACTGTCCAAAAAGCTGAAACTGCTCGTTTGTAAAAGTCCCAAAGTGCATTGTATTTTATAGGAAACACTGTGTATCTTTCGCTGCCTTGTTGCTTTAGGAGTTCCATTATGTAGTTTGCCTGTAGTATACCTGTAGTATAATTTTTTTTAAATTGGTAAAAATGACTTGGTGTAATTTACAAAGTGTATAACCCAACCTGGCCTGGAGACAATCTAGTTGTACACAAGTTGTAGGCGTAGTAATTCAACTTGCCAGACGTACATACGATGCCATATTGATTGTACTGGTCGACAGTGTATCCAAACGGATCAATATACGTTGCTAAATCAAAAAGATCCAGATCATATACAATTTTGTGTATATTGTCTAGAAGTTGTAGTTTATCACTACCATGTTCAAAAAAGTGTGTATAAAAGTATCCACAACGACAGGTAATCCCAGACGAATTGCGTAGGGGAACTACCGAAAACGAGACATAATCAGTGATTTCTCCATTAGAGGTGGCAACAAATGCGTACATACTCTTGTTACAAAATGTGTCTCGAATTTCCTGTACACTTCGTAGAAAATACATTAGATAATTGGCCTGCGAATATTCATTTACTTTTCTTGTCATATTCTTGTAATATTCATTTTCAAAGTGATTATTGCGAATAAATTTTATCACCTTTTGTGAATTGCTAGTAGTATTTGTAATGGGAGTGTAATTATTCAATATTGTGCACTTTTTAAACATTGGTATATTAATAGGTTTGATATACACAGATTTACTAGTGTAATACCTTACAGGCAACGTTTTTGACACTGTATACATAGCACAGTCAACTGGCCATCTTTGAACACATTCCTTTGTGAGTGCATTCATCATAAAGGCATTGACTCCTCTCTTGCGATACTTCTGAATAACGGCTAAGAAGTTGTTTTCACAAGCTGATATACGTTGGCCTTTGTACACTAGGTTACGTCGAGCACTCATTACTATTCCGACGGGTTCTGTGTGTACATAAAACAAAAGAGCAATATATTCAGTATCGATTATAAAATGCTGAATAATCTCTTTTGTATACGCAAATTTATTGTGGTCTTCTGCTGAATTGTAGTAGTTGTATAAAAAGACAATGACAGTGGACATATGTTCCGGGTTGCCCAAATCAAGCATTGTATACGTTACACCAATGACATTCTGCATCTCAGTTGTAGCCATTTGGTATAATTTTGCTCGTGGCAAAAGAAACATCTTTTCACATGGTTCAACCGTCACTGGTTTATTCCTCCAAAAAGGCATCTTACTATGACATATTATTCCAATTTTAATTTAGAACGCAAAGAAAAGTAAAAAATGAATTCAGACGGTCAATTTGCTCAAATTTAGAATGTACCACGTTTATTTTTACATACTGTTCATATTAAACATTTGTACAATTGTGGCTTCAACACAAATTTTGCCTCAACAAAGCGTTATTCAGTTAATCGCAGGTACGATTAGTATGGTCGTCTCAAGTATTTTTGTTGTTATATGTATGTATTATTATGTTCACGATGTTATTGTGTCCGTGGTGTCATTTACCGGAATAATGCTTTGGATGGTGGTGCTTGGATATGGAATAGAAAGTATGTCAAGCACATTCATAGATACACAAGTGATTTCATTGACTCTTGTGACTCTAAATGTATTGTGTTGTTACGCATTATTATACAAGAGTGTATCTAATATGTCACGTACAAACACAATTTCTCCAGTTTAGTTCTATGTGTTTTCTCTGTATTCGCAGTATTCATTGTCACACATATCATATTCTAGTTCATCAGTTCGTTCAAGTAATTCAAGAATTAGTTGAACACGATCTCGAACACTTCGGATGTCTTTTCTAATACGATCAAAATCTGAAAGTTCATTTTTCACTTGATCAGTATAGATAACCATATACATCAGCTTGTCAAACAACAAACTTGAAATATTTTCTATGGTTTTGCACATTGCAAAATTCTGTTTATAATGTGTTTTCACATTGTTAAATCTATGCAAACAGACAGACGTAGATACCATATCATTGTAACGGTCGCGCATGTCATTCATACTTGCAATGACAGTGTTTTCATTGAGTTCTTTTAGTTCATCCTCGAGCTCTTGCACCTTTTGACGTAAAGCTTGATTTTCTACTTCAAGTTGTTTCTTAGACATTTTGTTAACTGATCTAGCCGTTTTAAATAACTTTTTTTTAAATCAATAGTAGTATACAACAAAATGAAACCAAATGCTGAATACAGATTAGCAGTATATACATTATTGTTTTTTGTATATCTTGTCAAGACAAATTGGGGGATAAAAAAGTGGTTGCCTGAAAAGCTCGAAAAGTGGTTAGATGATTATCATGATGAAATCGTTTGTTTATCATACTTGTTCCTTGTATATTATTACTACGCTCTTGAATACGATTAATTTCGAAACTGACATTTTTTATGTAACATTTCTTTGTGCTATAGTAATAAAGAAATGGACACTCGTTTAAATTGTTTGCTTAAAGATTTCTTGTTGACATTTTTTTTCATAACAGTGTTGTGTATGATATTAGCTAATTACACGTGTATGGAAAACTTTGAGGGAAATTATACACGGCCCAAGTCCTTTAGTAAACATAAAACTGTCATTTTGTTATCCAAAGACACAGATCAGCTATTGGGAGGGCGAGCGGAATTGTACATACACGACGATTTTGCAAGACTAGATGTATTTGCTCATGTATACACTATTGGAGGAGACATCCATGGATCACCTTTTTCCACTAAACCCGAATACACAGTTGCTGTAACAAATAATAGTGGAAAAAGAATAGTCCTTGGCAAACTCAAGAGCTCCTCCGACAATGTATACAAATTGTCATTTACAACAGATGACCTATCCATTTTAAAGCAGTACACTACACTTGTAGTGGACTACAACTTTGAAAACATTTCAAAAACAATTTTATATGGAAATTTTGCTGCGTAATTAAACTTTTTTAACAAACTCCATCAATTGCTTTACATTGTCCAACATGATACGAATATCATGTTTGGTGTCTGGATGTTCATATTCATCATATGCCGTTCTTAGATGTTTATACAATTTTTGAATTGCACGAGTGTAATGTTGAATCTTGTCATCGTCCTTTCATATAACCATCCAGCCCAGCTTTTCAAATACATGAACATACCATTTTTGAAGACCCATAAGAGTGCTTGACTTGTGCATTGTTTATATTAATTTTATAGAAAATAATTTCCAGATTTAGCCAATATACCTAAGCCCAGCGTATTCGTACAATTTGATATTAAAAGTACTATTCAATTCCTTTACCTGCACAGTGTCCGAGTCAAATAGTTCTTCGTAATTATTTGTTGGGATCGGAATTTTCAAACGATTACGTGATTGGTCAACAATGTAGTACTCGTATTTATCTGTCCTTCCTGGGTACCTAGGGCGTCCATAAAGCGGATACCTCGCATTTTCATTAAATATGAACCCAATCTGCTGGTAATCCATGTTACTTGGCATGTCCAAGCGCCCTCCTGGATAAATACGCTCAGGACCAGTCTCTATGTTTTTATTATCGGTAGGCACATAAACGGGCACGTGAACAGGCACGTGAACAGGCACGGGAACTGAACGCACTTGTATATTATCCACTGCGGTTTGAAAGTACCCTTTTAGCTCACTTGTATCAGTGTAATTAACAGCGATATACAAAAGATATCCTAAAATTAGCACGTATAACAAGACATACAATTTAAAGTCTCCTTGACGAAAACACACCTCACTTGACATATTAATAATACACATAGATTTAATGTGTATGTAATTCCGTTACGTTACATTATTTAAAAAAAGTTGAAAAGTACAATTAAAAGTATCAAAGTCAATGTATGAATACGACTTTCACAAGCATCACCAGCTTGTGCTGTCCAAAGAAAAATACATGAAACGTGGTTTGTGTGGTCTTGTCAACATGGGAAATACGTGCTTTCTGAATTCTATTTTACAGTGTCTTAGTCATACACTCAAGCTCACTGACTATTTTCTGTCAGGCGAAGCAAGTGCATCAAATAGGCACAATCACCATAGAGGCAAAGAGTATTATCTTGTTATGAGTTACCATCATCTGTTAATTAATATATGGGAAAAGAATCAAGTGCTACGTCCTAAATCGTTTTTCGAAAACTTGTGCAAATTCAAACCCAAGTATTACAAGCATCAACAACAGGATTCCCACGAGTGCTTGATGTTTATCCTAGAAATTCTACACAAGGGATTGTGTTATGCAGTGGATGTAGATATCAAAGGAAAGATCAAAACACGTACGGATCAACTTATGAAACGCAGTCTTGAACAGTTCAAGGCCTTTTATGAAAAGGAGTTTAGTTTTATTATACAGACATTTAATGGCATGTTCAGGGTAGAAATACGATGCAATCATTGTGATTACACAGATGATGTTTTTGAGCCGTTCAATTGCATTTCACTAGACTTGCCTAATAAAAAGGGTGTAACGCTGGCAGATTGTCTTGACGCTAGTTTGTGTGAAAAAGAGCACATTGACACATTCACATGTGAAAAGTGCAAAAGGTCTGGGTGCAATAAAACAACAGAACTATGGACTGTTCCAGATTACTTGGTAGTTCACTTTAAGCGTTTCAAGAGAGAACCAAATGGATTTACAAAGATCGAAACACACATCGAATTCCCTTTGGATGACATTGATTTAACACGGTTTGTCAGCAAGGATCGCGATGATCCCAACAATTATATTTACAGTTGCTATGCAATTAACTACCACAATGGAGATCTAGATGGAGGACATTATTTTAGTACATGTAAAAATTTAGATGATCATTGGTATATGTTCAACGATGGAAATGTATCAAAAGTTCCTGATACTCAAATGCTTACAAAGAATGCGTACATTTTGTTTTTAAGTCGGAAAATGACAAAGTCTTGCTAAATTACCGTCTATTTTTTTTCAAGGTTTTATTAAGATGTCAACTGATGAACAAAAAGCAGCCCTTCAAGCAGGCCTTGATGTATATAAATCAGATGCTCAAGCACAAACTGATAGACAAAATTTAGTTGTAGGTGGAACAGTAGGTCTCACTGGGTCTGTTGTCATTTCTAGCATGGCCATAATTTGTATTATTGTTGTTTGTATACTAGGATTTATAATCATTGGAAAGGCTTGACGTGGAAACATGTTTCTACACATTTTTTGTAGCTAGGTGAAAGCATGTTTAAGAAGTCGTGTCTAAATGGTAAACTTGTATCAGTAGATCTATTACCACATGCCTCAAATGAAAAGAAAAAGAAAGGAACGGATCCTACAAGGGACTCGCGTAAACTCACAAATGAATCCAAGTTGTCTACAAAAGGTCTTACTTTCCAAAAACGTTTTGTATATATTGCATTAGCCAAGTCAAATCTGTTCAGAACAAGTGAGTTACTTGTATCGGTCATTCGTATACCAGATTCCCCGCTAATAACACACTCTAGGTTACTTGCAAGAAAGCACAATACTAAGTCTCTAAAGCGATCTATAAAATACACATGAGTGTCCATAAAATTGCATATAATATCTGATTTAGAGTATTCTACCGCAATATTCAATGCATCGATACCGGGACTCACATTCTGAGTTGCATCAATTATTTTTATTCTTGAGTCTGCTGGTAGAGTACGTTGAAGTGCACTTTCACAACCTACAGTGTCTACGATGACAAGTTCCAAATGGTCCGTTGGGTAATCTAAACTAGTGAAGCTGTAAATTGTACTAAAGACTTTATCTACGTCTGTAAGCACGCATACAAGACTTATCTTGGGTAACATAACATAACGTTCTTCAGGAGTTAATTTGTCATAAATGCACTTTGCCCTTTGGATAGTCTCAATAACATTTATACGTGGAACACATGGAACACATTGGATACGTTTTGGAACAACTCGCGTTCTAGAAAGCACGTATGTAACGCCGTTTCGGATAAACTCCTTTTTGGGAACAGGACCTGAAACAATGAAACAATGTGAATCACGCACGTGTGCACGTGTCCAGTGTACTGTATTCGTAGGATGTGTGTAATCATATTTCAGAACGCTGCAGTCAATACACAATATAGTTTGATTGTCTGTTGTTGGTTCCTGTACATTGGGTACGACAAAGTGCGTGAGGTCTATGTGATCTGTAAAAACAAGCAATTTATGATTTTTACCACCATGTTTCTTATGAAAATGGAAGTTGATCCATTTAACAAGGTCGATTTCCAAGTTTGTGTAGGGCTTTGCTGTAAACATATTCTTAAACTTTGATTTCATCTGTTTACGTATTTTCTTTGTGTCTTTTGTTGCATCGTACAAAAACAAAAATTCCAAGTTCATTTGGTATTCTTGTCTAAATTAATTTACACACAGCAACGCACAATTTTACGATGTTCTTGTGGGATTTTTTGTTGGATCCGGAAATACAGGTGCTTTGGCACGCAAATCCTCATAACGCAAACAGTCTCCAGATTCTTTACATGTGCGATCTGTCTTGTACAACCAATTTTTAAAGTCCCCTGCCTCATCCGGTATAATACCCGTCCATGGCATTGTGAAAAACTGTCGTTGCGAGTTCATTTTCCCAAAAACGTCATTTACATCTTTGTACAAGTTATTACTAAAGTACGTATCGCGATTTTTTTCAATGTATGTACAATCCGAGTTGTGTACTTTAGGAACAACCGATCGCGTCTTCTTGTCAATGTTCATATAGTCTCCCATAGTAAAATTCATAAAAGGGTTGTCTTTTGTAGGTGCTACACAATTTTCACTTGTCTCTCCAAATGTTTCTACCTTTTGTGGACTCAACAGTTTTTTAAAGTCAGTCCCTTTTGATCGGTTTGTATACAAGACATACGTGATAATCATTGCTAATACAATGAATTTAAAGTACCCAATGTCTCTAAAGTGAAGAGCAAGAACAACTGTGGCATAGATAGAAAAGCGAACCACTGCATTCAACGACTCTTCAATTGTCTGAGACTTTGTTATCCAAAACTCGGAGATATAGTCATTCTGAAAAAGAACATCAAAATTGTCTGCCCAAAATGGCGTAGATTTCATCTCTCCAATAAAGTTGTATACATTATCTCAACAAAATAATGTACACAGCGTACAGCATACAGCGTTCAGCGTACAGCATACAGCGTTCAGCGTACAGTGTACAGCGACAGCGACAGCGTACAGCGACAGCCATCACCCGCGGTTCCCACGTGGAACCTGTCCCTTGAGCACGGATGCAAACAAGTCCGAGCTTTGTACTGTGGACAAAATGTTATTGGCTTGTTCTTCTAGCTTTGTTTTGTCAATCTCACCCGAGTTTATTTTTTGTTCAATGTTGTTTGTCAAGTTTTTAATAAGATGGTCCACCTTTTGATTTGACTTGCCGGTCAAAAGCGAATTCAACATGGCCATTGGATCAACCTTTTCCTTTTCAATTTCACGTGTGAGGTCACCAGCAATAGAAAGAATCGAGTCGTTTTCAAAAAGCTTGGAAAACAGATCTTCGCCACTAGAACGTTTCACACGACGTTTCGGGCGGCTTGAGGATGTTTCAATTGACTGAGTAGTAGTGTCAATTGACTGAGTCATTGATGTAATAAAGTTACTAAGAGTATCACCCAAGTTTTCAAGGTCTAATGAGCCATCACAAGTAGTCTTATGTAATACACACAACGTAAGTATATTGTAAAGGTAATTTACAAGTGTGCGTTTAGTGGACTTGTTTTCTTGTGCAAACTTGTGGAATTCAAGTCTTCCACCGAACAAAACGATGTTTTCCATAAAATCTAGCTTAGCTCGTTGTTTTGTGGAGACTAGCGTGATGTCCTTATCAAAAGGTGCCAATTCTGAATGCAATGTTTCAAAAAGTGTGGTTTCATTTTCCTTTATGTAGTTGCGTATATCACTTGTATTATTGATGTACTCGAAGGCTAGTTCGAGCTCGTTCAAAAAGTCACCTAGCGTTTTCGACAACTCTGACTTGATTACTTCGACGTCCATTTGTACACACTGTGTAAAAAAAAGGTCGCAACCTACCGCGCTACATCACAACCTTTTCACCGGCACGATAGAGTCTTTGAAAGTACAGCCAAATGTATGCTTTTTGTTCATTTGTAATTTCACTTGACAACCAAATATTTTTTATTTTTCTTCCAAGGACATTATTCTCTGCTGACAAATCAAAATTGTCAAAATCTAGGAAAAAATGTTCATCACAATTAAATAACTTTTCTTTGTAATACTTGGCGGAGTTCATAAACTGTTCAACTACAAGCCGTGGATTACTCCTTCTCATAAACTGGACAGTTGTCCTCGAAAGAACAATGTCTCCTTTAAAATACTCGAAATTTTCTTCAAGAAAGTCGAATAGTTGATCCAGAATGTCGTTGAAAATCTTTATCTGAACGATTTTCGACATTTAGCTTACTTTATTAAATTTAAAGTGGAAGCTAAACGAATTCACTTTTACGATACTGTTGCGTTTAAATAGTCGTTTTTAATTACCGTGGTTACTTTAAAAAATATAGGAATGGATATAGGGGAGCAGAAAGTACCCATTCCTATAGTGGAAAAAACACTCGAGGAGAAAATAAGTGAGTATGAAAAATTTAGACACGCCATTAAGAAAAAACGGTTTGTTTTTGACGAGGGCAAAGAAAAGTTTGGTCTAGATGAGTTTACTCAATTGATGAAGGTGAAAAACACAAGTGAAGTAAAGGGATACCCATTCAAAGGATGGAAGAATTCCGATCCTTTTAAATTTGGAGTCAAAATTGTCCCTATTGAAACCAAGTACGATAAGACGAATCATCCATGTCATCTTGAAAGCATCTTCCTTAAGGAGCTCACTGATCTTGTTGTCAATAAAAAAGTCTCCCCACATATCACCCATTTCCTAGGGTCCTTTAAAGTAAGTAACAAATGCCGAGCTCTAAAAATGCTTAATTTAAAGAAACTTGAAGTCGAGGAACGTATTCGGACTCATTCCATTGTACTTGTGTCAGAGTTTGTAAGTGGAGGAAGTCTTGATAATTGGATATTTAATCAATATGAGAATGACAAAAGCATTACTGATGTGCAATGGAAGGCCATTGTATTTCAGTTAATCTATACCATTGCGGTTATTCAAACCAAATATAGGATGATGCACAATGACTTTCATTACGGAAACATCCTTGTAGATGACGCAATCAAGCCAGGAGGATACTTTGTATACACAATTGACAATAAGACCTATTATATACCTAATACGGGCGTTATTCCAAAGCTATGGGACTTTGAGTTTGCCATGGCTTACAGTAATACCATCGAGGGAGTGTATCCAAACAAGTTCATTGTTGGCAAATACGAGTATGATGCCAAAAATCACGTAACAATTGTGCCTGATCAAAATGAACCTATAAACACGGATGATACGGATGACGACTGTAATGTTCCATTAAATTACAATGAATTTTATGACCTTCATTATTTTCTTACAAGTCTGCTTGACCTGTATATATCCCAAGAGTTATTTGATTGGATCATGTCATTGTATCCTGAAGAGCTCATACCAGAAGAAGAATTAAGTGAAACTGGTACTAACACTGAAAGTGACACCGAAAGTAATGATACTGAAAGTAATGGTACTGAAAGTAATGGTACTGAAAGTAATGGTACTGAAAGTAATGGTACTGAAAGTAATGGTGACACTGATACCACAGTGGACACCACCGGGGACACCACAGTGGACACGGAAGGTGACACAGAGGAAGAAGAAATGTATCTAGTCAGTGGACGTATGATAAATGGTGTTGAAAAGAAATTTACGTTGCCAACACCTCTTACAGCATTGTCGCACGACTTTTTTAGTAGTTTCTTGGTCAAACCAGATGACTTTGATGAAAGCACAGCTATGTACTTTTCTTTGGGACTTTAGAAAAAAGTGAAAATCAAAAAGACTTCTATTAATATATAGTAATGCAAAGTACAGAATTCATAAGTAGTATACAAAAAACAATTGTCCTTGACAAGTCTAGAATCAAACTTGTCAACGGATGTGCAGGGGGACGTAAAACAGATACACTAATTAAATGTGGAATGCACTACATTAAAAATGGTAAAAATGTGATTTTCTTAACAAAAATCAGTAGTGTCACAGACGAAATTACAAAAAGGCTCGAAGCACAATACGCTTTAACCTTTACAAAAAGTGCAAGTCACCACAATGCAACGTGGGGATCAGCTGTATGCTCAGTAGCTAATTTCGACGGATTTATAGACAAGCAACTTCGCCACAATAAGATCCCTTTTGAGGGAGAAGCGTTTAATTGCAAAGTGGACAAGCTGACGAGTCATATTGAAGATATAAGTAACATTGTAACAAAAGACAATAACCGGATTGATGTGATCCTTATTGATGAAGTGCAAGATTTTGATGGTATTCGTGTCAATTTTATCACGGCTTTACTACAACGTCTTGTAGATGTTCATGCAGTGTTTGTAGGAGACACCTTACAAACAGTGTTTGTTCAAAGCATTTTTGGGTCAAGTTTTAGTATGAATTACATAAAAGGAAGCTCACTTTCTGTGAAATATTTTCAATTAAGTACGTGTTACCGTTGTCCCAAGGCACACATTGACTTTGTCAATACTGTAATGGACCCTTATAGAAAGAGGTATTCTCTTGAAGAAATGACACCATACAACAATAATGTAGTTGACAAACCAGTGATCTTTCAACATCACTCTGTACACCACGAGCACACGCGAAATGATCTTTGCAATAGAGTCATTCATATCATCAATTACACACTAGATCATGACCCGACTATTACGCCTGATGACATTGTTGTAGTAATGAACAAGACAAATAGCAACGCGGTTTTCGAAAAATTGCTTGTGACTTTGAATTCATATTACCGCAATCGATTTCAGGGAGACAACTTTCAACACGTCATTCACTACAAGACCAAAAACCAGGAGGGACGCAAGACAATTGATTGGTCAGCAGGAGAAAACAAAACCAAGTTTATTAGTATTCATGGTATCAAAGGCAAAGGGCAAAGGTGTGTAATACTACTAGGTATATCTGAGAAAAGTATACCTATGGTTGAATGGTTATTCAAAACGGAGGAACTTGTAAGCCAATCTGTCATGAATGTTGCCTTGACTCGAAGTGAAAAGTACCTGTTCATTGGTGTAAACAAAATACCCTCGAGATACATACACGACCAATGGCAATCAATACACGATAAAAACTTGGCATATTGTTCCTGGCTACAGAGTTCGTATACACATGCCCCTAACTTCTACAAGGGCCTTCTTGACTCGTTTGAAAACACATTTGAAAAATTCGAATTTATTACTGACAAGTACACGAAAGAACCCGTACTGAATCCAAGCAAATCAATACTGGCTGTAAAGGAGGACGTTGTTCAGGAGTTTCATATTAGTGAGTGTATTAAGAACGCATTCCAACTCACAAGTGATGACATAATGACAAAAACGACCTTTGGCAAGCGCAGCTTGTACACATTAGATATGTCTATTACGGAGCGCGGAATATTTGGGGTATTGGCAGAATTGCTTGTACACAGGTATACGCGAATAACAAAAGGCGACAATCGATACGACAATAGTTTTCTCGTAAATTACAGAAACGAATCTATTGTGTATACAAACAATCAAACCCTTCTCAACATGGTCTTTGACACAAAACTAAACAGCTATGTAAAAAGACCCAAAGACTACTACAAGCATTTTGAAACAATCGTCAAGGCCACTCGACACATCCGACATCTACAACAACTTCTTGAATCGATTAAATCACCCGTAGTTATCCTTGACAATGCCTTTCAATATGTATCCATTGAAAAAATGCTTTCCATATACTTTAGCTCAATGCCAAACGAACACGTTCCTTCAGGAGTATATTGGAACTTGGCTTTATTCTATAGTTGTCTTTCTGGAGCATTTAAAGCAAGTAGTCTGATGAATTACATTGATGCTTTTAATAAACCGATTCCAAAATTACACCAAAACGTCAAATTGTATTGTACACAATATCTCAAGGATTTCAATAGTGTCCATTTTCAAAAGGAAATAATTGTAATCAAAGGCGAGCCACAGGCAGAGCCGCCACAGGCAGAGCCAGAGCCGCAAGCGAAACGACGTTCACGAGAGAAGACGGATCCAAAGAAATACACATATGGATTCATGGGAGTGAGTGACATCATTGTTGAACAAAATGACAAGTTTGTTTTGCACGAGCTCAAGTGCATATCTAACAGTGATCCAGCCAAGCTCAAAACATGGATTTTTCAATCGATATTGTACGTATATTTGTTGAAAAAAATACCAAAGCCAATGGATGTATCCGAGATAAAAATAGTCAACTTGCTTAGTGGAATCACGTGGACAATAAACCTACGTGATCTCAAAATTCGATATACAGATACCATTCGGTATGTAATGGAAAAAAAGGGGTTTAGCGAGCAGTTGATAAACCACTTTTTAGGTTCAAGCAGTGTTTAAAATATATTTTAATTATACTGCCTTACAAATAAAACAAATGACAAGTATGTCTACCAAGATCAGTGACCTCCCAACGCCTTTCGTGGAAACTCAACCAAAGACTACTGCTATTCAAACTCAAGCTAAACCACAGTCAGTCATTACTGCAAGTGTCACACCAAAGGACCCACAAATTACCGCTGAACCTGTTGCAGATAAGCCTGTAACAACAGTTGCACCTGCAGGGACTTCTACACAGGCCGGTGTAGTTGACAAGATTCGAAACGAGATCAACGAGGAGAATCTACTTCTTTACATGTTCTTTTACATTGCTTTTGCACCTGAAACAGACAAGTATTTGCAAGTATTGCCTGCAAGCATTACTTCTAATACACTTATTAAAGCCGGTTTATTGTTGATCGTGTATATATTGGTCAAGGTTTTTCTGTTGCGATACATCAAAATATAATAAATTGATTTAAAAGTATAGTAAATACAATAGTACAAAAGGAGACGATGCAATTCAGGGATTTTACTATTGTGTTTTCAAAACCTGTTGTATTACACAAGTCTATTGCGGATGATAATATAAGACTGTCATATTGTGACTTTCGTAAGGTCGTTGTTTTAGATCTTAATGATATTCCCACTAGTACTGTGAATTCAAGACCATTCTTCTTTTTCACAACAGACATTAGATCGTATCCTCACACAGTGGTGTCCGAAAATATTGGAAGATTTTGTTACACAAATCCGGAATGCATCGTTTACCCTTACATGAATATGTTGTCTTTGGAGGAAATGGAGAGGGAGACTATTCCTCAATTGCGAAGGTACAGCAAATTTATATTCGAGTCATACAAGTTGTCAAGTTTGATAGTCAAGTTGAGAAAGGAACCGACTGGAGAGTACTTTTTGGACTACTACTTGAACAATAAGATTATTCAAAACATTAAAGACAACAAGAGGGAGTCCAAATCGTTCTTGATACGTGAAATATTCAGTTACTCGAAGAAATTAGAAATGTCACTTGCATGTGAAAAGCAATTAAAGTCGATCATACAATACAGACCTATTTTTACACATCTTTCCCAAGTCCATGGTATTCTTAAAGACGACGTTACTCTTTTTAATTATCAACTTGCGGACGTCAAGTGGATGGATAAAATAGAAAACGAAATTGATGATGATAACAATCAAATCAACTTTGTATATTCTCAAGTCATTCCTATATTCGAGGAGTCTATTCTTTATCAAAACACGATTATACTTCCAGCGCAATATTTTAGCAATGTTGTGTATAACAACAAGGTATCATTTAAATTCTTTGGTGGGAATATCATTTCAGAGGTAGGACTTGGAAAGACATTGACAGCATTGTACCACATTTTCCAAAGGGATACCGAATCTCGTAATAAGTATTCAGAATTTGTCGAGTTTGATGACAAATGTAGTTACTTTTATAAGCGTGGGAAAAACAAGGGCACTGCGTGTGAAAAAAAGCCAGTGGATGGAAAATTATATTGCAAGGATCACGTATCATCGGTTTTTATAGAAAAAAGACCGCTCAAATTCAAGGAACTATCAAGGTGGCATCCTGAGGATTTTATCACAAAAGACGGTTTTATACGTACAAATACTACTTTAGTTATAGCACCTAATCAATTGTGTGATCAATGGGTGGCGGAGTACTACGACAAGTGTGTAAACGACAAACGTGTGATCCTTATTACTACATATGATCAATTCACAAATATCACATTGGGGGACATATTATTTAGTGATTTAGTGGTTGTCAGCTACAATTTTTTGGTAAATAGTTCATACGAAAAGGTTAAGAATCGGCGTACGGTGGATTTTGTAAGGTCCAATTTCTTGGTCGAATCCCAAGATAAAGCTAAATTGTTTGCAAACACAGAATTGACTACATTCAATTTGTTTCATTGGAAGCGTGTAATTCTAGACGAAGCACATGAGATTATCAGTATGCCGAGGGTGTCTAGCTTGAAGGAATCTATTGGAGGTTTGGTTTCAGATTACAAATGGAACATTACGGGAACACCATTTCCTAATGGGGTTTCAAGTTTTTTGAATTTGATCTCTTACAATACAGAGTACACAGATCATCTGCAATGCCCGGTTATGTATGGGATTGACTCTTTGCCAGTGTCTTTGTGGATGTCAATGGGACTTGATTCAGGGTTGGTGGAAAAGTGTAGCCATCTTTTTCGTCGCAATACAAAGGAATCAATTCGTTCCGAGGTAGAAGAAAACATTATCAGACAATTTGTGATGAAATTGCAATTCACAAATCAGGAACGTACAATATACGATAGTTTTGTGGCAGGCAACAAGACGAAGAACTACGAGTTTTTAATCAAATTATGTTGTCATTCTGAGCTTTTCAACAAAACTGGAGATTTGATTCGCAATTGCAAGACATTAGACGAGATTCAGATGGTATTGTTAGATTTTACCAAAAAGCAAATGGATAATGCAAATGAACTGTGTATAGTAAAGCGAGAAAAAATAGATGCTCTTCAAAGTCAAATAGACGAATATTTAAATTCACAAGAGCTTTTACCTGAAAATGAGTACATTTTGAATAGCATAAGAAGTAGGTGTGCGCAGGAAAGGCGTACATTGGCACAGCTTATGAAAAATTATGAAAACTACAGGAGGACACACGCTTACTTGCAGAATGCGGTAAGTGAATCGGATGAGGAATCGAGTTGTCCAATTTGCATTGAAACAATACAGGCTAACCAATTGGCGGTTACAAAGTGTGGGCACAAGTTTTGCTGGGAATGTATTTCAATGACACATAGTTCATCAAGCCATGGGTTCAAATGTCCAGTGTGCAATACATTACTTACAAACAATTCTGTCTACTTGGTATCGGATACAAAAGCAGCACCTCTACACGAAACCGTCGAGGATTATGTTCGCTTGACTAAATCAACAAAAATAGGCAATATTATTCATTTCATAAAGCACAAGACGAATTCTACAGACAAAATTATTCTATTTTCACAATGGGACGAGCTATTACACAAGGTCGGTGACATTTTAGTAAACTATGGCATAAAACTAGTATATTGCCAGGGTTCTGTGTATGCAAGAAAGCGCGCAATTAGTCATTTTACAAATGACAGTTCGGTAAATATTATATTACTGTCATCAAGCAATGCTGCAAGTGGGATTAATTTAACTGTTGCAAATAAGATTATACTTCTTGAACCAGTTTATGGAACACAAGAATATCGCGAAAACATAGAGACCCAGGCAATTGGACGTGCCGATCGCATTGGTCAAAAAAAACCAATTGATGTATATAGATTTATCATAGAGGATACAATAGAATCGGAACTTGTAAATTAAAAATTGTCTTTAGAGAAAATGTTGTCTCTGAACTTGTTCATTTCATTATCTGAAATTATCTTGCTTGAGATGTCCTTGAAGCTAAATCCGAGTAGTCTTTTTATAATGAAATGGATGCTGTAAATCCCGCACTCGCTGTTTTTTCGTTGGTGTACTATTGTATTAATGCAAACAGTGTATCCTTTACACACTTTTTGTACTTTTTTTATAAACTTGTCGATGTATTTATTAGGGGGTTTTCCTGCAGAGTCAAAATATTCAATAGTTTTCAGGCCATTGTCAATGAGAAAAGCCACCCAATGGCTGCCCTTTTGATCATGGGTGTCTAGATTAAAAACAATGCCTATTTTGTGGTAAAGACTAATTTGATCAAAGTGGAATTTGGTGATCTTATAAAAGTCGCTTGGGAGGGCCCCTACAAACTTAAAATTAACAAATAGTTCTGCGTATTGTTGCATCACGGAGTTGATGTCTGTAGTACTAAGCCATGAGTATTTAGTTTCGGGAGCGGGAGGTTTAAATGTAAAGTATCTCAATTTTTCTACAAGACCAGGGCTTAGAGTATCTATGAATGGAAGTTGGGTCCAACATGCCTCTGAGGAGCACACTTTACCTAGCACGTTTTGAAGACTTACAATAAGGGACGCTTTGGAATCTGTAATGGGAACCTTTGAGGTTATTCTAGAGCAAACGGTGGAATGTGGATGGCACAAACGGGTCCTTTTCATGACATACTTGTTGTATGATTTTGCAATTTCAACGAGTTCTTGATGGGTGTAACATGATAAATCATACATGACATTGGGCGCACACACGTCAGCCATTAATTGTACCTTATAAAAAATGTAACTAATTTATTGTACGTAAATATACACACTACACAGTATGACAGATAAAGACCTGTTCATAGCAATTACACTAGTAATAATTGGGTACATGTTGTTTTCTAAGAAGAAAAAGGAGTCATTTAAGCTTGTAGAGCCTGATTTTTCGATGGCCGTAGGTATATTTTTCAAAGATCCTGAATTGATGAGAAGAACAAAAAGTTTAGAGCCCATGATTGAATCAGCCTTGTTGTATCTTGACGCACCTATTTCGGATCTCAACAAAACACAAGTAGATAATCGATTTAGTGCATTGTCCTTTGTGAAGACTCAGATCAAAGCGGCATTTGAAAAAGCTGTAAAGGACGGAACTATTCCTCCCACGACTGATCCAACATATGCACTTTTTGTAAATCATATAGGTATGTATATGGTATTCTTACATGCAATCGAATTGTACCAAGCCGAAGCAGCGGAATTTTATAGGAAAAACTTTGATTCTAAAATTCCGGATCCACCCAAGCCGATTGACAACATCACTGTAAATACGCTTATCAAGCTATTTTTGCAAAAGTGATTTAAAGGCAAATGAATTGGTTAGTCTAAAGAGATGTTGGCTTCTCGAAAGGTTGCATTAATCATTGGGTGTAATGGAATGGATGGAAGTCTTATGTGTGACTTGTTGTTGTCAAAGGGGTACGAAGTCCATGGGATAATACGACGTGCAAGCAATTTTAACACACAAAGACTGGAGCACATTTTTCACAAGATGCGTTTACACTATGGTGACGTGACGGACGCTATGAGTCTTTTAAGGACCATTCAACTTGTGGAACCGGATGAAATTTACAACTTTGCTGCACAATCACATGTAAAGGTCTCATGTGAGTTGGAAAACTATACATTCCAAGCAAATACGATAGGTGTATTGAATGTGTTACAGGCTGTAAAGACGCTAGGATTTGACAAGCGAACAAAGGTATATATTGCTAGCACATCCGAGACATTTGGTAATGTGACTGACGGTACAACACTTTTGACGGAGAAAACAGAGATGCTGCCTGTAAGTCCATATGGCATATCCAAGTTGGCGGCGTATCATTTGTCAAATTACTATAGAGATGCTTTCGGTATGTTTGTTGTATCAAGTGTGCTCTTGAATCACGAAGGGCCACGCAGGGGACATACCTTTGTTACACAAAAGATTGCGCAGCACGTGGGCAAGTATTACAAATTAAGTGGAAAGATAAGTCCGTTGCAATTAGGAAACTTGAATGCAAAGCGAGATTGGGGAAACGCAGAGGACTATGTGTATGGAGTGTATTTGATGCTTCAGCATCATACACCAGACAATTACATTCTTGCAACTGGCGAAGAACATAGTGTACGTGAGTTTGTAGAACTTGCCTTTAGTAACATTGGTGTCATTGTGCATTGGGAAGGTGAACGTGAACGTGAACGGGGTCTTGACAATACAGGTAAGGTACTTGTCGAGGTAAATCCTAAATACTATAGACCTATTGACATTCACCATTTGGTAGGGGACTACTCCAAAGCTAAGAATGTGCTTGGCTGGGAGCCCAAGACATCATTTCCTGAATTAGTAAAATTAATGGTGGACGCGGCGTGTTCACGAAATTAATTACGTACACATTGTAATGGACAACATAGGTACAAAGACGCAACGAGAAAATGTTGCAAGACGTGTCACTTACAAACGACTTGTATTGATGATTGTGCAATTCATATTAGAATTTTTGTTGAAATATTAATTTCGTTAAACTTGTGTTAAAATTGTGAACGACAGTTTTAACAAGAGGGGATGGACAAATGTTTTATTTGCAATAGCGAGTACATTCATGGAATGCGTGGGTACGGGTGTGCGAGATGTTACCTCACGGTCAATTACATTCCATTTTACACAGAATATTATACAGACACTTGGTGTTACAAGGACATATTACCTGTAGAATGCGTATACGGAGATTGTACACAACTTATAAAGCTGCCATTTCTTGAATCGTGTGCTGTACAAGACGTAAAAGTCAAGGTTTACTTTCAATTTGATCACATAAAGACGCCTGATTTGCAAACACTAGCAGAATGCATAGTCGTAATGTTGACTGACAATGGAGTTTACACATACTCAATCTATGCGTTGTACAAATTATTAGAGAAACATGGATGGCATATACACAAGAAATGTAGTAATTTGGTGGTTGCAAAACGGTGCCCAACTAACATCGTCTATGACTTTCTTTACTATGAATTAGATAATTATGCCGTGTTTTAGCCTTTTGTAATTTTTTTATAAGTTGTATATTAAGGAATGGGCAGTAATCAGAGCAGATCAGTTTCTGTAAACAACATCGCTAATGAAGTCATAACACAAACAACAATGTCTAATATAACAAATTGTAGTGGAAATGCATCTCAAGAGCAAAATGTAAAAGTGTCTGATATTGTAGCGGTTGGATGTAATGTGAAACTTGGTGGCAAACAGGAAGCGGATCTGAAATACAATTTTAGTTGTATACAAGACAATGCAAATACCATGAAATTACAACAAGATTTTCAAAACAACTTGAAAAGTACAGTAGAATCCGCAGCCAGAAGTATTGTAAATGTGGGATCCAACGAGAGCAAAAGTGAAAATTACAATGATATAACAAACAAGATTACTACTCAAACGGACTTTAAAAACTTTGCGTCGTGTGTTG
The DNA here is from genome assembly GCA_009923445.1 of bacterium. Lineage (GTDB taxonomy): Bacteria > Patescibacteriota > Saccharimonadia > Saccharimonadales > SZUA-47 > RFTN01. Next base: position 28,141 of record RFTN01000011.1, read on the forward strand.
CGAACTCATTTCAAACACAAAATCAAGAGGTAAAAGGCTTGAAATTTGTTTGCAAAGATCCAACTCAAGTGGTTGACTTAACATCTGTGTCTCAAAAACTGATCGGTGATGTGTCACAGGATTGTTTTCAAAAAAATAACAATTCAGCTGATGTCATTCAAAAGCTATCAAACGACTTGACAGCTGAGACAACTTCCAAAGCGGAAGGGCTTGCACTTCCTGATTTTGATAAAATGTGGGCCGACTTGATGAAAATGCTTATAGCCATTGGGCCAATTGCTGCTGTACTTGTAGTTTTGATTTCTGTAGTTTGCTTACTAAGCAGCGCAGCGCCAATATTGATGAAAATGATGCCGAAAGGAAGTGGAAACAGTAGTTCACCGTCGTCTCAGTACAGTGCATACAGTACACCTTCAGGATTCGGTACAAGCGCAGAAACTAGCTCCTGAAATTCCCTTTACAAAAAAACTTGACAGTTTGTGAAATACCTCTAGAAAAAGGCGTAAATTCAAAATTTGGGAGGTATTTGCGCAGCTCGGCATCACTCGTTGTTTTCTTGAATTGACCATCGGAATAACATGTGTCATAAATCACATTGTCATGATTGTACCCAAATTCATCACACACTGTAGCTACAACTGACCGAATGCTCATTTCGTCACTTTCGGGTGGACTGACTATGCAATCTATAACAGGTTGTTCTAACTTTGCACATATAAAATGACAAATTACCTTTGCAAGATCATCGCTGTGCAAAAATTGTCTCAGAGCATTACCGCTGCCAAATATGCGTAATTTGCCACCACCTAACCTCGCAAGGTAAGTCTTGTGAATAATGGAAGGAATCACATGAGCTTGATCGATATTGTAATTGTCATTTTCTCCATATAAGTTTGTAGGGATCAGATTTACAACTTCCACGGAGTCTCCCAACAATTGACCTGCGACATGTAATACTCTTTTTGAATATGCATATCCCATGTTGCTAGGATGGCACATGCCATTGTGTAATTGATCGCTTGTCAACGGGTACACAACAAACGACGAATCAGGAAAAATACAAGTGCTGAGCACACTGATAATTCGTTTTACATTGAATTTGCGACACGCCTCAATCACATTTATATTAATTTTGACATTATCATAAAAGAACAAGTAATTCTTGGACGTGTTTTCATATACACCCCCTACTCTACTAGCAAGATGCACTACTATATCCGGACGATGCATTCGAAACACATCGTCAACTTGGACGGATTCTCGTAGGTCACAATGCGTTCTGTCAAGCCACACTACGTCACCATCAAGAAACTTACGCAAACTATACCCCACGAGACCTCGACTGCCCGTTACTAAAATTTTCATTTACTTGTCATTGTACACTTTACTTTAAATGTACAACAACGTGGTTTCTAAGAATAAACTTTGACAAGAAAACGTCGAGGGATTTTTTGATTACTGCGGAGATGTGCAACATTAAGAAAATTCTTATAATAAACTATAAACTCCAAGGTAAGTTTTTGGTACTTGGCGACTATAGAAAATAAGTTGGTGTCTTGTTCAACAAGCGTTTGTATAATGTCAATAGGAACGTATTGTGTGTGTAGAATGACACGCTTATCGAGAAAGTCTATATTTTTGCGGATGAAATCATGTGACAAGGATGAGTACCATGACACGTTTGTCCATGAAATGTGGTCGAGTCGGTGAAGGTACCTGACCAGAATATGTTCATGAATACTATGTTTTGTAACTTCTGGCCACACCAAGTGTTCTTGGTAAGCTTGGATAATGTCTTCAGACAAATGTTTATTAGTACTCAAGTTGTACCAATTAACATGACTTATATACATTTGTACAAATGTGGATGTGAATACTTGTCTTTCCCAAATGACGTTCCAATCGCTTATACTTAATTCATGTGTGCTTATTATTGATTGAAGAATGTCAAGTGGCAACTTTTGATTGGACAACAACACTTTGTAATTACAAAACTCATAAAACTTTCTGATAAGTTTCTCTGACATATCATGATACACAAATGCAACAATGACGTCTTCAAGAGGCATTACACTATCAAATACAAACTCTGGAATAGTTTTGGAGTGATAAATGATACCTGCCCAATCGATTGCGTGCACGTAATTATCTCTTGTTTGTATATTCATGGGAATACAGCTAAAGTAGTTTACTGATCTAAATAAATCCATGATGTCCCATTTGCGTTCAGACACCAGAAGATGAAATCGTCGGTTGACACACGCCACAGAGCTAAGTGTTGGTAAATCTGTGAAACACAGTATTTTTTCCAAAAGTCCGTCGCATAATATAGTGTCCATTGTTGTAACTGAAACTTAGTGTGTTTTTAATTACACTGTTTATACGAGTTGAGTACGAGCAATACTAGAGGCCAAATCGTCCACGGATGTGTATTGTTCAACGGTCTTTTTCAATTGTGCTTTGTCGCGTTCAAAACGTTCATAGTACTTTGTAAACTCAGTAAAATACGGGCTGTCCCTTTGAACAGAGCTAGGGTTACGTAGTCCGTTTATTATATATTGCAGAGCGTCAGACTGGAATCGTTTAGACAAACCTTGTGTATACTTGAGCAACAGAGTTTCTACATCACGTTTGTATAGGGTATCTATGACCGTTTTTTTTGTCTTGTTTGATACAATGGTTATACCCAAGTTTATATCAGACACCATTTTTCGAAGCTGATCCGTTTGAAGGAGGTCGAAATGATCTAGATTTTCTGAAATGCCCAGCCAATACTCAATGGCGGCTTTGCATCTTGTCAAGATAAATCGGATAATACTGTCAATATCTTGTGTATTTATTTTCGATTGAACAAAGCGAACATTGTCATCTGTAATATCAGGGATGCCTGATATATTTTCCAAAAAGATACTAGATAAAATGGTGGACATGCCTCTTGTCAATTTGCCTAAGATCATTCCAAATTCGGACCTGCTGGACAACAATTTGTTAATGTAATCCTCAAAAGTTAGATCAACTATTTGTCTTGACATCACGTAGTTAAAGTATACAAGACATGCCACAATGTACAAAGTATCGTTATTTTGAAGTTTTTGTAGACCTCGTTCTATGAATAGGTATTTTTCAATAATCCAGTTCGTGTCTACGGGGACATCTGCGAGGAGACTACCGATAGGGTGTAGTCCTGAAGTGGTGGATTGCGCAACTCGAGAAAGATCAGAATATGACTCTACGTAGTCTTCGAAATCAGAATAATCCACTTCCATGCCATTGTTTTCTTCAGACTCGTCATCAGAATAATCCGATTCACTGTAACCTAATTCACTTTGGGTATCAGACTCAGATTGACTGAATCCAATATACAATACATCAGCTACGTTGATGCGTTCGATTAGAGTGGAATTGGTTGGTACACGGCGGCCTACAAAGGTGTCTCCATCGACGGAATCGACTTGAAAGTAAGTATTGTCTTTTAACACAAGGTCTTTATACTGCACGGTATCAAAATTGTCACTAACAGTGACATATGAGTTGCTATTGAGTTGTACAACGACCTTTTTAGGGTGTTCTTTGACAATTGTCCCAGTTCGTCCAATGAAATTTCCATTCACAATAGATGCTTGATCACCATTGCGTACGATATCGCTTGCAAGGATATACACGTTTCTTCCCTCTACGTTTATTTCAAATTTTAGGGGGATTGTTTCCACGACCGTACCTCTACCTTTATGAACACCACGAACAATAAAGACGTCATTTGAGTGTTGTATTGCCATTACTACAATACAATATTTTAATTAATTACGGTCATGCGGTAAAATATATATTCTCTTTTGCAAAATTAGGTAATGGCAACTGACTCTATCAGATATTTCAAGACGAAGCAAGCTGCGCAAAAGGCAAATGATACAAAGCTGTTGTGTAATCGAGGTATCACAAATTATTTTTTAGCAGACGACTACCCTCATTTTCTTGAGATCATTACCACTTCAGAACCAAAAAACTTTTACGAGTACATTCCACGTGATAAGCCTGTACGTTTGTTTTTTGACATAGAAATCTACAAGGATTGTTCAAATTACTTTGACAAGTACAGTGTTGTATTAGACAGCATTCATGATCGTGTGCAGAGGTTTGTGGGTGATATTCATATAAATAGAGCAATTTTGGAGTCTCATTCAGACATTAAGCGTAGTTTTCATGTAATATACAAGTTTACTGATGAGGAAGGCACGGAAATTGTGCTTAAGAATGTGCTTGATGCAAAGGAATTGTACAAGCAATTCAAGTTGAACTTGTTTAGATCGACGGATTCCAAATACATTGTGGATCCAAGTGTATATCGTGAGGGTTTGTTTCGAACAATCCATTCTTCCAAGGATGCAGAGTATAGGCCGCTTATAAGGTCTAGGATGTCTGACCCATTTAGTGACATGGATACATTTGTGGGGGCCATTCCGGACGTACACAAGACGTTTGATATACAGTATTTACCTGATCAAACGGTTCCGCCTCCAGAGCCATCAGATCTTACAGAAGCGGACAAATTGGTGGTCAAACGATTTGTGCAGAAGGAATTTTACTTTACACCAAACAAAATCAGGGATATTATTATTGATCCACAGTGCAATGCAATTGTAGTTGCATTAAACGAACGTAATTGTACATTTGTGCAGAGAGAGCACAGAAGCAATAACCAGTACATTGTCATAGACACAGTGTCAGCGAAGCAAAAGTGTCACGATACGGAATGCAATGGACTAAAGTACAATGAGATCAAACTTTACGAGTATCCACGTGAGCTTGGAGAGGTAATTAAACGGTGCCTTCACGTGGACGACAAGGAATTAGATTTAATCAATGCGACGATTGAACAATGTAAGACGTACATAAATGAAAATTTTGATTCGGAGATTGAAGACGTGTCCTTTGATAAGAACGAGATGGTGTTCAAGGGGGACGTTTCAAATAAAAATTTGGCAAAGATACTCCAAGGAAAGTGCCCTGAATGTAATGTGGAGCATCAAATTGGAGATGCTGGGTACTGCTTGAAGTGCAAGGTGTGTAAGCAGATATTTCCAAAGAACCAGATGATTCCGATCGATTCGGACAAGTATTCAGGGTTAACTGGATTTTGGACAAATTATCAGATGCTTGTTAATAATGGAACAATCAATAACATAATAAACATTTACAGTAACAGTCCATCAGATAACGAATACAGTTGTGATATAAAATTGGACACTTCTATTTTTAGAAACAAGGAGATCACAAATATATTAAATCAAATTTTAGATGGTCACAAAATTACGATGATTTCAAAGTTGCTATTTACAATCAAAAAGAACTTTGTGTACTCGAAAAATAACTGGTACTTTTTCAATGGCAGTATATGGACGGTAGATGACGACAATATAGAGATGAAAAAGGATATTATAGAGTTATCTAATGTATTTGACAAGATCAAGACATATTACGAGTCCAAGAGTCCAAACACGGAAGCTACGACTGCGTTGAACAAAAACATAAAGGGTCTTATAAACAAATTCCACAGACCGGGATTTCAGGACGACATCATCAAGGGTGCAAAAATTTACAATTACAACGACAAATTCTTTAAAAGTTTGAATAGCAAAAAGCATTTGGTTCCTTTTACAAATGGGGTATTTGATTTGCTTGAGGGGAAGTTTCGTAAGACGCGAAGAGACGATTACGTAAACTTGACAGTGCTGTACGAGTACAATCCAAACACAAGAAACACGGATGTGTATAAATTTCTTGAACAGATTCTTCCTAATGCGGGAGTAAGGGATTTTGTCCTAAAGAAAATGAGCGATTGTTTAAATGGGGATATTCCAAATACCAATTTTCTAATGTTTATTGGAGATTCTGGTGCAAATGGTAAAAGTCAATTGTTGAATTTGATGAAGGCGTGTTTAGGTGAATTGGCGGAAAAGGTTGAGGTAACGCTTTTGACGCGTAAGCGAAACAATGCCAATGAAGCAAATACAGAAAAGATGAAGTTGATGAATAAGAGATTTGCTTTTTTAAGCGAGCCCGAGGACGGAGAAAGAATAAATATAGGATTGTTAAAGGAGCTTACTGGGTCTGAGGAAATAGTTGCACGTGGATTGTATCAGGATTCTATGTCGTTTGTCATGGAGGCAAAATTGTTTCTTGCGTGTAACGAACTTCCGGATATTAAAGGTGAAGACACAGCGTTATGGAGAAGAATTCGGGTGGTGGACTTTCCATCGCGATTTGTGGAGAATCCTAGCGAGCCCGGTGAATTCAAGGCTGACAAGACAATTCCATCAAAGATTAGGGAAAACATTACATGGAAAGGTACGTTTATGAACATCTTGTTGGATTACTATTTCAAGGACATACCTGAACCAGACGAGGTAAAACTAAAAACTAACGAGTACAGACAAGACAACAACGAGTTTTATACATGGTTATGTGAAAATATTGTATACCGTGAAAACGAAATCCTTAAATTAAAAGACGTAGTGGATACATATACAGGCAAGTCAGTTACAAAGGTAAAAGAACTAGGTAAATTTCGCAAGGAAATAGAAAAATACATAAAGGAAACGTACAAGGCCCAAAATGTACAATATCTTCACAGTAAAATCAGGATCACGGACGAGATAAGCACGCGCGGTTGGAAAGACTTGTGTATAAGAAATTAGTATCTTGAGGACTTGAGCAATTCTGGAGTAAAAATCTCGAGATACATTTTTTCTTTTGGTGTCAAGGGCTCTGCTAAGCTACCGCGGTACTTGTCTCTGATTAGCTCGCAAATATTGTCAACGATTTCATAGTCTTTGAGTTTAAAATACTCGGGTGGTTCACCATATGTTCTCATGGCGTTATAGTATCTTCTACAAGTATCAATGACACGCCTTTTGTACGCACTATCCATAGTGATATATACATTTTTCCTAGAATTTTGATTTACACAAAATCAATTTGTTTACGTTCTCCAATTTTGTCCAGTAGTTGTCAGTAAAATTTTGTTGTATAATACTAGTATGCCAACATCAGCAGGCAAGCGTTCTGCCAAAAAGCGTTCAGCTAAAGGGAAATCTAAAAAACGCCTGAGATAAACTCATCTTTCATGTTTAAAACATGAAAAACAGTTTTGCAAAAACCATATAGGTTTAAGGGGTCAGGTTCCCAACGCTACTTTGGATGTACCAAAATAGCTCTTTTTGTAAAATATCTTAACATTATGTTCTTTGATGCATTGATATCTCTGCCTATCATTATATTACATTTTTTACATTCGTAAGTATCTTTGTTTTTTAAATCTTCTTTTATATTTCCACAATTTGAACATGTCTTAGATGTATATGCTTCGTTTATTTCATACACATAACTCTTTGTTTCACGAGATTTATATTTTAATCTATCCACAAATGAACAATGTCTTAAAGATGCCATTTTTTCTTTTGAACGTTTATTCAATTTTTTACAATTGTGAAAATTCAAACGTGATATAAAGATGTGTTCATAATTCTTACAAAGCCACGCTGACGTCTTTTTATGCATATCTTCAACTAAATTTGTAATTTTTTCATTCATCTTTAAAAACGCCTTTCTTTTATTATATTTATTTGAATGATTCTTTTCCAATTTTAACTTACGTTGTAATTTTCGTTTATAATGTAATAATCTAGCAATTCTACCAATGTCTTTTTCACCAATTGTTACTATTTTACCAGAAGGATCATAACCAGTTATAAATGTTTTTACTCCAGGATCTATAAACAACATTTTATTACGAGCTTGGTTTTCGCTCACTATTTCAAGTGGTTTTGGAATAGTTAAAAAATATTTATTAGTTGGAGTTTTCACTAATCTGGATGTATAATTTAATTCTTTTGGAATGATTTCTGATGATTTTAATACATGTGAATTAAAAATAGATGAGTAAAAAGTATTTTTTTTACCCCACTTTTTAGCTAATACACTTAAAGATTCGTTTTTTACTTTTTCCATTTTTTTTGTTTTGTATTTTATTTCAAATTTATCACCTTTTTCCATATTCGTTTTAATGTTATGTAATAAATCCCGCAGTGCTTCATCTCTTAAGTCATAATCGTATTCATTCATCCATGTGTTTTCTATGATAAAATTTTTATTATTAATAACTTTATCTCGCAATTACTTTTTGTGTAATATCTACCATTACGTAATGTGTAATGTTTATTAGGGTAAGGCTGCTGAAAAGCTGGCTGGATGGTAATTGCAATGTAAAAT
>RFTN01000101.1 GCA_009923445.1 bacterium
TTCAAAATACTGGGGTTCGTATATAAACACCTTATATGATGAGGATGCACGCAAATTGACATGTAATGTTTATTTAAAGCCATTGGATATTGCTAATTTAAGATTAAATACTCAATATTTCATAATGGGTAATTATTGGAGGATTAATAAAATATCTAATGGTAATTTATCTCGTCCACAAAATACTCAGGTAGAATTAATTAAAGTACCTGCAAGAACTACTGTATATCCACAACGTAGAATAGACCCTGGTACTGGCCCTGCTAACCCAGGTTTTTTAAGAGCAAGAACATTCTTAAATAGCGGATATGTACAATATGAAGATGTAAATGGTAATTTAGTAAATAACTATAACAATTTATTATTACCTGCTTCAAAAGATGGTTTTTCAATTGCCCCATCAGGTTCAACAGGAGCAAATGTAATATGGAATATAGAACAAAATACTGCCCCACAATCACAAAACCAACAACAAACAATATTAGGTGTTAATATAGTAGACCCTATTGCTTCAAGAGTAAATGTGGTTGGTGCCCAAAATGATATTAAAGGGGCAACTGATAATGTAACAATTACTGGAAATAAAAACATAATAGCAGAAACCTCTAATAACATAACAATTATAGGTTCTAATAATAACTCAACAGATTCAGGTGGTATAAACAATTTAATTATTGCTGGTGGAGAGGGTAATGAAATTAAAACTACTGTATCAAATGATTATGATTCTCAATTACGAACTAATAATGTTATACTTTTAAATTTAAGTGGTTCTTTAATAGATTCATCATACAAAACTAATTTCATAGGTAGATTTAATTACTCCCTAAATTTAGCCCCAAATAATTTAGCTGATGTTTATACTTCTTACCAAACATTACCTGAATATTATGGAATGAATGTAATGGCTTCTACTGGATTAGAAGAAGCATATTGGTTTAATAGATACCCATATAGTATTGAATCTACTGGAACATCAACTGTAAATTTGAATAATCAAAATGGTAGAAACAAATACTTATTTTGGTCAAATCAATTAACAAGCGGCACTACTACAATCAATTTAGATGATATGGATGGGGCTGGTAATAACTTTCCAGCCATAGGAAGAGCGATGATGTTTTGGGCAGATGAAGGAATAGACCCTTGCTCACCCGTAGTTATTAATAGAGGTGGTAGTGATTTATTTTACCCAGCAAATGGTTCAAGTGGTGATAATAATTTAATTTTAGATGAACCACACCAAGTTGCTGAAATACATGCTACATTAGATCCAGGTGGACAAGGACAACAAAAAATAATTCGTAAATCAAATGAGCAACGTAGAAATTCATTCTTACAAGCTATTCAAATTGAGGATGTTACAACAGGAGAAGGAGGAACATCACATAGTTGGTTAGTTAAAGTTGATAAAACTGATATAGAATGTAATAATGGATATTTTAATATAAGTTTTTGGAGTAGCCATTCAGGAACAATATTAGAAGCAGGTGGAAGTGAGGAATGTACACAATGGCCCTCAGCAGCAATTAATATTCATTATGTGGGTGGTGGTTATGGAATTGATGATTTAAATTATTAAGGATAGAAAATGGTACAGGAAACAGCAAGAATAAATTTTGAAACTGGAAACTTAGATGTAGTTGAAGGTAGAATTAAAGCATTGGGTGGTGCTATTAACTTATTGGGTGGTGCTGTTGAAACTACGGTAGGTTTAATGGGATTACTTGGTGTTGATGATAAAGTACAAAAACAATTTCAGGAAGCAGCAACATCAGCCATAGCATTTGCCGATGGTACTAAACGAATATTTGAGGGATATAAAGAATTAAGAGAAGCAGCAGATTTATTTAGAAAAGCTCAAAATGCTGCTAATGTTGCTACTGTTGCTGGTAATGCTGCTCAGGCAAGTTCAGTTGGTTTATTAGGTAAAGCAAGAGCTGCTTGGAATGCTTTAACTGCTGCTATGATTAGAAACCCAATTACAGCAGTAGTAGTTGGTTTAACCGCATTAGCAGGTGCTTTATACCTTTATTCTCAAAGAACAGATGATGCAGCAGAAGCAAATGA
>RFTN01000102.1 GCA_009923445.1 bacterium
TGCAGGAATTAAAGGTTCATAATATCCATTTACATTTTCAACTATCCATTTTTGATTTTCTGTTGCATGATGTTGTAAAAAAATAATTTCTTCATATAATTTCATATCAGGGTATACTGGATTTTTTTTACCATAAGCCCAAAATCTGGCTTTGCTATGAGTTGGACATGGGGGCGAACTCCAAATAAAATTAAATTCCTTGTAATGTTCAAGTAAATATTGATGAGCATCAGTAACTATAACTTTATCATTTGGAAATCGTTCTTGATAGGCTTTTGCAAGTTCTATATCTAATTCAACCGCAGTTACCTCAATGTCTGCAACTTCATCCCATTTGTACCGATTACCACCTAAACAAGCATATAAATTTAAAATTTTTAATTTATTTTTCATGTCATTTGGTTTTTATTGTGTTTGATATTTCTTCATTCGTTCTGCCAATAACCTATCAACTTCGTCGTTGTAGGCTTTTTCTTTCGCTGCTGGTGATGACGTTTGGTAAGCGGTAAATATTTTAGAGGATTGCGAATATAAAATGGCTGGAGTAAAATTGGCTTGTAGCCATTTGTCTTTCAAATTCCATGCGGCATTTATAAATATTTTTAGTGCTTCTTCCCAGTTTCCAGACCTGTCAATCTGGTCTATGAAACGCATTAAATATACCATGCTTCCAGCATCTTTTTTTGTCATAATGTAATGACCATTTTGGTCGGTTGGATATGCTGCACCAGATATTGCTTCAAAAGTTTGGCAATAAATCGTGAAAGCGTGATAAGTTTTGTTGACCGCCTTTGGCTCGGCTTGGCTTTCTTTTTCTTTTTTCAGGCAATTTTTTTCTTTTTCTTTTATACTTTGGACATTAGCAACAATGGTAAAAGGATTTAATTTGTTTTCCGAAAATTTGTTTTGTTCGTTCGTGGAAAAACTTTGTTTTTCATCATCTTCTTTATCTAAGTCTTTATTTATTATAGTATTTATTTCTTCTAAGTCTTTATTTATTAGTGCCGAATTTTTCCGTGTCGGATTTTTACCGTGTCGGTATTTTTCCGTGTCCCTAATTCCTTTGCCATTGCACCTTGATAAAATTTCCAGTTATCTGGCATTGAAGCCATATAACAAAAAAGAAATCTGGCGCGGTCTGAAATATTTTTATTCCTTATCAACCCATTAGGAATTGTCGTAAAATTTTCTTTTAATTTATTGTTTAATTTGTTCATATTTTATATTTTAAAATTATTCATATCACAATAATTTTCAAACATCTGAATTACTTCTATTACATTTTTTTGAGCAGTTATTGTTTCCCACTTTTTTTTATAATAAATATCGCTAACAATTTGTTCTGATACAATTATGTCATTATTAATATCATGTACATGATGTCTGAAAATAATAACAACAACTTGTCTTTTTGATTCCAAAATTGCATTGGCTAAATTTTCAAGTGCTATTTTTTGTCCTTTTGGTAATTCGGCATCTCCATATTTACCCTCTAAAATTATAAAGGCTTTTCCATGATAATCTATAATTCCATCAATATCTGTTGGAGTTATATTTCTTCTTCTTATCAATCCTAAAAAACTATTGATTTGTCTGGCTCTGCCTTTAAACTTTAGTTCATCTCTTTTAAATAATTCTGACATATAATTAAAAAAAAAATGCCAACAGGTAGCAGTCTGTCGGCATAGGTTGAAACAATGATTTGTCTCAAATTCCTTTTGAATAACTGCTACCTCATTCAAAAGAATATCACAAAAATACAAAATATTTATAATATTTATACATTTTTTTTTGCAAGGACTGGACTTGAACCAGCATGAATGATGTTAGTTGGTGTTATTCATTTTATCTTCTTAAATAAGGTGTTTAGTTACTAACCAACATTTCTAAATCCTCTCTTTTAAGTCGAGCGTCTAACTTCCGCCACCTTGCAGCACAAAGATATAAATAATTCATTAAAAAAAAATAAAAATAATTTGTTTGAAATATTATATATTTGAGGCATGAAAAGAACAATTGTTTTAACGGCTATTACTGGCGGCAAAGATAAACTGGTTGACCCAGATGTTG
>RFTN01000103.1 GCA_009923445.1 bacterium
CACTGCTGTGGGTTATCAGGCGCTGTACACAAAGTCCACGGGCAGTAGCAACACTGCTATGGGCTACCAAGCCATTTACACAGACAACGGTGGCATCTACAACTCTGCTTTTGGTCATCAAGCGCTCAAGAGTCAGACTGCGGCGGACTACAACACCGCAATTGGGACATTTGCCCTCTTCTCCAACACCACAGCCTCTAACAACACTGCTGTTGGGTATCAGGCTGGGTATAGCAATCAGACTGGCGCTGAAAACACTTTTGTAGGCTATCAAGCGGGAGATGCCGCCACAACTGCCTCGTACAACACTGTTATGGGTAGCGGTGCGGCTGGTGCGCTTACTACAGGAAGTAATAACACTGCGGTTGGGCAAGCATCAATGGGGGTTGGCGTTGTTACGGGCGCAGATAACTCTGCGTTTGGATTGCACTCTCTCCTGTCCCTGACTTCTGGCGCAAGCAACACAGCATTAGGCAATTACGCACTTCGCAGTAACACCACCGCCTCCAACAACACTGCTGTTGGATATCAGGCGGGGTATAGCAACACCTCCGGTGCATCTAATGTTGCCTTGGGGTACCAATCTTTGTACATAAACCAGACTGGGGTCGCTCATGTGGCTCTGGGTTACCAAGCCATGTACAGCATGACTCAAGGAACCTATGGTTCTGTTGCGGTCGGTTATCAAGCTGGCTACGCAACTACCAGCACGGGTGACATCCATGCCTTCGGTACGCAGTCGTTCTACCAAAACACCACTGGTGCATTTAACACAGGTGTTGGTAACCCAACGGCAACCAAGGTGGCCTCGACATCCGCACCCTTTCAAATCGGATTGTTCTTTCTGATGGAGACGGGAATCCGAGGGCGGCTTGTGCTGACAATGGAACTTGGACCATAAATGTTGGCGGTTCAAATGCTAATAACCCAGATACGCTTTTACAGTTTTTTGGTGGCGGGGGTTCAACAACCGCTGGGCCTTTGAGGTTTGGTGACGGCAGTTTGAGTGGCGGCGCTACAAACTATTGGGATATTGGTCGTGATAATACAAGCACTGGAAACTTTACCTTTACTTTAAATGGGTCACAAAAAGGATATATTAGCACTTCTACTGGTGCGTATACCGCAGTTTCTGATTTAAGACTCAAGAAAAATGTTGTGCCGCTTTCTTACGGCTTGAATGAAGTAATGGCTCTAAATCCGGTTATGTATCACATGATTGATGAGGAACAAGATGCCAAAAAGCATATTGGCTTTATTGCTCAAGAAGTTAAGCAAGTAATTGATGAGTCTGTTGACGATTTGAACAACGAATCTACTGAGTTTTATGGACTTGACAAATCTGGACTTGTCCCGCTTTTGGTTAAGGCTATTCAAGAGTTAAAGGCAGAATTCGACGCTTACAAGGCGGCGCATCCATGATTACGCAAGCACGCGCACTAGAACTTTTTGAGTACCGTGACGGCTGTTTGTATTGGCGGGTTAAACCTGCCAAGCAGATTTCCGTTGGCGCAGAAGCGGGTTGCAAGAACAGCCACGGCTATTCTGTTGTCCGTGTAGATGGGGTGCTTTATGGCGCTCATCGGATTGTTTTTCTGATGCACCACGGTTATCTACCTGAGTACATTGACCACATTGACGGTAATCCGCTGAACAACAAAATTGGAAACCTACGTCAAGCAACTAATGTTGAGAACTGTTACAACAGAGGTAAGCAATCAAACAACAAGTCTGGTTGCAAAAATGTTCATTGGAAAGCAAAGATTAAACATTGGTCTGTCGAAATACAGGTGAACAAGGTTAAAAAGTACCTTGGCATCTACAAAGATTTAGAACTTGCTGATCTTGTTGCACAAGAGGCAAGAGATTTGTACCACGGCAAATTTGCCAGAATTTAAAAGGAAACTGAAAATGACCCAATTCACCACCACCATTCAGTCGATGTATACCCTTCCTACTCCTGAGCCTGATTACGTTGTCAACGTACTTTGGGAAGTACAAGGGGTAGACGGTCAATACACCGCATCCATCGGCGGCAAT
>RFTN01000104.1 GCA_009923445.1 bacterium
TTCACAAAGCAACGGTTGAGATCCTGATCGGAGGGCCTGCATTCCACGCCTCGTTGAGCAACTACAGAAACGTCGCGGCAGAAGTTCTGGAGCCGATCCCCTCAACAATTCCGGCGAAATCGATTCGTCCATGCTTCCGAATCGGGAAGCCGATTCGACGACCCTGCCAGCAAGCGAAAATCTCGCAGCGGGCGACCTGGTTAACATTTGGTCGGATTCTGGGACCTTGAAGGTCCGAAAAGCTGACGCAACCTCCTCAGCAAAACGGGCTGACGGTTACGTTCTTGCTGGAGTTACCAGCCCGGCGAACGCTGTGGTTTTTCATGACGGAGCGATCACCGGCCTGACTTCGCTGACCGTCGGCGGACGATACTACCTTTCGGCGACTGCTGGAGGGTTAACCATCGAAGCCTCCGTTCCAACGACGACCGGAAACCTGATCCAGTTCGTTGGTCAGGCGGTCAGCGCGACCAAGTTGCTTTACCAGCCTGACACAAACCCTCCCGTCATCGCCTAATGCCTGGCTGGGCTCACATTTGGACGCCTAACGGCCCGTCGTTGCAGGCTGCAATGGATGTGCAGCAGTTTTTTGCGTCGGGCATTTGGATCAATCCGAGTCCGACGACGCGTAGGCTCGGCTACTACCGACTGGTTGGCGCTGGGGCATCTGGAGGCGCTGGACGCAGAGGGGCCGCGAATACAGTCCGGTGTGGCGGTGGCGGCGGCGGTGCCGGAGCTGTCGTGGAAGGTTGGTTTTTTACTGACCTGTTGTGGAATGGCACCCAATACATAAGGGGCAACTTTGTAAAAAATGCGATAACCGACGTAACCATTGGGGCAGGTGGTTTGCCTGTCTCAGGAGCGACTACGGACAACGCTAACGGCGCGATAGGAAATCCGGGCGGGTCTACTACCTGGGGATCAGGTTTGGCGATTTTGACTGCCCTTGGAGGGCTGCCAGGATCCGGCGGGACTGCATCGAGCGGCGCAGGCGGAGCCGCGAGGGCGTCTTCAAGTGCGTCAGGACTGACGGTAGTGGCCTCGCTGGCAGGGGCGCCAGCCTCGACGACCGGGCTGGCAGGGCTTGCCCCGACCGCGTCTCTCCTGCCGCTACCTACGGGCGGATGTTCGGGGGGAGGTATTTCGACAACCAACGTGCCGGGTAACGGCGGTAGTAGCTCGTTTGTGTCTGGGGGCGTGACGAATGCAAACAATGACGGACTTGATGGCGAATCAATCTCGCTTGAGCCGAATTTAGCCTTGAAGGACCCACTTCCGACGAATCGTGGGGTAGGATATGGCGGCGGCGGAGGGGCGGCCAGCATTGGCGGCGGCGGGCTACACACGCGATCTGGCCACGGGGGAGCCGGGAGTTTCCCAGGTGGTGGCGGCGGCGGTGCCGGAGCTGTCGTCAACGGTCTGACGGGAGGCAATTCGGGAGCCGGCGGCGAAGGGTATGCCATTTTCATCGTTTGGTAGATCATGCAGCGAGTCGCACACATCGTAGACGGGGAAATTCGGAACGTCTGATTCGGCAGGCTATTGAGGCTGGACCGGAACAGGACGAGGCTATTCTCCGCTGGCAACACGCGCCGGAATTTCCGTTCGAGCATCCGCTTGTTGGCCTCGTCGCCGAGGCCCTCGACCTTGACGTAACTGCGGCATGGCCGGAGATCCTGGCGATCTGATCGTTGACAACCTTCTTCAGTAAATGGCTGCACACTTGGGAGTCGATACAAATTTCGGCCTGACCACTCCAGATGGAGGTTACGTTCAGGAAGCTTCTCGCGAAGAATCAATCGAGGTCGCGACGATTCGCGATGAAGCCGGAGTAACGGTTGTTGCCGTTCCCAAACCGTTGATTACCCGCTCCGTTTCGATTCGAGGACGCGGAGATGCTGAATTGAGTGCCGTCACCTCGGGAGCATTCACCGCCGGAGCGTTGAAGATCGTTTCCGCCCGTCAGTCCGAAACGAACGACGACTTCCCGGAATTCGAGATCACCGCAACCGCCTACCAAGATATCGAC
>RFTN01000105.1 GCA_009923445.1 bacterium
ATTTTAGGCTTGACTTTTAACAACTAATTTGGTAGTATAAAGGTAATGCTTTAGACGGCAACAGCAACACAAACCAATCCGCTATTTTTGGACAAATGACCGTCTAGTACAAGTTTTTAAGGCACACACAGCAATCACCATAAACGGTAAAACATTTCGCTTCAAACGAAACATTTCTGGTTCAAACCCAGACTAGTCCCCGGACTAGAAGTTAAAAAATCTGTGCCTAGAGGAATTCGTACATTACCAAGATCATAGTCACATACAGCAATCTATAAACAATTGTATGTTAAACAATCACGTTACTTGTGACTAGCAAGATCGAACAATTAGACTCAAACAGCAATCAAAATTACAATTGCCTTAGGAGCACGGTGTCGTTGGTTCAAGTCCAACCTTCCCAACCAATGGGAAGTAGCTCAGTTGGTAGAGCACGTAAAGTAACGAGTCTAGAAGATACTACCACCTTAACCGGTGGTTTTTATTTAGGAGAAAAACACATATGAGTAAACTAATAATGCTTAAAGGGCTTCCGGCTTCCGGCAAGAGTACTTGGGCTAAAGAACAGGTTCGACTCTCCAAGGGTAAAACCAAACGAGTCAACAAAGACGATCTACGAGCTATGATTGATGATGGTGAGTGGTCTAAGCAAAACGAAAAGCTTATTCTTGAGATACGTGACGAATTGGTATTCAAGTTTTTAATGCAGGGCTACGATGTCATTGTAGATGATACTAACCTTGCACCGAAACACGAGAAAGACCTACACGCTATTCTTAAGATGGTTGAAGCCGGTAGTTGGTTCCCCGGCGGTGAAAGTAACATGGAATTTGAAGTTAAATGGTTTGATACCCCACTAGCCGAGTGCATACGTCGTGACATGCTACGACCTAATCCAGTAGGTAAAAAGGTCATACGCCGCTTCTACACAGACGACGATAGAGACGATAGAATTGTAAAAAAAGAGATTTTTGACGCATGGATCAAAGACCGGTACAACGTTAAATTTGTACTTGATGATCGTAACCGAGTAGTCGAGATGTGGCGTTCGCTAGGTCTTAAGGTACTACAGGTAGGCGAAGGCGACTTCTAATGACCAAGGGCAAGCTCATATTTACTAGAGATAACGAATACTACACACCCAAGTACGTAGTGGACGCTTTTGGTAAGTTTGACTATGACCCGGCGACTGTTCCAGAAAAGGCAGCCGAGTTTGGCATACCCAACTTTGACACCGAAGAGACAGACGGCTTGAAGCGTGACTGGACACAATTCAAGCGTATCTGGATTAACCCACCATTTACCCGGAAACACGAGTTCATAGCGAAGGCGTGGGAAACCTACCAACAAGCCAAGAACGAGATATATGTTCTAGTGCCGATTGAGTTCCTTACTACCCTTCGCTTCCAAGACGCCACCGGGGGGGGTACTGTGTTCCTTCCTAGAGGACGTATTCAATTTGAGAGTGGACTTGGCAAGACCGCCTCCGGAGTGTCCTTTGGCACTGTGATTGTAAAGATGTCAGACACCTATGGACTAGAGTTAATAACATTCAAAAAGGAGAACAAAAATGGGACGCTACGGGGAATTTGAAATACACGATAAAGAAATGTGTGAGGGGGAATTCTGTCCTTTTCACAATCCGTCTGAGCACCCCCTGAACCATGCTCCTATACATATAAGAACTGACAAAATGATGTTAGTAGAGAGGACATGCCCTCATGGTGTTGGACATGATGATCCTGATTCAGTCGCCTATTTCCATAAACACGGACAAAGATGGGCGGGAATTCATGGCTGCGACGGATGTTGCAGAAATGAACAAATGGTCATTCAAGCGACCAAGAAAAATAGATGTCGCCGACTTTTTTCTAAATTTTGGTGATATAATTTGGAAGGGACGTTCTATAAATGTAGAACTGGAACTTCACAAGATGTTAGTTAGACAGTGGATGAGAGACACCGGTAAAACATACGCCGAAATAATGGATGA
>RFTN01000106.1 GCA_009923445.1 bacterium
GCGATGAGCAAGTGGCACAAATAGCGGCAAGCATTAAGGAATTTGGCTGGACTAACCCAATATTGGTGGACGGACAGAACGGCATTATCGCTGGTCATGGTCGCCTCATGGCTGCGCGTAAGCTAGGCTACAAAGAAGTGCCAACCATTGAACTGGCAGACCTAACCGAAACCCAAAAGAAAGCCTACATCATTGCCGACAACAGGCTTGCGCTTAACGCGGGCTGGGACAATGAGGTTTTGAGCCTTGAGTTGAGCGAATTGCTTGAGGATGATTTTGACCTTGATTTGCTGGGCTTTGAAGCGGATGAATTAGACGCGCTGCTTGGCAATGAGGAAGAAAAAGAGGAGCCCCCAAAGGGCAATGGAAATCTGTCTGATAGATTTTTGGTTCCTCCGTTTAGCGTGTTAAACGCCCGCGAAGGGTGGTGGCAAAACCGCAAGCGAGCATGGCTTGCGCTGGGCATCAAATCTGAGGAGGGCCGAAATGCCCCCGCCGGAGGCTCGCCGGATATGGTCGCTAGAGAGCGAGGGCAATCGGGAACCAGCGTCTTTGACCCTGTGCTTTGCGAACTGGCTTATTCTTGGTTTGCTCCCCCAGGCGGCCTTGTGCTTGACCCATTCGCGGGGGGCAGCGTTCGCGGCATTGTGGCCAGCAAATTGGGGCGGCAATATATTGGGCATGAATTGCGGTCTGAGCAAGTTGCAGCCAACCAAGAGCAAGGCTCAAGCATTTGCGGTCAGGAGGCCATGCCCCCAGCCTGGATTTGCGGGGATAGTAGGAACATCGACAAAACCTGTGCAGATGTGCAGGCAGATTTGGTCTTTAGTTGCCCCCCATACGCGGACTTGGAGGTCTATAGCGATGATTCCAAGGATTTAAGCACCTTGGGCTATGAGGATTTTAAGGGAGCTTATTTTGAAATCATCAAAAAAGCCTGCGCCCTGCTAAAGCAAGACCGCTTTGCCTGTTTTGTGGTGGGCGAGGTGCGGGACAAGAAGGGCAACTATTACGATTTTGTGGGCGACACCATTGAAGCGTTTAGGGCCGCTGGGCTTAGTTATTACAACGAAGCAATTTTAGTGACCCCGTGCGGATCAGTAGCCATGAGAGCGGGAAATTCCTTTTCTGCAAGCAGAAAACTTGGGAAATCGCACCAAAATGTGCTGATATTCCTTAAAGGCGATGGAAAGAAAGCCGCAAAAGCCTGCGGAGATGTCCAAGTGGATTTAAGCGTTTTGGAATCAGAAACCGTAGCGGATGCGTAAAGCCTCGACGCCATTCGCAATAGTTTGCTCAATGTCTTTGCCAATGCCGCGCGTCCAGCGTGGGTTGGTAATGGCAAGGTTAGCATCAAGGATAGCATTGCGTTGTGTGCCTAAATCGCGGAATTTAGAAGCAATACGAATGGCTTTGGCAAAATTGCCTGCATCAAATGCGGCTTTAACTTGGCTTAATTTAGTTTGCATAAAAGACCCTTTTAAGTTGGCTTAACGCGACTCTAATGGAAAAACAAGCAAATATCAGTCTTTTTCGTTATGATAAACCCTAACTTGATACGAGTTCCCCTCTAAAAAAATGCCAATCATTGCTCAAGAGGCTCACAAGCCAACCGATGAAAGCCGCAGGATGGTCGAAAGCACCAGCGGATTGGGCCTGCCCCACGAACAAATTGCCATTTTGGTGGGTATAGACGATAAGACCTTGCGGAAGTATTACCGCGCCGAATTGGACTTAGGCAAAGCCAAAGCCAACGGGCAGATAGCCAAGACGCTATTCAGCAAGGCCACTAGCGGCGACACAACCGCCCTAATTTGGTGGACTAAGACCCAGCTAAAGTGGGCTGAAACCGTGAAGCAGGAGGTAACAGGTAAAGACGGCGAGCCGCTCCTAACAGGCATCCAAGTCACTTTCGTAAAGCCTGATGAGTCAAGCCCTGCGTGATGCAGTAGCGCGGGCTGAATTCCCCCAAAAGCTCGC
>RFTN01000107.1 GCA_009923445.1 bacterium
GAACCTCGGCCTCCAAAGCAGCGGAAAACTCGCCCGTTTTGCCCTGGACCTGCCACCAGGGCTTGGTCTCGCCAGTGCCGAATTCGCGTTCCGCCTTGCGCGCCGCCAACTTTTCTTCCCGGTTGCGACGATAGTTGCGTTCCTCTTGTTTTCCCGCCAACCTGTCATTCTTGGTCAGGTCGTTAATTAGCTTTTGGGTTCGGTCGTTTTGTTCTTTGATGGCGTCAGCCGAAAAAACTGGCGTCTGATTTTCGCCAAACTGTTTGATCGTCTTGGCAGGATTAAAATCCTCTCCCGCGTTTCGCAGGTTGATACTCGCCTCTCGAAGTCCTTTGCTCGCAGCCTTTGCCGAATCGCCGATCGGGCCCCAGATGTTTTGCAGAGGATCGATAACGCTCTTAATAGAGTCAAGGATGCCTCGGATCATGCCGATCAGACCGTCGGCCATGCTTTTGATGATTGCGCCCAACAGAGGCCCGAAAGCCAAAGCGGCATTTCGCAACCCTTCCATCAACGCGTTTGCGGCGCTCATCATTGCCGAGGTCAGCGCAGACTTAACGATGTCCGCCACCGGAACAATGATCGACCCAATCGCTTCTGGAATGCCCTTCGACCAATCGGTTGAGTCAATAATGTCGGTCAAGGTCGAACTAACCGAGTTGAGGACGCTTCCCAAGGCCGCGCCCATCGCCTCGGCCTCGCCCTTCATCGATCGGAGCAAGCCGATCACTTGAGCGATCCAAGGTCGAATCGCATCGTTGATCGGCGTCCCGAAAGCAATCTGAATTTGGGTATAGACCTCGTCTAAGGTCGAAAGTAGACCAGTCGTTGTTTGACTGATCCGTTTGTTCATCCCGGCAAATCGACCGCCCTCGCTGGTAACATCGATGAAGGCTTGCTTAACTTCATCAGCAGAAATTCCGCCAGCTTCCATCCGCTTTTTGAGTTCCATCATGGACTCTCCGGTCCTAATGGAAATTTGCTGCAACGGGTTGAATCCGGCATTGATTAGCTGGAGGTTGTCCTGGCCCATCAACCTCCCAGCTGCGCTGATCTGGCCGAATGCTAGAGCGATCCGTTGAAGTTTTTCTGAGGAACCGCCAGCGATGGAAGTTAGGCGGTCAAGAATATTGACGACGCCCTTCGTCTCGACTCCGAAACCGACCAGCGTAGACATCGCCTGGCTCACATCGGCGAAAGTGAAGGGCGTGATGTCGCTAAGGGCCCTGAGGTCGGCGATCATTTTGTCGGCGTCCTCCTTTCCGCCCAACATGACCTCAAGGCTGATCTGCGTCGTTTCAAACTGCATCGCCTTTTGGACCGACTGGCCCAACTGCGATTGGACGGTCGAGGCGAGTTGTTGAACGCCGTTGGTCAGGGCTGAAAAGAGGCCCGTAACGGCATCGGCTCCCAAAACGCCACCCATGACGTCGAGCATGTTTGGAGCCTTAAACCCTTTGACGGCAGTGCTGACCTTTTTCAGGCCAGGCGTCACATTGTCCTTAAAGTTCGCGCTAACCGTAAAAGCGGCCATTAGCTCATCTCTCCTTTCATTTCTTTGACCATTTCTTTTGCCAGATAGCTGTCAATTTGCCGCTTCATTGCGTTCGCTTGCATAGCCATCGCGATGTAAACACCTCGCTGAAAGTTAGGCTGCTCCGACGCATGGTCAATACTGTTGGTTGCCCGGAACTTGATTCCTCCACGCCCGCCGACCTCGAGGACGACCGAACCCGGCGAGGAGTGCCGTTTCACCCATGCAGGGACGCGAACCCGGAGGCGATTCGAGGCGCTATTCCATCCCGCCGCGAGCCTGCCAACATGCTCCTGCTTTTTCTTAATGTAGGAGCGCAACACTGCCCGCGTGACCGGCACCTTGTCTTTCCGGTTCCGGCTTCTCGTGCGGCCTTTTTTGTTCCGAGCGCCTTTGTGCAGGCGCTCAAGGTCGGAGTCGGTTGCGATAGGCTTGAGTCTGCGAAT
>RFTN01000108.1 GCA_009923445.1 bacterium
CAATTGCAAGCGCTATTACTATTGCTGAAACCGGTCACCTCGTTTTTGCCACACTACACACCAACAGTGCAGCCCAAAGTATAGACCGTATGATTGACGTTTTCCCGTCACATCAACAGCCTCAAATTCGCAGTCAGCTTAGCAATATATTAATGGCCATTTGTAGTCAGCGACTTGTTCCTACTATTGGCGGTGGTCGCATTGCTGCAGCCGAAATTTTAGTGGCGACGCCGGCGGTACGTAATATTATTCGTGAAGGCAAAACGCACCAATTAGAGGCTGTCATTCAAACTGGTGCCGAACACGGCATGCAAAGTATGGACAAAACTCTGGTTAATTTAATTCATGCTGGTACTATTAGCTATGAAGAGGCTCGAAATTATGCAATAGACATAGATGAGCTAGATAGGCTCATGAGATCATGAGCAAAAACTATGGCGCATTTAGTGCGCAAAACTGCGTCAAAAAATATAATCGTACCGTTGTACACCTCGATTTTTGTGCTCGTTTTTCATCGCAAACCGTATCTATGTTATTAGCTCATGAAGAGGTAAGAATATAATGTTGACGTATACCTATACTGCCCGTGATACAGCAACAGGGCAAAAAGTGAAGGCTGAAGTTCAGGCCGAATCGGAGCAAGCAGCAGCGCGTCTTATACAAAAAGAAGGTCTTGCCCCCCTGGAAATTAAGGCCAAAGATATCGAGGGTACTGGTTTTAAAAGGTTTTTTAATAAGGTTAAAACAAAAGACCGCGTTATATTTGCGAGGCAATTAAGCACGCTTATAAATGCCGGTCTGCCATTGGTGCAAAGCTTGCGTAGCGTTTTGGCGCAAACAAAAAGCAAACCACTGCAGTCGGTCATTAATAGTATTATTACCGATGTTGAATCTGGCAAGCCAATGAGCGAGGCGATAACCAAGTTTCCGAAAGTGTTTAACCAGGTGTTTGTAAGCCTGATTGCATCGGGCGAAACATCGGGTACGCTAGATACTGCGCTAGAGCGTATTGCAAATCAGCAAGAAAAAGACGCCGAGATCATGGCTAAGGTAAAGGGCGCAATGACGTACCCAGCTATTGTAATGCTTGTCATGGCGGGCGTGGTTGGTTTTATGATAACAAGTGTATTGCCACAAGTAGAAACATTGTATGATGGCATATCAGGCGTACAGCTACCGCTTATCACAAGGGTGCTGCTGGTTATATCTCACTTTATTATTGATTACTGGTACATAGTAATAGTGCTGCTTATTGTGCTTGGTTTTATAACTAGTAAATGGGCGCGAACATTGGGCGGTAAGTCGGTTGTAGATGCGCTTAAAATGCGTATGTGGCCAATTGGTCCACTGTTTATGAAGTTATACATGGCCCGTTTTGCACGTACGGCAACAACACTTGTTTCGACCGGTGTTCCGCTTATTCAAACCCTCGAAATTACCGCCAAAGCAGTTGACAACATACATATATCTAAGTCTATTCGCAAGGCAATCGAAAAAGTAAAAGGTGGCAAGGCATTGTCAGCCTCACTGACAGGCGACGATAACTTTTTAGAGCTAGTACCTCAAATGTTAAAAATTGGCGAAGATAGTGGCGCCATAGAACAAATGCTTGAAAAAACAGCCGATTACTACGAAAAAGAAGTCGACAACCAAATTAAGTCTATTAGCACGATTATTGAGCCGGTACTCATGATTGTATTAGGTGTAGTGGCGCTGATTATTGTTGGGGCAGTGTTGCTGCCTATTTACGGGCTTGTGGGTAAGTCGGTTATAAAATAAATTGTTGCATTTTTTTACAAAAACCATTACGCTTATGCTATGCAAACACAGTTAAAGCACTATAAGGGGGAATAAAACTGTATGAATCTAAATAAACAAACTAAAAAGCA
>RFTN01000109.1 GCA_009923445.1 bacterium
TGCGCTGACGTTTGATGGGACGAATTTAAGCGTTGGAGGAACATCACCATCTAATGCTGGATATACAAACTTGTATTTAAATAATACAAGTGGTGCTCAGTTGTTTCTGTCGGTGAATGGCGTGAACAGCAGGGTTTTGTATTCCACGGCAACATCACTTAACTACTACACATCAGATGCTTCGCCTCATGTATGGCAAATCAGTGGCGTAGAAGAAATGCGCCTGACCAGCACAGGGCTGGGGATTGGGACGAGTTCGCCTAGCAACAAGTTGCATGTTGTGTATGGAGGCAGCGCCGTCGGCGCACAGTTCACTGCCTCCGCTGGTTATGCACAAATGCAGTTGACGGCTGCGGGCGCAAATCAGAACGCTTATTACACCTTCAATGTTAATGGCTCGGGTAAGGGCATCATTCAGATCAACGCAACAGATGTATTGACCCTCGACTCCTCCGGCAACCTCGGCTTGGGGGTGACGCCGAGTGCTTGGGATACCACCATCTTCAGGACGTTGCAAATCGGCGGCGGCGCAGGCTCCGCATCTGTATCTGGACGCACAGACGGGGCAAATAACGTACAGATCGGCGTCAACTATTACTACGGGTCAGCAGCATTACGATACGTCGCCAATGGCACTGCTTCGTACTACAACCAACAAAACGGTGCCCATTCTTGGTACACCGCCGCCTCCGGCACAGCAGGCAACGCTATTACCTTCAGTCAGGTGATGACCTTGGATGCGAGTGGGAATTTGGGGGTTGGGACGACAACGCCGGGGGCAAAGCTGGATGTACAAGGCAATTTGGACCCAACCTATAACTCTAATATACTTATTAACAGTTTGGCTTCGACCTGTAAGCTAGCCTTCAACCCAGCGGGCGGGTTTTCAAGCGGTATTGTTGGACTGAATGATGGCGGTATTGGTTTTAATGCTGCTGGAGCCAACACCGAACGCGCCCGCATCGACTCCAGCGGTAACTTGCTGGTGGGGACGACGACGGCAGTTGCACAAATCACATCTGTGTCTTCGTCAGCAAGTAATGCGGCAGGGTATTTTAATGTAAATGCAGCTTCAAGCACTGCGATCCCAGCAATTTATGGAAGAAAATACGATAACGATAATACGACATCACAAATTTATATGTCGTTTCAATACAATCAGGGGTCTGGAGGGGCTGGCGGCATTCAAGGAAATAATGCGACTGGAGTTCAATTTTATTCATCGTCTGATGCAAGGTTAAAAGAAAACATAGTTGAGTTGGAGTCGCAGCTCCAAAATATCATGTCCTTAAAGCCTAGCAAGTTTGACTATATTGATGGCCCAAAAAATTGTACTGGGTTTATTGCTCAACAAATTGAAGTGGTGTACCCAGATGTAATTGGTACTACTACCGATGGGTATAAAACAATTGGCGGAATTTCAATCATGGAAACACGACTTATCAAAGCCATCCAAGAACAACAAGCCCTCATTGAATCCCTTACTTCCCGTGTCTCTCAACTTGAAGGAACCCAACCATGACTACGTTTAACTGGCAAATCTCAGCACTGAACTGCTATCCCACGCAGGATAATTTTACGGATGTTGTATTCACTGTTCACTGGCGCTGCACCGGCACGGACGGTCAATACACGGCATCGGTCTACTCAACCTGCTCTGTACCCGCACCAAATCCTGACGACTTTACGCCCTACCAAGACCTCACTTTAGAGACTGTGCTTGGCTGGATTTGGGCTAACGGTGTGGACAAAGACGCAACCGAGGTGGCAGTGCAAACTCAGATAGACAATATTATTAACCCGCCCGTCACAAATCCACCACTTCCATGGAACCAATCATGATTAAATTAGAATTCAGCATCGACGAAGTCAATCAG
>RFTN01000110.1 GCA_009923445.1 bacterium
TCTCAAGGTGTACAAGGAGCTCAGGGTATCCAAGGATTTCAAGGGACTCAAGGTTCACAAGGTGTTCAAGGATCTCAAGGACTTTTAGGAGCTCAAGGATTCCAAGGTATCCAAGGGGTTCAAGGATTTCAGGGTAACATAGGTTTTCAGGGAGCACAAGGATTTCAGGGTTTTCAAGGTGTTCAAGGATCTCAAGGTGTACAAGGAGCACAAGGGTTAGCTGGAGCTCAGGGTTTAATCGGAGCACAAGGAGTTCAAGGAGCACAGGGAGTTCAAGGTTATGTAGGAGCACAAGGTGTTCAAGGTGCACAAGGTGTTCAAGGTGCACAAGGTGTTCAGGGAGCTCAGGGCGTTCAAGGTGAGCAAGGGATACAGGGAGCACAGGGTTTTCAAGGTTTTTATGGAGCACAGGGTACTCAGGGAGCTCAAGGTGTTCAAGGCGAAAATGGAGTACAGGGAGCACAGGGGTTAGCTGGAGCTCAGGGCGTTCAAGGAGCTCAAGGTGTTCAGGGAGCTCAGGGCGTTCAAGGTTCTGTAGGAGCACAAGGTGTTCAAGGAGCACAGGGGGTTCAAGGAGCACAGGGGGTTCAAGGGGCTCAAGGTGTTCAAGGAGCACAGGGGGTTCAAGGTGAGCAAGGGATACAAGGAGCACAGGGAGCACAGGGAGTTCAAGGGGCTCAAGGTGTAATAGGAGCTCAAGGTTCTTCTGGTATACAGGGAGCTCAGGGCGTTCAAGGTGCACAAGGTGATCAGGGAGCACAGGGAGTTCAGGGAGCTCAAGGGGCTCAAGGGGCTCAAGGTGTAATAGGAGCTCAAGGTTCTTCTGGTATACAGGGAGCTCAAGGGGCTCAAGGGGCTCAAGGTGTAATAGGAGCTCAAGGTTCTTCTGGTATACAGGGAGCACAGGGAGTTCAGGGAGAGCAAGGTGCTCAGGGAGTTCAGGGAGCTCAAGGGGCTCAAGGTGTAATAGGAGCTCAAGGTTCTTCTGGTATACAGGGAGCACAGGGAGTTCAGGGAGAGCAAGGTGTTCAGGGAGCTCAAGGTGTTCAAGGAGCACAGGGAGCTCAGGGTGTTCAAGGAGCACAGGGAGCTCAGGGAGTTCAGGGAGCTCAGGGAGTTCAAGGGGCTCAAGGTGTTCAAGGGGCTCAAGGTGTTCAAGGGGCTCAGGGTGTTCAAGGAGCACAGGGAGTTCAGGGAGAGCAAGGTGCTCAGGGAGTTCAGGGAGCTCAGGGAGTTCAAGGGGCTCAAGGTGTTCAAGGAGCACAGGGAGTTCAGGGAGAGCAAGGTGCACAGGGAGTTCAAGGAGCTCAGGGAGTTCAGGGAGCTCAAGGTGTTCAGGGAGCTCAAGGAGTTCAAGGAGCACAGGGAGTTCAGGGAGAGCAAGGTGCTCAGGGAGTTCAGGGAGCTCAGGGAGTTCAAGGGGCTCAAGGTGTTCAAGGGGCTCAGGGTGTTCAAGGAGCACAGGGAGCTCAGGGAGTTCAGGGAGCTCAGGGAGTTCAAGGGGCTCAAGGTGTTCAAGGGGCTCAAGGTGTTCAAGGAGCACAGGGAGTTCAGGGAGAGCAAGGTGCACAAGGTGTTCAAGGAGCACAGGGAGTTCAAGGAGCTCAGGGAGTTCAGGGAGCTCAAGGTGTTCAGGGAGCTCAAGGAGTTCAAGGAGCTCAGGGAGTTCAAGGAGCTCAAGGTGTTCAAGGAGCACAAGGAGTTCAGGGAGCTCAAGGAGTTCAAGGAGCTCAGGGAGTTCAAGGAGCTCAAGGTGTTCAAGGAGCACAAGGAGTTCAAGGAGCTCAAGGTGTTCAAGGAGCTCAAGGTGTTCAAGGAGCTCAAGGTGTTCAAGGAGCTCAAGGTGTTCAAGGAGC
>RFTN01000012.1 GCA_009923445.1 bacterium
GCTATTCAATGATGGTCGACTAGGTGTGAATAAGTCTGGCAATGCTAAAGCATTTGTTACGAATTGGACACTTGAAGCGGATGCTAACAAATTTAGAATATATGAAAACAATTCTAGTAGAAACGATCAAAGAAAACGCGATAATATGTATTTAACCCAAGAATCCGAAAGTTCAGGTGATTTAACTTTAAATGGGTATTTGTATATAAAGAATGACTGGTCTATAAGGCCTACCGGTGACTTTTTGGAGTTCCATAAGAGCAATGTGGAAAAACAACGATTTACTAAGGATGGTAATATATATGACATGAATGAAAAGCTTATGCGTTTAGATCACAGACATTATCGAATAAGAAGTAACGGAGGCAATAGATGTACAGATTTTAATGCATCTGATGGTTGGTACAATTGCCAAGACAACAATGATAATCAAAAAGCGTATTTTGACAAATATTAAGATGACAATCTTAAAATAATAATATATTAACCGTATTTGAGTTTTAGAAAAAAGTGTTGCCTTGTGATGTGACAGCGAATTCATTACCTTTTAGATTTACAGTGAGTTGAATATCTCCAACTTGAACGGTTATTTAATGTCAAGGTTGTAGTTCAAGGTGGTTAGATAATTAATTTGTGAGTGTACATTTCAACAAAATGTAATTGTAATTGTGAGTGGAGGATGGGGGAAGTGTGGAACCCTTTGGATTAGATAAATTGTTTCATACTTCGGCACATGGATGTTATTTTTCGTGTGTTCAATAATACATTTTTTGTGAAATGTATGTCCACAGGGCAGGTAACACATGGTAAGCTTAAAAGGAACTATCCAATCCATTGCACAACAGCTTTGTCAGGTGACAACTGGAGGACAGTGATTTGAATGTCTCCAACTTGAACGGAAACAATGTCTTTAATGACCGCGAACGGAGTAGTTTGTGTTTTAGAATACATGTACACGTTAATGGAGTCTCTAAACTGGTATTTTGTAATTCAATTACAATTTGTTATTACCAACATTTATTAGGTTATAACAAAATGGTCAAGGTGCTCATGGGTGATAAGGGTGATGTGTACGTAACTTCATTAAACTTCATTTTGACCCAAGAAACGCGAAGCATACGCATCTGATAAATTGGGGTTGAAATACCTATTGTCTGATTCATTGAGATGTCGAGTAGACTGTTCCAACTCGTTGATGTGTTCACAGAACAGTTTGTGTTCAATATCTTCTTGTTGTCGTTGTGGTTCTACAGTACATGTAGTCAAAGGTACAAAGGATCCTCTGTTATCGTTTGGGTGATATCGTTTGAATACAAAGTAGTAAGCATCATGATACTTATTCTTCACGTACTTTTTGAATCTCCCAAATACACCGATGGGTGCCTGAGTACCAATGGGCCCCTTAAGAAGTCCTGTACATGTGGTAACGAGTTTACAGCCAAATGACACTACCGATACTGTGTACTTGAAAAAGTTTGTGAACCTGTAAAGAACAAGGAACAATGTGAATATGTAATTCAATATGGAAAGTAAAACAAATGTGTCCATTTACCCTAAACCCAGACAATTTACATTTACAATTCAAAATTTCATTTAAAATTTTAGATTTATTGACAAGTAATAGGGGACTTAAATGTCATGTATAATGAATCTGACTCAAACTTTATATGCTTACCTAGCGAAGTTCTTGCCTACTATAACTTGAAAAAGGTCTCCAAGTATCGTAATGTATATTGTGTAAATTGTGGTGAAAAGGGGCATATAATACGCGATTGTAATGGTCCTATTACGTCTTTTGGAATTATTGCGTTCAAAGTGGTGAATTGCCCCGAGGATGAAGAATATGACAAGAATGCTGCACTTGATGACATAATTGTTCAGCAATCAGGTAGCGAAAAATATTACTTTCCCAAGTACAATAATGAATACCCCAAAATCAAGTTCTTAATGATTCAACGCAAGGACACTATGGGGTACACAGATTTTGTAAGGGGAAAGTACACCAATTCGGAAACATTGGGCGAAGAAATAATCAAGGTGTGTTTAAACGAGATGACAAGACAAGAGAAAAAAAACCTCTTGACCAAAACATTTGACCAAATATGGTCAGAACTGTGGATCAATCATGACTCCAAGTGTTTTAAGAATGAATATGAACATGCCAAGAAGAAGTATCTTCAATTGGACATCCAGAAGCTTGTTAAGAGTTCACATAGCTCATTTGATTTCCAGGAGTTTGGTTTTCCAAAGGGGAGACGAAATATGAAAGAAACCAACATTTCGTGTGCCGAACGCGAATTTTATGAAGAAACGGGATACGATAATACTTCATATGATTTTATAAAGAATTACCCTACAATACAAGAGGAATTTGTAGGAACAAATGGAGTACATTACCGGCACATATATTACCTTGTAAAAATGAAACAAAATGTGAGTCCTCCTAAAATTGACACTACAAACAAGATTCAAACAGGAGAGGTTCAGAACATTGGCTGGTTGACATTGGATGAGTGCATGTTGCTGATACGGCCTTATGATACTGCAAAAAAGTCTGTAATTCGAAATGTGTACTATGATATTCTTCAAATGAAAAACAATTTTGTGTGCTCGAACTTTTACTACTCAAACAACAAACGGGGTTTCAATGGCTCATATTCTACACAATGTCGTAATTCGTTGTAGCTCGTTTCATTCTTTTTTTTTATATCAGTCATTACTTACATAATATGACTGGTAATATGTATATTGCGGCAATAATCTTTGCAATAGTGGCTTTTTATTATTTTAACAAATTTACGGAATCAGAAAAGGAATACTTTAAACTAAATTCTTATTTAAAGGACCTGAGATATGAGAATCAACTTCTCAAGGTGAAACTAAATGAGATGGCTAGTTACAAACAGGATGTGTCAAAGACATTAGGAATCCTTGAAACCGAATTGGGAAACATATCAAGACGGTTGCCAGCACAACAAAGTTCCGATCAAACGACGAGTCCAAGTGCTACTGTTCAAAATGTAGTTCCTGGATTACTTCAAACGTTGTTTTCAGGGAATTTCAATCAGGAGCCAATTCGGATTTATGAATCATTTACATTGACACCTAATCAACGTTCGCGAATCCGCCAACAAACGCCAACGCAAAGGCTACAACCAGCTCAATCCATCCAGGAACAACCTCCTCAATCTCAAACAGAACCGCAGACAGAATTACATACAGAACTGCAACCGCAAACACAAGAACTGCAGCCCCAAACACAAGAACAGCAAGAGCCACAAGACCCACAACCCCAGGAACCACTCCAGGAATCTGGACCACAAACTCCCCAATCCCAACTCCAAGAACAAGTCCAGGAACCCGGTCATCCCCAACCTCAAACAAGGTTTACAGTTCCGGAAACAGAAATTAGACGAATGTTGCAATCACAAATCCCGACCAACACATTAGACGGATTGTCGGTAACGGACACAGATTATGCAAGATACTTGTTGTCGAGTGTACAGCGACAATTGTGAATTTTATTTCTTGGTAAACGTTATACATCTATTATGCCTAAATTTGTAATGAGTGATGGTAGAGCTTTTACTAATTATGCTCCTAATTGCGAGCTACTAAGAGGAATTCAGAAAAAGTACAAGTTGTCTGCGAATGACTTGAGAAATTATATGCAAAAGAATGCTGATGCTATTAAAGCAGATCTATTTCCACAACAGCCATTTGATGACATTGTAAAATGTCCTGTTTGTGAAGCGGCTTTGGCATACAAACCACAAGGCAACACAAATTAATAGTTTTATAGTTCGGTAATTTGTTGTATAGTATTAATGGTAATTGTGCTACTATTACTACTAGTGGTTTATGTTGTGGTGTACTTTTT
This sequence comes from bacterium, assembly GCA_009923445.1. GTDB lineage: Bacteria > Patescibacteriota > Saccharimonadia > Saccharimonadales > SZUA-47 > RFTN01. The sequence goes on from RFTN01000012.1 coordinate 3,881, forward strand.
CTTTGGTTACAACGAAACGGTCAAGGTGAAATCGGACACGGACGGGAATGTATACAAGATACGTCAAGGTCGACAAAAGGACACCAAGTATCTCAAGGATTCCTCAAACATTCTTGGAGAGATCAATCTGCGTATAGAGACTTTAATAAAACACCTTTTAAGTAAGTACGGAAATGATCCAGAATATCTCAGCTGTGTTCACAACTTGAGAAAGCGATACAAACATTCTGTTCTGTCTGAGGCGGCAGTCGACCAGCGTTATACCACATTCACTGTTGATAAGCGCGATATGCACGTGTGCTTGCGTACGCGGGACAATCAATCTCATTTATATGACATTAATATTTTGATGTACGTCATATTACATGAGCTTGCTCATATGTGTAATTATGATGCCAACGGTGTTCCTATTCATGGACATGGAAGGGAGTTTGTAAAAATATTTAGGTTCCTTGTACGTGAAAGTATAAATATAGGTGTCTACACGTACGTTGACTTTTCAAACCAACCACAAGAATATTGCGGGATGTATATAAACAGCAGCGTTGTATAATTAAAAATAAATTGAAAATAACAATACAAATTTATTCGCTTGTATGATGTATAAAACAGATAGTACTCTGACTGAAACAAGCAGTGTAAAAAAGTTAATAGCCACGTATGCCAAAGCGCATTCCGATACTGATTCAGTGGAAAGTGATACAAAAGTGAATTGCCTTTGTTGTGAAAGCAATCACAACACCCCATTCATTATCTTGTCATGTAATCACACATATCACATTGTATGCTTGGCAGAAACCCAGTTGTCAGATGTGTACAAGTACCCCACAATTGATTCGGACTACTCGCAAACTCGCACATGTAAGATGTGTCAAAAGCCACTTGAAACAGAGGAGCTCATATTTTTGCACAGCAAGTATTTAAATACTACAAAGGGTCACATTCAAACACATAATGATAATGTAGCACGACTTGAATCACAACTTGCAAATATCAAGTCCGAACTTCGAGTTTGTTACGAGTACGTTCATAAACTTGAAGCACAACGGGAAAAATCCAAACAAATAATTGGAGTTCTTTCGACACACATCTAGTTCACTTTTTGACAAGTCTGCTCTTGAAAAATGAGACACCCTTCTTTTTCGGCTTTTCAAAAAGGTGACTATTTGTTACAATTCCCCGGATGTACTCGTCAAAATCACCCAAGTCCTTTCGTTGTTGCAATACAAGTGTTTTCAATTCTCCTAGCGTAAGCTCCTTTTCTTCGGGTTCTGTAAATACAAATATTGTGTCTAAACCATCTACACGTTTGCAATTGACTAGTTCAGTGTATTTTTTTTGGAGTTCATTGAACTTTGCAAGTCTCTCTTTTGTCCTTGTGAAGTATCCTCTTTTGTATTGAAGATAATGTATCTCAGAATTGACGAGAACATTATCTGAATTTGATAGCCTTTTATCAAAATCAATGTTAAGAAATGTTTTGCGAAAGTCTATGTCCATTTACGTATCAGATGTAAAAAAAACCCTGTAGGTGAACACACATCTAACATACCATAAACAGTGGCTCGAAGCATTTTATGTATTCTGCCATGCGTGTGCGGAAACTGTGTTCACGATACTCTATTTGTTTTTCTTGAAAACACTTGAGTGCTTTACCAAAAGCATCTGATTTAAAGAGGAAATACACACTTACACAGAGTAATACAATTGTAATGTCGTTGGTAATTTTTGACCATTCTGTTTTCGAAATGTCATATATTCCTGATACAAATTTGTGCGTAAAGCTTTGAGTATAATCAAGCCCTCGCAAAGAAGATTCTAGATATGATAAGCTACATACGTTGCTATTACCCCACCAATGCACTAGTAAACTTATACAAAATGTGATGTGTAAGATCCATAATGCAGGACTGTTTAGAAAGGGCGCTACAAGGACAAAAATGACTACAAGCAGATGAAATACCCAGATCGCATTTGCTAATGCAATGTTTGTGTATGTCATCTTTTGTAATGAAATGTGTAAAATAATTGTGTGTAAATTAATTGTGTTCGTTTGTTTAGCGTTGTTTGTTTGTAAATGGAAAAGTAATGTTGAGCGTAGATTATAGAGAAAAGTTGTTTATAGCTTTTGCCAAAGACGACAATTACGAGATTGATGTTTGCAATTTGCCGGTTGGAGACTTTTGTATTTCACATGACACAGTTACACAGCTTGTTATTGAAAGAAAGACACTTGCGGATCTTAGTTCAAGTGTTATTGACAACAGGTTTAGGGAACAACGCTCACGTCTTATAGACAGCGTAACCAATCCACAAAAAGTATTGTATATTATTGAGTCACCTACATCGCAAGCTAGTTACAAAGGCCTTTCCAAAAAGGTGCTTGATGCAGCTGTATTGAATTTGCTTTTTAAACATAATGTAAAGGTACTTTTCACATTTAGTGCTCAAGACACTTATGAAAAGGTGAAGCTTTTACACAAAAAGATTACAGAGGAATTCATCGTGCCGTTTCAACCCACATTACTCAACGTACCCACAGTACAAAGTCGTGGACAGAAGCTTCTAGAAAATGTTTTCCTACATCAGTTGTGTGTTATCCCTGGAGTATCACCTGGAATTGCATCTCATATAGTTAAAATCTATCCCAATGCCATGAGCCTTTGCAATGCATACAGTGACTTGCCCGAAAAGTCGAAATGGGAACTGCTAAAGGAAATTCAGGTGACACCAAAGAGAAAGTTAGGTGTAAAATTAAGTAAGAAAATATATGAATGTATGTCATTTTAGGAATGTGGTTTAAGAACACGTTCATTTTCGTGAAGGTACTTTTGGATAATTGTCTCAAGAACCCTTTTGTCGAGGGAGGAGTCTATTTCCATGGATCCAATGTACTTTTGAATGTCAATTCCTAATTGGGATACGAGTTGTTCAAGCTGTTCCTTTTTAAAGCTCGACACGGCCATTCCTGATATTTTTTTGCGCTTGTCACGCACCGCGTCAGATGCCGTGTCCGTCACAATTCTGAACTTTCCATCAAATATTTCATCTCGTGTAAGGTATGTGCCATACACGCGGTATTTATTTTTAATGGACTCGTTATATTGTTTGTCGCTGTCTGATAATTGGGTTTTTTGGACTGCTTTGGTTTCCTCTTGTAGTTTAGGTATGGGTCGAATGTTGCGTGTGAATTGGTCAAAGGTAATGTCGTTTGTGTATACCCAAAAATCAAGTGCACGTGAGTACACGGACCCATCTACAGGAGCTTCACGTCTATTGAAGATATAATAGTCTCCACGTTGAATGATATATCCATCGCGATCATATGCGTCTTTGACAGTCCGTTTGTTGTCCACAAAATCTCCCAGTACAGTGTATATCACTTCTGTTTGAATGTCAGGTGACTTGGTTTTTATGTGATCGATTATGTCATCTATTCTCCAAAAGAAATATACTTTAAAGAGATCTAACAAGAGTGCATTCACTGTTTCAATAGCAGGGGCTTCAATATCTGTAAGGTAGTAATCGTATGTTGAATTATCCGTTTTGCCATCTCTAGGTACATAGGCACAATGTATAGAACAATCTGTGTAATCACACTCTGGTGATCCATCAAATTCCTTTGGAAGTGTGTTTTTGCTTTTTAAAATGTGACAATCAAAACTGATTTGTTTAAGCATTCTTTCGACTTGCTTATTACTCAGGTCTTTCTCATATATTAAACCATACATCTCCTTGTCAATAAAAATACCTTTTGGGTCCTTAGAATAAACAGCCACGTACTTGTAAATTTCAACCGTGCGTTCAGATTCTGGTAATACGTGATGAGAAAAGTTTCTGACCGCACGTCCAATAATTTGATTGATTTTGCTTTTATTCCATGTGGGTTCTGTGATGTGTACTTGTCGTACATTTTTCAAGGTAATACCCTCGGAGATGACAGGACTTCCAATAAGAATCCTTATTTTTTCACCATGTGCATTACTTGGGTCACAAAATACTCTTCGAAGGCGTTCCCTTACTTCAGGACGTGTTGTTTCGTCCATGACAATAAATGCACGGTCGGATCGCTTTGCAGAGTTATAAGGTTGATATCCGTTCGCCAAAAGTATTTGTCTAATAAGAGTGGTGCCTCCGTAATTGACATAATTGGAATAAACAAAAACGGGACCTGCGGACTTTTGAATATTAGCCATTATTGAATGTAATTTCGTAGAATACACGTGTAAGTCATCTTGTAACATACTTGCGTTATTGGTTTCAATAAGTGTATAGTTTCCGCGTTTATCCACCTTTTTAAAGAACTCGTTAAAACCGCTTTTGCCATAAGACTTGTTGGGATATACAAAAAATGCTGCATCCAAACTGTTCTTGTACACTGCACTGCCTTTTTGTTGAGACGATTCAGACGTTTCGGACATTTCAAATGTTTGTTCACTAGGATCCTTTGTTCCCATGGGAAGGTCTAGTTCAATAGCTTTTTTGTAAACATTGTACTGGAAATCAGACATCTCGCACAAGACAACCTTTTCAGATTCGGGCAAACCACTTGGAGCAGTTCCCATAAAAATCTTTTTGGGCGTTGTATCTAAATTCTGCTGCAAGAATGACACCTTGCCTTGTAATGCTTTAGATAATTCAGACAAGGCATAGTCCGTCAATTTCGTAATACCCCCTTTAAAAATCCCTTGAGAAATCGACCCCGCTTTTGTAATCAATTCAGGTGTACTTTTGTTTAATTGATTCCTTATAGGAAATTGAATGTTGTGAATATTAAGTATATTGCTCATTTCAAATATTTCCTTGGGATTGTCGCGTATAGGTGTAGCCGTAAGAAGAACCAATCTGTAATTATGCGATTTGGACAACACAAAATGCAATGCTGTATAAATGTCGTTGTTTGTTATGTTATGTGCTTCGTCCACAATTATTACTGTATTACTCAAGTTTGTAATAGGTTTGCTTGTAGGCCTTTTGCTTAAAACACGATTCACAAATGTGCCATAATTAAGAAACCAGTAGTTGTTTTCGATTTCCTTGTTGACACGCGTGCGGTCACTGCGTTCGCTGCGTTCGCTGTCACGTGCGCGTTCGCTGTCACGTGCGCGTTCGCTGTCCGTAACATATGTATTTCCTGTACACAAACTCATAAGCTCATTGACAAAATTTTGCTTGATATTGTCATTTTTAACAAGTACCACAACTTTTCTTCCCATGTTGGCAAGGTATTCCTTGAAACCTTCTGCAATGGTAATGCTTGTACACGTTTTTCCAGTACCTAGTGCATGATAAACAAGAATATTATCATAGATAGTATTTTTAGATATCATATTCCGCAAGAGCATTTGATGAGGCTCCTGGTATAAATCTGGTCGACGTGTTTGGAGCTTGAACTCCCTCTTGTTCAACGTGTTTCCGTCAAATTCCTTGTAATAGGACATCCCTTTAATGTTGTTAGGGATTTTTTATTTAGTTAATTTGTTGATGACACTGGAAACGGTGTTGACAGGACCGAGCTCTCGACGGTGGTGGCTGGTACACCGACTTCTTCTTTGGTGACGACCACCGGAGTACCACTAGAGTACATCCAATGATACGAGTACATGGCAATAGGGACCAATAATACTATTGGCAGCCTTGATCGATCGTCTTGTTTTTTCTTTGGAATTACAAATTTCATGATAATGCTAGCAATGAACGTAGCAATTGCCACGTAAACATGGAAAGACATCTTTATATAGTTAAGACATATAAAAATGCAGCAAGGGTCGTACGCGTTAATGGCATATTTAATTTAACTAAATTAACTAATAGATATGACAGATCTAAAAGAAGTCAGCGTTGTCAAATGCGAAAAGGAAACAATCATGTTTCGTACTTTTTCTGAATACATAGAAGACTTATTTGACAATGAAGCGGTATCTAAAAAGGAGTTCCAGAAGGACCTTTTAGATATTGCAAAATGGGATTCTAGTACACAAGAACAAGAATTGGTTGATTTCTTGAAATGGGCCAAGCGAAAACGTGGTATAGACTTTCTTAATGTATACAATACTGTAATCGACTGTTATGCAATACTTCTAGATACTACACGTACTGTTGAGCTCAATAAGTTTTTCTATAAAGGTCTTCGTTCTGTTGCAAGGCACTACTATGAGAACATTAGAAAGTGGGCAAAAACGGGACCTGAAAGGGAATGTATTATTGAGTTATTACGATTCACATTACAGTCTCTCATGCCCGTTCACTCAGTGAAGGGAGATTTTGTGTTTTACGAGTTTAGAGAAGAACAAGATTCTATTTCAGACTCTATTCCAACAAAGGAGTCATTCCCAAGGTTGCTCGTAGAAAAAAAATCAGATAGCACAGATTCGCCACTAGAGTACCTGTCAAGTACAGGATTTTTGGATGACACACCAACACCACAAAAAATCACAGAAAAACGTAACTCTGGAGATCTGAAGGAAATCAAACTCGTCAAATTAAAGAAAGGAGGCACTGTACGTATTGGACTCGTAGTAGATGAGATAAACGAACCTTTTTTCACAGATTAGCGTCTTCTCATGGTTCCAAGGCTTCTAGAACTTGTTCTTGTCGGGACTTCTACAACTTGATCGGATAATTTTTGTATTTCAGCTGTTTGAGTTTGCACAAGTTCTGTGAGGTCATTGTTTGTGCTTGTAAGCTGAGTAATATTAGTTTTGTGATAGTTGATTTCATCATTTAATTTCTGTACAAGTGCATTGTTCATTTCTATCTCTTTTTGAAAAAGCAAAATAGCATCATTACTTTCTTTGATTAAGTTGTCTTTACGTGTGACGGACTCTCTTAGTGCATTGTTTTCCATTTCCAAATTTGCAATCTTGGATTCCAAGTCAGCAAGCTTCTTGGATACCTCATCAGACGCCTTTGTTGCAAGCGTTAATTTTTGTTGAAGGTCACCTATTTGATCCGACTTTGCATTGTTACTATTTGTAATTTGTGTAATTTTCTCTTGCAATTCCTTTTTTTCAGCTGTGTGTTGGGCATCTTGGGATTCCAATTTTTTGGTCGAGGCGTCAAGGGTGTTTTTTTGCGTTTCAATGGATTCCCTCAGGCTTGCAATTGTATCTTCGTACACAGTGTTGAGTTCTTTGAGTTGAGCCTTTTCAGATTTCACCTTTTCAAGTTCCTGTGAAAGAGACTTGATTTCTTCTTGAAAACGATTGTTACCAAATGTTTTTTCAGAGGCATTTGCTGTATCAAGAAAGGTATCAGGTTCGCTCGACATTGTTTACAGTCTAACAATAAAATCACATTAATATAAAAAACGCATACAACACTTAGTCTACTTTTGGTAAAAATTGTCCAGCAAGACGTTCACCAACTATGACGCTAGCATCGTGTTGTGTCATTTTTAGAGTTTGTACTTTTTCTAGATTTTCCAAATACAACTGGATGTTGTCATTGAATCGAGAGTGGTTGAAATTTGCAAGTGTAACGTTCTTGCATACGAATTCAAACAGCGTCGGCGACTTTTGGTAAAGGTATTTGTACTTTTGTTTCAAGTCGGAATGACTAGTGCTTGAAGAGTCTGCAACAAGTCCATTTATTTGACTTTTTAACAACTGAATGTCAATCGGCATTTGTCATTGTCAACTAATTTAAATTCGTATAACAAACTAGGATTTGAATTGACAATTGCAAAAATGTAATTAAAAAAAAATAAACTTGAGCTCCACAAGACATCCTTTAATGGCTGCGGACACGGTAAAGGAGGTCATAACACGCATTCAAAAATTATCTCCAAAGGAAAAGTGTCATGTACTTAAATTACTTAAACGGGATAAAGTCGAATTTACAAAGAATGCCAATGGGTATTTTTTTGACTTGACAAATTTGGAAGAGCAAATTGTTATGAACATTAAGAATTGCCTTGATTCCATAGAGCGTAATAGGCATCAGCTTGAGCAGATGAACACGAGGCGCGAGGAACTTGTAATGTACTACAAAAAAGTCATTCATGAAAATACACAAAAGGCACAAAAGGAAAATCAACAATTTTATCAGTCAAGGATTGCATTGATTCCACATCCAAGTAGCATAACAGTCCGTGTTACTCGTCGGAATGTAGTTCCTCCAGACACTCGAGACCCAGACGACATACTTAGGGATCAACTAAAACCCAAGTTCTCTAAGGATTCGATTTTCCACAAAATAGAATCAAGAATGCGCGCCCAAAGACAACGTCGAAATGCAGAGCGTACTCGTCACAGGGATGATACAGATGAATACTATCAGGAAAAAGAAGGCAGTGAAGCTGAATATGATGGTGATATGAACTACGAAGGGGACGTAAATGAAATAGACATTGATATCGAAGGTGATATTGATGTGGACATTGAAATTGACCAGGACATTGATGTTGAAGGTGACGATATTGAAGGCGATCCGGATATTGATCAATCCGATCATGAAGTTGAAGGGGATCCCGAAGGGGAGATAGAAACGGAAGTTGACTCCCAGCTGGAATCTCAATCGGAGGATACAGACATTCAAACACACATGGAAATGGAATATTACAAAAAAGTATTAAATAAACAAGGATACACATTTGATGACAACAAGTACTGTTATCTTGTGTATCAAGAGTACATCAAGTAAAATTGAATTAAATTTAGACTAACTAATTAAGTAACTTGATGGGTATCGTACATTACTTTGGGCACCTTTATAGAAAATGGCATGGCGAGATGATTAAAAGTGAAACCGAATTGCGAACTAGTTTTTCTGTTTCACATTTGTTTTTTGACTTTAACAGTTTAATACATCCATGTGCAAGAAGGGTACTAGAAAACGTTGCAGACAACGTTAGTCAGTTAGAGGAAAATCAGATTACAAGGGCCATCATTGAATACACAATTACCTATACACAGTCTATTGTAGACCTTATTAAACCAGATAACTTGTACATATACATTGATGGGGTAGCTCCACGAGCAAAGATAAACCAACAAAGATCAAGACGGTACAAAGCCCATTTTACGGGCGAATCGGGAGTATGGAATACAAACAAAATAACACCTGGAACAAAATTTATGAAAGAATTATCTAAAGCTTTGTATGAAAGGGACTTTGGATGCGCAACAAGCATTAGTGACTCTGATGTGCCAGGAGAAGGAGAACACAAAATGACAAAAGTCATTGAGGCTATAGACTCTGGAAATACACCACCGGTTATTTGCATTTATGGTCTAGATGCTGATCTAATTATGCTGAGTTTGATCAATAAGAATGCTGATAAAATTGTACTGCTACGTGACCCAGATTTGGATGGAGAAAAATACATCTACGTTGACATACACAAATTACGAGGATGCATCGCAAGAGACACATTCACCGAAAATGAAAAAGTCCCTGACGGGTTTTATTATGATTACTTCTTCTTGTGTATGCTCTTAGGGAATGACTTCCTTGAGCACATTCCAAGTTTAAGCATTCGTAAAGATGGTATTCGCAATGTACTGAGATGTTACAAAAATGCCTTGAAACGGTTAAATGTAAAGGGACTTGTCAATGTCCAGACGGTGTCTGTGAATACCACTGTGTTAATTGACATATTCTCTCAACTTGCAAGATCAGAAGACTACTATTTCAAAAACATAAAGTCCAAATCTAAATGCATTGACGCTGTAGAAAACACTGATACCGTGCATTATTACACAACTGATTTTGTGCAATTCAACAAGCCAGGGTACAAGGACAGATACTACACTTTTCATGGTATACACGACAGACAACATGCGTGTGAACAATACATAATGGGATTGTACTGGGTTCTTGGGTACTACCGAGGGCACCTTCACGATAATTGGGATTACTATTACCCTTATAGTGGATCTCCTTTTGTAAGTGACCTATATAATTATTGTGTAACCGTAGGCATGCCTAACAACTTGTCATTTTCACCTTCAAAGCCACTACAGAGCTTGTGCCAGCTTTTTATGGTATTGCCCAAGAAGTCCCTTTTGGAATGTCTTTTACAAACACATCCTGAATTGTATGAGAAAATAAAAAGGATCTTCTCTTCAGGGCAACTTGAATATGTGTACCCGGATAAGTTGTGGATTTATACAGGAGAATCTGAATATCTTTGGCAAAGCAAACCAATTTTAGATAATTACCCGGACAATTTAGTTAGCTTACTTATACAGTAAATGTTGTCGGTAGAAATTCGGTTGTTTTTTTCGATGTAATCTAATTTTTTTTTTATACAATACAATTAAACAACAACTAAAATGGATCAAACTACTATTACACAAGCAATTCAAGCAATTCTTATTATTGCCGCCGTTAACTGGGCTCTTGTTGCATACAACGGTACCGATCTAGTTGCTATGATTACAGGCCCTGGTGAAATGGAAAAGTATGTAAAGTATGCTATCGGCGCTGTTGGCTTGTATGCTGCTTACACAGCTTACATGTAATACATTTCTATGTAAAATTCTAAATTACATTTCTTTGTAAATTTTTTTAGTATTCGATATTGATTTTACAAAGTATGCGACCATTCTTGGACGCAAAAATGCGTAAGATTTTGGATATTTTTTCCTTACGGTACTTTAAACCAAAATGAACAAAACAACCGCGAGCACGGTCTCTAGATCGAGGAGAGTAGTCAAAACGAAGGTTGAAGTAGTGGAGCCAACAACTGTGCCTGAAACAGTAACGGTTACTCCTACCCCTGTCGCTACAGAGACAGTAGAGCAACCTCAAGTGGATGCTCTTGCGACTTCTATGGAAACGTTGAGATCTCGTTTTGACACGTTGGTAACGGTGAGAGTGGAACAAATGAACCAAATTAAAAAGGAACTTGTGGAAATCAAAAAGCTCCAAAAGGATTATGACCGTCTTGTTCGAGATCTTTCTAAGAAGTCTAGAAAAAAGACTAGATCTGCAGCTAATGCAAATGGTGTAGCTCGAAAGCCATCTGGATTTGCTAGTGCTGTTGTTGTTTCTGATGCCATGTATGAGTTCTTGGCTCAATTTGGTGTTAAACGTGGCGATCCTATTGCACGAACGGATGTCACGCGTTATATTGCTAGTTACATCAAGTCAAATGACCTTCAAAATCCCAATTATCGTCGCGAAATTATGGCTGATGACACACTTAAAAAGTTGTTTGGCCCACCCATTGAACTAAAAGATCCTAACAACCCCGAGTCTCCTAAAGTATACAGTTACATGAGACTTCAAAAGTACATCAGTCCTCATTTCCCTCGCAAAAATTGAAATATAATCGGATATAGTTATTGTATACACAATGGACAATCCAAATAACATACTTATTACAAAGGAGATAGTAGAAAACATTCTAAATTACTATGGAAATATAGGAGACAATGGTCTCCCATTAGAAATAGGTAATTTAGAATACTACCAGCAGGCATTTGTGCACGAGTCGTACTTTCAAAGTGTACAAAATACACTTAAGAACTCAGTTGGTGATACAGTTGTATTTCCATACATTCCCAAGGAATCCAGTGAACGTCTTGAGTATCTTGGTGATCACATCCTTAAGGCCGTGATGGGCAGGTACCTTTACACACGTTTTGACACGGAACGTGAGGGATTCTTAACAAAGTTGAAGATCAAAATTGAAAAATGCAGTATGTTACACAAAATAGGCGTGACTCTTGGATTTAAAAAGTACTTGTTATTGAGTCTTCAAGTGGAAAACCAGACCATATTGGACATTGATCGTGGACGGAATACTCCAAGTTATTACGAAGATGCTTTTGAAGCATTTGTGGGTAGTATTCTTTTAGATTTTGGAGAGCGTGGGTATGTGTATGCTGACAGATTTGTGACGCGGATTATTGAAAATATCATTGATTTTGCGGAACTTGTTTCAAAGAACGACAACTTTAAAGACAGTTTGCAAAGGTATTTTCAGAGCATCAAGTGGAACACGCCTGTATATTCTGGATTGTGTGATTCGGGTCCACTTTACCGCAAAGTGTTTACAAGAATGTTGACTATAACGGCAGCTCAATTGGAACAACTTGAGCCAAATGTGAAATTAGTAATACAACGATACTCTACAAGCGTCACATTACATTACAAAAAAACAGACTCCATTGTGTATACAAAATTATTTGAACTTGTCACATCAGGACACGTTGTTCTTGGTGTTGGATTCGGGAAAAAGGTGATTGTTGCTGAACAAGAGTGTGCCAAGGTGTGTATGGGGAATCTTAAATTGGATGACAATTTTTAGGTTTCCCAGATTTGGTCTAGGTCAATTTCAAGTGGCTCCGCTCGTGGTTGGAGTTTAGTGGAGTTTAAGATACGTTTAATAATACAATATTGTAGAGCTGTTTCTATGTGGTTTTTAAAATTGATAGTATTCAACAAAAAAATATTTACAAATCTTTTCAGGACGCGCATATCAATGACGGTAATATCCAGTTCATTACGTTTTTGAAGAATGGTGGAAATGTCTACTTCAAAAAGAACTAATTTGTAAACAATGTCTACAAGAATTTGAAACCGGGAATGTGCTGGATGTGTGTGTTCATTTTCAAGAAGTTTTTCAGCAATTTCTATTTTTTCTTTACGAGACATATTTTTCCCACGCTTTTGGAGATCAAAGTACTCCGAAACACTTTTAATACATGTACTTAGGATGTGTGCTATTTGACTACATGTGATGGGGTCTCTTAACAAGTTGTCTGCGTACATAAAAGTGTCATTTGATTTTCGTGTCAACTTGCTATAGTTTTCAGAATACATTTTACGGATATCATTGTAACTCGTATTGTAGTTCATACTGACATCCTTAAAGGTCGCATATTGACCCCTTTTTACGTGTGTAGTGCAATGTGATTTCAATTTATAACTTGGAGCGACACACGTCGTTAAAGTGTATAGATCATATAAATACCACCACTGATTGTCAAACATATGACCATTTATTACTGCGCCATAACTAAGATCATTTGCAATGTCCGCGAGTGTATCTAGAGATGCTCCAGAATTGAGATAATTTGCATAAATTGCATTGCTTATAGAATGTGGCTCTGAACTGCAAACGAGAAATACATTTGTAAAATCAAACGCCATTTCTGTATTAAGCGCAATGTCGATGCGTGATGGCATGTCAAGTTCCTTTTCTTTTGTGTCAATGGACTGTAAGAATTCCGCCACGTCAAATGCCTCTCCTTTATGTACTATGGTGTACACTCGTAACTGATCAAACATAAAATACAATTGACGTAGATCAAAATCTGACTTGTACACAATAGTTTCGGTCGAGAAATCAAAACTTCCAGTCAAATCTTTAACGACGGTTTTGACAAGCTTATTGAGTTCAAGTAGACTCGGTTTACTAAATCGAATTTCGGTGACACGTCCTGAAAATGGTGTTGTAAACAACTCTAGTAGCTTTTGATTGTTAAAAGTAACGACAATGGGTACACATGAATTTGCCCAGATGTGCTCTATACAAGTCACAATGTTTTTTTCAGCGGGTTCAATATTTTCAATGAGCACAACATTGGGCTTGTTTGAGCCTATTGTGGCCTGATTGTACCCAGGGAACATCACGTCAGATGTGTTACGCACATTGTCTGCTTCAAAGTTGTGCACATGCATTTGTTTCAACATCAATTTAAGAGTTGCAGATTTGCCACATCCTACTGGTCCGTGTACACACAACAATTGCCGTTTATCAGGTACCTGGTCAAGTTGTTCGGTCCAATTTCTTACAAGTTGTACAACTTCCTTTTGAAACAACGCCTTTTTTGTTGTAGGCGAATACAATTTCTCCATTAAACTAAAAAAAAAAATTATGTTTAAATATTAATGTTAGAACAGTTGTCTGTAATGCACTGCATTATCTGTAATGCATCCATCGATACAAAACAAAACGAGCATACCTGTAGCATCAGAAACAAACGTCCGATGAGAGTACTGCCAAGTGGACACAAAGTGCAACGCGTAAGGAAATTGGGATTATTTTATGGGAGCCCATTAAATAATGGCGGCAGTATTTAACGAAACGCTTACACGATACATAGAACTGAATAAAAAGTTGACGGAACTTCGCAAATCTGTAAAAGATCACAAAGAACAGGCTCAAACACTTGAAAAAGAAATAATGGATTATATGACCCAAAATAACATGGATAGCATCAGTCTTAAGGATGGCCAAATAGTCATTTACACTAAGAAAATTTCACAAGCATTTAAAAAAGACTCAATTGTAGAGACCCTTACCGAGAAATTGCAAGATCAAGATAAAGCAGAAGATCTTGCCACGAGCATTATTCAAAATAAGAAATACGTCACAGAAAAGTCCGTAAAAGCATTGCTAAAGAAGAAAATTTGATCAAAGAGTTTCTTCAGAATCTTCAGAATCGTGGTCTTGAACGATCTCCTGTGATCCAACTCTTGTCAATTGTAAGTAGTTTTCCATGAGGAGTGGTGTAGAGTCGCTACCACCGTCTTCAGTATCTGTGTTCGGTTCGGTTATGGAAATTGAATAAGTATTTTCCGCGATAGATTCTAGTTTGTGTAAAACAATATACCTAGATGGTTCTATAGTATACATTTTGTCATAACCTAGCTTGCTTGGGTGAATGCAGTTGAGTCGTTTATAAACAATTTCTTCGGTATAATCTTTTACATGTTTTTTGAATTCTTGTACCATCAACAGTGTTTGTTTGTAGGGTAACAAAGCACCGTGTCCTTCGAGGAAGAGGGTATCATAAACGTCATATCTTATTGTGGGTAAAAGGGACTTGATCATACTAAAGATGTAACTTCGTTTAAGTACATTTAGGTAGTCTGCTATGCCTTTTTGATGTTCAGGAAAAGGGCAATCCCCGCGGTCATGTGAATGACACAGTGTATCGCTGCATTTGTAATCTGGTATACTTGTGGATACGAAATTGTCATGGTCAAAGCGAAAACATCCAGCATGACCATGGCCATTCCAGTGATCCACGAGGCCTTTTACTTTGTATCCAATGCGACCGCACGCGTAACATCTTTCAATGTTGTGATGAGTAAGTCCATTGCAGCGTTCGGTTTTGTACAGTCCTATTTTGCACACAGGACATATAAGAAAACTTGTTACATCTTCGATAAGGGCTTTGATTTGTTCTACGGCGATATCTTTAGTGATCTCGCGATTTAAATATAGATAGTCAGATTCTGTATAGGATATTTCGTCATTGTGGGCATTTTTGTTGAAAAAGTAGTTGTGTACATTTTCAGATTCCATTTCATAGTTGGTTTTGCAATCAAAACAAATCAATTGATAGTAGCTTATAGATTCGTTGCAATTGTAGCAAAACTTACGAAGACACTTTGAGTTTTGATGGCACTGTATGACAAGATCACCTGCTTGCGAATTGCGGATTGACTCGTTTTCTACAAATACAACGGAGTCGCATTGTTTATTTTGAAAAGAGGCATCCCATACTCGTAATGGACATCTTACAAGTGTGTAACCAGGAAAGGCGTGTGCATTGGCGTGGATTAAGAACGTTTCATAGTCCCTTTGTGTAAGAAATACGTGTTCTAAAGAACTGTGATCAAATACAATTTTAAAACCAATGCTTGTGACGCAATCAGAAAAGGGGAATGGACAGGCAAAATGCGAGTTTGTTTCATTTATGGGATGGTTTGTGTAATCTGTCAAAAGTCGTCTTGTGCACCCTACGCAAAGATAGTGTACACCACAAGCACTAGGAAAAAGCAGTTCTTCTGGAAGAATGCCGTTATGAAATAATTTGGGATCTATATCTCCAAGTGGAATCGGCCCATTTTTATTGCACAACAAATACCTATTTTCAAAACAGACGCAACAAGAGTATTCCGGGGATAACAAGAGGCCGGTTTCATTCATTAACAATCCGCAATAAAAAAACTTCAACGCGTTCAACATAAGAATCCAACAACCATCTCGAATTCGTTTTGAACGTCCAGCTCTATATACATGTTTTTGATGTCCGTGGGCGAAAAGAAATCAAATATCCAATCAGATTTATAGTGAAACTCTTTGCCAAAGAGGTCGGACACATGAATTCTGATCTTTTCAAAACACACATTCTGGTCCGATGTCAATTCTTCTCCATTGACAAACATTTTTATTGTTATGGTTACGTAATCCGCATCAGGTACAAACGACTCGCTAGTGTACAGGTTATTGAACGAGTAACTTGTTTGTGAAAATCCAAGCAAAAGGAGCAGCTTGGATGTCATGTGAAAATATTCCAGTTCCTTACACCAAATAGAAACCTTGTTTTTATGCTTGTGATATTCGATCTCATATTTGTGTGTACAATGTTCATCTAAAGTCTTTTTAATTACGTTTATAAGGTCATGTACCTGATAGTATCCTGTAGGAATGTAACATACGGTTGTGTCCGTGGCATCTTGTAATGTAAATTGATTATTGTCCTTTGTCACATTGTAGAAATTGCATTCCGTCACAAATTCATCAATCCACACCGCCTTACACTGAGAGATATTTAGTCTAAGGACTTCTGCAACCCCATTCCCTTGCAATGTTTTATATATTTTTTTTGGCGCGGAAATGTTTTGCAGTGATACAACCGGTGTAGGCAGTGGTTGTGAGGTTGGCGCGACGGGCTGTGGAAGTGGTAGTGAGGTCTGTTCCTTTGGCGCGACGGGCTGTGGTAGGGCGTCTTGTGAGGTTGGCGCGACGGGCTGTGGTAGGGCGTCTTGTGAGGTTGGCGCGATGGGCTGTGGCAGTGGTGGTGCGTTTTGTGAGGTTGGCGCGACGGGCAGTGTGAATGAACGTGTGTGGTGCTGGACAATGGTTTCTAATTCCTTGACGCACATGTTATTAAGTATAACCATAACCTTTTCTGGTTGGAGCACGTCGGTACTCACTCGGGTGTAAAAGTTGTTGTACACAAATTTCTGTAAGGCGACTAGGTCTTCTTTAGATTTTCTAAACTGCAAATTGGTGAGGGATTGATCTTTGATTACTTTTTTTAGAATGTGATTTGTGTTATCTTCCGAAAAAAACACAGCTTTGAAGTAGTCCATTTAAATGTACCTCTAAAAAAATTGAATATATTCGCCGAATAAACATGGAATCTAAACATGGAATCTTTGTTTGTTGATTCGTTTGTGAAAGGAATAGGAAAGACGACGGGTGGATTAGTTGTTTTAACTGCAGTAGCCGGTCTTGTAGGAACGTTTTATGGGGTGTCAACACCAGTGAAAATAAAAGGAAAAAAAAAGAATAAATCAACACAATGTGATTTCCAGGAATACGAAAGCGAATTATCTAGTATAGTTAACGATAACTTGGAGGATTCTCGTGTGTTTAAAAATCTATTCGCCACTTTGTAAATGCAATTACTTTTTTTTGTTTGCGTACAATAATGCAGTCTGCTATTGTACACATCATTATAGTCGGATTGTTATTTTTGGGATCCCTTCACCTGCTCGTTACAAGCGCTGGTATAAAGTATTCTATTGGAACACGTTATGCACGTGAAATAGCTATATTGACGGGTATGGCGGGAATTTATTTGTCAAGTCAAAGAGACTTTTATTTGCCATTTTTAGGAAGCGCTGTGTACCCTTACAACCTTGTGAAAACGACAATACCCAAAGATGCTCATCTCAAAGTAGTGATACACTGTGACACAGATGCAACAAAGGTTGTGTATTGGGGTGCTAATGAAGGAGCCGTGCCGTTTAAAGACCCCCAAAGTGCCTACAAAGATACGCCTAATGTTGGTGTAGCTGAAGTGTCTGATGGATCGGCTTTACTTGAATTCATGTGCCCACAAAGGTACAATGTCCGCGGAAAACTTCTTGATCGTCATATTCATTATCGCATGGTACATGATAATGGCATGCTTGGTCCTGTTAAGACGCTAAAAGTGAATTGTTAATGCGATGCCATAGTAGAGATAAATCTATCTACAATAGCTTGTGAATCTATGTAATTTGTAAATTGATGTTGTGTTAGAGCAGCTATCATTACTACTACAACGAATAACATTTTAGTGGAATCTGCGAGATGTCTTCGTGAATAAAAAGCAATCAAAAATGAAATAGTTGTAGTGACAATCAGAAGAGATTTGAAATATCCCGTCCTGCATACAAAATCCACATTTTTACCATCATATACCTGTTGTAGGTCAATGACCTTTGTAACGACTCCTAATTGTCTTCTTGTATCACTGTCCAATGATCCGAGGACTTTGTCCACATGGGGTACAAGAATAGATTCAGTGGATTGTGCGAATAGTGTTTGAAGTCTGTCAACATAGTACAGGGTCAAAATACCGAAAAGTGTTATAATAACCGCAATAGCATTCACTGTCTGCATTTATATTAATTTATAAATTAAATCTATTGCATAGTATAATGAAACTTGCTAAAGAGATATTCTTAGGCTCCTTGTTGGCACTATTAACTGTATCAGAATTAAAAAAGTTGATCCAACAAGCTGCTCTACGACATGTCGAGTTTATAGCAGTAGACATTAAACACGATATTCATACTGTTTTGGGTAAGAATGCAGATCATATTTTAGGATCATTCATACCCAGTAAGAAAGATGATAAGCAAGCGCATAGTACAAGTGACGAAATAGTCAAGCTTTCTCTAGCTGTTTTTGTATGTGCATTGTTTTTGTCTGCGGACGAATTATTCCAGACAATTGCAATCGCATTGAGTGTACTACTATTCGTTACAATTGTATCAAAAAACATACTATTGACGGATCCAAATGTCGTCAAGAGAACGATATTACAAAGAGTCTATTTTGACTTGAAAGGTGAACGTGATCAAGCTGACATACTCCTCAGACAATTGCCTAAATTAAATACAAGTATAACCTTAGGATGAAGCTGCTTTGAAAGCATCTTTGATTTGTAGGCGTGTATTAACTCCTGTGTACATATTGTGATGGATTTTTTTTAGTTGTTGAAGATCTTCAAACAATGGGTCGAATCTGTTGATAGTTATTCCTGAAAAAATGTTACATGACTTGTTTGTACGTGTGTACTCGGGGACAAGATCTTGTGACTGGCATTCTCCCATTTTTAGGATATCGTATGTTGTTTCTACACTTGGATGGTATTTTTTCTCAGGGCATCTTGACAAATTTCTTGACAAGTTTTTTAGCTCGCTTTCTGCATCTATGGCCTCTACAGGTATGCTCTTGAATGGGTTGTGAGAAAAAGGAGCGGTTGCCAAAAAACAACTTGTTTTGTTTTCTACTACAGCGGGGTCCGTAGCCCAATTAAATGATGCTTGGCGCTCTTTGTCGGAATAATCTACTTCACAAGCATCGTACTTGTTTCTTGAAAAGGAAAAATGAGACATACCTCCTTGTTATATTAACTGTAAACAAAAAAGGAATTGGAATTACGAAACGTGATTTAAAGTGAATGGAAATATAGGATTAATGTTGTATTTAGTGTTACATAACGTGATTGTACTGTATTTGTATAGATTATCTTGTAAATGTATTCCAGTAATAACATTTGAGGTCGTGTACAACAAGTATAAGGGACAAGAAAAGAGGGTAAAAAGATCTGGTTACATACAAAACAATTACGACATCAAATGCATTAATCAAGAAATTGATGTAGTTTTCAAGAAGAAACACAACTTGACAACAAATCTATTATGGATGGTTTTCTGGGCAACAACATGTACTTTTGCAGTGGATGTAATCTTTGCATGCACTCTTTTTAATTACATAATGTGCATATTACAAGCAGCCATTTCCGCTTTTGAGTTGATATATGTACTTTATGCAACACGTCTTGATCGACCTGCTACTGCTCCAGTTACAGCAACTGCTACTGCAGATGGAACTGGTGGTGGTGGTGGAGGAGGAGGAGTGGAAGCATTTCCAGATCGCACCGATTGAGTAGCTTGTATAGCCTTTTGGCGATTTGCTTGTATTTGATCTCTGCTAATGACATTGTACTCGCGGTTTACCATTTCTTTGGCTTTGTATCGGTTTATATCTTCACATGTGTAATTGTACTTTGATTTAAACCCTACGTTTGATTTGCATTCTTTAAGAAAGGTTTCGGATAATTTACCACACCAATGACCTGTGTTTTTAATCGAGTCTGGACTACATGACAAGAAACTTCCGTTGGGATTGGATCCCCTCTCAAATTCGTCGAATATTTCCTTATTCCGCCCAGACAAGTTGCGTATTCCATCTTTACCGAAAAATGTTGTGCAACGAGCATCGCTTGGTATATCAAAATTATTTCTCATTAAACAGCTTTTACCGTCACGAGATAAACATTCAAATGTACCTTCATTTTTGATTCTAAAGACGGGAACGTCATTGAAATCACCTTTCAGATCGTCTGTAATACACATCAAGTCTGTGAATGGGTTTTGAACGATTGTTGCTTCAAATGTTTCACATGCTTTGCGTGTAACTACATAAAAAAAGACAATGACTATAAAAATATAAAACAAATCTTGTGGTTCCATATATTATACACAAAAAAGAAGTTTAAAGTGAAAAAAATGAACTAAAACACATAACTTTATTTGACAAAAATGACAACACCCAAGTGTACAGTTTCAACTATGACCATGACTACACAATTTCCTAATTGTGAGCTGTGTTTAATAAATGTAGGCAAGTACTTGTGTATCGACAATGAAATCATTGGAATTAAATATAGCTATGCTAATTTCAGTGTCCTGAAGGGGAGTTACTCTACAAGTTCATACAACAAGGCCAAAAATAAAAAGGATTCTCAGATAAATCGTAGGTTGTTTTACAATCAAATAAGTATAGTGGTATGTGTGAACGATCACATAGTGAATGTCAAGTTGTTTAGCAATGGAAGCATTCACATGACGGGTCTGAGAGATCTGCACGAATGTGAACTTGTAGCGAAATTGGTGTATTCTAAATTAGATAAACTTCGGGATGCAACGGCACGTGTACTCCTCACAAAGGACTCCTACTCTGTCTTAACTGATGCTGACAATTTGGTTTATAGTTACAATGGGTTCAATGTCATTGGATGGAAGTCCAATAATAATTACCATATTCATAAAAAGGACACCTCCATTGATCCCAAAACAAAAATGTTTATGACCAGGAAAGAACAACAAAATCGAAAACGATTTATTTTAAACATGGATGGGGAGATTATTGGGCATACGGCAATTCAACTTATCAACAACCGAAGCAAATATTACCGTAAAAATACACAAACAGTGCAATGTGATGGCATGATAGATCTTGTGTACTTTAATAAGGGAACTCTTGTTGGTTCAATTGAGTACATATGTGACGTTGATCGTATTACAGATACCTCGCAACATGACGAAGTCTTTGAAATAGACTATAGTTGTTGTCCTTTTGTGGACCCGGAGTACACTTACAAAGCACCTGAGGTGAATGTACATTGCATAAATGTACACTTTAATCTTGGTTTTACAATAGACCCACGGCACCTTTGTGAGTACTTGTACACAAAGGAATACTTTTGCAAATACAAACCAGAGAATTACACAGGTATAAAACTTGTTTACAAACTACCATTTGACTGGAGCCCTGAGAAACCTAACCCGGACAACTTTGTTTGCAAATGTAATCTTAGTTGTTTGTGTAGTAATGTCACATTTTTGATATTTCAAACAGGAAAAGTCCTTGCAACAGGTTTTAAAGACACGGCCCACATCGACGAAATTGTTGCTCATTTTTATAAAACTGTTGAATTGTGTAGGGACAAAACACATGGCTGTGGTACACACTAAATTGCTCGAATATTAATTTTAGTTACATTAATATAAGAGAAATGTCGTTGGTGATTGAGATCATATCAAATGGAACCTCATTGAACCCTAACGGTTCACCTTTTGGTATTTTTAGAGATGACACGGATGATCACATAAAAGACGTTGTGTTTGCATACAATACCATCGTTAAATTTTATCCACCATTTGTAAAAGTTGTGCGCAAGAGTGGCATTGTACAAATTACAAGTATTATCGACACACTTCGTCAGATTGATGAGCTATCGACATTGTACTTTGATCCATTTGGAATCGAGGAGTTGTTTGAAAGATTTGATGACTACTCCTTAAGCATGGAACAATTTATCATGGCAGTTGAGTATACTCTTTTCGAGGTTCTAGAAACACCTAAGCAATTGTTGAATGACACAAGCTCACTAGATACTCTTGAAAATGACATTAGGACATATCTGACTTCCAATGTCAAAAAAGAACAACTAAAATTGGCTAAAGTATTCAAAGTTGCATACCAAAATTCTGGACCTATGGAACAGGTAAATGGCAAGTATACAAATGCAACTTCGACGTATACTCTAAGTCCACTTAAATTGATTGAAATTTTCAACAAGTTTGAACTTGATGCCGATTTTCCTTTTTTGGCCTTTTTCAATGATGTGACGGGGTTGGTCATGAAAGTGTCTAGTGAGCTTCTTGATGGACGCGTAAGTAAAGCAGATGTTCGGAATTGGGTCATTTCAAATGGTAATTATAGAAAGATTAAAGGATTGCTTATAAAACACATTGCGTCCAATTACCAAATTACAATCAATTGTTTGGCATCTGGTGTGCTCACTGCAAAATATGAGTCAAAAACGTTTTTAGATTACACCGATTTAGTATCTTTACTGAACTCGGTTGTAAATAATGTTGCTACAAAAATGGGTGTAACAGTTACCGAAGAACATGGATTGAGTACTGTTTCAGGGCTCATCGAGACATCAAAACGCATTGATCTTCAGAATTTAAAACGGCAGTTTGAGGATTACCCAGAGTTGCCTTTTGTGACAAAAAATCTCACAACAGAAGAATCGGCGAGTTTTGTTTACCGTTCAACAATAACTGTGAATGTGAAACGAAACGTACACGCAGCTGATTCAAGTTATATAATGATATATAGTGGAGGGTCTATTGAGCAAATAAACACAGTTGTCATGTACATTCTGTTATTAGATTCATTTGCCTCAAAGGTGCGATCAACTAATCGTTTCATGAGTTTACTTGAGAGTGAACCCCTTGATGAACCCGTTCGCGAAAAGGGCAAGGTAAAAATGCTGCGTCAGAAAACTGGTTTGAAAATTGACTCTAAGAAATGCCAACGCGAACGTCAACCAGTTATTGTGGAATCTGACTCTAATTTGCCCGAAGTAAATCCACCTAGTTATATTTTAGAGTATCGTGGGGTGAAGTATATGTGTCCAAAGACATCCGTGCCTTATCCAGGATTCAATGTGGACAATACACCGTGCTGCTTTAAAAAGCCACAAAAGGAAAAGGCAAGTTACTTGCGCAACGTGCCACAGGACATCAAGTTTTTCCAACCGTCAAATCACGCCGTCACAGTGTCAATTGGTTCTCGTACATACACGACGTACTTACTTAAAAGGGACTCGCGTTTGTACGTTCCAATAAGTACGGCCGAGTTTGTAGATGTGACAGACACAATAGAAGAACCTGATGACTCTGTATGGTTAGAACCTGTTACCGAATCATCATTATCTAAATCCAATTGTCCATTTCAACCCGATTTTACAAAAATATCAGATGACATTCATGGACCATGTAGTCATCACACGAAAAACAAATACTTTGGTTACAATGCAAAGGGAGTACCTTGTTGTTTTCGAACAGACAAATTCAAGGGCAGAGCAAACCCAAGTGAGCCTAGCACGTCTACAGGCATTGGATATATTCTTCAAAAGGACAAGATACTGAAGCCGGGTCAAATAGGTGTTTTAGGCGATCTCATTGCACAAGTCATATCCAAGATCGATAGAAATAAAAAGTATTACAAAATAGGCGTCGAAACAGGAATGGGCAAGTATGCATCCTTCTTGAATGCTGTGAGCTATGCTACAGGAAATCCCCTGACGGAATTACAAATGTATTCATCCAAGTCGTTTCAACAATTGTTCACGCAAGTGCGCGCATTGACTGGTGTAAACATTGTCATTCTTGACATTCCATACGTGCCTAGTAAAACAGTCATTGAATTAGACTATTCCCAAACAAAGATTTACTGCGGTGACTACCAAATTGTTGACGATAACAAGGCATGTGTAATTATTATTCGCAAAGGGGACATGTGCGAGGTTGTAGTAGAATTAAATGAACAAGAGGATGCGGTACAAACAAGGTTACACAAGGATGTGCCATTAACCAAGTTGCTCACGGACTACTTTAGGGCAACCTGTGTAAAACGACTGGATTATCCTGAAAGTTATCCCTTTAGTAGTCTACCAGACATCTCTCAGGTCGCTTCCTCTATTCGTCTGCAAATAGTGAATGCTCATTTTAGAACAGAATACGTTGTAGTAGAAAGTGGACTGGCTGTGCCTATACATGAGACGAAGGTGCGCAAGGGTATTCCAATAGAGTACTTTATGGAATACCGTGATTGGTTGTCTTATGAGGATACAATCAAACTGTCTTCAAGTGTCAAGTTCACAGATAATATTCGTATGGAAATAAAGTCAGTCACATTGGATTCACAGGGCCAAGTGACAGCTGTATTGAGTAATTTTGGCCAACTTGTTCCTGTGATCCCAAAAAAGTACACAGGAGATCTACCTGTGCTCCCCTACAAATTTTACAAGGACATCAACACGGTGCTCAGACCACCCGCCAAAATTGTCATTGGCAGCATCCTCCTAAATTCCACTGCGACAATGTATGTTCGACAAAATATACGTGACAAGGACAAGTTATTCGCCCTCATTCAGAAAGGAGTCACGCGATTGCTTGAAAAAGGCCGCCTCCAAAAACCTCTTACAAATGATGAAATGGAATCCGTTGTTGCATTTTTTACTACAAATACATCAGTTGATACTGTGTCTAGATCAAGTAACAATCAAACAAAGTATACAGGAACAGTAACTGCATTTAAAAATCATGTAAGTACAGTCGCTAAAAAAATGTCAAAGTACACTAGTACACACGTGTCTATTGCTAACAAGTTAAAGGACATTGTTCTTGACAAACAACAGTCTCGTTCGCAACGGATTCGACATGTTGGGGAAATTCTAAAAAAGATACCTACCGGTGAGGACACAAGCGATTTCGTCATCGACTTGATTGCAGCAGACATTGTATCGGACCCTGAGGAAATGGCATTCATAAATAATAACCTTTTTAACAACATTAGTCCTGAAAATGTGTATCTCCGTGAAAATGATACCGCATTGTTTAATTTTAGTGACTTTGAACGTTGGTTAGACAATATGTAATTTAAAGGCAATAAAACATATTATGTAGGTGATTATATGGCTGATTTGACCAAGTACAACGATGCCTCAAAAATTGCAAAAGGGGGTTTTGAATACGTGAAGGGACTGGTTCTAGGAGGGGAGTGGGACATACCGACATTGTGCAGAATGTGCGATGACTATGTGCTTGACAGTTTGTCAAAGGTATACAAAAAAGAAAACAAGGGAATTGCCTTTCCATGTTGCGTGTCTCCAAATGGAATCGTCGGGTATAACTGCACAGGAACACTTGTACAAGGTGACCTAGTCAAGGTGGAATTAGGAGTTGACATTGGTGGTTGTACAAGTATTGTTGGCGGAACGTTTGTGAATGGTCAAGGAACTGACGGTCATAACAAGTTTATCAGCCTTCTCGAAACCTTGGCAAAAGGTGTACTAAATGAGATCAAAATAGGAAATACAAATATAGACGTAAAAACGTATGTAGAATCTTTGTGTACTGAACATAGTTGTTTCCCTATTGAAAATTGCATGAGTTATCAACATTTTCCAGGACACATTCGTACAGATGAATCTAAGTATATCGTATTAAACCATAAGAAATATTATGATGATGATGACATGCTTTTAGTGGAACCTAATATATGTTTTGAATTTCTTGATGGTGAGGTGTATCACATCAATTTGACAATTGTACCCGACAATGAAACTGAACATAAATATACATTTGGCAATGCACAGATATTACGTTTTAATGATCTTTATTATAGTCTTAAACTTAAACACAGCAAGCAATTTAATTACACTGTAAAAAAGGATCACGGTACAAATGCATTCAGGTTATCGGAGTACACGTCTCCTGGTGATCGCTTGGGAATGCGCGAGTGCCTTGAAAGTGGTATTCTTGATTCTTATCCTGTTAAAACCGTCAAAGAAAACTACAATGTGTACTTTAAAAAGTTTACAGTTGTTATTCACAATGGCTCAGCAAAGAAATTACTCTAAGTCCTTTTTTTAATGTCTTTGTAGTATCGATTGAGTGCTTGATCAAAATTGACTGATTTGCCATACCAAAATGCTTCGGGACGTTTATCCATGACATACTTACAAGCGTCATGTGGAGTCATTCTGTGTTTGCATACAAAGTACGCAGCGACGGCAATGGCAGATCTTTCACGACCCATTGCGCAATGCACAAGTATATTGTTTTTTTGAATATCAGCATGTTTATGTATGAATTCACAAATGACGGGCATATACTTGTACATCAACTCGAAATCACGTTCTTTTAATGAATCATCCACTGGAATTCTCATGTATTCAACGTCCTTTTTTGAAAAGGTGTTGGGAATGTCCTTTGTGCAATTCAATACAGCCGTAATTTTTTTATCCTCAAAGAATTTCTTGCTCTTTGCTGATTGTACATTTCCAAGATAAATCCGCCTTGTTATTTGATTGACGTCTTCGAGATTCTCATCTTCGTCAGTCACTTTAAGACCAGCCTTGAGGGGACTGTGCTTTGTCATGTAATCTTGCAATGTAAGATTGTGTTTTGTACGTCGCTGACGTTTTGGACGTTTTGTATCAGCGTTCATTACAATAACCAATGAAATTAATTCGTGGAAAACAAATCATATTTGAATGTATCTTGTAAGGTAAACAAAAATGGAAATGCTCAGTATTTCATTGATTTTATTAATGTCTACGACACTTTCAATGACACACCATAAATATATGTATTTGTGAGAGTCTCTGTACATCATAGCAAGTATCATTACTGCAATTACCCCGGCTGTGAGTGGAATGTCAAAAAAATATCCATACACAGTTCCTTTAAAGAGCACTGTCGTCATTTAATGGTACTTGAGAAAATTCTATTTTTCGGTGATGTTCCCATTTAAAGGATACAAAACGGTAATATTAAATGAAGGTGTTATTCAAGGGTTGGACACGGGTGCCTCATAGTTATGCAATGGTGAATTGTTTTCAGATGGTGGCATTAAAGCGACGATTCAAGGACGACATTGACATTTATGTTCAGGAAATGGACTATTATCAAGAGCATTGGAACAAAGCGCAAAAGTGGGTATACAATGCAGATATGATTAAAATCTTGAAGAGCTTTAAAGAATATGCAGGAGAGCCTGTTGACCTTGTGTATAGTATCACTTACCCTTACAATGTGACTTCTGTACCTGGAGCAAAAAAGTGTGTTTTTTACACATCTGAATTCAGTGCACTCGATCGGAATTACTTTGTATTGAATGGTAACAGTGTTATGACGGAAGGTGTGATTAAACAGTACTTACAGTCGCATCCTGACATTTACTTTACGTCTCCTAGCGAGTGGTCCGCACGTGGAATGCGCTTGCTTGGGCTACCTGACTCTCGTAATCGGACCATTACACACGGCATTGATCCGGATACATTTCGATTGCTCAATAAGCCAACAAATGTTCGTGATTTTTACAACATTGCTGATACCGATATTTTGTTGATGAATATTGGTGCTATGACCAAGAACAAGGGGATAACATTGATCATTGAAACGTTGAATGAGCTTGTGAATCGTCGTGGGCTTATCCATTACAAATTGCTTCTTAAAGGTACTGGTGATCTGTACGAAACAAGTACTTTTGTAAGAAGTTACTTGCAAGAATTTGTTAATTCAGGTATAATGACAAAAGCTGAACTAGATCTTCTTGTAGAAGAATACATTATTTTTACTGACAAAACATTGTCTTATGAAAAAATCAATGAATTGTATAACGCAGCCGACATTTATGTGAGTCCATATTTAGCAGAAGGTTTCAATTTGACAACACTTGAGGCTCTTGCTGCTGGTTTGCCTGTTATTGTACCTCAATCCGGAAGCACACAAGAGTACATCGATGCCATCAAGGCCAATGGTGGAGGGGAATTTGTAAAGCATGTACCTACACAAGTAATAACATTCACAAATACAGGGTTTCGCCAGAATGTGATACAAAGCATAGATCTTACGCAAACCGTTTTGGACGCCGAAAAGGCTATATACGAATTAAGAAAGACAAAGGCTTACTTGTACCCTGCAATGCGCGAATACATCACATCTCATTACAGTTGGGACAATGTTGCAGGAGAGTTAATGGACTATTTTAAAGACATTTGCAATTGTTAAATTGTTGTGAAATTACAATGAAACACGTTGCTGCCTTGGTGTTGCTCGCAATAGGAGTTACTTCGATTGTGATGGGGATACTAGATAAGAAGCCTCTAAAGGAACAGCCGAGTGTCGAAATAAAAAAGGAGTTTGAAACGAAGGCCATTCCGTTAGATTACCAATTCAGTGACAAGAATTTGCCCAGCAATGTTTACACAGGAATGTTCAATGGAGGAAATGTATGGATGGGTGGGTATAATTTAGACACTGGACGAACGTTGACAACTCCAAGGCGGGTATAAGGCGCTCGGCTGTACGTTACATTTAATTTACTTGTCATAGGTAAATTGTATGTCTGTGTATCTCTACAACGCAATCGACGTTTCTAAAATCAAATTTAGTAAGAATGTGTACAAAAGGAAAAAAGACATCCTTGTTGGTGGAGAAGTCTTGAAAAAAAGTGTGTATTACATAGACATCTCGTACAAGGGAGGTCCACTGTACCTACAATTTCCTCGTGCCCAATTGATGACATTTGCGATGGAACATTGTCAGGCTCAGTTTGAGGTCACGTGTGACATTGTATCTGATTTTATCGAGCCTTTGCAAGAGCATATTATAAAGAGTGTGCACAAACATTCCGAGACATTTTTCAAAGGCAAACGATTTACATTCAACAAGATCCGGTCGTGTATTTTGTCATGTGTTACATACATTGAAAGTACACCTTGTATTAATGTAACTATTTCCGATAAGTTAAAGACATTTAATGGACAAAAAGGAGAAGTGTCAGCCCAGCAAGTAGTCTCCGAATTGCCTATAGATTGCATTCCTCTTGTTAAATTGACGAATTTACAATTCATCGATAATAGGTTTACGTACAATTTGAGCCTAGAGCAACTTAAAGTGTTTGTGAATGAGCCTTTACATAATTATAGCATCATTGACAACTCATCTACTGAGATTAAAACCGAAATAAGCAGAGATGACGAATACTATAAAGACTCAAAAGAGATAGACTCTGTCAATGGCCATTTTTTTTGACTTACTACAACACTTTTTTGTGTGTTAGTAAATAGAATGTTTGAAGATTCCCTTCAAGTGTTAAAAAGGCAAACATGGAAAGACGAGGAACTACAACTTATTTGCAAGTTGGAAGAAAGTTTGATGTACTATAGAAAATTGATGAGTAAGACACTTAAAACAGACCTCAGTATTGCTTTCGAAATGTGCATTCGCTTGAAAATTGAATTAGAAGATCTTAAACTTCAACTAACACAATGCAGATGTGGGGGCTTTTCCGAGACTCTAGACGAGACTCTAGACGAGACTCCAGTAGAAACTCCTACAGCGACAACTTCCGAATTGTAAACTAAATTTAAATGGCAATTTAAATTTACTATTTTCAAATGTTGTATTAAGTTAAATTGTGAAATGTCTAATCGACTTCTTGATGTCAAGACAACAACAGAGCTTCTTAAAGCTGCAGGTATCAGGGGGATAAGCAAGAGTAGTGTTGGGAAGATGTCTGAATATTATCGGGACATTATTGTAGCTGTCTACAATAAAATAATTAGTAGCTCCGATTTGCCTATAACAGATGTAACTGTTAGAAAAGCTCTAAGAAAATTAAAAGAACCATTACTGCAAAATGTAGATATGTCAAGGAGATCTCCTATTCAATGCAAACCATTTACAAAACGTCGTGAAGACTATTCAAATGTGTACTCTTACAGAACAGCCAAGATAAACTTTTATAACAGATTACGACATTGTGTACTTAATTCTCATCGTAAATTTGTTGAGAGAGTATCTTACATTGTTGACACGAGCGACTTTACCACACAAGCAATGTTCGTGTTTCATAAGGCAGTTGACCAATTCTTCAAAAGATATTTACAAGTTCTTGCATACAAGGCCATCACAAACAATAATACAATAACTTCAGCCATTTCACGAGATTCCTTTAGACAACTACGCCTTGAACAAAATCCCACTGCCCGGCAGCCCACAAACATCGACACATCGACAACGGAAAGCCAAGTTGACATCCCCAAGTCACCTATTTCAATCGACCTCAACACTGTAATAACCGAAAAAATAGGTAAAGAATCGGGTAGTACTCTGGAAACATCAAACATAATTGATTTAAGTGAACAAGCAGACCTGGAAACATCAAATATAATTGATTTAAGTGAACAAGCAGACCTTGAAACAATAGAACAAACAAAACCCGACCTAACTACAGAATCAGAACTCATAAAACCCCTCCAGGGTGACCTAACTACAGAATCAGAACTCATAAAACCCCTTCCTGGTGACCTAACTACAGAATCAGAACTCATAAAACCCCTTCCTGGTGACCTAACTACAGAAACAGAAGTAACAAAACGTGATCCAAGGAAAACTACAGAACCATTAAAACCACTTCAGGGTGATCTTACTACAGGATCCTCTCCAGATGATCTGAGCATGGAAACAGCCGAACCAGATGATTCTAGTATTACAAATCCAACAAAATTCTCTCCAGATGATCTGAGCACAGAAACAAAACCGCTTCCAGATGACTTGAGCACAGAAACAGCCGAACCAGATGATTCTAGTATTACAGATCCAACAAAATCCTCTCCAGATAATCTGAGCACAGAAACAAAACCGCTTCCAGATGACTTGAGCACACAAACAACCGATCCAGATGATTCAGATGATTTAAGCACAGAAACAAAGCCACTTCCAGATGACTTGAGCACACAAACAACAGAACCAGACGATTCAGATGATCTAAGCACAGAAACAAAGCCGCTTCCAGATGACTTGAGCACACAAACAACCGAACCAAATGATTCAGATGATTTAAGCACAGAAACAAAACCGCTTCCAGATGACTTGAGCACACAAACAACCGAACCAAATGATCAAAGTACAAATCCTTTTCCAGATGACATAAGCACAGGGACGCTTCCTGAACCACTTCCAGATGACTTGACGGAAATAACGGAACCTGTAAAGCCACTACCTGAACAGGTTAAACCAGTTCCTGTAGAGGTCAAGCCACTCCCTGAAGAGGTCAAGCCACCTGAAGAGGTCAAGCCACTCCCTGAAGAGGTCAAACCACTCCCTAAAGAGGTCAAGCCA
>RFTN01000111.1 GCA_009923445.1 bacterium
CGAAGACGGCGAAGAAGTACGAAGTACAATGGAGCCACTCATTAAAAAACTGGCTACTGAGTTTGCGGGTAAAAAGTTACTTACAGAAGAAGTTCCCCGTATACGCTACGAAGATGCAGTGAACCGATTCGGATCAGATAAACCAGACCTGCGCTACGGTATGGAGCTTGTCGATATTTCAGATATATTGGCTAACTGCGGATTTGGAGTGTTTTCAAATGCCATTAAAGACGGTGGCGCCGTTAAAGCGATTTGTGTAACTGGTGGCGCAAGCCTAAGTCGTTCACAAATAGACGCATTTACCGATACTGCTAAAAAAGCTGGCGCTGGCGGCATGCCGTATATGACCGTCGAAGACGGCAAAGCCACATCATCAATTGCTAAGTTTTTTAGCGAAGAAGAATTATCTAAAATTATTTCAGCTACAAAAGCAAAAAACGGCGACCTAATTGTATTTGG
This sequence comes from bacterium, assembly GCA_009923445.1. Taxonomy (GTDB): domain Bacteria; phylum Patescibacteriota; class Saccharimonadia; order Saccharimonadales; family SZUA-47; genus RFTN01. Next base: position 460 of record RFTN01000111.1, read on the forward strand.
TTCAGATAAGCGCACGGTTGTTAACAAAGTTCTAGGTACTTTGCGCGTTGCTTTTGCTAACCACTATAACCTAAAAGACCCAAATATTGTTGCGCTATGTTGGATAATTGATTTTCCGTTCTACGAATATGATGACAAAGCTAAAAAATTAGATTTTGGCCACAACCCGTTTAGTATGCCAAAAGGTGGCCTAGAAGCCTTAAAACAAGAAGATAAATTAGCAATTGTTGCAGACCAATATGATATGGTAATGAACGGTTACGAAATTTGTAGTGGCGGCGTGCGTAACCATAACCCAGATGTATTGTATGAAGTGTTTGGTGTACTTGATTTTGATAAAGACTACGTAGAAAGTCGTTTCGGAGCAATGTTAAACGCGTTTAAGTATGGTGCTCCACCACATGCTGGGTGTGCGTTTGGCATAGACCGCATATTTATGGAACTTATGAGCGAAGATAACATTCGCGAAATTGTTGCTTTTCCTAAAAACGGATCTGGCGTAGATGTAATGATGAACAGCCCAAGCATTGTCGACCCAACCCAACTAAAAGAGCTAAACATAAAAAGCCTTTAAGCTTTTGGCTTGTTGTCGAGGCTGTGCCAGAGTACTAGTGCCGCAGTTGTGCGGTGGGGTGACCATTTTTGGCTTAGCTCTAAAAGCTCTAACTTAGTTAGGTTTGGATTGCTGTATAGTTTTTTGGCAGCATTTAGTAGCCCCAAATCTCCTACACTAAACACGTCTGGTCGACACAAAGTGAACATTAAAAACATTTCGGTAGTCCACTGGCCGACCCCTTTTATTTGCACAAGTTCGTCAATAACTTCTTGGTCAGTTGTACCATTAAGCGTATCAAACCGCACGGTTTTGTCTTTAGCATGCTGCGCTATAGATAATACATAACTCGCTTTTTGCCGGCTTAGGCCAATACCACGCAAATCCTCTATAGTGTGGGTCAAAATATGCTGGGGTGAGTGCGGGTCACCAACCAAATCTAAAAAACGGCTTAGTATGGCATCGGCAGCCTTAACACTAATTTGCTGCGAAATAATCGAACTGTACAAGTGAAACGCGTAGTCGTGAGGCTTGGCCTTTATGGGCATAGTAGGTGAATTTGTTTGTGCTGCGGCATAAAGTACGGGGTCGGTAACCATAAAATGCGCAAGCGCCGCAGGATAATCTATCATATACTGTAGTATAGAATAAGCTAACTAATAGTTTGCATTTTTGGTGGGGTAAGTTTAAGTGACAAAATCTAAAAAACCTAAATACAAAATTACCTTTCGCGAACGTAAATTTTTTGTAAGTTTAGATAAAGTTTTATTTTTTAAAACACTACAAAAATTACACGGTAGATTTTGGGGAATAGCAGCA
>RFTN01000112.1 GCA_009923445.1 bacterium
AATTCAGGAATTTTTTTTCTTGTGTATTATTAGGATTCAGTTCCTTTTTTTCGGGCGCTACCGGTGAGGTTGTACTCTTCTGAAAGAAGAGATACAACCGTTAAACCACCGGTAGCGCCCGAAAAAAAGGAACTGAATCCTAATAATACACAAGAAAAAAAATTCCTGAATTGAACGCACAAGAGACCATCAAATCTCTATACACACTCTATACACTTTCCCTGACCATATTCTCGTCTCATTCCCTAAAGTTTGACCTCTCACATTTTAGGTACATTCAAACCATAAACTCAATTTCGCCTTCTCTATACATTCCCGAGACCATTCTCTCGTTTGACCTTTTCAAAATCACACCTTTTCCATTCCTCTCGTCTCCTCAAACCATAAATTCCCTTTCATGTCCCCTTTACAATGCCTGAAACCATTCTCTCGTTTGACTTTTTCAAAATCACACCTTTCCCATTCCTCTCGTCTCCTCAAACCATAAATCCCCTTTCATGTCCCCTTTACAGTGCTCGAGACCACTCTCTCGTTTGACTTTTTCAAAATCACACCTTTTCCATTCCTCTCGTCTCCTCAAACCATAAATCCCCTTTCATATGTCCCCTTTTCAATGCTCGAGACCATTCCATTCTCTAAGCTTTCTCTCTTTCTCTTATCTTTAAATGCTCTCTCCATTCTCCAAGCTTTCTCTCTTTCTCTTATCTTTAAATGCTCTCTCCATTCTCCAAGCTTTCTCTCTTTCTGTTACCTTTAAATGCTATCCAAGCTTTGTCTCGTTCTCTTATCTTTAAATTCTCCTTCCCATTCTCCAAGTATTCTCTCGTTCTGTCCCAATTCTCTTCTCTCTCGCCTCCCCCCAAACCATCCCATCGTCTCCTTGACCCCCCTGACACGCCGCGCCGCTAACGTAGCTCCTGTCCACGCGCCAGCGTGACTGGAGCGTCCACCCCCTCCACCTTCTCTTCCCACACCTTCACATCCCCCCCCTACAACTCCACTTCGCCATTTGTGTACTCTTAAACCTGTTACTCTCTCCAAATATCCTGAGAACATGTTTAAGAGTACCCCCAAACAAACATCTCACTCAATCCACCTCCATCAACATCCGCAATCCACGTCCTGGATACTCGCCATCGCTCTGTACTGCTCAAATGCCCCCTTCAACACCGCCATGTATTCGCTGTACGCTACTTCCTCCTTTCCAAACCTGTTGTTCGCATTCGGCATTATTATCACCTTTCTCGATGTGTCGTATTTAAACGCCTCTATCCCATATCTCATCCAATTTATTATCATTATTATCGCCGCTGTCGTCTCAAACGGCACCCCCTCATCCCCCGCCAGCTGTCCACATATACAATTCAAAAAATTATCCGTCAGTCTGTCCGTGCACTTCACCTTCTTCTGATACCTCTCCGGCAACTGTCCATAAAACTCCCTCCCTAAATCCGTATCCATAAATCTCTCCTTCCCGTCCGTCGAATACTTCACCAACAACCTCTCCACTCCACTCAACCCCCTCTTCTCCCCCATGTAATAATACCCCACACAACTCATCATTACCACCACCACCACTATTATTATTATCGTCCCCTCCATTTTTACCTTTACCCCACTTTTTTTTTCCCACAATTATTCTTTATCACCTTCTAGAATACCCCTCTTACTTCCCCGTTCTGTTATCTTTCAATACTCTCTCAACTCTCCCCCAAACCTCTCTCTCGTCCCGTTATCTTTACATACTCCCCCCATTCTCCAAGTATTCTCCCTTTCCGTTATCTTTAAATACTCCCCCATTCTCCAAGTATTCTCTCG
>RFTN01000113.1 GCA_009923445.1 bacterium
GCTTTAACACCTCATCACCCATTACCAACAACAGGTGTTCCAACTGGTTCATTTATGGTAAGTTCCTCAGTACCACCAAAGCCATTCTTTTGGGATGGTTCATTGTGGAATGCTTTATATTAAGGAATATTATGGAATATATTAGAGAATTATACTTATTTGTTCAAGTTAATGGTTGGGCTGGAATACATGGTGAATGTAAATGGCAACCTTTTTTAGAATGGGTATCTATTCAATATCCAAATGATGATTTACTTCAAAAGGCAATGGAAATAATAGAAGGATATAATGAAAACTGAATTTACAATTACAGCAATAACAGCTATAATAGCATTTATTTGTTCTTATTTTAAGATATTAGTAATGGATAATGCTGAGCAATTCTTAGCTATTGTTTCGGTAATGTTTTTAGATGGTGTATTTGGTATAATTGCCGGAAGTAAAACTGAAGGATTTAAAACCAAAAAAGCGCTCAATGTCATAAGAAATACAGTGGTTTGGTTATTTATCCTTGCCACTGTATTACTCACAGAGAACGCTTTTAAGGTATTCTTTTTAAGCGAAACTATTATATTACCATTCGTTATATTTCAGTTGATTAGCGCCCTTAAAAATGCCTCAAGAGCAGGGTATATAAAAGCTGGATTACTACAACAAATATTAGAAAAGATAGATAAACATAAAAGTTAAATTATCCACCCAATCTTTGGTGTAATTCTTTAATCATATTATTGTTGATGATACAGGTATATGTTATATTCAGGCTTTTCTTTCCCAATCCAATACCTCTCTCTTTTAAGTAATAAATTCGTATCAGCAATCTTTTCTAATATTTTAAATTCGAATAACTTTTTTCCGTAATGCTTGATAGAAGCCTGTAAATTTTTGTTGGATATTTTTTCATTACCAGTAAAATGTTCAGTATATCGTATTCTTAATTTTTTAGAAGCACCTATGTATCTTTCTCCCGTTACGATATTTTTTATTTCATAAACCCCTGCTCCCCAGCTATTAATATGTCTTTGTTGTATTTCTTTTAATTTTTCTGGGTTATTTTTGCACCAATTTCTAAAAATCTTTGATTGAACACCAGGGTTTTTAGTATCCCATTCTTGTTTATAATCAGGCTTTAATATTCTAAATTTATGATTGTCAATTTTATTGCATGATTTACAATAATCTTGCAGCCCATCTTTATTTTTAGTTTTTTTAGAAAAGTTGGTTATTGGGTGATAATTTTCGCATTTTTTGCACAGTTTTAACATTGTTTCCTTTCATAATGGTTGTTTTAATTAAGTTTAACATAACTGTGTTGGTTTAATAATAAATAGTTAGTTTTTTAAAAAACGATATGAATTTTTGTATTTTTTCGTTATTTTTTTAATGTTTTTTTTATTTTTTAATATTTATATAAGATGAAAGACGAAATAAATGACTGGTTTGAAGCCAACTACGAAAACCTTCGCAAGAACTTTAAACAAAATATTGCTAATGGTCAAATGTCAGGTTATGCTGATGATTTATTACAAATATGCATAGAAATTTTCCTAAATAAAGATATTGTAATGCAAGAGCAAATGTTGAGGGATGATAAAATACAAAACTTCTTATTCAGGGTAGCATCAATGCAAATTAAATCAGGTTCATCACCATTTTTTAGAAAATATCGTGCATATTATACAAGAAATGTACCTATTTTGGGTAATCCATCTATTGAACAGGAAGACCCAAAAGAAATAATGATTAAATGCATTGATAGAGAAATAAAAAAATTAGGGTGGTATGAAGCTCGTTTAATACA
>RFTN01000114.1 GCA_009923445.1 bacterium
TATTTGCTTTGCTCATGATACCCTGATTCTATTCTATTATCGGCCAGTGTCAAGAGAAAAATCCAAAAAATATTTAGATGTCATTTTGACAGGCCGGGCGGCCGATCTGCCATTTTGGCATTTCGGTGTTAGTGTTATTAGGCTCCCACCACCATACCATCCATAAAGGGGTATTCCTTATCGTTGATGTTCACAAACCACTGATACTTTCGCTGATACACTCGCCGTGGATTATACTGGTTGATTCGATCCTTGGTGGTAACAGTTTGCCAGCCACCGCTATTCAATGTATAAGTATTGTCGGGATGAATCTTCACAACATAGGTACTATGCAATTTGATTGCCACAGTACCATCATGCAGAATCTCGGCGTAGGTATTGTTGCCAACCTTGCGACGGTTGGCGTTACGCTTGCCACGAACCATAGATACGGCGTCCGAATAATTCATTTTCACTTTCTCCATGTAGTTAGTGAGTTCGTTCTGTCTGCTCTCTATATCGGTATTCTATCGCTCTATGCTTGAATGTCAACTAAAAAAATTAGGCGGAAAAAGATTTTTTGTGGCACAATTTTTGCTAATAGCATACGGCGTGCCATTTTGGCAGATCGGGCGGCCCCGCTGCCACTTTGGCAGATCGGGGTTTTACTTATTCAAAATCCACAAAAATAACCTGATGATATCCTCGCGGCTTGATAGTCAAACCAGTATCATAATCAAAAGTATCGCTCTTTACTCCTGTCATTCCGGCCAAACTCTTGGCCTGTCGAGTAATGTTACGTTGAGAAGCATTACGATTGATAACAAACTCATGACGCTTTACCCAACCATAGTTAGGCTCGCCACAAAAAGTATCAGTATGAGTCACAGTCACTTTCATAAGATTCTTCTCCTGTTTTGATGGAATGTAACACTTGATCCAATCTTGCAAAGTCATACCATTCATTAGTTATTCACCCCCGTAGTAATCATCATACATGGGTGTGTCATTGTAGTATTCGTCAACTCCCCATCCGCAGGAACCGAACGCACTTTCATGATCGCCATCCATACTATCATCATACGAATCGTCATCATCGTGATAAAAATCCTCATAATCATCATAGTTTTCGTCTTCGACAATCATATCATCATCCTCATAAGAGTTTTCGGGATCATACAGGGGGTCAGGGTGACTCATGCTTTATAAACCTCAATGGTTATAACACTATTTTGTAATACAGTTGGGAGAAAAAAGACAACAGTTCCATCTTCGTCAGTTTGCAATGAAAAATACTGAGCGTTGTAGGTATCTCTAATTGCACCATAAGCATGCTCATATACCTTCTCAGAGTATTCTGATGCTTTTCCATAATACTTGCCATAAGGGGTTTGTATTACAATTCTCATGTAGTTCTTCATAACTGTACCTTCTCCTTTGTCAGGGTTTACTGCTATTCCTCTTCAACTAACATACCATACGTTACCGTTCTCGTCAACCATTTCTTCCGGCTCGGGATACATTTCATCCCACAAGCCGGTCACTTCGGCGTAATCAAACGGGCCGCAGTCTTCACAATCAATCGGTTCGGCCAACGGCTCCAACGTACCTTCGTCGGCCATGCTGTGCAGAATCGCATTGATCTCATCAAAATCGTGAAGCATGATTTTCTCCTTGTGATACGCTTATTCTACAGTATGATATCGGCAGTGTCAACTAAAAAAATTAGCGGCAAAAATTATTTTTTGTGGCACAAGATTTGCTGGCCTGCCATTTTGGCAGTTGGGGCGCCTCGTCTGCCATTTTGGCAGTAACTTTTCG
>RFTN01000115.1 GCA_009923445.1 bacterium
TGCCGAAACGGTTACCTTTTCGGGAACACCTGCGGAATCCTATGTTAGGCAACTTGAAGCCCTAACTATAGGAACTACCTACACCTATTCTGCGTTTATTAAAAACAACAACTTTGCTGCATCGAGGTATGTAACCTTTACGGTTTACGGAAATGCAAGTGCAGAAGTTAGTTTTAGAATCTACCCAAACGCAGGGACTATTTCCAACTTTACCTATACCTCGGGAACCATTGCCGCCACGCCAACCTACAAGCAAGAAAGTTACGGCAACGGTTGGAACAGGTATTCTTTAACTTTTACAACTGCATCGAGTTTTCCAACAGGCAGTACATCGCTTTTTTTCTATGCGACCTCGGCCACGCTTGGTGCCACAAACAGTTCGATGCATATTTGGGGCGTGCAACTTGAACGAGGCAGTTACGCAAGTTATTATGTGCCAACCGTAGCGACTTCGTCCTATGTGGGTTATCCATTCTTTAAGTACGAACTACCTCGCAACACGGCCAGCATCGTGCAGACCAAACAAGCGTCTGCGGAGAATGGCACTTTGTTCTACCAGCAAGACTTGAACTTTGTCGAGAATAAGTTAAGCATCGGGTTGCGAAATGAATTTAGGCGACTTGCCGAAACCAAAAGCCTTGCGATTGTAGCGGACAGGAACGGCAACAAGTGGATTCTTGGCTCGGACACGGGCCTTGAACTTACCGCTGGCAACGCACAGACTGGCATCAATCAAGGCGACCGCAACGGCTATGACATTACCTTGACTGGGTTGGAATCCTATCCAATGATGGCGGTTCAGGAAGGCTTGGCAACACCTGCCAACGAGGGCATCGAAGGTTACTTACCTGACGGGCAGAGGACGCAATCTTCGGGCAATGCGGAACCGGGTGCAGCACCGTTTGTACCTGAACCGGGATAGACTATATTTGCACAGGTTTAGAGGTTAAGGAAAGAAGGGCAGTCAGCAATGGCTGCCTTTCTTATTTTTACGGCATGAAGATTTGCATCGTTTACAACGCTCACCCGACCGGGTGCAGCTACTACCGCCTTGAAATGCCCAATGCGTATTTGGGCGATAACTACCCGGAATTTGACTATGTCTGCGTGGAGAACATCACCACCATCAGCGATGAGGGTCTGCGGTCCATTGACCTGTTCCTGTTCAGTCGTTTGTGGGTGCAGGGAACGATGGAGCAGGTCGAGAATGTGTACAAAGCCTTGACCCAGTTTGGTGCCAAAATAATCCTCGACTTGGACGACTATTGGGTGCTGGAATCGGGCCACATCATGTACCGCATGTACCACGAGCAGAAACTCGCTGATGTCATCCGTAAGCACATCCAACTGGCCGATTGGGTTACCTGTACCACCAAGCACCTTGCGGACCGCATACGGCCTCTCAATGCGAATGTGAGCATTTTACAGAACGAACCCTACGAGGCGTACCAGCAATTCATTCCGCACCCTGAAGAAGAACCTGACAAGCACCTGGTGAAGTTCGGGTGGTTCGGTGGGGCGCAGCATGGCGAGGACATCGAGTTACTTCGGGATGGCATGGAACGGATGTACTTCGACAAGGAACTGGATGGCAAGTACCGCATCTACCTTGGAGGTTGGAACGATGGCAATCCGGTTTATGAAGGCTATGAGCAGGTGTTCACCGCAGGGGGTCGCAATGCGAACTACGGGCGGATTCAGGCTGCGGACATCTACTCGTATGTGGGGGGCTACAACTTCGTGAACGTTACCCTTGCACCACTTCGGGACACCAAGTTCAACAAACTCAAGTCCGAGTTG
>RFTN01000116.1 GCA_009923445.1 bacterium
CGCATGGAAGCCTCCGTCGGCTCACTGTAGGTTACAGACGTCAGCCCTTGCTCTCCCGTCTCCGGGTCCGTTGCCCATGTATCGGTCTCCCGAAACGCCCCGCAATGGGAGCAACATTCACGGATGATAACCCCGCCCCCGTTGCCCCAAACTCCGGGGTTTTCGCGGAGTCCCCCGAGTAAAGAGTATGGCGACTCCCACTTGTGACCGCCCCCAGAACAAGGGGGGGTCGGAGGATTGATGGCAACCCGCCAGGAATCCCCTTCGACGCTCACGTCAACCCAAGCCGTAGAAACGGGCCTTTCTGCGTAGTGGGAAACCTCTTCCCTTGCAGCCTTAATAGCTGCTTCTCGCGGCGTTTCAGCGTCAACAAAGAACGACGCCCCGTCAATAATGCACTCGTGCAGTTTCATATTTTATTGTTAGTCTTCAATCAGATGGCCGAAATGCGCTTCCGCTTGTTCGGGTGCGTGCTGCTGCGCAAATTCAAAGGCTTGCTCTTCGGACAGGGGAATAATCCCCTCCCCGCCAGTCCGGGTGGTCCCGTCCAAACGACGAGCGAACCGCGACAGCGGCCCCCCGCTTCCGGCGAGAAAATACCTGCCAGAACGTGGGGTCCGATAAAGAGTAGCCTCCCAGTGAGAAAAATCGGAGGAGTAGCCATTCCACGCATCGCAGATAGGAGTTGCATTTTCGGTGCTGTAGCGCACCCCGTTGATAATTTTTTTCATCGTGTTTAGCGTGGTTTACATTCCAGCGATCACCCAAAATGCCCCGTCCTTATCCCGGTAAACACCGGGGAAAATTTCCGTCAACTCATTGGCAGGGATTTCGATGCAAACCTCCTGAAGATAAAAATCATCAAGGGTTTCGCCCAAAGTTCCTGGTTCTTGAATAAGTGCATTCATTCTCATGCTCATTTTCTTCGTTTGGTTTGATTTAGTTCAAGCGCACCTTTTTGGTGCATGCGTGACAATGCACCATCAGGGTGCGTGAGTCAAATTTATTTTTGCATGACGCAAACAGCCTCAAGAATTTTCGCCGGGTCAGCGGACGGTGCGGCCCACGGCAGGGGACTAGGGCGGAGCCGGATTCGACCGATATATTCCAGCGCAATCGACTCTCCGACCCACGCGTCAATCAAGGTCTTCCCGGCCCCGTAATCATCGCGGGTGATGATTCCGTTAGTGTAATTCCGCCGGAGGGACTCGCGGAGTTTTTTCCGTGTCTCCTCCACGCTACAGCTCGCACGGACTACAGCCATGACGTGACGCCCGTAGCGGGGGGACGAAGAGTTAAGAACCGTAACGGTCCCCATTTGATAGTGAATAATTGCGATCATTTTGTGTGTTTGTGTGAGGATTAGGCGGTGAGAGTGTCCAGCGAAACTGCAGAGCTTGCCTTTTTGGCTTGATACCCGTGGACTCGAATATAAATCGAAGGGAGGGGGCGGCTCCGGTGATTGCCGTTGCACAACCCGCATTGTTGGCATGACAACCCGTGGGAGTCTGCCAAACACTCCAAAAGGCCGGAAGGAGCCGCCGCCCCCTCGGGGACAGTCTGGAAGACGCGCAATCCGAGGGACAAGGCTTCGGTTGTATTGTGTGGCTCTGTACTGGCCATGAAATATTTTCCGTATGCTCGCGCACGCGCTGCGGGCATCACTGCCCAATCGTGAAAGTAGCCGGTATGTTTGGAGGCCAGATTCGCGATAGATTTCACCATTTCCAACGGGATCAAACTAGGGTTGCCATACGCTCCAAAGCGCACGGCCT
>RFTN01000117.1 GCA_009923445.1 bacterium
TAGGGATTATAGGTTACAAGTCTTTCTCCGTGAATAGGCCATCCTTCGTCTCTATGCCCACAAACAAAAGCATGAACATTCTTACGCTTCTCACGCAATACTCGATCTCTCCCCGCTTTGCTAACTCGGAACTCTACGTCACGCAGAAAGAACTCCGAACTATGTTCAAGCACTTTACCTTTAAGCATAATACTTAAACAATGTTTATGTAAGTTATAATAAACTTTATGTTTTGCTTTCACTACTTAACTATAATATAAATTCAGATAATGTCAAGCTTTTATAAACGTATGATAGACAACGATTTACAAAAGCGGGGTTGGCCCCCGCGCGTAAATCCTTGATAGTCAACAACTTATAATCCATCAAATTTGGGCAAAAAGATGCGAGGGGTTTTGCCCCTCGCACCTGTTAAGGTTTATGTTTTAGTTTAGGCGACCAGTTTCAAGAGGTCTTCGTCACGGGTTTTACCGCTGAAGACTTTGAGCAGGTCACGGTTCACACGCTCGCTATACTCATAACGCTCTTGCGAGACATTGCGAGTAAGGAACTGCGTTGCCGCATTGTAAAGGTTATAGAGGTTGCGGTCAGTATCCAACTCATAAGAGGGATTCCGCCACACGCTCTCGATACCTTCACGCACCTTGCCAGAGATGACTTCCTTCTCCTCCAGTTTGGTGAGAAGATTCAAGCCCTGTTCGTTAGTGATAGCCCTCTGAGCCAGCTTGTTGAAAATCTGAGCAGAGGATTCTACACTATCGCAAGCGTGTGACGCTTAGTCATACTGAACTCCTTGGAGAGCGAGGTCATGCCATTGGTGCAAATGAGACGAAGGAAACCGAGGGACAACGAAACACGGCAGGAACGGTCATAGCTGTTATTCACAACCAACCGCAAGCCGAGAATGTCACCCTTGGCTCGCTTGCCCATAGGCTTCAACTCCGTTTTGAAATCGGGGAAGTCATAGGAAGCGTAGAACCTAGCACCATCCCGCACCACAAACTTCTTCGAATTGTAATTCGAGAGCTTGTCGTGAGAGGCGAGGTTAGTTTCCACCATCTCGATAAGGTCTGCATTTTTCACCACACCATACTGCTCGGTGCAAACTCCGAGCGTAATGGGTTCGGCGGTATCACGGCGTACCATGCCGAAGTATCCTGTCCTCTTGCCGTCAGTTGTGAGGAGTGGCTCTTGATGCACATCAAAATCGAATGCATCTTGAGCGGGTTTTGTTTGTCTTGCCATAAAATAATCATACCATAGTTTTAAGTTATGACAAGAACTTTTTTCATCTCATAAGATACTGGTAGCCAGCGAGTTGCCTATCCTATCAGAAAAAACTTTCACATTAGTCCCGCTTATGGGTTAAGTACTTGATTATCAACGACTTACGCGCGCGGGGCAGGAGCGCTTCTGTAACTCTTTAATATTCAGCTACTTACTTAAACCAAATTAAATCTAATATTCCCTTTTCTATACTCTCTTACTTTCCTCATAGCATATAAAGACGCATCTACTTCACTTAATTTAGCTTTAGTTCCCATGTTGTATTTTCTTATCTTTTTAATACCATGATAAAATTTATTCTTTTTATATTGCCATAGGTGTCTTACTTCATGGGCTATAATATCAACTAAAGATTCTTCCCAATTATATGTTTTAAGAGGTAAATATCCCCTCTGTCCTCCGCTAATATGTGGTTTAACATACTTACTATAAGCTGGAACTCCAATATGCACACGACCACTATACCAAGCTCTGCCGTGCCA
>RFTN01000118.1 GCA_009923445.1 bacterium
TCACGCCGCTGCGCACCTTCTCCCCGACGGCCATACGCCGCACGGCAACCAATGATCCGGCGCCGTCGGGGACCTTCTTCCAGTTCTGCGCAGCGGCCAAGCCGCCTACGACACCAAAGACGATCACGCCGCTGCGCACCTTCTCCCCGACGGCCACTCCAGTTCCGACACCCATTGTTCTCGCGCCGTCGGGGACCTTCGCAACACAAGACAGGGGAAACACATGAGCAAGTTCAGCGACATGGTCGCCGCCCAACGGGACGACACGCCTGCCGATGCGGCGTCGTCGATCCTGACGAAACTGAAGGTCAGCAGCGAGGCCCGAGCGGTACTGCTGCCGGTCGTCATCAACGCCATCGCCACGCTCCACCGGGGCAAGGTGCGCCGCATCGAGCGAGTGGTCGCCGGCATTGCTGTCGCCGTCGATGACGAAGCACCCGAGATGACCCGCCATGAGGCGCGGATGAAGTTGGCCCGAGAGACGTTCATCACTGCCGAGGGCGAGTGCGTGCGCTGGGGCCAGGCGACCGTCGCCCAGCACATGTCCCGCATCGCGCTACTGCACCGCCAGGCCCAGGGGCTCGCCGACACGATCGACCTGCACGCCGAGGCGATCGCCGACATCGAGCGCCACGGCGTCACCTGCCTCGACGACATCCGGGTGATGGCGTGATGGGCGACAACTTCCACGATCTGCGCAGCGGCCAGCCGAACAACGACGCCCATGTTGGACGCGCTGCTGCGCACCTTCTCCCCGACAGCCAGAGCCGAGCCGACACCCACCGCTGCCACGCCGTCGGGGACACTTTCGCCAGCCAGCCACCGACGGCCGTAGTAGCGACGGCAACCATCCCAGGCTCGCCGTCGGATGGCTGGCTGGAACTCCGCACGTTTGCCGAACTGTACGAGGACACCCAGCGGACCCGCATCGCCTCGGCGAACCGTGTCCGTGCGACCGGGCGGCCAGAGATGTTCGCCAAGCACATCGAGGCGATGGAGCGCACCGAGCACGACTGCTCGCTGATGGTGGCCCGCTGCTACCGCCGGGTTGCGCCCGCCGCGATTCGGCAATGGCAGCAGGACACGCCCGGCATCGGTGAGGCCCTGCTGGCCCGCCTGCTCGGCCACCTCGGCCATCCGGTGCTCGCGATGCCGCACCACTGGGAAGGCAAAGGCACCGACCGACAGCTCGTCGCCGATGTGCCCTACGAGCGCACCGTGTCGCAACTGTGGCAGTACTGCGGCCACGGCGACCCGGCCCGGCGCATCGCCAAGGGCATGAGCGCCGAGGACCTGGCGGCGATCGGGTCGCCACGGCTGAAGATGCTGGTGCACCTCAACGCCGAGGCGTGCATGAAGTGCGTCGGTACCGCCCGCTCGAGGCGCTCGCCGTACCGGGACGTGTACGACGCTCGACGCCTTGTCACCGCTGACCGGGTGCACGCTGCGCCGTGCGTGCGGTGCGGCCCGAGCGGCAGGCCCGCCGCCGAAGGGTCGCCGTGGTCGGCTGCGCACCAGCACGCCGACGCACTGCGGATCGTCGGCAAGGAGATCCTGCGGGACCTGTGGCGGGTGAGTCAGTGAAGCTCAAGTACTCCGCCAAGGCCCACGGCTACTGGTTGGACGGCAAGCGGTGCAAGACGCCGTCGGCTATCGCCAAGGTGCCCGACGACAGCAGCGCCCTCGACTTCTGGCGTCGCCGTCAGACCGCCATCGGGCTCGCCCTGCAACCGCACCTGCTCAC
>RFTN01000119.1 GCA_009923445.1 bacterium
ACTGTAGCATCAAGGATGCCGTGTTGATCTCTATACTTCCGTTAGGGTGGGCCACGTGGTTGAGCAAATAGCCTGACTTGCTCTTAAAACTCCCAGGTAGTGCAACGGCATGATCTAACTCCATCAACGTTTAAAAAGTTTAGGAATTTACAAGGCTTTCTAGTTGTCTTGTAAACACCGTCATTTCTGCTTGGCAGAGAAAGGCGCCCGTAATCGTGACAGGATGACCTACGAACCTAGATAGCTAGGTGGGCGAGCTAGATATCAGGCGACCGAAAAGCCCGACTGATAAAAAACCTTTTCCCCCTTCAAAGGGGAAAGGTGTATCCGCTCCCTCCCTACCCTCCTGATAATTTGTACTATCTTTATTTTATTTTACTTTATGACTATTCAGAAAAAACAGGTAGTTTCCAAAGAAGAATTAAAAGAAAGAGCTATCAAAATGATAGCAAATCCTACTGAAACTGAATCTATGATGTTTCAGTTACTAAAAGACATTTTTGGAAAGGTAGTAAAAACTCAAGTGGTCTTACATCCCTATATAGTAGATTTTCTAGTAGATAGATTTTGCTTAGTTGTAGAAGTAGATGGATCGCAGCATTTAGAAAATAAAGAGTATGATAAAAAGAGAGATAGCTGGTTAGAAAAACGGTTTAGGGTCAAGGTTCTGAGAATCAGCGCTGAGGCAGTAAGGGACACTGGCAGAGTAAAAGAGATTCGCAGAATAATTAGAGAATCGGCAAATGAGGCAATTTTACGGTTCCCTAAACTACAGAAAGCTAAGAATCAAACAAAACGAGACTGGAAAGAACACCGTAAGGCACAGAAGTTAGCTAAGACGGCAAAAGAACAAAAAGATAAAAAGAAAATAATCACGATACCGGATCCAGAGATAGAGCAAAAGCGTTTAGCTTATGAAGCCATCCAGAAAGAGCGATCAGCCAAAGAGGAAGCGGAGAAAAAAGCTAGGCTTGAACGGCTATATGCTAGAACGTTCTAAAGCCCAAAGAATTCCTTATTCAGAAAGCTAAAAATATCCGAATGTACATCAGACCAAGAACGCATAAATATCAGCGTATGATCCAGATTGAGGCCAAGATCGCGATCAGTAAAAACTAGGCCAGTGATATACTTATCATTATCCACGAGGCCAATTCCCCAACCACGGGATTTACCAGCACCTTTCCCAAACTTCTTTACACTAGGTTCTAACCAGTCTCTGACTGTGGTTAGGACGTTATCAGCATCAAAGGACACCTTCCGACGGGCGCAGATGACTATCAGGACTACCTTCTGGGTGCCCCAGGAGAGGGGCGGGATGTCATGCTGAGAGAGAGTCTTTTTGTAGAGGTAATCTAGTACCCGTAATCGGTATTTGATAGCTGGGTCTAGGAAGGGGACTTTACCGCCGTGGCGTTTACGGTTTTTAAGGGAAGGGATTTGAGCTGCTTTGCCGTGGATTTCCATCTTCAGGGATTTTAGGGCACCAGCTTGATTTAGGGAGTACACCAGGTCGATGCGCGACCGGACGGGGCCTCCGTCCAGGTCGTCATCAGTTATTTTGGTTTTTACTTTTGGCATCTAGGGAGATTAGGACCGTTTCTTTAAGTCCGCCAGCTCCTGTTTTATGCTTTCCTCTGTTTTCATCCGCTCGATTACAGCAATGGCCAGGCTGATACCCTCTAAAACGGGCGCATTTGGGCCTAGATGGCGTTCTTGCTGAATCATGCG
>RFTN01000120.1 GCA_009923445.1 bacterium
GTAGTTGTCGTATTCCCCTGCAGATTCACAGTATAACTCAATGTCTAAATGGTATGCGTTAGATCTAAGTTGGTTAAATCTAGCGGTAATTGGCAATGCTGATACTTTTGTCATGTCTCCATAAGCTGGAACTTTGCTGATTGCTGTTTGCATAACTTGAGCTTCAAATATACCAGAAGGTAGAGTCACGACTCTTGGATATATCCATAATTTTTTAGGTGGGTATATCATGACATGCTCCCTATAGCCACACAATGGAATTAGCGTCGCACCTTTTAGAGCTGTAGTTAAATCAGCCACTAATGTCGCAGAATTGATAGTTTGGTTCGCTAATGTTTTGTCCATCACGAAATTTTCATTATAAGAGAATTCCATCGGATCTCCATTCGCTAATTTTGGTCTAAAGTTTCCACAGAAAGGCACGGTCACCGATCCTCCCGCAAAAGTCCAAGTCCCGTGGTCTAATGCAGTTATCTGCGAGTCAGGTCTAGCGATATTAGGAGTGGAGTTAGCGCCAATAACAATTGGCATCATGAAATCTGTCGTCTCGTATGCCGATAAAGCCTTCACTAATGATGAATTCTTAATGAACAAAACGTCACCTGTTTTTAGAGTTTTACCATTTGCTGCAGCTCCACCACTGATGGTAATTGTTCCTCCTCTACAATTGTTGAGTTTGTCTTGGTAATTGAAAGTTACGTTTGTTATCGTAAAAGTCAATGGAGTCGTAGGATTTCCCGTGGCAGTATCTATCACAGGGATGGCAGATCCTGGAATATGTTGCATGATTTTGTATTCAGAAGTTGATACCGTGCAACCCGATAACATATCATCAAATGTGTTTCTGTTGAAATCTGATAGCATTTCATTCGCATATCTCGTCAATCTATTCGATGCGGTACCCGCATATAAGATAGCCTTCACCCTATCATTCATGATTTGCAACAAATAAGATGATACAGGCGAACCGATGAGATTTTTGATTTGAGTGGTTAAAACATTGAAAACCTCGAAGTTTGATTGAGTGTTGTCAGTTGTTGATAGAGTGTACGGCACCATTCCCAATCCATCTGGAGTTGGTTTTGCGACATATAAAAGATTTTCTTGTATGAATTTCAACTCAAGATATTTTTGAAATTTCGTGATTGTTTCAGGAATTCTTTGTGCTATTTTTCTGTTAGCGAACATTTTTAGCTTTCCAGAATCACCACCCCATCTATTTATATCTTCAGCGGTGAATAATCTATCTACCACACCTCGTGAAAATTCACCAGAGGTTATCGATTGTTCAGGGATTTGAGATGTAGACAATCTCATCCCATCATAATCTAATGTGTTGTAAGATTGAGTTTTGCCATGATTTTCAAGAGGGAAGAGTTTAATTCTACCTGCAGTTAGGCCAGAGTTGATGTCTTGGTTTAGCAAATTGTAGAAGTCAGGGCTTGCAATCATTGGAGTTTTGATTTGCATCATCAAAACTTCTCTGGATGCTAAGGTTTCGGGAACAGTTGTAGAAACCGTTTCCATGATTTGTTGTACGGATAGCTGAGCCATTTATTTTTTTGTTGAAAAATATCCAACATCATGGCTAGTGATTATTAATTATTTGCTAATGACGAATTCAGGTTTATCTTTTCAATAGATTAGACCAAATATTCGCTAAATCTTGTGAATTAGCGGTTCCATCTGGTTCATATTTTATATTATGGG
>RFTN01000013.1 GCA_009923445.1 bacterium
AATTGACCGAAATGCCAAGCTCACACAGAGTTGTCAGCGTGTGTCAGTAGCTGAATCTATCGGATCGGATAATGACGAATACACGTATATTGAAGTGAAAAATATATTACAAACGGGCTACAATAGTGCTTTTATAACATATGCGTCTGAGTTGTATGTTGGATGGTATAAAAATATTCCATACATATTGTTGATAAAGAATGTTAATAAAGGTAAAAACTCTTTTCTTGAAGTACAAAAGACATTACATTACTGTGAAGAAAATAACAGTAATTTTGGAACCATATATCACTTATACAATACGCATATAATGAACAACAATATCAATATAGTGGATGTTGATTATGTACTCATGTTAGATACAGATACACTTATAAAAAAAGATGGAATACAGTTACTGGTAGACTATCTAAATACAAATCCGTTAGTTTCCGGGGTCTGCGGAGAAACCTGTATATCAAATATCAATGAAAATATTGTAACTATGAGTCAATATTACGAATATTGGATAACACATTACACGTTGAAATCGTTAGAAAACGTTTATGGTAATGTATTGGTTTTGTCTGGATGTTTTACATTATATAGAAAAAGTGTTTTAACTAATACGAAATTGATGGAATTATATTCAGAAGAAAGTAATAATACATTATATGATGCTAATGTAACAAAATTAGGAGAAGATCGTTTATTCACAAATTTATTGTTACAATTATATCCGGAGTTACAAACGAAATACATAAAACAAGCAAAGTGTTACACAAATGCACCAAGCAAGTTAAGTACGCTATTATGTCAACGAAGGCGTTGGTCTAATTCTTTGATTTTTTGCAATGTAATGCTTTTGTTAAATTTACCTAGATTCTCTTTAATTAAAAAAATTCTTTTTGGTTTCATTTTGTTGGTAGAATTGTGGATTTGTTTAATCATGCCTCTTCTAATGACAATAAGTTATTATTTTGTAATCGAACAAATTACGACATTCGCATCGCAACATAAATTTGACGTGATTTCGTTTATCGAAACGTGTATATTTATGACATGTCCAATGTTAATGTGTGTTATACTGTTTCGTTTTAATATAGTGTTATACAGTTTATCTTTTATATTACTTTTACCTGTATATGGTATTATCATACCTTTGTACAGTATATATTACAGTGATTATGTTGCTTGGGGAAAAACACGCAAAATTACTGTACAAGAAGAAGTGTAAAGTGAAAGTTAAAGAAAATAGTTGTCGACCACAAACTGCTTGGCTCCTTCAAAACCAAGATTTACAATAGCCACAATGTAAGGGTGGCTACTTTCAGTGTGTCTGAAAAACTGAATTTTAATCTGCGCATTGTAACTACAACCAAAAATGTCTACTTTATTTTACTTCAACATCAATCACGCAAATGGAAATCGCATAAAGCCAATTGTCCTTACTGTAGATGTGAATTCAAATGAATTTGTGTACACTGTTGCAAAGTCTGTGTACAATAATTCACAAACATCCACTGACTTTTTCCTAACAAACAATAAAAGAAAAGGTTGTATGCAGATGGTGTGTACCATCGAACACGGCGGCACGGGCTTTGTAGAGTACCTGGTTTTGACAAAAAAAGGGTCGATTCAGGTCGAAAAGGTGTTAAAGCTTCTGAAGAATAATATGTTTGATTACCATGAATCAAAAAGAAATGACTTTTGCGTAAACACTACGCTTTTATACAATTGAAAAAAATGAATTTAAAAAGGGGAAACTAGAAAATTATAATGGAGCTTAACGAGAATCACTACAAGGTACTTGAGGAATTTATTGGCCAAGTTGGTCCGGGCAAGGAATTCGAGATACGGTTTGGTAAATTCAATTACAACAAAGATCAAAAAACGACTTCGTTCGAGTCCAATGTTGGTATTGAATTTTTCTACAGGCTACTTAGGCATTTTAGGGGTTGTTTACATAATAAAGTCACACAAACATCAGATAAAGTTTATGGGAACGGAACAAGATATGACACTACACAGAAAACCATTTCTCAAAAAAAGAAAGCAAGAAAATACGATATATACGATTTTGAAATACGCTTAAGTCTATGTGAGGAAACTACAATTGATAAAGATGAACCACCACAAGAGGAACCTGTATGTATTCGCAATAAAAACCGCACAAGTTTCGAAATTCCTTTTGGAAAGATAGAAATGACAATTGTGGACACGACTTTTACCAACTCAAACACAACTCAAAGAACTTATGAATTGGAATTAGAAATTACAGAAAAAACAGAAACAATGATGGTGTTGGACATCATTAAATCTATGCTTCAGATGAGACAAAATAATTTTTATGTCATCTCACATACAGACCGACGTCGCGTTATTAAAGATTATCGCACGCTTGTAAACTCAAACTTCTTCATCGGGGCACAGCCAGAAACCCTTCAAAAAGATAAACTTACTCAATTGTACAAACAGAGGTATTCCGTTACTGACAAGGCGGATGGGGAGCGTTATTTCCTTTTCATAGATTCCTATTCAAGAGGATACTTTATTGATTCTAATGTGAACACTGTTATGCAAACGGACCTCAATATAAATCCAAATATCAAGTCGACAATCATGGATGGAGAAATTGTACGCACTCCGACTACAATATCATTTTTAGCATTTGATATGGTTGTCTATAATGGATTAGACCTAAGAGGAAAAGGAGAATTTCTACTTGAACAACGATTGGGGCTGCTTACAGAAGCGTCAAGGTCTATTTTCAGCAATGAACGATACACAGTAAGTGTCAAGGAGTACATCTTCCGTAACGTGTTTCTTGGATCAGAAGTCTTGTTATCTACACCCAGATTTTACCTAAACGATGGTCTTATTTTTACTCCCATGGATGAGCCATATCCCCTTGTGAGAAAATGGCCAGGATTACTTAAATGGAAACCTTCCGAGTTAAATACAATTGATTTCTACTCGGTGAAAAGATCACGTGGTGAATGGGAGTTGTATGTACAACACGTTGAAAAACAAGGAGATAAGCCCATTTCGACAAAAGTTTTGTTTAATATAGACAAATTGACAGGCACTCATAGATTCTCCAATATAGCTGGCTTCACACATTTTAGTGAAGACACGATTGACCCAACTACAGGACTCCCTTTTCAAACAAACACAGTTATAGAATATACCTATAGCCGGAGTGACAACAAGTTTGTTCCCATGCGCACACGATGGGACAAAACTGCAAATCAAAATAAACATGGAAACTTTAGCGAAGTAGCTTGCAATATCTTCTACAACATTGTGAATCCTGTGGAACCAGAACTTCTATTTAGATTTGGTGTTCCGGAGCAAGACTACTATTTTGAACGGATGAGAAAGTTTCATAACAAGATCAAGGAACATCTGTATCTCAAGTACTGCAAGTCTACAGAAATGCTACTTGAGTTGTGCTCAGGAAGAGGAGGAGACATACACAAATGGATTTACAACAAGGTGCAAGCTGTTCATGGATATGATATATCAGAAAAAAATATCGCAGAGTGCAAACGGCGTCTCGAAAACTTGGAGGAAACTCGACGTGTTAAATATAAATTCGATTTCCATCGACTTGACCTCAACAAACCTACTGCTAGCTCCGAGATTAGAACACGCAATCCACAAGGTTTTGACAATGTGTGTTGTCACTTTGGCATTCACTACCTTGACCTAGTAAACGCAGCAGAAATAATATCAAACAACTTGAAAGAATCTGGGCATTTTGTAATGACCTATTTGGATGCTGAGCGCTTAGACACCCTGATAGGTAATAATCAAATCGTCTATAAAAAGAGCGAACATTCGGTAGTATATTTTGTAAAAAAGAGTCCAGGAGCTATACGCATTGTACTCAATGGCAATAATATTCTTGGAGAAGGTAGTGACGAGACTATTGTTGACTTTCAATTACTTGAAACCCTTCTTAAAGAAAGAGGCGTGTATCTCGTGGAAAAAGCTTTGTTTAGCGAATTTGCGGAATTCCCATCAGATTTTAACGAATACGAACGGGATATTTGTGGACTCAATGCATTTGCTGTATTCAAGAAAAAGGAGAATATAGTACCAAGAATCATGTCCTCATGTACATTTAAAAATTACAATCTTACATACACTCAAGCAATCGACCTACACAAGGATGATCTGTCAGTCATTAAAGTTCAAACAAATCACGACGTCTTTGATATACTGAATTGCATCGAATTCAAGTACTACAAGAATGAATATGAAGTAACACAAGTGGACTCCAACTTTGGCTCCGATCTTGATATACCTGTGAAATACGTCCCAGATGTATTCAACTTGATTGATTACAATGTACCCGTTAAAACATTGTTCATTACACAACATACTTTTACTGTTACCCAAAAGTCAGATGGACCCGAAGAACAAACCGCCACGCACAACAACTGGTACATCGTTCTACACAAATCAAAATTGTTGTTCAACATACCAACAATAGACACTCCAAACGAACAGGAATCTGATACAGGTACTACAGACGCCATCAGTACCCCACAAGGGGATACTCCAAACGAACAGGAATCTGATACACGTACTACAGACGCCATCTGTACTCCACAAGGGGATACTCCAAACGAACAGGAATCTGATACAGGTACTACAGACGCTAACAGTACCCCACAAGTGAATACTCCAAACGAACAGGAATCTGATACAGACGCCATCAGTACTCCACAAGGGACTACAGATGCCAATAGTAATCCAGAATTGAATGCTTCAAACGAACAATCGGATACTGCTAGAGGTCCAAGTACAGCAGAATTGTATCAATTTGTTGAGAACAATCCCAAAAAGGTGACGGTCAAGATGCTCAAGGACGCGTTGTCATTGTTGGGGATCAAAACAACGGGTAAAAAAGAAGATCTTGTTGCCCGTTTCCTTCAAGTAAAATTGACTTAAAGACAACAATCTATGTATTGTACAGTATGTCAAGGTACAAGTTGACGAGATTACATCCGACGGAGTTTGATCTCACAAATTTACATTTTCGTAAGATTACAAATGCATATAATCCAGACGAACGATATGGTTATGACCAAAAATTAAACGATTTTCGTAATCAAATTGATAATATTACATCGGACAATTGGAAAAAAGTGCGGTGGTACATCAACGAATATGATTTTCTAGTTAAGGATCCCATTATAAACAGGGCGTTTTACAAGTATTGGGAAATTATTAACGAGTTTGATATTTTTGAAGACTATGTTGTAAAGGATGACATTATTCTTCACGTGGCAGAGGCTCCGGGAGGATTTATTCAGGGAACCAATATATATCTGCAAATTGATTCAATTCAACGTGTAGAGCCGCAGCCTGTTGTTATGGATAAAGATGGGTTTAAGACTGTACAATCAAAAAGAAAAAACAAACGAGATTACATAGTTTATTCAATTTCACTTAACAAGGATCTTCCACAGTATAAAATGTACAACTTGCCGACATACAATAAAAACGTTGTCAACAAACATGTATGTGTGACTTATGGAAAGGACCATACAGGAGACATCAACAACTTTGAAAATGTGATGCATTTGCAAAAACTAGCAAGGCGAAATTTTTACCTGATTACCGCGGATGGTGGTTTTGATGAGGGGATCGACTTTAACAACAAAGAACAACTTCATTACAACTTGATTTTAAGCGAAATAAAGACTGCGATTGCACTTCAGAAAGAACATGGTCATTTTGTGCTAAAGGTGTTTGATATTTTCACTGAAACAAGTTTACACTTGTTGTATTTGTTGTACTTGTCCTATAAGGAAATGTATATCTACAAACCAAAAACAAGTCGACCCACAAATTCAGAAAAATACGTGGTGTGCAAATTTTTTCAGTTGTCCGAAGACACTCGCGACTATATTGTTTCCATGTTACAACCAACAAAAGGCAAGGCATTTACTGTTTTTAGAAACATCCCTGAATCCTTTGTAGAGTCAATTAGGTACATCAATACAAATATGGTCCAGAAACAATGCGCATTTTTGAAAAGAGCTATTGATCTTTGTAATGACGAGTCATTCTTACAAAATTATGAAACGCAAGTTGAATCCCTTGTAGATTTACGTAAAGAAACGTTTCACCAATGGGAAGAAGCCTACAACTTGGGCACGTACATCTGACCAATGTGATATTTTTTGTGTGTAAAATATATATAGTAAAAATGCACTGCATTGACAATAAACATGACTACAAGTAAGATTACGATAGTATACAAATAGGGCCGTATCGCCCTTAGAGCATAGCTTGTAATCATGTCGACAATGTATTTGAGTTTTTCTTTGTTCTTTTGTTTTTTGAGTTCTGTATATGAGTAATCTACAAGGTTACTACACAAAGAGTCTACTATACTCATATATTTGTTGTCTATTACCAAAAAATGAATTATTGAGAGATTCCGCATTTAAAAACAACGATATATATCGGATTAAAAGGATGTCTGAACCCTCTGTAATTACCCTTGATCCTACCAATTCAACAAAGATTATGGCTCAATACATAGAGCTAGCCCAAACCAAAGGCGCGTTTGATTTAAATGAAGCTGAACTACTTAAACGAGCAAGTGATGTATTGTTATCAGGTGCAAAGGACAATGAATTGAATTTGGTGAATTCTAAACAAATTCTTGTGCAAGGTATTTACAAAGGTCAAAAACAAGGTGCATTTACATTGAATGACGCTGCATTACTCAGCAAGGTGGTCAAGTATGTCCTTAGTACTCTAAATGAACCCGTTCCACCGGCACCTCTAGTGGATGCACCTGTACCTTCACCGGATGCACCACAGGCAATTGTACGTCCACAACAAGACATTGAGGAATCTGAATCAGATGATTTGTCTAGTTTAGCTGATCCTATTCCACTCAAGCCCAAGGAAATTTAACTAGAAAATTTTTACAAAGTAACTGCCATCATATTCTGCGCCTGTCTTATTAAGTGAAATACTTGAATTTGGTGGCCAGTTGACACTCAAGAATACATTCGTGTTGTATCCTGGAGCTCCAGAAGTTCTTACAATATGTGGTTGTTGAAAACCTTCGCTTTTAGATATGTTAAATATTCCGCACGGACCATTTAGGACCAAATTTGTTACTGTCACTACAAACGATCCTTTAACGTTGTTTGAAATGACACTTGAATTTGTATTAGATAGATTTATTGTTTGAGTTGTTCCCAATGTGTCGATGTATTTTTTGGTTGCAGCATCTTGGGGCTGAATGGGGTCTTTTACATTCACAATGTTTGTCAAGTTGCCGCTCGTGGATAACATATCAATAGTACATCCTGAAATGGCACTTGTGTTGACTGCGGAGTTACTTACAGTGGATCCCGTGAGAACGGAACCATTAAAGTACCCGTTCCCTTCGAAAAAGAATGACATATTCTTTACAAATTATAGTTACACAGCATTTATTTTAGGAAATCCACACGCACACTCCTAATGTTTAGATAAAATTGAATTTAAAAGGTAACAAGGAGTATTTTGTAGCCAAATGTCTTTTATTGCCAAATCCGTCAACTTTAGTCAAACAGATTTTTTGAAAGCGAATTTCCTTGCAAAAGCAGCAGAAACATACAATAAAGCGTATTCGGGTGAAAGGGAACGTCCGGTAAAGGAACACACTACATTTTTTGTACCAAATAATAATAACAAGTACTATTTGTTTGTCATCAACAAAAGTCTCATAGAACAGCGTGGAAGTGCTTTTGATATTTTGTATTTCTTTCCATCGTCTTATCTATGCACATCTCCTGTAGCCTCTGTTCCTGTAAATGTAGCGTCTGATTTCTATATTGAAACTGAATCTGTGTTTAGTGGATCCGATGGAGGTCTGTTACTAGAGGGATACCTTTATATTGGAGCTGACGGAAAGCAAACAATGATGCTAACAGATTTTCTTGTAAGAGGTGATACAGTAGTTGACCTTGATTATCCATTGAGACACACATTACTTGTAGAACTGATACGGAATGTAGGCATACTAAATAATCATACTAAAATTACTGTTCATCCATTTGTATCATCTGAAAATGACACTCTTATGTCAGTTATCAAAAACAACTTTGTTTTTTGTGATCAACTAGTGTGTACTGAAGTCATAACTGATGGATACAAGAAAAGTCTCCAACTTGAAATGCCAATTGAACCAGTTGAAATAAATCAAATCATTGTCAAGGAAAAGTATCCAGATACCTATTCTGTCCTCGACAAGTATGGACTAAAATGCGGCATACTTTACATAAAAGGTATTAGCGAATCACGTTACATGAGAGGTATTATGCAATTTCAACAACGGACAATTGTACCTTGTAAATTTAATAATACATTTAGAAAGTGGCAACCAGTCTTAAATAGCTAATACATTGATTCCATTCTTACCCACTTGTTACAAATCCACTTGTTTCCATTAGACACGGGGTTGCCACCGTGCATCGAGTTTTCTAATATTTTACCTTCATTGTCTGTGTTGAAAAACACAACCGCTTTGCCCTTTTGAGGCTTAACAGACTTGTCTAATTTTGGAAATGCGGTTTCTCCTCCTTCGTAATCATCATTAAGATACACAAGTAATGTCATATACCGCGGCCCTCCTTTTTCATTCATTCTTTTACAAAATTCGATGTCTCCAACACACGGATCATAATGAGGGTTGAAAAATCCGCCTTGGGGATACTTTACAACTTGCAGCGTTTCCTGGTGACTTATAGGCTTTCCACTTATTTCAGCTGCCTTTTGGGATATCTTTAAGATAAGGTGATCCACCGAGTTGTCTAACCAACACTGCTCGCTTACTCTGTGTTGGTCATCTTGATTATCTTTTTCAGATGTGTATACCTGGCTCTTATGTAAACCTGCTTCTGTTGATAATTGGATGATCCTGTCACACTCATTGTGTGTGAGAAAATTTGGGTACTCAAAAACAATTTCTTCTGACTTGTTAACGGAAAAATGCGATCGAACATTAAACACACATAACCACAACAAAATTCCTACCACAACCGTGATGAAAACTATTACATGGACTTCCATATGTTACTTTAAAACAAAAATTTTTAATTCTCTAATTCACATGATTATTTTTCTTGGTAACATGTAAATTGTGGTAAAATGAACAGAACATCTGATGATCAATGTTATATTCAACGTAAAGACATCGACAATAACAAAAAGCTTAAATTTGTAACCACATCCCATAGAGACCTACTGGACGCTAAAAAGGAAATGAACTTTTTTGGCATTGGTATTCGCGATCAACTTTTTGTCCCTGAAGAAGCTATGGACACATCATCAGATTTACGTAATGGCACCCTTACAAACTTTGCCGTACGCCAAAATCTAGGCCAACTTCCATTGCCAACATTGCCTAGCAAATACCAAACCGCTCACGGAGCACTAAATGATACTGATTTCCAAGTGTATCTTTGGGAAACCGACCGCAAAGCTTGTAAACCAAAAGGGACCGAACATTATCTCAGGTCATTTGGTATATTCGATGACGCACAAGGCATTGAAACCCCGCGTGCCGAACTCAGCGTAGAAAATGAACTTCGCTGTGGAAAGTCTACTCGATTTACTTAGTTAGTATACATTCCTAAAAGCCAATGCATCACGTCGTTTTTGCAAGGTGACAATTCGAAATACCAGTGTGTGTTGAAGAGCTTTTGTAGGAACAAGCGTGTCAGACCCGAAATTCCATGGCGTTCCTGTGTTGTCCGTAATAGTAATCGTCATTTTATCCAAGCTAGCCTTAGGCGTGGTAAACAATTTCGGAGTGTTTTCGTGAATGCGCTTGTCTATCGTAATGAATCCTCCAGCTGTAGTTGCGTTTGCAAGCGCCAAAAATGCAAATGAATCTGCTATTTGCTTGTTGCTGCTAGTCATCACATCGTCTATTTCGTCAATCCTTAGCAAGAGATATGGCTCCTGTGTAATTGAGTTTTTATCAGGAATAATAGCATTAATCAATTCGATTTCTTTTATGTTTCGAAACTCCGTTGGAAATCGAGTTACGTAACTATTAGGGTTGGGATACACACTTGTATCACGATCCCCTGAGTTAATAAAAAGATAATCTATACGCTCCTCATACTGAATGTCTGGCTCGCCCACAACACTTAATCCACTACTGGGCTTGTAGACACTTGAATAGTCATTTGTATTGTAGTCATTTGCATTGAACTCTGTGTACACACCCTTTGACATTTACACGATACATACAAAAAAAATAAAACGTTTCGCCGAAAAATTGACTAAAATACACCAACGTTTTGATTAATTAATGGAGACAGTGTCCATACCATTGGCGGATATTGATGTGTGTTGCATTTGCTTATCACAATGCTGCTTGTCACAATTTTCATTTCAATTACCTTGTTGTCGCAATATTATTCATACAAACTGTTTCTTGGAGTATTTTGCCAGAATACATAAAAACAACGTGGTGTGTTGTCCATTGTGCAGACAAGGTTTGCCAATGGACTTGATTTCTAACTATTTTGAACAACGTCCATACACTCCCAGCGTAATATCTTTAGCTGATGTGTACTTTCCACGTCGTTCTAGAGCCTATACCGGTTTCATGATTATCTATATGGCATTCATTTACATTGCATTGGTTGTCACGACTATTTTTACCATCCAAATGCTTATTTTGAACAGGTAATTAAAATTGAATCTTTGAGAGCTAAATGCTAAACCCAGAGATGGCATCCTGGGTACAATTATTGTCATTACTGTTTACAATATGCATCGAAGCATCCGTCGTCTACTTGTGTTCTATTGAGTTTTCAAAAATTTACATGTCGTATGCAAATGTGACATTGACTTTGCGTCAACGCGCATTCGTCCTAAGTATGTATAGTTCCGGTGTGTTGTGTATTGTTGGATTGTATTTTAACTCGATACTCTACTACAATTCATTTGACATTAAACAATACATTACTAATTTTACCTTGTATGACTTTGCATTGTCAAAAATCTCCATACATATGTTCACAGGCTATCTCATTATGGACCTCTCTATTGGAATGCGTGATTATCGTTCTTACATCAATTCACTTACAGGATACGTTCACCACATTGTGTACATCTTTGTAAATATACTGTCCCTTTACACAGGATTGTATCCATTGTATTGCATCTTTATGATTGCTGAAATTCCAACGTTTATTCTGTCAGCTGGGAGCGTATATCCAAGGTACAGAAGTGATATATCTTTTGGCATAACCTTTGCATTGACACGTATTGTGTACTTTACATTTATTATTTACATTCTAAGACAATTCAATGTTATCGTGTACTTTGCAATCCCTATCCTTTTTCTACATGTTTACTGGTTTTATCGCTTTGTAATTCGTCAATTGAAGACCTGCATTTAATTATACTTGAACACAATCTGTAATGAAGTGTGTTCAATAATATTCACTAAACCGTAGTAATTTTCAATGTGTAATCCGTCGTACCACCAAGCCCATTAGGGAATGGTCTATACATCAATTGAGGTGATCCATTTGCAGGCCATTGCATATCCAATTGATCATTGTGTGAACCTTTTACAGATATGATTCTTGTAATTGTTCCAGGGATAGAATCAATATTCACACGTCCAATCATAAATATAGCATGAGCACGAAGAGTGTCGCTTGATGGACGGACATGGATAGTATACACACCATATGTCTTGGGAAAGTTTGGAATTGTCACAGGTGTCATAGTGTTGTTTGTCAATGTCATGTGAATAGTAATGTCCGCTTGCGAACCGTTGATGGTATTTGTGGTAACAGAGTCAGAGACGAGACCGTCAATGTGCAAGTTGCTGTAATGAGCTGTACTTACAGGATCTGTTGTAGGATTCTTGTTACTGCAAATAAATGCCCATTCGTTATTGTATTCGTCCCATATTGCCATTACAAAGTGACATGGGAATAGTGCGTACACAGAAGATGTATCAGGAACAGTTGAAAAGTCCATTCCTTCAACCGGTGTTGGATCTTTTAGTAATCCAGTTTGTTCAGATGTGCTATACACAGTTGCAATTTTCGTATTGCCCACGTAGCTTTTGATTCTTCGGACTTGTCCGGCACCTGTTCCCGAGGTGATCTTAATCCACCAACCTGAATAATAATCATCCGTTCCATTTGCACTTGGCCCAAGATTCACCGTCGTCACCGAATTACCTCCATTGGCAACTGTCCCAGTTTCGTCAGCTGTGTCTGCGACAACGTCTCCATAACCATTGTCGTTTGCATATTGATACCGTTTTACAGCTAATCCCCCATCACTTGATCCTCCAGGAGCATTGTTGACAACAATGATATTGTCATTGATAGTGACAACAGTAGATTCGACAGCCGTAGTAGTACCCTTGACCTCAAGGTCACCATAGATAGTTGTAACACTGTTTGGAGTGCCAATAGACACAGGAGTATTAGGAGTTCCTGTTGCAATTTTGACACCATTGATAGGATCACTAGACTCAATTTGAACAGCCCCCGCCGCTCCAACATAAACGCCTCCAGCTGTGTTGCTTGTAGAAATATTAACGGCATTGTACACCGTGCCATCCGACGAGATGTTGACCTTTGAATTGGTTCCTCCTGTTACCGTCACATTCAAATCTTGGTGGTCCCCTGTGGTGGCATTGGTATAAGTACTTGTCGCACCATTGGTCGTAATTGTAGTTGTACCCCCTGTCCGTGTAGTCACGTTAAATCCTGTGCTTCCCGCAAACACATTAATTCCACCTTCGCTTGTAATAGGCTGTGTAATGCTTATGTTTCCCGCTACATTTGTTGTTTTTAGTTGCAAAGCTTCACCCGTGCCCTCGGATTGAATAACCAATTTTGAATCCGTGGCACCGAGAAGACTGATGCTTAAATTTTGATTTGGCCCGGCCGAATTGACAGTGAAGCTTGAAGGGGCAGCTTGTGAAGTAATGCTAATTGGACCGGATGTATTTGTACGAAGTGTGTAACCACCTGATCCCGTGAGTTGTGTAATGCCACCTTCCCCAAGACCTCCAGCATTTGTTATTTGTATATTCCCCTTTGTGTTTGATGCCGTTACTACAATGGCCGTATTGGATACATTCGTGCCACTGCTCTCAATACGCAACTGCGAATCTGTTTGGCCCGTCAATGACAAAGTTAAGTTTTGATTTTGAGATGCCGAGTTAACAGTAAAGCTCCCTGCACCATTATTTGCAGTCAAACTCAAATTTCCATTGCTTGTTACCCCAGATATCCCTCCAGAGCCAGAGACAATAAGTACATTACCTGTATTTATTCCTGACAATATGCTCACACCCCCAGCAGGATTGGTGGCCTGAATATCTACTGCTTGCCCTGAATTCAACCCACCATATAATTTGACTGAATTTGAAATACTTGTCAGGTTCAAGTTGCCTCCTGTAGACTGAAGTGTGCTCTCTGCCCCAACAGATACCTCGAATTTGTTTCCTCCAGTGACCGTAAATGCACCATTTGACGTGTCTACGTGTGTCTCTGTTAACTTTGTGACACCGTATAGTACATTTAGATTTGTATTCACATCCAGATTACCCTGTATTACACCGTGACCCGCAACATACAGTGCATTTGCCCCGGTACCATTAACTGTACAATTGCGATTCACATTAAGATCACCAAATCCATATTGACTTGGATCAGTCCCCCTGTAAATATTCAAATCACCGTAATTTAAAAATGCAAGTGGAGCTGGTGTAGCCATCTTTACATTTCTCGACAAGAAATTATCACGATTCACCCGCATCACAACTACAATTTGTAATTGTAATTGTAATTTATCTGTAATTTTGGGTAATTAAACGGATGTGGTAAGGGCTTTGAATTTCACGAAATTGGACAGGAATCCAGAAATATTTGTGGATGTGTACAAGATTTGACCCGAGTTGTTAATGCTAAACGTGATTCCTGTATTGTCACCCACATAGCTTGAGTTGAGCACCCAAGTAGTACCCTTTTGAATGCCCTTGAGATTGTAGTAAGCGAATCTGTTATCAGCATCAGCCGCTGTAGTAATGGCAATGGATACAACAGCATCAAATGCACGAACAATGCCATTGTCAAAGCTGAATCCTGTGATTGCACTGGCAGAGGTAACGTTATTAGCAGCAGTGAAGCTTTGTTCCTTGATAATGTCACCAGCACTAGGGGTGATGTCACGGCCATTCACCATCATTGTACCAGCTGTTACATTGTTAAAAATAGAACCTCCGGTAACATTTAAGCTGCCAGTAGTCAAACCAATGTTGATAACGCTTGCACCCGTCACATACAACACACCAGTGGTAACACCAACTTGAAGAATAGAAGCTCCTGTCACATTGAGTGCACCCATGGTATTGAATCCTTGAAGTGTACTGTTACCAGTAATGTTCATTGAACCACCAGTTAAACCAATTTGCAAAATGGAAGCTCCAGTTACGTTCAATGCACCAGCGGTCATAGCACCACTAAGCGTACTTTCGCCAGTAATGTTCAAGCTACCACCAGTTACACCCAATTGGAGAATGGAAGCGCCGGTAACATTTAGAGCACCCATGGTATTGAATCCTTGAAGTGTGCTATTACCAGTGATGTTCAAGCTACCAGCAGACACACCCAATTGCAGAATGGAAGCACCAGTGACATCAAGGGCGCCAGCTGTAACAGCACCTCGAAGAGTGCTCTCACCAGTAATGTTCAAGCTGCCACCAGTTACACCCAATTGGAGAATGGAAGCACCCGTAACGTCCAAAGCACCAGCGGTGACAGCACCGTTAAGAGTGGACTCACCGGTAATGAAGAGACTTCCACCAGTCACGCCCAATTGAAGAATACTTGCGCCAGTCACATCCAAAGCACCCATTGTGTTGAATCCTTGCAGGGTACTGTTTCCAGTAATGTTCAAGCTACCACCCGTGATGCCCAATTGAAGAATACTTGCACCAGTAATGTCTAATGCACCGGCTGTAACAGCACCGTTAAGAGTGGACTCACCGGTAATGAAAAGACTTCCACCAGTCACACCCAATTGGAGAATGGAAGCACCAGTGACGTCTAAAGCACCAGCGGTCACAGCGCCGTGAAGAGCACTTTCTCCAGTAATGTTCAAGCTACCACCTGTGATACCCAATTGGAGAATGGAAGCTCCAGTGACATCCAAAGCACCAGCGGTCACAGCTCCCTTAAGAGTGCTCTCACCAGTGACATACAAGCTACCACCAGTAATACCCAATTGGAGAATGGAAGCTCCAGTAACATCGAGCGCACCCGCAGTAACAGCACCTTGGAGAGTACTTTCGCCGGTAATGTTCAAGCTACCACCAGTCACACCCAACTGAAGAATGGAAGCGCCAGTCACATTTAGAGCACCCATGGTATTGAACCCTTGAAGTGTGCTGTTACCCGTAACATTCAAGCTACCAGCTGATACACCTTGTCTAAGAATACTTGCACCAGTGACAGCCAATGCACCAGCAGTAACAGCACCGTTAAGAGTAGATTCACCAATAATACTTGCACCACCCGTAACATACAAGCTACCAGCAGTTACACCATATTGCAAGATAGTTGCACCAGTGACATCCAATGCACCCATTGTATTGAATCCTCTAAGTGTGCTGTTACCAGTAACGTTCAAGCTACCAGCAGACACACCCAATTGCAGAATGGATGCACCAGTTACATCTAATGCACCAGCTGTAACAGCACCATTAAGAGTGCTCTCGCCAGTAATGAAGAGACTTCCACCAGTTACACCCAATTGAAGAATGGAAGCGCCAGTAATGTCCAAAGCACCAGCGGTGACAGCACCGTGAAGGGTACTCTCGCCAGTAATGTTCAAGCTACCGCCGGTAATACCCAATTGTAGAATACTTGCACCAGTAATGTCTAATGCACCAGCAGTAACAGCGCCGTTAAGAATGGACTCACCTGTAATGAACAAGCTACCACCAGTTACACCCAATTGGAGAATGGAAGCCCCAGTAACGTCTAAAGCACCAGCGGTCACAGCTCCCTTAAGAGTACTTTCGCCAGTAACGTACAAGCTACCACCTGTAATACCCAATTGAAGAATGGAAGCACCCGTAACGTCTAACGCACCAGCTGTTACAGCACCTTGGAGAGTACTCTCACCAGTAATGTTCAAGCTACCACCAGTCACACCCAACTGAAGAATGGAAGCGCCAGTCACATTAAGAGCACCCATGGTATTGAATCCTTGAAGTGTGCTGTTACCAGTGACGTTCAAGCTACCAGCAGACACACCCAATTGTAGAATACTTGCGCCAGTGACATCCAATGCACCAGCAGTAACGGCGCCATTAAGAGTAGATTCACCAATAATACTTGCACCACCCGTAACATACAAGCTACCAGCAGTTACACCATATTGCAAGATAGTTGCACCAGTAACATCCAATGCACCCATGGTATTGAAACCTCTAAGTGTGCTGTTACCAGTAATGTTCAAGCTACCACCTGTAACACCGAGTTGAAGAATACTTGCACCAGTAACATCAAGGGCACCAGCTGTAACAGCACCTTGAAGAGTGCTCTCACCAGTAATGTTCATGCTGCCACCAGTCACACCCAATTGGAGAATGGAAGCGCCAGTAATGTCCAAAGCACCAGCGGTGACAGAACCATGAAGGGTACTCTCTCCAGTAATGTTCAAGCTACCGCCGGTAATACCCAATCGGAGAATGGAAGCTCCAGTCACATTAAGTGCACCCATTGTATTAAATCCTTGGAGTGTACTGTTACCCGTAACATTCAAGCTACCTGCAGATACACCTTGTCTAAGAATACTTGCTCCAGTAACAGCAAGAGCACCTGCAGTAACAGTGCCATTCAAAATGGTATCAGCATTAACAGTGAGATTTTGGCCAATATTTTGGGATCCGGTAATGGTACTTCCACCTACAGTCTGAGAAGTGATTGTGGCACTTCCAGCAGTGAGGTTATTGAAATTCGCAGCTTGAATAGTAATGTTTCCTGCCGAAAAGTTTGTTACAACTGCGTTTGTAATAGTGCTGTTGGTGGCAAATACACCCTTTGCAAAAGTATCAAGAAGATCAACATACACAAGTTGAGTCTTAATATCAGTTACATCAGCAACATAACCGTTAATGAACCTGTCATTGGCTTCGTCGTAGTATTGAGCGACAAAATTTCTATTATATACAGAGAGAGAATCACCTACAGTGGGTTGAACAGTCCATGGACTATCAATAGTAGCCGTCTTAGAACTGCCATCATAACTAGTGATCTTTCTTACTTGATTGATACCTGTACCAGAAGTGATTTTTATCCAGTTCAATTTGTAAAAGTCGTTTACAGCACTACCTGCGGTGAAGCTGAGTGTGCTTGCACCAACGGCAGCAACAGTAGTAGAGTGGAATATAGGCTCGTTTGCTGCAACAACGTCACCGGATCCAATGTCGTTAGATGTTTGGTATCTTTGGATTACAATACCAGAGTCTCTGCTGCCAGAGGGACCAGCATTCAGTTGAAGGGTATTATCAGTAATATTGACTGTTGTTGTGTTCACTGAAGTTGTTGTTCCATTGACATACAAGTTTCCATTGATGGTTGTATCACCTCCGATGTGAACATCTTTTGCAATGCCTACACCACCATCTACAACAAGGGCGCCGTTAGCAATACCGCTTGCTTGTGTAGTGTTTTTAATGCTAGTAATTCCGGCAATGGCTGTATCTCCACCTACATTAAGTTTCTTTTGGATTGCAGCACCACCCCGCAGAACAGCAGATCCAGTACTAATATCATTACTTTCATACGTGGATTTAATACTAAGACCGCCGTGCATTACAAAGGATCCAAAAGTTGGGCTAAGACTTTCGGTGGTGTCAAGAAGCACAATGGACTGCTCAAAATACATTGGCGTGAAATTGGACATTTTTTGGTTATTATACTATAAATAAATATTTAAAAAAAATGAAATTAAACGTAATTAAACACAAATTCGCGTTTTCTTGCGTTTAAATCACAATTGCTAAAGTCGCCTTAAAAACGTATTTTGAACGCACCTAATTTAAAACAAACTTTAGTAAGTGCATTAGATATGAGCTATATAGCAAGTACGGTCGAAGAATTGGATACTGTTTATAATTTGCTAAGAGAAAAGTTTCCAGAACGGCAAATTCGTGTAGTCCGCGATAATCGTGTTTACAAACTACGGGTCACAAATGATCCGTTTACTTTTGATCCCGAAGTACCTGTTAATGTAGACATTCAAGTCGTGTATGGAGATACAGACTCCATAATGGTAAAGTTTAGCTACAACAGAAAAGACTACAAACGTAATCGAATTGACACTTTTCGACTTGCAACATTATGCGGAGATACCTTGACTAAGGACATCTTTGCAAGACCGCCAATAGAAATGGAGTTTGAAAAGGTTTTTCAGCCATTTATTCTACTTACAAAAAAAAGGTACATTGCCAACACATACTGCAACCCACGAGATCCCTTTGAACTAAAAGGCCTTGATGCCAAAGGTATTGCACTTACAAGACGAGACTATGCCCCTATTGTTAAAAAGTGTTACCGAGAAATTATTCAAGCAATTATGACTGACTCAAGCGAAGCTATACGCAATGCCATTTCTGTGTACGAGTCGTACGTACAACGCATTCACACATACAATGTAGATCTGTCAGATCTAGTTGTTTCCGCCCAGATTGGCAAAGACTACGCTTGTAACAAGTGTAAACGCAAGACAGAGTGGATCATTCGATGTAGCAAATGCAAAGAATACAACTACCAACTTGAAAAGACTTGCCCTAAATGTCGAACAGAATTCTCTTGTTTGCATTCCTTTAGTTTGGCGCATATCAATCTTGCCCAAAGAATGCTTCAACGCAAAGATTCTGTAAGTGTGGGAGACCGCATCCAATACATTTTTGTTGAATCTGAGCACAATGGCGCTCAGAAAAATGAACTTGCAGAAGATCCTGGGTACGCTATGGACACCCAAAAGCATTTTAATCGTCTATGTTATCTTGAACAGGTAGCCAAGCCTATTTTAGGTTTTTTTAAAATTGTCTTGCGGGAATCTGAAACGGACATTGATTTTCTTATAAAGATTACAAATGACAAAATCGTAGAGTATGGTGGTAAGCGATTGCGCCCAAGCGATTTCAAAGATGAAATATAACGCGTCGGGGTTGCTTGTGGTTGCCTGTATGTCTCCAGGCCCAAAATGTAATTGAATTTGCGTAATTACACAATTGTGTAATTGTGTAATTGTGTAAATGTGTAGTTGTGTAACTGTGTAATTAACGTTCACAAAGCCATGGGTGGATAAGAGCTTCGTGGCTCGTTAATCTCATACATGGCTCGCTTCTTAGCAGCCTTTTGATAAAGTCGGTGTAAGAATTTGAATATCCAGGAGTCTGAACCCAGGAGTCAAAAACAGGATGCCGGCCAGTGGCTAGATAATACACACACACGCCTAAACTATACATATCTGATGTTGTGTACTGTGTCCTCAGGAATTGTTCAGGAGCAGCGTAAAACCATGTAGCTTTGTGGCATTCCATGGGAATGTATGTCGATGTGTAAAATGATGAACACCCAAAATCAATTAATTTCGTTATACCCGACGCGCTTTGGGCAAAATTTGTGAGCTTGATGTCCCCATGAATAACTCCTGCTCTGTGACACGCGTGTATGCAGGTCAACATCTGCTTTGTAGCGATCTTGAGTTCTTGTTCGGACACTTTTTTATGAAAGTCGTGCACACAACCATTCTGTAGATGTTCCAAGACTAAATATGTATATAGGTTATCCTTGTATACAAAATGCAAATCTACAACAAATGGATTTTTTTCGAGATGGCGTAACGCCCGAACTTCTCTGTGAACATCTGCGGCCAAATGGTTTTTGATCTGCTTGATGACAAGCGACTTTTTGCCCGAGGTGTATGTGTATACTTTGCTATTTCGTGTGCAATTAATTTGTTTAAGAGACATTGTTTTTAGACAAATTAGCTCGGTCAATGTCTTTAAATAATTTGATGGGTACGGAGTAAGAATGTATGTTTTCTTTGATGTGGGAGCCAATTCAGGGAGTGATAGTCTAGGTGTTGCACGAACAAGAACTGACGCTGTTGTGTATGCCTTTGAACCTACACCAAAGTTGGTAGCTCACCTCAAGGGACAGAGTGCCGATCTACCAAATTATCATATAATCCCCAAAGCTGTTAGCAATTTTAATGGTGTGTGTACGTTTTATGTATCGGGAAATGCGGATTGGGGATGTAGCTCCATTTGCCAATTTAATGATAACTTGGAGACTACGTGGCCAGGTAGAAAGGACTTTAAGGTAACCGATTCCGTAGAGGTAGACGTTATTACCCTTGAAAACTTTATTGGTGAGCATAATATTACGCACATCGACTATCTTCACGTTGATGCACAAGGCCAAGATCTGCAAGTGCTTATGGGTATGGGCGAGTATATTTCCATTGTGCGGGCTGGTCAAATTGAAATGCCAACAAGTCATCAAACAAAATTGTACCGTGATCAAAAGTACTTGGATAGGGATGCTATTGATTTTCTAGTGAAAAACGGTTTTGAGGTAACAGGAGTATTTTCTAACGACGCACAACGCAATGAAGTCAATATTCAGTTCAAACGAATTGTGTAATTTTTTATATGTAATTAATGTAAACATGAATCCGGATTACATTAATTTGTTCCATATCATTGTTGTTGCGTCTTTCTTTTGGTACGTTGGAGACAAAGGAGAAAGTACATCTCCTCAAGTTTTTGCGGCCATGAAGTACATAGCTATAGTCATTGTGTTGTATCATGGATACAAGTATTACAAACGCAACCATTTAAAGAATCTTCTTGGACCATCTATGTAAATTACGAATGAAGCTTATTACACTGTATTTTGCGTTTGTATTTTGCGTTTTTGGAGTTGATGCATGGATTCCAGCTGTGACCACGAGATATTATGATTGTTGTAAACCGTCGTGTGGCTGGAGTAACAAGGCGCCGGTTACACGGCCTGTATATAGTTGTTATAGAAACGGATCAAATATAAAGTCACCTGATATCGTGTCTGGGTGCGAAGGTGGTGAAGCTTTTAATTGCGACGCCCAAACACCTTTTGTAATAAATAGCCAAGTTAGCTATGGGTTTGCGGCGGCAAAGATACCTGGGCAAACTGAAAGGGAATGGTGTTGCAGTTGTTGGGAATTAGCCTTTACAAATGGACCTGTAAAGGGTAAAAGGATGATTGTTCAAATCACGAATACTGGTGGCGACCTAGGTGCGTCTCATTTCGACATTGCTATACCTGGAGGAGGGCAAGGGGCTTTTGCCGGATGCGATGCTCAGTACACACAGTACGCATCTGGTGAGAGATATGGAGGAATACGCTCACGTATAGAGTGTACACGCCTTCCCCCAACCCAACGTCCAGGATGTTTGTGGAGGTTTGATTGGTTTAAAAACGCAGACAACCCGGGTGTCATGGCAAGGCCTGTTGCGTGTCCTCAGCAGTTGACTAATTTGTCTGGTTGTAAGCGAGTTGACTGATTTCGTTGTAAATGTATAAACCAAAAAAGTTTTTAGAGAAGAGATCTAGAATATTATAAGCGTTGTTTTTTGTAATTGGGTCAAATAATGCAGCTACACCATACAAGGCCCAGATGACAAAGACAAAGCGCCACAATTGCCTTGCTTTTGTCGATCTTTTTGCATAAGTGTAAAGTGTGCTAAATGCTGCGAGAAAACTTGCAGTACCAAATACCATTGAAGTTGCTTTGTCAATGGATCCGTTTTCTCCCAGATATCCAAAAAGCAGCATAAAGGCATTGCATATTACTAAAGTAGTCAATTTGGACTTTTCTTGAGAGGCAAATTCGCTTAAACTGAAATTTCCAATGTGTAGGTATCGGAAATACACAGCCATAGTAAACAACATTGTGGGTGTAGTAATCATCCAGTCAAAGTATCTCATCGCAGCCATTTCATTCGGCAAAGTATAGCGAAGTAAAAATATATAAAATCCAAGTTCAACAAATTGTACTAGTGTTTCTATGAAAAGAATGTGTTTAAGAGTCTCGTATTTTTGTGGAACAGTAGTACGTAATCCTATTAAACCTATAATACCTGTGACGACCTGGATAAATATGCTAAGCTGTGTTGTTTCAACTACGCTTTCCATATTCTATTCTAAAATACTTCCTAAAAAAATTACTTACGAATGCGAATGTAGATTACTGCAAGACACATAATCACATGGAATGTTATGACACCCAAGTTATTCGGGGACAAAATGAGTTCTGTTAGTAAATATGCAAGCACAAGGTCTGGAAACCAAATTGTAAGTAGTCCCAAGCAAATTGTATACAAATTAATAGGATGAAACCCAATCTGGAAAAAAGGCGATCTAAAGTAAAAAGAACCCCTTACTCTATTTTCGTCCTCTAAGCAGTCTAAAATGTCATTTATAATTATAGGGAATGTACTGGTTGATTGTGTAGATTGTTCCGCATTTGTGAATTGATACCCTAGTTTGCGTTTTGTGGCATATACTTCTAATCCATTTGAGGAAGACAAAAATGCCACATCTACATGAAAGTTGGCTTTGCCAAGTCTCTTGAGGAGCTCTTTTGCACACCTGTTGGAGACCATGTAACAATGAAATCCTAGAGGCGCTCCGGGAACGTACAGATTCTTATACGCAACTGGGTCAGTTTTAGGTAATTTGGGCATCAACAATGTTACAAATTGTGTAAATAAACTGTACTTATTTTCATAGTCACATCCCCCGAAACACCCAAGGTAAACAAAGTCTGGAGAGACAGACTCTCTAAAAATGTCTTGAATATCACCAGCAAATGTATCGACTAGCTCACAATCGTCTTCCATAATGATTGCATAACGGTCTCCATTGTCTACGACCGCTTGAAGTGCCTTTAAATGCGAAAGGTAGCATCCTATCATACTGGGTGTGCAAAACGTACTGCATAACGGGGTACTTAGTGCTTTTATTTGGTCGTTTGTCAATTTCCTTCCGTCTATAGCTGGAATGCGTGTAAATGGCCTACCCATCTTGGGAACTTGTTTTTTCATTTGTTCTAGTCGGTCCTTTGACCTATCCATGTTGATAACATATATATTGTCTATGTAATCCATGATATATGCAAATAGTAAATTTATTCAAAAGTAGGCGTTATCAAAATATAGAAAAAATAATATTGCATTATGTAAAGCAATGATACCAAAAATTATACATCAAATATGGTTTCAAGGTTTTGAAAATCTACCTCAACATCTATTGACATACCATCGCTCCTGGATAGATAAGAATCCAGACTACACGTTTATTGTATGGGACCAAAAGATGATCGAAGACCTAATAAACAAGTCGGAGAAATGGATACACGATTTATATTACAGCTACAATAAGATGATTCAGAAGATTGATTTTGCTAAATATTTAATTCTTTATGTTTACGGTGGTATTTACATTGATATGGATGTAAAATGTTTAAAAAGTCTTAGTACTCTACCTGATATGCATAAATATACCGGAATATTTTCATCTATGTCAACAAACACTGCTCAAAGAATACTTCTTATATTGATTAACCATCCTTTTGGTGAAGATATAGTCAATAATGGAATTATTTTCATAGCTAGAAGACACCCTATTATGTTGGAAACGATGAAGCAAGCGTATAAAAAAAAGGATAACATATATAAAAATATTAGTAATTTCTTACACGTGTTTGCTTCTACTGGACCAATATGTTTAACGAATGGTATAAAACATTACAAACACGCATATCAAAAAGGTGATGATATATTGATATTAGACAAATCATACTTTGAAGATTGCGAGATAGGAAAATTGCATACTTGTGAACCACCACCTCACGCCATTGGAAGTCATGTTTATCAAGGTTCGTGGGTTTCATCTGGAGAAAATGTAGCAGTCAAACTCTATTACTTTTTATCAGAAAACCTTGTGGCATTGGTATTACTGTTTATGTTAATTGTGATCCTCAAACATAAATCGTGAGTGGCTAATTCTTGTCTACATTTTTATTTTGGCCAATGACATACTTGAAGTGGTAGAACATGATCAATGCTAGAATGCTCTGAGACCTGTTTTGGGTGACGGAATATGCCATACCAATACTAATGATTATAAACAATAAGTGAGTTTGAAGCATTTCGACTTGTAGTATGCTTGATTTAAATCCAGTGTCGCTTGAAAATACCTGAATAAGCGCATATGAACCCATGATGTTGAGGATTTGTTTCAGGGCATCATTGTATTGAGGAGGAAACCCTAGATTCTTAAGGGAAAAACTGCTGTATCTAATGTCATAGTAAATCATACTTACTAAAGGTAATGTAAGCAGTACTTGTTTTGCGTAAATGTGGTTTGTATTTTTGGTGTCAATGTAGGAGTCGATGTAGTCATTGACCGCTTTGTAATTTTGGATCATCCAAATTTGCAGGCCTAACACGACATACTGAAAATACTTGAATGGAACGTATCCGTAGTTTTGTATTAAGCCTTTGGTGTCTGCCATTTAATACAGTACCAGATTTAAAAAAAGTTGAAAATACATATAGAACTTACAAGTACACATATGAAGGTGTTTATATTCGCTAGTGATGTTGCAAGCTACATTGGACAAAACAAGTGGGACTACTTGACACCATTTGAACGACTTTGGAAAAAATGTGACACCAATTGTTACAATGAACTAGTAAATCAAGTTGAAAACAAAGTTGACATGGTCCTAGACGAAATTTCAGGTCTTGATCAACAACGAGTGGAGCTCCAATCGCAGCTGGATGACGGTACGATTACAGATCAACAATACCTTCAACGTCGAAGTGAACTTGCTTCAGAAACAAACAATAAGAAACGTACAGTTGACAATTTAAAGACACGTTTGGAAGACACTGTCAAGTCACAAAAAGAAATTCTAGAGACAGTTGTTGGAAAAGATCTTGTTGAGAAGATTCAAGTTGACACACAAACCGACACGCGTGAAAAACGAAATTTAATTGAAAAGGCCATCGAAGCATCGGATGTGCCCGAACCCCGTAAACGTGTGCTTCAACGTGAAGCAGAGTCATTTGTGAATAAGAGCCATGGGACACTCAAGGAAATGGGAGCAATCGAAATCTTTTGTAATCAATTTGATGTAGAACTTGATACTTCCCAAACGTTTTTTACAAGGAAACTTCCAACAAATGACACTGGGGGTTTTGAGTGGTATATTGGAGGTAAACTAGATGGAATTCACAAAGATTACATTGTTGAAGTAAAAAATAGAACCCAGAAATTTTTCAATAGGATTCGTGAATACGAAAAAACTCAGATTCATATGTACATGTACATAACTCAAACATCTGAAGCTAAATTGGTTGAATCTCTTGGTGACAAAATACGCGTTACACACGTTATGAGGGATCCCGATTACCTCGACGACATTCTTCAACGGCTTGTGTCCTTTTTAGAAATATTTGAGAATGAATTTCTTCGCAATATTCAAATTAAAACAAATTATGTGGAAGCATCTGCACAGACACGCAAAGCAATGCTTGGAAAGCTGTTTTTTGAAAAGGAACAAGTAGACGCTGTTTGTTTGATTTGACCAACGCGTGTGTGACCATTTAATTTCAGAAATAATTGTTCTAGCGAATAATTAATGATGAATGACGTAGTAGATGCAATCTTTTCACATCCACCCAAGCCACCTTGTACTTTCTTGTTAGAAGGTGATACAAATAATATGTTCATAGTGTTATTCTCTATTCTTATTGAAGGCACAAAGCGTTTGTATGGTCCACAAGCTACACCGTCCACGCTTACAAATCAACAAGTACAAAGGATCCAGTCTTATATGGAAAGTTTAGGTTACTCTCTTAAATACCGCGTTCGAGACCTTGAACCCGGATCTCAACACAAAGGTATTGATATTTGGTTTGTGCCATATATCCCCAAATACACGTGTCATGGAATACCA
Source organism: bacterium (assembly GCA_009923445.1). Taxonomy (GTDB): domain Bacteria; phylum Patescibacteriota; class Saccharimonadia; order Saccharimonadales; family SZUA-47; genus RFTN01. Next base: position 26,086 of record RFTN01000013.1, read on the forward strand.
TACGTGTAAATGACGCGTTACTGAAAAGTGAATTTAAAGATCCTATTTTTGTGATGTGTATACTATGCAAGCGTATTTTAAACAATCGAACAAACGACCAATAACAGGTGACATTGATTTTCAGATCATTGAGTGGTGGGCGCAAGATGAACCTGGTGACGACGAATCAGATTCAGAGTGTGATTGTGATTTAAATACAGACACCTACAAGATCAGATGTTTTGGAGTGACAAAAGAGGGTGTTTCAGTGACGTGTGCAATAACTGGATTTCAACCATTTTACTACGTCAAGGTGTCCAAGAATTTTACTCAAGCTCAGTTGAATGCCATGTTGCGCCATATTGACCAATCATATTACTACCTCAAGGCATATCGGTGCAAGTATTACAATTTTAGACAATCTGACGCTGAGGATTACAGATCGCAACAAGATCTCTGCAAGCGTACTCACGTTCTCAGTAAAGGGCCTGGAGGTAGATACTTGAGCCATTTTGTGACCCACAAGGACCTCTTTGGTTTTCGAAATGGCGAATCATACAAGTTTGTCAAGTTGATATTTGATAATTACACAGCAATGTGCAAGTCCAGGTATCTTTTTAAACGAGCTATTTCTATCGACGGAGTGTCCTTTCAACCTGTGAAATACAAGTTGTATGAAAGTAATTTTGAGCCGCATTTGAGGTACTGTCACATTAAGGATATACTCATGGCTGGGTGGATACGTTTACCAAATGGCAAGTACACTGTAACACGCGACACAGCGAGTACACAAGTTGAGGTGACAATCGACCACAATGATATTGTTAGTTTACGCGAAACACAAGATATGGCAAGGTTTTTGCAAGCTTCATTTGATATAGAAGTGTACAGCGAAGATGACACATTTCCTGATCCAAAACGAAGTGCAAATGTAGTGTATCAAATTGCAACAACGTACAAATACTATTCTGATCCCGATGTTTTTGTAAAACACTTGTTGACACTCAAAACATGTGCTCCTATTAATGATCCAAAGGTGGTTGTAGAATGTTGTCGTAATGAAAAGGAACTTATACGTAAATGGGTGCACACAATCAACAAGATGGATCCAGACATATTGTACACATACAATGGAGATTCATTTGATTGTAGGTATCTTAAAGAACGAGCCCAGATGTGTGGAATTGACAGTGAACTTTTTACTGGGCTAAGTCGGCTCACTCATACTCGGGCACAACTAAAGACAGAATATTTCAGCTCAAGTGCGTATGGCGACAGTGAATTTCATCGCGTTTACATCCCAGGGCGGTTGAACTATGACTTGCTTATTCACTACAAACGCGGCATGAAAAAGTACCCAAGTTACAAATTAGATTACATTGCAAACGAAATTCTTAAAGAAGGTAAAGATGACGTGTCTGCAAAACAAATATTCGAGTATTATCGTGATTCAGATCCCGAAAAAATTCGACACATTGGTTTGTATTGTATTCGCGACACATTTCTACTTCAACGTCTCGTTGACAAGCAATTGATTCTTACAAACATTATTCAATTAGCCAACGTTACGTTTGTTCCTATTGGATTTTTGACAACGCGTGGACAAACCATCAAAGTCTTTTCACAAGTCATCAGAAAGGCGCGGCAAATGGACTTTCTTGTACCACATACAAATTTCAATGAAAACAATTTTCCCGTGCAAGTTCGGTTTGCACGAGAGCACGGTCTCACAGATGATGCAATAGGAAAGTTTGTGGACATTGTGTATGCAAGAAATAAGCGCATGGATGGAAAGATTTCAGAAGTTGTCAGTGATACAGAGATTGTGGTATTGTCAGGATCGGAAATTGATTGTGAGTACAAGGACGTGACCTTGACATACGATGGAAAAAGAATGCACGTTCTTGGAATGTATCCAAGCGAGGACGCGGTGAGTGATTCATTTACAGGAGCTACTGTCCTCGAACCGTTGCAAGGACATTACACTGACAATGTGGCGGTATTGGATTTTGCGAGCTTGTATCCATGTGTAGAAATTAGCAGAAATTTGTGTTACAGTACGCTCGTCATGGACCCCAAGTACTCAGGTTTACAGGGAGTTAACTACGAAACGATCGAGTGGAATGATAGCACAGAGTACAAATTAAAACACACGTGCACTGCTGTTGGCAAAAGTGGGAAAAGTAAGGGTTTAGTATGTGGCAAACAAGCTTATTTTGAAATAGGAAAAGACATCTACGTGTGTAGGATTCATGATCCACATAAGAAAACGCGCCCCGAGTCTGAGCGATTCCAAAAAAGGGATGAACGGTACAGCTTCACAATTGTACAACCTAGCGTGGACCCTCAAACTGGGCAAATAGTGAACAAGGGAGTTGTCCCTGCTATGTTGGAGGAGCTCTATTCCGAACGTAAAAAGGTCAAGCGACAAATGGCCAAGGCTGCTGACGAAGGCAACAAATTACTTGAGGACATTCTAAATTCAACACAATTGGCTATCAAAGTATCACTCAATTCAACTTATGGCTTTGTCTCGCGCAACAGAGGAAACTTAATCTTGAAGCCCCTTGGCCAACTTACTACAGCTATAGGCAGAATGCTTATAGAACAGAGCAAACACTTTGCGGAAACCGAATTTTGCGAACACGTCAATAAAGATCAGCTTGTTACACACAAGCTTAGTTCAAATCCAACAGGGAAAACTGCACAGCAACGTGAACTTGAATTGTTGAAATACAAAGTAGATTTAAAATAAACTGAATTTCATTACAATTTAATTTAGGCTAATGGAATTGTGTGATGCAATATGGAAGATAGTAGACGATATATCTTATGGTTCGCAATGCAAAGAACACGAAATATCTGCTAGACCCAAGTGTGGAAATTGTGGAAGTGAAAACATGGAATGTTGCAACGGCGAATTGACGTGTACAGAGTGTGGACTTGTAGGATCTAAGGAATTCACCGATGCGTTCTTTGAACCACAATCGCGTTGTAGACAAGTTGGAAGCAAAGACAAGTGTTTTCGATTTGCAAACTGGTATACGTATACAAAAGATGAGAAATGCGCATATAAACTAGGTCAGTATATTGAAGAATTGTGCTCCAGATTAGATCTTTCAGATGCGGTGGTGTCCTCTGTCAAGGACGTAGTTGCAGTTGTGAGTTCCACTGTAAATGCGGAATACGGAGCTAAACGTGCAAAAGTCAAAGATTCGATCATTGCAGTGTGTATTATTCGTGTAATATTGGACTATCAGGTCACTAGAATAAATGAATCAGATGTCATGAAAGCATTGAATGTGAATGTTAGATATGTGTCCAAGGCAGAAAATATGTTGATTGAACTTTATAACAAAGGCAAATTGACACGTGACTATGTGTCCGGGCAGTTTCGTGACCCTCTACATTGTGTTTTAAGTGTTTGTAAACAGAATGGATTGTTTATGGACAATTCTGTTATCGAGTTGTGTCGATGGGTGAATTCAAAATTGCCCAATGAACAAAGTTCACAAGTTCGAGGAGCTGTTAGTTTGTATTACAGTTATACGCAATTAGGATACAAAGTAAATACATCAACATTTTGCCAAGTATTTAGGGTTTCTCCTACAACAATATCTCAACTTCTTCATCTGGTAAACTAGTCCATTTTGTATTTGTAATTTAGTTGTGTATTATTAAAGGAGATGTCGTCCGTGTTGAATGTTGTCTTGGCATATCAGGCTTATTTCAAGCTAAAAGATTACTTAAGTATAGCCGACACAACACTTGGCGTTGATAGATTAGTTTTATTTGAAGCAAATGAGGGGATTCCCAAGTTGTTTGCCGAACTTGTAAATTACTATCGACACAGAGATCTCCCTTTTACACACGTACCTGTGTTTGAAAAGGGATACTCTGTCGTAAGGCAAATTACATCATATGAACATGATAACATTAAGATTACAAAACTGTTTGACTTTATCTTTATTGAAATTCGCAAGCTCTGTAAACAATTTGCAGTGGCGATTCAAACAGCTAAACAAAAATCTGAAGACAACTCCGTCTCACGCCTTGCAAATTTATCTATTGAGACAAAGGTTGTTCAAGAAATAGATGTCATCCTTTTTGTATTTTTACAAAGTATTGGTATTATTCGCGGAACGGGTGTGTCTATGTGTGCTAGTGTTTTAGATATTTCTTCGGATCGATTGGAATTTGTTCTACAGAAATGCAATGGGAATATTATGAAAGGCTACTCTGTATGCGATTTTTGCAAACGCAAAGATGACCCTGATGGTGAATTGTGTGATGTCGAATACGACGATAAATTAAGACGAAAGTTGTCCTTTGTGAGGAAAAATGAGTCTATTACAGGAAAAGTAACAAGCTTTTTCACGAATTATATGAAAACAGACGAACCATATGCATTAAGAATACTCGTAGGGATCGCATTTTACATTACTAAAACAGCTAATAGAGGAGGAACAATAGGACGTGCAAAAACAATTAAGATAAATTGAATTTGTAAAACGAGGTGTTATATCAAAATGATAATTCATTTCATTTTACAATTTTTGACAATCATATCGAATGCGAGTGCGGAGCAGTACATCGTAACATCCAAGGGCGTCGAAATCACGGGAATGACCATATCAAGTTTCAGTCCTATTAGTGATATTTTCGGTATGCACTTGGTAGACCGTGAAAGCTTGATACAAAATTGGAGAATAATAAGTGATATGTACGAGATAGAACCAGATAATCCTGTTACAATAAAAGTACAAAAGTCTGAGCCATGGCATCGGCAACGGATTGTAAAGGACACTCCAGTGTACAATGCAGATCCGTATCCTTATCGTGAGCCAGGTTCATGTTATATGACAGCGTCTAATGTGACAATTGATACGTATATCGTAGACACAGGCATTGACGTAACCCATCCTCAATTTGGTGGTCGAGCGACGTGGTTGGCTAATTTTGCAGACAAGACTCAACTCGATTGTCAGGGACATGGTACACACGTTGCAGGCCTTGTAGGATCACGTGATTATGGTGTTTGTGTTGATGCAAGATTGTTTGCTGTAAAAGTACTTGATTGCAATGGCTCGGGACGTTTATCTGGCGTAATCAAAGGCATTGACTTTGTGTATCGACGACACATCAAAAAGAAAAAAACAAAAAGTATAATAAATATGAGCTTAGGTGGTGGTAAGTCACGTGCACTTGACAACGTTGTAAATCGTGTAGTAACAGGCTCATCTGACTTTTTTGTAGTAGTTGCTGCTGGAAACGAAAATGAAGATGCTTGTCAAGGAAGTCCATCTGGTGCTCAGCACGCATTTACAGTCATGGCCAGTGATAGATCTGACAAGAGAGCATACTTTAGCAATTGGGGAGAATGTTGTGATATTTACAGTCCTGGTGTTGATATATTGTCAACAATTCCTGGTGGTACAGATGTTTACTCCGGAACGAGCATGGCCTCACCCATCGTAGCAGGTGTTGTAGGAATGTTTATATCGAGGTACCCAAACTTAGAAAATTACAAACTCTTGGAAACGATGTACAAACAAGGAACACAAAATGTCATAAAAGGGCTTTATCCTGGCGCGCTCATTCGACTACCCAGTTCACCTAAACCCTAATCTATTTGACATTACTATTTGACATTACTATCTACCATTTCGTTTAAAACTCTATTTAAAATTTTGGAAAAAGAGATAGTAATGACAAGTTCTACAACAAGCTCGGAATCAATTGATTTGGACACCAAGATGAGTTTGCTCATGCGCAATTTAACAGAATTTTACAAGTCAAGTGACTATATCCAACAAGTTAAATCGATCGTTGAACAGAATAGCGTGGTGTCTCTCAGGATATTGGACTGGTTTATTACAAATTATGCTAAAAAATATAGAATCATTATTCCATCAAAGGGAAGAAACATGGATGTTTATCAGAATTACAAACTGCAGCTCAAGTCCTTTAGCAAACGGCAATTTGATCCTTTTTGTAGGAAAAACAAGATTATATTCTACTACACAGACACCGAGTACATTGAGACAAGTTGTGGGCAATTGTGTTTTTTTAGATGGTGTTTTGAGAATGACATTCTTAGTTACGTAAGGGACCATTTAAGTGATATTGAACAAGATATGAAAAGCTCACTCAAGACAAAAGGAAAGGGAATGGAATCTGTTCGAAGACAACCACTGAGTGCAAATGCCTCTAGAAGTGTGAGTAAACATTCCGTGAAATACACAGTTCAATTCGACTAAACCACGTTGGTTGAAGCCCTTAAAAAAAAACTGAAAATGGATTTAAAGAAAGTGAAAAGTAACATAGTAAGACAAGTGAAAATGGGTATCGTCAAAGGAAGCGAAATCGATTGGTCTAAGGTTACATTCAGCGATGTCAAGACAGATGTTCATGGAAGAAAAATGGTTTATATTAATGCAGAGGGAGGTGGCAAGGTCTTGATTCAAACGCCAAAGATGTATGCGCCAAGTGGTATTAAGAAGTGGCGTAAAAAAGATGCTACCGACAACAAGGATGACAAGTTTGAGTTAGAGTTGAGTTTTTACGGTGAATCCGGATCTGACAAGAATTCTCGTGAAATTGCCGAGTTCAAGAAGAAGTGCGAAGCTTTTGACGATCTTATTAAGAACAAGGTTATTGAGAAGAGCCGTGAGTGGTTGAGCATGCCTAAATTGGACAAGACGACTTTGGAGTCAGTTATGTACACACCTATGGTGAAGATTCCAAAGGACAAGGAAGGAAACGAGCTTCCTTACCCTCATCGTATCAAGGCCAAGATCGATCGTGAAATGGACGCATCTGGTAATTTCTCTGGTAAATTCCTTAGCAACAAAAAATTCAAGACCGAAGTGCTCATTTTTGATGAATCCAAGAAGCATCTCCAGATGAATGAGGATAATGCAGAAGATGTTGTCTCAAAGGGATGTCAAGTTGTGAGTATTCTTGAATTGGTGTACTTGAGTTTGTCCAAGACGACTATTTCTACAAAGTGGAAGCTTGTTCAAGCCAAGATTTATAGAAATCGTGATACAATTAATCAATACGCAATGCTTGAGTCAGATTCTGAAGATGATGACCTCGAAAAGGGTGTGAGCAAGATGACCATCAATCAAAAGGCTGTTATTAGACCCAAGAATGAAAGTGAAATTGTAGAAGCATCTGAAGACGTCGAAGACGCTGAAGACGCTGAAGACGCTGAAGACGCTGAAGACGCTGAAGACGCTGAAGACGTCGAAGACGCCGAAGACGTTGAAGACGCCGAAGATGTTGAAGAGCTTGAAAGTGACCTGGATTCTATTGGAAACCAACCTGAACCCGAGCCTGAGCCTATTCCTGAACCCGTTGTTCAGTCTAAAGCCAAAGGACGTACCAAGCGCAGTGTTCAAGTTATGTAAAAAAACAGAAAAGAAGTTGTGTAAATATTTTACTAATGACTGGTGAGGTTGTCGTCAATAAAAAATGAAAAAAACAAAAAAATTGGTTGTGTAAATTGTATGTAAGTTTTTACTAATGATATTGTTAGTAAAAAATGAATTCATGTAATTGTTTTTTGTGTTCACATGGATGCCGACATATATGTAGATGCGAATGGTGATACGGATATGGACGTGGACATCGACATTGATACTATGTGTAGGACCGTTTCATTGGGTAATTGTACACTTAAGGAATGGGTTTTAGGGTTAGATGACAACAAGTACATTCTTCAAGAAATAAGAGGTAGATACTATTTGACATCTGAACTTGATTGTGTTATTGTCAGTGGTTACAAAGGTTACTCGGAACTTATTAGGAATACGCACCGTGTTTACTTACGAAATTTGGACATTGTAGATACTGTCAAGTCGATTATAGGTGATTTTACATTTCTTATAGGTGAAACAGTTGGATGGCGTCGAAGTCAGAGTAGTATTACTGTACCCGATCTTTACATTAGTGAATCGTGCTCAGTTGAAATGAATGGTATTAAACAAAGTGTATTTATGTATGATTTAGTATCGTTTGCAAGAGCAAATAGTACACAATTGGCCTTATTTCGGCCTGTGGTAAAGTCACTAGATACGTTGTGTAAAGGGTTACAAAACGTACAAATTACACAAAAAGGACGTACTCGTTCTATACAAGAATCACGTAGATCCATTCGAAAGCGCTTTCCACATTTGTTCAGTCGTCCTTTTCTAAAGCTTTCGAACGGTTCCTCAAATTGCGTGTCTCGTGTTCAATGAACTTCTTCCCAAAATAAATGGAAAAAGTCTGAAAGTGGCAAAATAAACCGCAATGTGCTCGATGACACGACGCCCATAACTGGAAAAAAAAGACTATCATTCTTAAACGTTAGACATTACAGCATTGTGGGATACAAAATGTAATTTCTATTTACCTCAATTTTTTTACATGGTAATAACAAAATGGGACAAGCAGCCGGACCTCCTGGTCCACCTGGACCT
>RFTN01000121.1 GCA_009923445.1 bacterium
CAGGATGAAGCCGCCACGCTCACCAAGACCATCGCCGACCTTCGTGCGGTCGAGCCGAAGGACGACGCCGACGCGGCGAGCATCGCCGACCGTCTGGCTGCCGCCGAGAAGCGTGCCGACGAGGTTGCCTGTGCCGCCCAGCGTGAGCGTGATCTCGACGCTCGCCTCGCCGCCCTCCAGGCGGTGAGCGCTGCCAGCGAGCCGCGGTCGGTGGTCGAGCGTGCCAGCGACGACGACGCGTCGCAGCCGGTCGACATCAGGTCGGGCGTGCGGGCGTTCTCTTCGCCCAAGGCCGCTGCCGCTGTCGGCGGGTACCTCAAGCAGCTCTACACCGGCGAAATCCGGGCGATGGGCGAGACGAGCTCCACGTACGACCTGCTCGGTGCCGAGTACGTCGTGAAGGAACTGTACGGAGCGATCGTCAACCGCCTCCAATACGCCTCGGTTGCGTTGCAACTCGCGACGGTTGTGCGGCCGACCGGTCAGAAGATCAGCTTCCCGAAGGTCGGCGACGCGACCGCGTCGTTCGTGGCCGAGGGCACGGCGACGACCGACCAGGACATCGCGACCAGCGCCAGCGACCTGACTTTGTACGAGATGCGTGCATCGGTCGCGGTGTCGCGAAGCCTCATCGAGGATTCGCCGATCGACGTGGCCGGGCTCGTGGCCGAGCGTTTCGCGCTCTCCTACGCGACCAAGTTCGACAACGTGTGGCTTGGCGGCAACAACGCAAACCCGGCGATCACCGGGCTCGCGGCGGCGGTCGCCAACGGCAACACCATCACGGTTGCGGCCAACGCCGCGACCACCGTGGCGAACCTGGCCGACGTGGTCGGCAAGGTTGACGAGACGATCATGGGATCGGCAGCGTGGGTCGTGAGCAAGGCCGGCTGGGTAGACCTGATGAAGTTGTGGTCTGCCCAGCAGACGACGCTCACCGTCGGCGGCGGGCGGATCGTGCCGAGTATCTTCGGTGCCCCGGTCTACATCGTGAAGGGTCTGCCGGCGACCACGCTGGCTCTGTACGGCGACTTCGCGATGGCAACCGCGGTGGGCGTCAAGGCGAACGGGCTGGAGATCGAAGCTGGCCGCGAGATCCTCATGAGGAACCGGCAAATACTTTATGTTGCTAACACCAGATATGGTGTTATCAACCACGCCCCCGAGTTCGTCGGTCGTCTCGCCAAGGCTTCCTGAGAATAGAGCGTGCCATCTACGTAGGCCCGGGGGCCGCACGGACGCAGCCCCCGGGCCGCACGCCATGAGGAGCGAGCCGTGGGGTCCATTACGAGCCGGCGGCAGGTATGGCTCCTGCGTCCGTATCGCGGGCACCCTGCCGGCACCGTGCTCTCGGTCACCCAAGAGCTCGCGACGCGGCTTGTCGTCGGCAACTGGGCCACGTTCGTGGAGCCTGGCTTGATGGCGGCGAGCGTGCCACGCCATGAGCGAGCGGTAGCCACGCACCACGCCGAGACGCGCGGAGGCATCCAATGAGGCCAGACACGTTCCGCGTCATCGCCTTGCCTGTCGTCGAGCCAGTGACGCTCTCCGAGGTGAAGCAGCAGATCGGCATGGGAACGGACGTGACCGACTTCGACAGGCTGCTCATGGACAAGGTCGCGGCAGGTCGGGCGCTTATTGAGTCACGGCTTGGCATCACGATGGTCGCCACGCGATACCGGGCGATCTGGAAAAGCGTG
>RFTN01000122.1 GCA_009923445.1 bacterium
CTTTTGCGGTCAAGATGAAAATTGTGGACAAGATTGACGCACTGATTGATAAAATTGAGTACTGATGCAACGAGTACCCATAGGCACAATCAAGAACAACCCGAACAACCCAAGGGTCATCAAGGATGACAAGTTTAAGAAACTCGTACAATCCATTAAAGACCTACCCGAAATGGCCGAGGTTCGCCCCGTTGTGGTCAATACCGACATGGTCGTGCTTGGAGGCAACATGAGGCTCAAAGCCATGCGTGAGGCAGGCTGGAAGGATGTACCGATTCAAGTTGTGGATTGGGATGAGGATAAGCAAAGGCAGTTTATCATCAAGGACAACGTAAGCGGAGGGGAATGGGATTGGGAGATGCTTGCCAACGAGTGGGACACCGAAGAACTGCAAGAGTGGGGTCTTGACCTACCCGACTTTGACAACGCCAAGGAACTGGAAGCGGAGGAAGATGACTACGAGATGCCTGACGAATTAAAGACCGACATCGTGCTGGGCGACCTGTTCGAGATTGGTCCGCATCGTTTGCTTTGTGGGGATTCAACGGATAGCGATGCCGTTGCGAAGTTGATGGATGGGCAGAAGGCAGATATGGTATTTACAGACCCACCTTATGGGGTTTCTATTGTAGGAACAAAAAACAATTCTTCAATTGCTGGGGATTTATCTCAAACTGCAATACCATTTAGTTTTGAAATCGCAGTAAATAACGCAACTAAGGATGATGGGCGATTATATTTCTGTGGTGCTGAAAGTAACTTAGAAATGTACCAGAAATTATTTCAAAGATATTGCAGACAAATGCCACGCCACTTAATTTGGGTAAAAGAAACATTCGTAATGAAACCTAACGGTTATCATAATCAATATGAAATAATTTATCATGGATATAAACCTAAAGGTGGTGGATTAAATAAATGGTTTGGCGGCAGAACAGAAGACGAAGCCAGTGATGTTTGGCAAATTAAAAGAGATAATTCTAAAACATATCAACACCCAACACAAAAGCCTATTGCATTACCTGAAAGAGCAATAAAAAACAGTTCCCCTGATAATGGGTTAGTTTATGAACCATTCACAGGCAGCGGCTCAACAATGGTGGCATCGCACCAACTTAAACGCAAATGCTACGGCATGGAACTTGACCCAAAGTACTGCCAAGTCATCGTGGACAGGATGCTTAAACTCGACCCGACCTTGGAGGTCAAGAGGAACGGCCTGCCATACAAAACAGAGATTAATCAGTGAATCCCAACCCTGACATATCGAACCTCAATCCATTCAAGAAGGGGCAATCAGGCAACCCCAATGGTCGTCCACGCAAGTACGTCAGCACCTTGATTGACCAAGGATACAAGCGGTCCGAAATCAACGACACCATCCAAAACATGATGGCTATGACCTTGGAGGAAGTCAAGGCGGTTTGGGACAACCCAACGGCAACGGTCCTCGAAAAGACAATCGCCTCGGCCATCCGCAAGTCCATCGAGAAGGGAACGCTCTACTCGATGGAAACGCTGCTCTCACGGGTCTACGGTCAACCCAAGCAGGAGGTCGCTGCAACCATATCGCCTCAACCAATATGGCAGGGCGTAAAACTACAAGTTGACACCAACAACAACGGCAATCAAGATTGATGGATTCCGCAAACGAATCCGAATAGTCCAAGGCGGTTCATCG
>RFTN01000123.1 GCA_009923445.1 bacterium
TCCTTCAAGTTGAGAGACACGCTGTCGCAGGGATTGGATTTCGGCAATGAGAAGCGGCACAAATGAGGAGACATCCATCTGTTGATACTTTGGCGTACCGTCGTCGTTTACTGCATCTTTCTCACCTGTCACAGCATAGGGCGTTACTTCTTGTGCCTCATGCGCCACCAACATTGGACGGCTTTTTGTCGCACCCTTCATCTTGCCTTCGTAAACCTTCAATGCGTCGATGGTTGCGCCGGTGTCGGTTACAGGGCCGATGATGTCTTTAGCGCGGTAGTCAGAAGTGGTGTTGTATGCAACCAAACCGCCTGTTCGGTTGTAGGTGATGCTTCCACGCTCCGAATTTGAGTCAGTGGCAAAACGTGCAAATATCTGGTTGCCAGAACTTTCGTTCCCCCAAATATTGACTATAGCATAAACAGTAGATGCGTCTGATTTGAACGCTGCTGCTGATACATTTGATTGCGCTAATGAACTTAAAGTAGCATCTACAATTGCTGTCGTATTGTTAACAACAAATTGCCCCCCGCTGGTGATACGGGCGCGTTCGGTGGATGCAGTTTGGAAATAAAGAAGGTTAGATGTTTGATTGAAGTAAACGCTATTACCCGTCTGAGCAGCGCCAGTTCCAAGCATTACTCCAACGCTATCGGCTCGGAAATAAAGTTTGCGTTGACTGCTACCAATGATTGCGTTTTCAGTTCCACCTTCTATGTGCAGCTTTGCCCCCGGCGATGTCGTCCCCACCCCCAAATTCCCACTCGCATCCAGCGTCATCGCCTGCGTGAAGGTAATAGCGTTACCTGCTGTGCCGGAGGGGGCGGTGTACCAGCGGTGAGCACTACCTTCTTGTTCGTACCAAGCAGGTGCCTGACCTGTTGTTTGATAACGCCAAGTCGCGTTGTCTCTATAAGCAACACTAGAAACATTGACGCTGTATTGATATCCGCTTGAAATTGACCCCCAAGGGAGCTGAACTGCTTTATCACCCGCCCAAGCACTCGGCGTCACCCCCAAGCCGAGGTTGCCGGAGGAGGCGTCAAAATAAAGCCCGTCAGCGCCACTTGTCAGCGGGAAAATAACCTGACCGCCTTGCAGTTCCAGACGGTTTAGAGTTCCTGCATCATTTCTAGCAAACAGTCGAATGCCTGTGCCGCTGTTGGGGCCAAAGATTTCAAGGCTGTTGTTTGTTGCTGGTTTGACTTGGACAGTCCCGCCCACCATTAGCTTGCTGTTCTGCGGGTTAGAAGTTGTGCCAACCAACAGCCCTGTGCTGGTCAGGCGCATTTGTTCGGAGCCTGTGGCGTAGAAGCGAGTGTTATAAGAGCCAAAGCCGCCAATGTTGACAAGGCTGTTTGCGGCATCAATACCAAACTCACCAACTTTTGTTGTCCCGCCTTGGTACAACTCAAAGAAACAGTTTTGACCAGAAACGGAGTTAACCGAAATGCCACCAAAGGATGATGTGACATCCACATAGACCAAGTTGGACGGCCCAACAACGCCACCTGCTTTTGCGACCTTAAACACGCTCCCATCAAACGTCAGCGCACTGCCCGTCGCCAAAGCACTTGAAGATGATGCGTAAACCACACCGTTAGCGGTAAAACTCGTAAGACCTGTGCCGCCGTTGGTCGTCGCAAGCGTACCG
>RFTN01000124.1 GCA_009923445.1 bacterium
GTAAACGACGCGCTGCCAATATTGTTTAAATACACTATACGCCCTGCTGTAGTTGGTAATGGCGAAGGTAGTGTAAGCGTACGGCCAGCAGTGATTTGATTTACATTAAATGTAGTCGCAACGTTTACAGTCGTGGTGCCGTCTAACACGCCACCAAAGTTACCGTCACTACCGGCGTCACCGACTGTTTTTGCTGTAAACACACTACTACTCGCATTGGTGAATGTAGCCCCAGTACTAATACTAAGGCCTGATGTAAATGTTTTTACACCCGCAAAGCTCTGCGTAGTTGTATTCACTAAACCAATTGCTGTAGCCGAAGCTGATTGCATATATAATTGACCGCTTTGAATGGTCGCACCATTTGCGCCAACACCATTTGTGTCTATGATACCGATGGCAGCAACACCAGCGCCACACGAACCCCACGTTGGTGCCGAACCAGTATTGCCTGTTAAACACTGACCCGTTAAACCGACGGCAGTAGCCTGCACTGCACCAGTGCCGGCACCATAAAGCACACCATTAGTTGTAAGGCTCGTTGCCCCAGTACCACCGCTGCCCACGCCAAGCGCACTTGACAGCGCCAGACTCGCAAACGTCACATTCGAGGTAGTATTAATAGCTTGCGGTAAATCTAGTTGAATATTGCTACCGCTTGGGGTCACACTAATTTTGTTGGTTGCGTCAGTTGTGGTAATACTGAGTGCTCCGCTGAGTCCGTTAAGACCAGTTACACCACCGCTACCGCCACCCGAGCCAGATAAACAGTTTACAAATGACAAAACACCAGAACCGTTGGTTTGTAAACACTGACCATTACTACCCGTTGTACTAGGCAGCGTAAAGGCAATGTTACCTGACGGCGTACCGCTACTGAGCGTTGTATTGTTTGCGTTAGTGCTATTTTTAAACACTAATTGACCACTTGCCGTACTGCCAACACCGAGCGTTACGCCCGCCACGCCCTGCACTGTTAAGCCACCAGTAAAGTTAGCACTGGCGCTGATTGTTTGACCGTTTATTGCACCCGAGGTAATTGTACCCGAGGTGTTTAGGTTGCCAGTTTGCTGTGTTGTCGGGCTTAGCAGCGCAAGCGTACCGCCGTTGTCAGAAAGTGTAATTGTACGGCCCAAACAGTTACCTGTCGTCGTACAGACTGTATATGTGCCAACTGCAGCAGCGCGGTCAAAGTTATATGTAACACTACCAGTGGGAGTACCACTAAAACCAAGTGTGGTAGTAAAACCGCCGCCCGTAGCAGTAAGGGTCGAGCTAGCGTTACCTTGCAGCGTAAAGGCTTGGGCCGTAGCACCAAGATTAAACGTGCCGCTAGGCGTAATTGTGTTTAAAGCACTTGTTGAGGTTATATCGCTATTAGCACCGCTAGCGGCCGCACCAATACCAGAGCGTGCAGCTGCTTGGGTTGTGCCACCAGTACCACCACTGGCTACTGGAATAGTTCCTGTGAGTGCAATGTTACCGACTGAGTCAATCGCAACATTACCCGATGCTGTAACTGGTAGTGTGGCCGTTGTGCCGCTAAAGTTAGGTATAGTGATTGTTTTATTTGCACCAAGCGTTGCAGGTACAAACGTCACTGTACGCTCGCTTACAGCACCGTCACCAATAATAAACCTACCGGC
>RFTN01000125.1 GCA_009923445.1 bacterium
TTCTACGGTTTCATTACAAATAGACTCACCACCGTCACCTCAAGCGCTTCCACCAGCACAATCCCCATCACTACCTCAAAAACCCAACTTACTTGATAACAAAATACAATGGCAAAACAGTTGTGTAAACAATGTTCCTGGAAATGATGGATGTGGTGGACTTGTTTTCGTAGGTGGAGTAAAAAACACCCCTTGGAATAAATATTATCAATTGTCATGTATTGACAAAGACGGTCGCGAATCAGAAAAGACTCCTGTGTTTGGACCTGTAAACTATGACAATTACCACAATCCTAAGATTCGTATGCAAAATGATTATGTAAAACCATGTGGAGATAATCAAGTAAAAGTTTATAGAGGTGATACTTCTACCAATTTAGAACCTATCACCGTATCTAACTTTAATAACAATGGACCTTATGATAACATGGGACGATTTACTGATACAATACCCCCACAAACACCTACTTCTACGGTTTCATTACAAATAGACTCACCACCGTCACCTCAAGCGCTTCCACCAGCACAATCCCCATCACTACCTCAAAAACCCAACTTACTTGATAAAATTGTATATTTCACCAGTGCCTTCACCTCTACCATTACCCGCTCTAGCACCCGCTCCTGCATTGTCAGAGACAGCACCGTCACCAGTACCTTCATTAGTACCACCGTCACCTCAAGCACCTCCACCAGCACCATTGTATATGCCACCGGTGCCTTCATCTCTACCATTACCCGCTCCTGCATTGTCAATGTCTCCAGCACCGTCACCATCATCATCAGCAACTTATACACCTTCATCCGCTCCTGCATTGTCACCATCATCAACAACTTATACACCTTCACCTGCTCCTACATTGTCTCCAGTACCATTACCACCTCAAGCACCAGCACCAGTACCTGCTCCTGCATTGTCTCCAGTACCATTACCACCTCAAGCACCAGCACCAGTACCCGCTCCTGCATTGTCTATGTCTCCAGCACTGTTACCAGTGCCATTACCAGTACCCGCTCCTGCATTGTCTCCAGTACTGTCACCAGTGCCATTACCATTGTCACCTCAAGCGCCAGTACCTGCACGTGCTCCTGCTCCTGTTCCTGCTCCAGCACCGTTAAATACTGTTGCAGCACCTCTCACACCATTCCCAGCTGAAACAAGAACACCAAGTAGTAATTTGGTGATAACAATAAAAGGAGAAACAGGGACGGAAAATATAATAATAAAAGCAGATAATGACGTCATACAACCTTCTATTACACTCACAAAAACACCAATTACTTTGTATTACACTGTAAGTAACAAGAAGCAAAATCTTATCATTGATTTTATTAATGATGATGGCCCCCGTGATATACAAGTATTTAATGTATATTACAACAGGAACCCTATATTAAACACTGTAACTCATAGCAATCCTGCCGCACAACAAAATGCACTTATAGGTTTGTTTAAATGGGGCGGACAGTATCGTATGGTGTTAAACACACCTCCATCCCCACCAGCCCCTAGGACTCCGGCACCTGCACCTGCTCCAGTTCAATCACTGACACTTGGCACACCAGCACCTAGGACTCCTGCACCTGCTCCAGTTCAATCACTGACACTTGGCACACCAGCACCTAGGACTCC
>RFTN01000126.1 GCA_009923445.1 bacterium
AGGTAAAAACCTATTGGTTCACCATCTGCATAAAAAATGCAATCCTCTGTTACATTAGGTTCAATGTATTCACATTTGTCCCCAATCTTTACATTATGTTCAACCTTGATTAAATCTATTCTTTTCATAATCATTCATTAAATGCAAAAACATTTGTACAGGCTGGAAACCAACTTTTCTGCCATGTGTTATAATCCCTTGTTTTAAACTTTGCCGTGTTTCCGACATCTTTTAAGTCTGAATATTGTTTTTTTTGCTTCTCTATAATATTCCAAAACCTTTGCAAATTATCATCAATGTCAAAACTCCATTCATAAACTAATTTAGAAAAAACCTTTTTTGTGTTTTCTAATATTAACATTTCCGAACCTTCAATGTCCATCTTACAACAATCAAAACTTTTTGCTTCTTCATCAAAGTTTATACATTTAACTTTGATTCCTTTGTTATTCCATTTTTTTACAATCGAATTTCTCCAGACATTATTATTATTCCCAATAAATAAAATCAATTCCTTTACATCATTATGAACCAATGCAACTTCTTTTATATTTGCCTTGAACCCATTTAACTTTAAATTTTTTTCAATCATTTCACAATTATAAGGGTCTGGCTCATAAACTGTAACTTCAGCACCTTTTGAACAAACTAATAAAGTAAACGCTCCAACATTACCTCCACAATCCATCCATCTTTCATTTTGCTCAATTGTCATTCCTTTTTTTTCATATACTTTATTTCCTATAACTTCTTTAAATGTTTTTAAATCTGAAAAACCTTCCCGATGATAAAATTTAATTCCATTAATACAATCTTGAATCATTTTCATAATTTATCTTTTTCAGCCTTTAAATATTCAATTATCATACCGCCAACATATGCCTTTTGACCTCTCCAATATTTTACTAATGCAAATGCTTCTTCATAATAGTATCCCAATCCCATTCCCCAAACGCAACATTATCAGCAATAATAAACCTTTGCTTTTCTTCTTCCGTCAGGTCGCTGCTTCTTTTTACCCATGCATCTTCAATTTCTGTATATCCTAAATCTTTTAATGCTCTTAACCTCATGTTACCACCCAGAATCATGTTATTTTCATCAATCACCATTGGGCGAAGGCTTAACATCTTTGGAAACTCTGATATGCTTTGCTTCAGTTTAGCAAATTTATCGTCCCTTAATACTCTTGGATTTTTGGGGTTAGCCTTTATGTCCTTTAGTTTCATTAGTATTTTTTGTTGATTGAGAAGTACAAACGGCAAATCTTTGTGCCTGATTTGGGTATTCCTTGACCATTGTTTCATCAGCCATACAACGGTTAATAAATTCCATTTTCTTTTCTGTTGGTTTTGGTTTTGGTAATGGCATTACAAACTATTTAAAACGTTTAAACGTAATTGGTTAACCTTGATTAAGTCCCTTTCTTTTTTTATCCAGTCTCTTCCAGCCTCCAAATCTACAAAATACATATCATCCTTTTCAAGATGACTTTGAACCATCTGTTTTAAATGATTCTGGTCATCAAATAACCTGACCCCATCAATGTTAAATTCTTTTATGTAACTTGGTGCATAAGGTACTGCACCAGCAACCAACATTTCCATTGCAAAGTTATTGGATTTC
>RFTN01000127.1 GCA_009923445.1 bacterium
TCTGCAGCTCCATTAGTAGCTGTGTTATAAGTTGAGATTCCATCATTACTTGAGGAGCTTATAACTGTAAGGGTTAATGCTGGATTTGGTATTCCAATACCCAGCCTACTATTTTCATTATCCCAATGCAGATTAGTTGGAGTCAAAACTCCGTTTGTTCCATTTCCAACCATTACCTTATTTCCCGTTAATGTTGTTGTATTTGTCCCCCCATTCGCCACAGGCAAAGTGCCGCTAAATCTACCCGACCTCCAATAATTTGTAAGCATCGATGCCGTGTCGCTCGGCAAAAGGTTTAAACGCAGCCATGCGTTGCTCGTTGCTTTTTTATAATGCCATATAATATTTGTAGTGGTATCAAGAACCATGTAAGCCATGGTGTCAATGGAAGGCTTTCTTACCGTGTCAGTTGACGCCACACCCCGATAAATCAGCCCATCCGCAGTCGTCTGTTCACCAAGCGTTATTTTTTGATTACCATTGCTCGGATACTGCGCCCATGCAAGGCAAGGTATGAGGGCAAGAGCAAGGGAAAGTATTTGTTTCATGTTTTTGTTTTTAAATTTGTTAATTACCTCTTTGCATTATTATCCAATTAGTTCCATCGCTAACTAATGTTGCAAATCTTATATTTCCTCCTGGATTTAAAATCGCAAATTGAGTGCTGCCTGAAAATGATACAGCCATTCCAATAATATTGGATGAAGCTGAAAGCACAATTCCTGAACCACTATTTTTTATAAATATTTCTCTTCCAGGATATGATGCAGCATTCGGCAAAGTAACAGTTACAGTATTATCTTGATGTATATTTAACCAAGTTACACCTGTACCCAAAGTAATTGAGGTTCCTGTTGAATTAACAAGAACTCTTTCAAGTGCAGTTGTTTTTAATCTACTTTCAAATGTTTTTTCACCTGTCAATGTCTCCGTACAAGATTTACAAGCCGCACCTAAATTATTTCTTGCGTCTGCCTCATTTGCTCCACCAGTTCCACCATTTAAAACTGGCAAAGGAACACCGCTTAGTGATACTGCTAATGTGCCGCTTGATGTTACAGGGCTTCCTGATACTGAAAGGAAACTTGGTACAGTCATTCCTACACTTGTAACACTTCCAGTACCTGCGCCTATTGCCGTCCTTGTATCAGTAGCGTTTAATAATGTAATTGTATTATTAGAATTAACTTTTATAAATTTATCCGAAACGCTATTTGTCAAAGTAAATAATGATATACCACTCGTTGTACCTCCCAGTGTGATTCTTGCATTAGCCGCGTCTGTTGCTCCTGTACCTCCATTTGCTAACGGCAAAGCATTTCCACTATATGTAAGGGCTAAAGTGCCGCTTGTTGTAACTGGTGAACCGCTTACGTTAAATATAGAAGGTGCGGATAAAGCTACGCTTGTAACAGTGCCAGAACCACCTCCTCCGCCAGAATACTGCGGAATATTTAAAACTGAGTTTACTAAAGTAGCAGCTCCGCTTGTGCCTGTTGTGGTTAATGTTAGTGCATTTTGTTTATTATTAAAAGTTGTCCAATCTGTTGAAGTTAAAATACCGCTAACAGAACTACTTGCATTAGATAAAGCTGATTGTTTATTATTAAAAGTTGTCCAATC
>RFTN01000128.1 GCA_009923445.1 bacterium
CTAATAAAACTTAAAATATCAACTTTATTAGCTGTTGTGGTAATTGTTGGTGGCGCACTATCGCTCCATAAAACACCACTAAAACTAGCAGTATAATTACCAGATCCACTATTTAAAAATATAGTAAAACTTTTACCAGCAACAACAGTTGGCATAGTAAAAATGCAGTTATTGGTTAGTGTAATTCTATGAACCGTACCGCTATTTATATTAAGGCTAACACCACTACCACTATTTGTATTAGTAATTACTTTTTCTGTAAATGTATTAAATGTTAAATTTCCAGCAACATCTAATAATCCACTTAAAGGAGAAGTTGTACCTATACCAATATTTATTCCATTATCATAAATTAAACCACTACTAATAAAGTTAGAGCCAATCCATTTAGTTAAGTATCCACTTGTTCCAACACCAGTAACAATATTAGCAGGAAACAATCCGCTAACACTGCTATTAAAATCTGTTATATCGCTTGTGTTATGGGTGTGGCCAACAACGCTATAGTTTCCGCTAGGCTGCAATCCAGTAACGCTAATTGTGTAAACATTATTGCTGAACGATGTTGATGCATATCCGCTACCGCTAACACTTGGAAGTAGTCCGCTTACGCTAGGATTAAAATCAGTAATGTTGCTGCTAACGTGAGTGTGGCCAACAACGCTATAGTTGCCACTTGGCTGTAATCCCGTTACGCTGACCGTAAGACTATTGCTATTATCATTATAGTTTAAATTTATATAAGTACCAGGAACTAATAGGCTATTAACCCTATCGTCTACTTCTTCACTTGTTAGGCCAAAAGATCCTGTTACACTAACTGTATAGTTGCCACTATTATTAATAATATCTATTCCATTACCAGAAATTATATTTTTAACCGGTAATAAACCACTAACTGCACTATTAAAATCATTTATATCGCTACTAACATGAGTATGATTTTGTAAATAACTTTGAGCAGGTCCTAATTCTACATATTCATTTCCTGTCCACTGATATAAGCGAGAAAGATCCGTGGCTATATATAGTGAATTAATATCTCCGCTAGCTGGAAAATTTAATGGTAAATTATATTCTAAAATTTCTTCATAGCCACCACTAGTGCTTATAGTCAAAATATTATTATTGTCATTGTAATTTAAAAATATTCCGGTGCCGGCGACTAATAAGCTATTAACTTTATCATCTACCTCTTCTCCTGTAAGACCAAAAGATCCTGTTACGCTAACTGTAAAATTGCCAGAAGAAGAAACTATGCCTATACCACTACCGGCAATTATATTTTTAATAGGCAATAGTCCACTTACGCTACTATTAAAGTCTGTTATATTGCTTGTATTGTGATTATGACCAACAACGCTATAGTTTCCGCTAGGCTGCAATCCAGTAACGCTAACAGTTAAAGAGTCTGTGTTGTCATCAAAAGTTAGAATAATACCAGTACCAGCAACCAATAGAGTGTTTAAAAAATTGTCAACAACACCACTCACACCGCTAGCAAAATTAGTAATATCATTAACAACATGAGAGTGAATAGCATTAGCATAGTTTCCGCTAGGCTGCAATCCAGTAACGCTAATTGTGTAAAC
>RFTN01000129.1 GCA_009923445.1 bacterium
TAAAGGAGATGATATGTCACGATCTGGATCGTTTGGTGTTAATTACAAGAAGACTTATGACGCTACTGTCATTCCATTGCCAGTCAAAATAACAGACCTTGGCTCTTGCCCAGAGGGTGAGTTCCTGTTTGTTCAGGCTGATGGTGCTATTGACCAGTACGCTTTTGTTAAAATAGAAGCTGATGGACAAGCTGCCATGCTGACAACTACTAATGCTGGTTCACAAAACTTGCAGGTAGGTGTTGCTCAGGTAGCTGCTGCTAATGATGAGTACCTATGGGTATGGATTGGCGGTCCTGGTGCTGGCGGTGCTGGTACTGGAATCAGAGGCAAACTAGCTGCTTCTTATGTTGCTAAAGCTAACATCAACACAACTGCAACAGCAGGTGTTGGTGATGATGCTTCAACAACCAGAATTCAGAATGTTGTAGGTTTAACTACACTAACTGGAGCTGGGACTGTTGAGCTAAAAGCTACAGCATACTTAGAGGTCAACTAATTAAAAGGGGAGGGCAACCTCCCCGTTTTTGCGAGGGACTATGCCAAGCACAACTAATTTAATTGGGTTAGGGATGCCTCCAGAGCTATCTGCTGAGGTGGCTAACGGTGTTTTTACATCTGTTACAACCACTAATAGCGTAGTGGCTGCTGGTGGTGTTCGCACCAAAATGGCAATAAATAACGTAAACGACACTACTCCTACTGCTGCTGAGTTAACCACATCTTTTGGTTCTCCTAGCTCTGTTGGGACTGGTTTTGTAGGTATTGTAAAGGATGCCGATGCTGATACAAACTGCTTTGTAGTCGTATCGAACGGAACATCTTTTTTCTACCTAAAGTTTACTAAGGCCGTATAACCTAAGGGGGAGGGCAACCTCCCCTATTTTTTTTAAGTTTCTATGACAGCATTTACCGGAAACACAATTACTTCAACTCCGACAATCGCAACTGCTACTAGTACGCAAGTTTTAGCTGCCAATGGGTTTCGTAAATTTTTGCTTATACAAAACGCATCAGCGGCCAATATAGCAATCAGCTTCGAGGGCGCAACATTAACGGGAATAGCGCCCACATCAACTAACAAATGTTATGTTTTAGCTTCCACAGCAGGCAATAATTTTATTCGATTTGACGGTGGATTCGTGCCAGGAGGAGCCATTACTGCTTACCAAGCAAGTGGAAGTCCTATCAATACCTTGGTAGTAATCGAAGGCTAGTATATAACTATATAGGGGTGGGAAACCTATATATGGAGAAAATATGGCAAGAGTCGATTGGGAAGCAGTAATGAACGGTGGCAATTCAAATAAGCATCCGTATGCCGGAGCTAATGTCCGGTTCTTTAATGCTTATTTAGAAAACGCCGAAAAATCATTAAAAGAGGGAAGGCCGATATTTGATGAAATTCCTTCTATCAGCATTAGGTGGCCTGGGCAGGATGAGACTGTCACCAGGATAGAGCCACATCACATTGCGATGTTCCAAGAGAAGTACCAGCAATTTAAGGCTGGTAACGAGCCTATAACAGAGGGAACACCAATAGCAGAATGGCCGTTAATGAGCGGTACAGCCATGCG
>RFTN01000130.1 GCA_009923445.1 bacterium
GCAACGGCTTTCGACAACTCTCTAATTTGATGTAGTCGACTACCTTTAATATAAAAGGATATTAAAGCTCGATTTATTTCAATTGTGTTTGGTTTCATCGTTTTCTCCTAAAAATGCCTTTTTAATGGCTGGTTATCTATTACAATAACTTTTCGCCAAATCGCCATTGATTGTCACAATTGAGCCATCAGCCATAAAATAGTTTAAGGCATCTTGAGCATGTTCGATTATTCGTTGTATACCCTCAGCTTCAGCACGCTCGCGCGCGTACTCAACAAACTCGCTGGCCGTCATATAAAATACGTCAGGACCTTTAATAAATGGTGCTTGATCTATAATTATTTTAAAGATGGTTCTGACTTGTATTTCGCCACCGTCATGCTCGAAGTAGTTAATGCCAGCACGAAACCACTCGTCTTCAGAAACGTCACGGCTAGGGACTAGCTCAAGCTGATCCTCGACTTCAATATACTCGACTGGCACATCGAGATACTTGTCGAGTCCATGATCCAGGCGATCATAGGCGATCATGTTTTCAGCGAATTTGATGAATTCTGGTTTGGTCATATAGTAATCTGCGAAATCGCTGGTTCGGTTGGCTTTGATTGATATTTTATAATTGCTCATCTTATTTTCTCCTATAGGCCCGAAGGCCGGTTATTATTCTCTTACTACTAGTATCTTCACACCTAGATCTTTTTTGGCTAACTCGTTGGCTAACTCGCTAGCGAATTGCTCTGCTTTGGACTGTTGGACGATTGGGGCTTTAATCGGCTCCTCAAAGAAACTCAACGTTATAACGGTTGCTAGGCCACCAGCCAAAACAACAAAAGTTACGCTTAGCACTGCCATAAAAGCTAACATTGCTAACTCATGGCACTTATCGCCGAAGCTTAGGTCGTCCCAGTAGGGACAATGTATTTTAATTAGTTTGGTCATCTTTTTTGTCTCCTTATATATCGCCGAACCTGATCGGCTTAATCACCATGTATTGTATTATGCACACTGATACCGACAGTGTCAATATATTTTTATAGGGAGATTAAAAATATTTTTAATTGATGCTATTGACAGTACAGCGCATTAAACCATTGTTATTGAAGTAGCATCATTACAGAGCACTATGCAATTAAGACGAGACATCACAGGCTACTTGCATCAGATGCCAAGGCCATCTGTGAACCTATATCGTGCTATCAGGTTACGGCTTGGAATAACACAACGAGAGTATGCATCACGACTGAATATCGGCATTCAGGCACTAAGGTATCGAGAGCGCATCAAGAGAATGTATCACCTACATGAATTGGCTGAACTCCAGCGCATCTGCAAGCTATCGGACCGAGCTATGATGGCCTTGATACGTAATAGCTGTTAACCACTTGATATCATTACACAATACACCATAGCGCCCACCGCCAGGATTATGTACCTGTACCCTCTAGGTGCACGAGTTTAATAATTCTCAGGCAGAATAAGGCTAGCAATATCAGCTAGTTAGCCCCACCCCTCCCCTGTGCCTGTGGCCTAAATTGACCGATAAGA
>RFTN01000014.1 GCA_009923445.1 bacterium
TTTTGTCGTCATAGTTCCAAGCGCCGTAGAGTTCCTCGCCGTTATCTTCAAGGTATGGGATGATTCTTACTTTAACCTTATGACCAAGGATTGTGACAACTCTAGGGGGTCTTTTGCGGTTAAACAGAGATTGCTTTGCCATATAGCACCGTCCTTCCGTTTTTGACCCGTAAGATATCTACCGATGACTTTCCTTGATTATCGACGTGTAGTAACGCCATGGCTTGCTCCCAACCAGTTGGTGTGGGTTGATGTGCTGTTTCGTTTTCATTGCTGCCGTGGCCTAGGCTTATTGCATAATGTTGGCCGTCCATAATATATTGAACTCTATGGGTATGACCGCTGATTGTATTAGTTCTATACTTATTTAATATAGTTGCAGCACAATGTTGATTGTAATAAAATCCATGCATAATAGTGCAGTCACCAATCTGGCAAGAATTCCATTTATGGTAAGAATGCCAATGCCATTTGTGTCTGCTTGCTTTATTTCTTAAGTCAAGCCCTAGGAGTGTGGGCCAATCTGGAACAAGACCATGCAGGTCACGACAATGGGACGCCACATATTTGGAGAGTCTAACCTCGTGATTTCCTTCAAGTAAATGGATATTTGCCCCTGTCTTTAGATTGCGCGCCCATTCATTTAAGATTTGCTTGAAATCATTTATGTCATCTACAAGAAAATTTTTTCTGCCAGGATCTTTGCTGTAAGTACTTATTTGAAATGCATCAACAAAATCTCCGCATTGAATCAAGCCATCAGGATTGATCTCTTTGATAATCTTATTGGACAGTTTTATAAACTTCGGGCAGTGATATGGTACGTGTATATCAGGGATTACTAGGTAGGTCTTAATAATGGCCTCCGAAGTAAATGCGTGATTGTTAATCAATCGTAGCACATATTGAGATTAAATGTAAAAAATGGCATCATTTAATAGACTCCCTGGGGGAGCAACCAAAGAAGCCTGAGGCCGAAGGGTAAAAACGTGGAAAATCTCAAGGATGAGAAGCCAGGTAAAGCTGGACGCCCAACCAAGCAACTTGATTGGGAACAGATTAAAAAACTCTGCTACATTCAATGTACGCAGATGGAAATAGCCGACATTTTAATGATTCATGTACAAACATTAGATGCCGCTTGTCAGCGTGATCATTCTATGGAATTTTCAACATTCTATAAAATCCATTGTGCACAAGGCAAAGCATCACTTCGACGCCAAATGTTTAAGTCTGCAATGAAGGGCAACCCTGCCATGCAGATTTGGAAGAAAAAAACTAAAGTAAAAAAGGTAAAATAATGGAAAGCCTAGCTTTAGCAGTCGTTGTAATATTTTTGGTAGTAATTTTCTTTGGATCATTTACCGGATTTATTTTAGGCGATAATGTTACTAATAAACTCGTGATAGGTTTATTTGCTATTTTGCCCGCTGCTGCTATTGCTGCGCTTTTTCCAATCCCATTGCTAGGCTTATTATGGATATCTAGTTTAGCATTTGGTTACGTCATTGGGTGGATTTTGCGTTGATTGGATCAACCCCAACACTCACAGAATTTAATCCAACAGTCATACCATTTCAAAAGAAAGTTATTGACGACATTGCTGGTTATGATTACAGCAAAGGCACACATGAAGTGCTTTTATCTGGATCGGTCGGAAGTGCGAAGAGCATTTTAATGGCTCACATCATTATCAGGCATTGCTTAGAGAACAATCGCGCAAGGTTTCTCATTGGCCGTAGAGCTTTGCCGGATCTCAAAGATACTCTTTACCTAAAAATACTTGAGCACTTGGAAGGTATTGACCAAAGATATTACAGAGTGTGGCATAATATCGGTAAGATTTGGTTTGTTAATGGCAGTGAGATAATTAGCAAATCTTGGGCAGATAAACGCTACAGCAAGCTTCGCTCTCTGGAATTGTCTGGCGCAGCGATTGAGGAACTTACGGAGAATCATGGTGATGATGAACAAGCTTATCACGAAATTAAAATGCGCGTTGGTCGGTTACCTCATGTGCGCTGCCCTATTATTATTAGTGCCACTAATCCTGATTCACCTGGCCACTGGGCTTACAAATACTTTATATCGCCTAACAGCACAGGTGCTAAACATCCTACACGCCATGTCTACTATAGTCGAACTGAAGATAATCCGTTTCTCCCACCTCAGTACATTGCACAGCTCAAATCAGACCTTGACCCCAAAAGAGCCAGGAGAATGCTTTACGGGGAGTGGATTGAAATTGCAGACGAAGTCATCTACTACCAGTACAACTCCGAATCTCAGGCTGATAAAGCCATCTGGAGACCAAGGCCCGAGACTCCCATCCTGATCAGCTTTGACTTTAACATTGGTGAAGGCAAGCCATTATCGGCATTGGCCTTGGCATATGAAGATGGGTGCTTTCATGCTTTTGATGAGGTCATCATTGACGGTGCTCGCACTGATGAGGCGATGAAAGAGTTTTTTGACCGTGGCATCATTGTGCCAGGTAAACAATATGAGATTTATGGCGATGCATCAGGCAAAGCTAGACATACCTCAAGTAAGCGAAGTGACTACGAAATAATCAAAGAGGCTCTTGATCGGGCTGGCATCAGCTACAAATACTGCGTTCCATTGTCAAATCCAGCAATTAGAACTCGTCATAATACTATTAACGCATATTGCAAGAATGAGCGTGGAGAGGTTAGACTATTTATCCACAACTGCCCAACATTGGATCAAGGCTTAAGGCTGACGGCATTTAAAAAAGGTGCTAATCTTATTGAGGATGACTCAAAAAGATATCAGCACGTTACTACAGCCCTAGGCTATTGCATGGTACGCAAAATTGCAGACATGACCCGTGGCGGCATGAGGTCCATGGTATTATAAGGAGCTAAGATGATTGACCCAAAGCTAGTAAAAAAAGTAGTACAAGCGCAAGCAGATGTCATGCAGGTTAATTATAAAATGCTTGATATCCTTGAGGGAAATCTTGAGCCTTATATCGTTAAAAATCTTGAGCGTCTTCTTTCACCAAGAGTTTTGCGCTATGCAATGGAACGCATTGTGCCGATTAATATCATTCCTAGATACGTCGATAAGCTTTCAAACATCTATCAAACTGGCGTGATTCGGGAAATATCTGATGGCAATGAAGCAGATGCGGAACTTCTTTCATGGTACGAAAAACAAACCAATGCCAATATGATCATGCATCAATCTAACAGGCTTTATAATGCTTGTAGGTCTGCATTGATTCATCCCTACATCACAGAAGATGGGCCAAAACTTAGAGTAATACCTAACGACAGGTTTGCCATTTATTCGGATAATCTAGTCGATCCAACCAAGCCAACAATGGTTGTGCTTCTTGCTGGAAGAGATTCTCAAAAACGAGAAATTTATTGGGTCTACACCGATACTGAATTTGCGGTAATGAAAAGTGATGAGACAGTTGACTATGCCGCAATGGAAGAGCTTGGATTGGCTGATGGCATTAATCCATACGGTGTGCTGCCATTTGTTTATGTAAACCAAAGCAGTTTAAAGTTAGTTCCTGTTCCTGACTTAGACTCAATCAGACTTGCTGAATATGTGCCAGCCGCATTGACTGACTTAAACCTTGCCGCTTTGTTTTCTAGTTTTTCAATAACCTACATCAAAAATGGCGAAGTAGCAGACCCAACTTATGCGCCTAATGCTCTCTGGTTTTTGAAGTCTGATGATCCAGAAAAAGATGTTGAGATTGGAACTCTTAAGCCAGAAGTTGATTACCAAGAAGTGCTTAATTTGATCCAGTCAGAGCTTTCTTTGTGGCTTGGCTCTAAAGGGATTAAGACAGGATCGGTCGGACAACTTGCGCCAGAGCAAGCTGCATCGGGTATAGCAAAGATCATTGATGAGGCTGACACCTATGATGTGCGACAGGCTCAGACAGTCTCTTATGCTAAAGCAGAGCATGAAATGTGGGACATGATATTGCACAAGATGCACCCAATCTGGGTTAGTCAGGGATTAGTAGAAAATCGCACAATTTTCTCAAGCACAGCGGAAGTGATCGCACGTTTTTCAGTCATTCCAGTTGGAACACAGCGCATGCAGTTAATCCAAGAGGCTCGCGAAGAGTATGCGGCTGGATTTACTACTCGCAGCCGAGCGATTCAAATGCTAAATCCTCAAATGACTTATGCTCAAATCGAAGAGCTTGAGGCTGAAATTGATGAGGAGCGCGGAATATCTGTTGAAGGTGCTCCTGAAGAAAATAGTTCTAATGATTCAAGCCAAGGGGATAACGGTGGCAACCAAATGGCAGAAAATCAAGATTGATCTATCAGGTTACGGCCTCAACTCTGACCAAAAGGATGAGGTTGCTGACCTTATCATTGAAAGAATTGTAAACCGCACCGATCAAGGAAAAGACAAAGAAGGCAAAAGGTTTCCAGGTTACTCCAAGTCATACAAAGAAAGTCTTGATTTTAAAGTTGCTGGTAAAAAAGGAAGGCCTGTTGATCTGCAATTATCAGGCGATATGCTTGCAGCATTGGAGGTTTTAGATAAAACAAGTCGCAGCGTCACTGTTGGGTTTGAACGTGGAAGCGAAGAGAATGCAAAAGCTGATGGCAATATCCGTGGCACTTATGGAAAGCCCACGCCAGATCCAAAGAAAGCTAGAGACTTTTTAGGCATTACTGAAACGGAGCTTTCAAAAATAATTAAATTTGTAAAGGCTCAGGAATGAGTAGTCAGCGGCAATTTGCCAACATCATAAAAAAGCTAGAGAAATCGGTAGAGCAAGCAATAAGCAAGACTGCCTTAAAAAATGTTGGTGTTTTTGCTCGTGACTTGGTAGTCAAGCGCACAAGACTTGGTTATGGCGTTAAAAATGATTTGGAAGCAAAATCAAGACTGGCCAAGTTAAGCCCAAATTATATCAAAAAACGTAAAATGTTTGATGGCTTATCATCAAATACTAGCCCAAGCAGATCAAATTTAACTCTGACAGGCCAAATGCTTGATAGCATTATCTCTGAAACCAAAGACAGGACTATAATTATAAAGCCCACAGGTAGGCGTGATGACGGCAAGTTAAATGCTGACATTGCCCGCTATGCTGAAGAGGGTGGACGAAATAGGCCAAAAAGGATTTTCCTTAGAATATCTCAGCTAGAATTTAAACAGATTGTGAGATTTTATAGAAAAACTTTTGGGGATTTGCTAAGAAAGAAGAAAGTGATATAATTTTAACAAGTTTTAACCAAGGATGGTGACAAATGACCGATCAGAAAGCTCCTGTGGAGCAATCTGGGGAGCCTGTGGCGCAACCAGAGAATCAAGAAACTAAGTCAACAATCGCTTACGAGACACACCGAAAGCTCTTGGACGAAAAAAAGAAACTGCAAGCACAGCTTGAATCTTTTTTGGCCAAGGAAAAAGAGCGGGAAGAAACTGACGCAAGGAAGCGTGGTGACTATGAAGCTCTGCTCAAGGCTCGTGAGGAGGAACTTGCAAGGGAACGTGCTCAGAGACAGGAGTTGGATGAGCGCATTACCCGTGGAATGAAGTTGACTTCAGTGATCGAAGCTCTGGGAGGCCAGGTTGACCAGAAATGGTATAAACTGATTGATACCGATGAGGTAGCAGTCAACCCAGAAACTGGAGAGATCGACAAGATGACCGTTGCTAGAGTGGCTGAGTCGCTCAAAAAGCAATGGCCGGAAATGGTCCAGAAAGTTACCAAGTTTCCAGCACAAGCACCTCAAGGCTTGAATGGCGGACCTGGTAAAATTACTGAATCAGAGTGGAAGACTCTCAAAAATTCTGCCGAAATGAACAAGTGGAGGCGGGATCAGATTATCTGGGGTCAATAAAATTTAACTAAAGCCAAACTTTCAAGGAGTGAAAAAATGGCAAGTACAAATCTAACCGATATCGCAGCACAGGTGCAGAAATACTGGTCACCAGTAGCTACCAAACAACTACGCGAAAGCCTCTTGCTTGGAAGCATTGTTAACAAGGATTATTCTGGCGAAATCCGCAAAGGCGGCGACCAAGTTCGCGTTTACTCTGTTGCAGCACCTACAGCTACTACAAAAACAGTTGGCGCAGTAGATAGCAACACATTTGCTCCATCTGCAATTTCTACAAGCTATGTTGACGTAAAAGCTGATAAGCACGTCACCGCTGCTTTTGAATTTGCTGACGAAGTTGAGCTTATGTCTTTGATCGACCGTGAAAATCCTGAAGTTATGTCTTCTTTGGTTTTCTCTGTTGAAAAAGCTGTTAATGCGGCTCTTTACGCTGCTTTGGTTCCATCCGCTGCGGCTCCAGATCACCAAATCCAAAAAGCAACTATGGATGCATCGGCTTTGCTTGAAGTCCGCAAACTAGCTGCTACAGCTAAATGGGATCAAGCTAAAGGATGGTACGGTCTTCTCGATCCAAAATATTACAGCGATGTCCTCGCCGCTCAGACTCTTGTTAGTTCTGATTTTGGCGCTGCTGATACTCCTGTAATTGGCGGACGTGTTGGCCTACGTCGCTACGGCATGCAACTAGCTGAAGATAACAGCTTGGCTGAAGGTACAGCATATTTCCTACATCCAGATGCACTTTTGATGGTCATGGCAAAAGAAATGTCGATTAAAGTATCTGATCTTCACGCTGTCTCCAAACACGGGATTTTAATGTCAGTAGATTTGATTTTCGGAGTTGCCTTGGGCATCGAAGGAAATCGCAAATGCATTAAAGTCACAACTGTTTAATTTAAGTTAAATTTGGGGTAGGGCTTCGGCCCTGCCCCATTTTTTAAGGAATCTATGATTGCGTTTGATTCACTAAATCCCTATGACACAATGGGCTATGTTATTGGCCGTGATCCAGGTGACTTGGTACAGAAACTAAGAGAAATCAGGACGCCAATTAAAATCCATTTCATTGTGGCACAAGGGTCAAATCATGTTGCCTATTTTACAGGCGATGTAAAAGCTAAAAAGGTTGAGTCCGATGTCAACGTTGCCAAAGTCAATACAGGATCGAGAGTACGAAAAATTCGACCTCAATGACGCTGGTGAAGTAGTTGTTAGGACTACACTCAGCGGAGAAGTGTCAGGAGAGTTTACACCGTCTGGGCTTCGCATATCTGGCAGAGTCACAGAAGTTGTATTGTCAGATACAGCATGGACGGCATTGCCTCCAGCGCCTTTAATCAATCGAAATGCTATAAACATTCAAAACTATTCAGGCACTCAGATCAAACTTAATTTTGATCCATCGATTGCTACTTATACTGGTGTCATTGTTAATGACCAATCAGAGCGTAATTATGACATTAAGGATTCTATTTTAATCTATGCTAAAGCAGAGCTTGGCAATCCTGTTGTAATTATTGAAGAGGTTAGCTAATGGCTTTCGTAATCCCTATTGCAGCCGGAAGTGATTGGCATTGCGGCTGGAGTACGATACCATTAAACACCACAGTTAAGATTGTCCAATATCGCCAGAGCGTGACTTTTGGCACATTAGAAATAGAAGGAACAATGCTTTTAGAAGGCACGTTGATCCTTGAGCCTTAGAGGTTGAAATGTCTGACAGCAAAATCAGATTTAATGGCATCCAAGAGCCAGAAACGCCAGCGGCCAACCGAGTCTATCTCTGGTATGACGAAGATGACCAAATCTTCAAGATCAAGCGTGATAATGGTGTAGCCGAGCCTTTAGTTGGTGGAACTATTGTTGCCAATACTGAGAAGCTTTTATGCGTTGTGCGCAATCAAACAGGCGCAACACTACCTAAAAAGACTGTTGTATATATTTCTGGAGCAACTGGAAATCGTCCGCTTGTTAGCAAA
Organism: bacterium; assembly: GCA_009923445.1. Classification (GTDB taxonomy): domain Bacteria; phylum Patescibacteriota; class Saccharimonadia; order Saccharimonadales; family SZUA-47; genus RFTN01. Next base: position 7,838 of record RFTN01000014.1, read on the forward strand.
TCTCAAGCATCATCAGAAATGGGAAGCTCTAAGACGTTTGGGATATTACAGCAAGATATTTTGCATAATGGTACAGGATACTGCGTTGTAGAAGGCCAGCTCACTGGCGTTGACACTTCGATGTTTAGCGAAGGGCAAATGCTATGGCTTTCACCAACTGTTGCAGGCGGTCTGACTACCACAAAACCAAGTGCTCCAGACCATTTAGTATTTTGTGGGTATGTTGTTAGATCACACATTACCGATGGAATTATAGAAGTAAAAATCCAAAATGGTTTTGAGCTTCAAGAGCTTCACAATGTTGCTATCAATGGCGTTACAAATGGACAAGCACTTGTCTATGAATCATCTACGCAGCTTTGGAAAAATCAAACAATATCAATTCCACCGAGCAATGTTTATACAGTGGAATATTTTACACTTGATGCTCTCAATATTTCATCATCATCTATTACATTATCTCATACTCCAACTGATTCATCATCTGTAACACTTGATGTTGTTTCAGGAAGTGCACAAGTATATGGAGAGGATTATACAGTTTCTCTCAATGTGCTTAGTTGGGATGCTACTCCACTTTATGGTATACTTGACGTTGGTGATAAACTTCGCGTCACTTATACAAGATAAAATAAAAAGGAGTTACAATGGCACTCGTCAAAGGTAGGTTTGTCGATAAAGACATCCCAATTCAAAGTAATAATGATCCGGTAGATGGTAAAGATTTAGCCCGTAAAAGTTATGTAGACCAAAAGGCCGCTGATGAGGCCGCTGCTGCTGTTGCTGCACTTGATCTGTCTGGCAAGGCTGATTTGGTTGATGGCAAAGTTCCAGAAGAGCAAATTCCTACATCGGTTACTGATGCTGTTTCAGAAATACAAAATGCAACTCCAGATAACACGTCTAATACTATTGTAAAAAGGGACAATACTGGCGGCTTTGATATGGCGCAGCTATATCTTTATAGCGCAAACCAGCCAAGGCCAAATGTATATGGATATGTCGATTACACTGAGATGGGTCTTTATAATGACGAAGAAGGAAGCCATTCCATTCTTAGTTTTGCAGGACTTAATCTTATTCAATCAGGTCAAAGTCGATCAAATGTCGGATTGGGAGAAATACAATTATTTGACGCTGAAGGAAATGCCTCCATACCAACAGCGGATCAGCAAGTTACAACTAAAAAATATGTTGACGATGCTATTTCTGGAATTGATCTTTCAACGAAGGCTGATTTAGTTGATGGCAAAGTTCCATCTAGCCAATTGCCAAGCTATGTTGATGATGTGCTTGAATATGCTGATTTAGCGTCTTTCCCTGCTGAAGGTGAAGCCGGAAAAATCTATGTTGCACAAGATACTAACAAGGTTTACCGCTGGAGCCCTGTCTTATCCGACCGCACAAGTAAAGCACGTCAACAAAAGCGGAGTGGATGCTACAGCCGATGGATCAGAGCAAAAACCTTATTTGACCATTGCTGCTGCTATGGCATCAATTTCTGATGCTACACCTAGCAAAAGATACGTTATTAGAATTGGTGCTGGTGCATATACAGAAGCATCTCTTGCTATCAAATCTAACGTATTTTTGATCGGTGAAAGCAAAGAGTCTGTAAGGATTACAGGCGCAGTTTCGATGGGAGCTTGGACTCAAGATAACTCTGGATCAGATGATAGATCCGGATTTTCGATGGTTAGCTTGCTTTCTGCTGTTGATTTGAACTGGAACACAGCAAAATCACGGGCTGGCAAAATCTACATGAATGAAGTGGTTTTTGGATCTACAGTTAACATGTATGGATACGATAATGCTATTGCTCAAGCGCAATTTGATAGCTGTCTTTTATTTGGTGCTTTGACAATCAGCGGTATTAACGTAGGTGTTTTTACAAATAACGTTTGTTATTCAAATATTACTCTCAACCAACATCCAAATGGCGGCATGGCATCTATCTTGAACGCCGCAGGCGGATACTGTGCTGGTACAGTTCGTTTCAACACGACTGTGAGTGATTTTAACAGACGCTGTTCTGGTTTTTTGCGCGGGATGACATCTGAAAACTTAATTGTCGATGGTGCGTCTTCTTATGCTGATTGTGATTTGGTGTCACAAGGAAAATCAAGCACTCAGAAGTTAAACAATGGTAACCTAGTCGCTATCAACCCAAGAATTAGCCATGACCTTGAGACTCAAATGCTCAAGCCATTGGCAAACAATTCGCACAACAGTGGTGACTGGGGCAAACAATGGTACTTTAATTTTGCGTATGTCCATGCAAGTGCTGGTACAGAAATGTATCTTACGACCACCATGGAGAATTACGATCCAGCAGGTGACACAGCAGGTCGTCCAATCTGGATTCAACCAGACGGCTATGGTCTAAAACCAAACGTAAGTGGTGGTAACGTAGAGATCGAAACTGCTGCTGTGTCCGGTACAGGTGTTCGCGGTAAAGTTAAAATCAATGCTCGTGAGCTTGACATGACATCAAGCAAGATTACAAATCTTGCAAATGGTACATCGGCTCAAGACGCAGTAACTAAATCGCAACTTGATGCGGCAATCGGCGCTATTCCTGCTGGCCTAAGCGGAAAAAAACAAACGTTTACATTATCGGCTGGTGACATCACCAATGGATATGTAGATTGCGCTCATTTGGCTGCTGCCGATACCATGATGCTTATGTCTGGTGGTGTGGTTCACGTTGAAGGTGAAAGTTATACATTGTCAACCGTTGGCGGTGTTACGCGCATCACATTCATCGGCGATCTTGTAGCACCAAGCCCAAGCAAGCTGCTAGAAGGCGACAAAGTTCACGTACAATATCTCAAATAATAAGGAGTAAAAAATATGCCATTACCATTACCATTACCACGAGAAGAAAAAGAGTTACCAGAAAGAGGAGTTCCACAACTAGAGCCATAATCTAACAAGGTGGGGGCTGAAATATGCCCCCGCCATTTTACACACCGAGGATCAAATGACTGTCAGCCTAATCACTCAGAGAGTTATTTACGAGACCACTGATATCTCTGTTGCAGTAGGTGATTACAGGGTGGGCACTTATGCTTTAAATTATGTAGATCCAAACAAAATCTACATTGCTGCAAATTGTCCTTTTAACAATCTATGGTTTGAATTGTCGGCAGTATCAGCAACAGATGCCGGACTTCCAACAATAGAAGTTTGGTTTAATGGAAGCTGGTACGATGTAGTCGATATTATTGATCAGACTGAAGGAATGACAAAATCAGGCCGCATTAGTTGGGCCTTGCATATAGACGGTGGATGGAACTCAGAGCAAGAAAGTAAAACCGTAGGGCTTTCAAGCTTTCAAATATATAACCGCTATTGGCTGCGAATTGGCTGGCCTGGTCCATTTACGGCAGGAGTTTCCTATATTGGCCAGAAATTCAGTGATGACACAGTGCTTTCAAGCATATATCCTGACCTTATGCAGCCACAGATATTATCAGGATTTAAAACCGGAAAAACAAATTGGAACGAGCAACATTTTATGGCATCTGAAGCCATTGTTAAAGATATTAGAAAGCGCAATTTTGCTGTAGATCGTGGGCAAATTATGGATTGGTCAGTCTTTGAAGATGCTGCTTGTCACAAGGTTGCTGAGATTGTGTACCAAGCTTTCGGCACTCCGTACCGTGAGCACGTTGCAGAAGCCAAAAGACGCTATCAAGAAGAGATGGCAAGTCGAATATATGCCATCGATGTAAACCAAAATGGACACGTTGAAGTAGGCGAAATCACTAGAAAATCAGGATTTATGACAAGATGACCACTAAGATTGCAGACATATATGACACCATTGTAACAAAGCTAGAGACTATCTTGCCAGGATTTCAGCGCGTACCAAATCCATACGCTCTCGATGAAAATACAGCTATTTTGCTGCGCAAGGCTTTTGGTCTAGCTATTGGCCCAGGTACAAACACCGAGAGATATGTGGGATGTATTGCTACATGGGAAAGGGATTATACCATTGGCCTAGTGACTCAAGTGGTAAACACCGAAAATGACACACTTGGCAGGGCCATGGTCGAAAAAGATATTATTGACGCACACCGAGAGATTTTATTAGCATTTGAGACAGATTCAACACTAGATGGGCAATGTATTAAAGCTGTTATCACAGATGATAGTGGCATTAATTATATTCAAGGGGTGGAGAGCAAGTATCTTGCCCTAGAGATAACGTTAAGGGTAGAATATCAAGAGCCAATTTAAACCATTTTAACTGTTTAAAAGGAGCCACGGATGGCGTCGATTCAAACAAGAAATAGCGTTCTCGCTATAAAAAAAGAAACTAGCGAAGGCTCGCCAGCGAAGCCATCCGCTGCAAGTGATTATGTAGCGCTGCAAGATGACTTTACGATGGAAGGCGGTTTCAATCTTCTTGAAAATGCCGAGCTAAAAGCATCCATTGGTCAAGCAAAATCTATTATCGGCGCAGAAGCTCCAACCGCTTCTTTGTCTCATTATCTCAGAGCAAGTGGTGTAGAAGGCCAAGAGCCAAACTATGGTCTTTTGCTTGAAGCTTCTTTAGGAGCTAAAGCTGTAGCGGCTGTTGAATATGATACTGTGGCAGGATCGACTGTCTCGGCTCTTAAAGTTGGCGCAGGTGAAGGCGCTCAATTTCAACGTGGCCAAGCTGTATTGATTAAAGATGCAGTCAATGGATACCGCATCAGAGCTGTTGATGATGTTTCTGGCGATGATTTGGCGTTGAGCTTTCAAACTCCTGTAGCTACTCCAGCCGGAACAAATCTAGGCAAGTGCGTACTTTACAAGCCAGCAAATGATAGCCACCCAACATTGAGCCTTTGGCATTATCTTGGCCAAGGCGGAGCACTGCAAGCCATGGCAGGAAGCCGAGTAACAAGCGCAAGCTTTGATATAACGGCTGGCGAGCTTATCAATGCAAGCTATAGCCTAGAAGGCGTTGGCTATTACTTTGATCCTATGGAAATCGAAGCTGGCGCAGATAAAATTGATTTTGACGTTGGATCTGGTACTGTCACAGCCACATTACAACAAAAGCTTTATAAGACACCACTAGAGCTTGCTGAAGCTGTTGCTCAAGCAATGACTGCTGCCGCTGGAACAGCTATTTCTTGTTCATATTCATCAGCAAATGGTAAATTCACAGTATCAAAAGCCGCTGGAACTTTGGATATTGATTGGGCAACTGGTGTTGATTCTGCTGGCGCAACCCTGGGATTTACTGCTGATGATACAGGAGCTTTAAGTTATGAGTCTGATTTGGCTGTAGATTTTAGCTCTCCTCAAAATCCTTCTTTTGACAATGCTGACCCACTAGCAGCCAAAGATAATGAAGTTATGCTTGGTTTAGGAAGTGAGTTCGCTTGTTTTAAAGCCGGAACTGTAAGCATGACAATCGACACACCAAAAGCAGACATACCATCCGTATGTGCTGCATCTGGTATTGGTGGATCGATTATTAACGCTAGAACAGTGACCATTTCGGTATCGGCTCTATTAGAGCAATACGATGCTAAGCAGTTTGAGCGATTCCGTCAAAATACTGACGTAAAATTCCAATATAGTTTTGGACAAAAAAGCGGTGGAAACTGGGCGGCAGGTAAGGCAGGATGTCTTTATGTACCAACCGCAACTATATCCGCTTTCTCTGTTAGTGATGCCGATGGATTGGCTCAGCTTGATCTTGAGTTGCAAGCATTTGTAAACTCAGACGGTGATGGCGAGGTATATGTTGCCTTTGTCTAAGAGGTAACAATGAAGACAATTAATATTACGCCAACGATTTGCAAGGGAGATGACGCGACTTGGGAGGGGAGCGTCACTCTCCGGTTGCCTACTTTTGATGAGAAGTTTGATTATATTGAACGCCTACAAGTTACCGTAAAAGATGATGGAACAGTAGAAGGCGATCAAAACCAAAGATTAAAATCAGTCAGAGAAATGGTACGTTTATCAAAAGATCATTACAAAGAGGTTAATCTTAAAAATAAAAAAACTGGTGAAGAAGTAAAATCATTTGAAGAAATGCAATATGTTGAAGATTTGCATCCTACTATGGTTGAAATTTCTGCCATGTTACTTAATGGATTTAAGGTGGGAAACGGCTAAAGGCTGCCATTAGAATGCAATCAAGAGCCTGTTTTAAAGGCTCTAATCTTTCAAATGAAGCGGCCCCGTTTGTAGCTGAATACATCCAGAGAAAAAGATTAGCTAAGCTAGGTTACACGTCAAATATCTCGGACATGGATGCGCTTAAAGCTGAAATTTTTGGTATAATCGATATTGAAATGGATAAATGCCAAGCTGAAGACATGAGGTCAAAACAACATGGCAGAAAATGATGTAACCATTCAAATAAACCTCGATGCCAAAGATGCTCAGGCTGCCATTGAATTGTTTGGCCGTGAAAGCGTCAAAGTCTTAAAAAAGACAGAAGATCAATCATCTAATTTTTTTAATGTTTTTAAAAGCGGAGCATTAAAACTAACTGGTGCTTTTGTTGCCATCACTGGCGGATTCCAAGCCATAAGAAATGGGATTAATGAAGCAGCAGAAGATGCAAAATTAACTCGTCAAATAGAGGCTAGTTTAAGATCAGTCGGCGATGCAAGCTCTCAAGCTGTAAATAGTGTGCTTGATTTTGCTGATGCTATTAAGTCAAGCACTGGTGTAAGTGATGATTTAGTTAAACAGACTTTTATCATTGCTCAATCATTTGGTATTTCTACCGACAAAGCAAAAGAATTAACTAAAGCTGCTATTGATCTTGCGGCAGCTACTGGGCAAGATGTCGAATCGGCTGTCAGGCTTTTAGGTGGAACACTAGATGGAAGCATTGGAAAGCTTGGTAATTATGGAGCTGAGTTTAGAAATTTAACTAAACAGCAATTAGAAGCTGGAGCTGCCATTGATTTAGTGAATCAAAAATTTGGTGGTACAGCTATAAAAGATTTAGACACTTATAGCGGAAGGCTTGGACAATTAACCAATTCATTTAGTGATTTATTAAAAGAACTTGGAAAAACAATAACCGAAAGCCCCACATTACAAGCACTTTTTAAGCTGACATCTTTTGCAATAGACAATGTAACCCAAAGCGTAAAAAAACAAAGAGAAGAAAGCGAAAAAAGTTATGCAACTGATGGCTTAGCTATTGCATATTTTGGCGCATATTCTGGCCTTGCTCAAGCAGCGGCATCAGCGCAAAATGACCTTAACAAAGAAATAGAGGCATTTAGAGATATAAATGTTGGGGATCAGTCAAAGAAAGTTGCTGACGGATTTGCTGGAATTGTAGAGCAATCTCAAGGAGCCACTAAAGCAACTTCAAACTTTCTTGAGCGTTTAAATTCAATACCACAATCAAAAGCCCCGCAAGCCATTGGTTTGACTGGTAAGGCCTTAGAAGATGCCACAAAAAAGGCAAATGAAGCTGCTAAAGCTTTTGCAGCATTTCAGTCATCTATCGCACAAGAGCGCGGCACTGAACAAGAAAAAATAGTGCAAAAAGCTACAGAAGATTTAAAAAAACTTGGAGAATTTGAAAAACAATTTGGCAAACAAAATGCATTAGAAATACAAAGACTTAAAATACAAATTAGTCAAAGCACAAATGAACAACTAATTAAGCTTGAACAAGAAGCAAGTAAAAAAGAATATGAAGCTAAATTAGCTGATGCAAAAAGATTAAATGATGATTTAAGGGATTTACAAAAAAAGCGTTTGGAAGATTTTCAGGCTGGATTTGCAAACCCAGTGCAAAGTAGTTTAGGTTCATTATTTTCAGGTGAAAGCGTCTCATTTGAAAAAGCAGCTGGAGCTGTTGGTGGAGTTTTAAATCAAGCTTTACAAGGCAAAGAAGGTGCTAAACAGTTTGCATCACAATTAACAGGATTTGTTGCAGATTTCTTTCTTCCAGGTATAGGCGGCATTGTAAGTCAAATAGCATCAATACTTGCTCAAGGCCCAGAAAAAGTAAAAGAACTTATTAAAGAATTTATCAAATATGTTCCTGAATTTATTACAGCTATTGCAGAATCAATCCCAGTAGTTGTTGATACATTAATTGATTATCTTTTATTTGAAGGCGGTTTAGAAAAAATAGTTGGAGCTATTCTAAGAGCCATACCAAAAATAGCCATCGGATTAGCTGTAGCATTTAGAGACGCAATAGTTGATGGTGCAAAAGCGATTGGAGATGCTTTAGCTAAATTTTTCTCTAAAGCTATTGGAAATTTCTTAAAACCAATTACAGATTTGTTTGATGGATTAAAAAAGGCACTTGAAAATGTAACTGGATTTATAGAAAAATTATTTGAACCAATCGAAAGATTGATTAGAGCTTTGACAGGACGAGCCGGAAAAGGTGGAGGAAAAGGTCTTATTGCAGAAACTTTTGGGGCAATAGGCGATGCGATTGATAGAGCTGGTGGTAAAGGTTTTACAGAGGGACTTGCTCAAACAGAAGAGGATCTAAGAGCTATTTTTGGGTTTGCTAAAGGCGGATTAGTTCCACAATATGCTGCTGATGGATTTTTTAAACCAATGGGTACAGATACTGTACCAGCAATGCTCACCCCTGGTGAATTAGTTGTACCACGTGACATGGTTGGTGAACTTGGAGCATTTTTAATGCGTCAAAACTCTGACGCTCCAAGCAGTGATTCTGCTATGTTGGCTTCTATTTTATCGACAGTACAATCACCAATAGTTGTGAGAACTGAAGCGAAGGTGAACCAGCAAGCTTTTGCTGATATAATTTTGCAGCTTAATAGACAAAATGCGAGACTTTCAGCATGAGTACATCAAAAATAAATGCGCGATTTTCCTATAATAATTATCTTGATGCGTCCACGATCACGGCGACGGCTTCTCAGGCGGGATACCCTGTCAGCAATTTACTTTCATCAATTCGAAGTAAACTGTGGAAGGCGCAGAACTTGTATGAGATTCACGAAAAAAACTGCAAGATTTATATTAATGCGACCACGTATACGGTTGCGCAAGGATCATACACATTTGCGCAATTAAAAACGGCTGTTGAGGCCGCTTGTATCGCACAAAATTTAACATTATTACAAGGTGACGGAGATAGAATAACATTTTCATTTTTGTCATCAAAAACTGTAAATATTAGTAATCAAACTAACGCTATTTGGTTTACTTTAGGATTTTTAGGCACATCAGATAGAAGTGGTGCAGCAATTATAGCTGACGAAAGACGATATAATACTGGCGCATGGATTAAAATTGATCTTGGCTTTCCTCAAAATGTGGATTTTTCCGCTTTGTTAGCTCCAGCTAATGAAGTTTTTTCATGCAATACAGCTACTATTAGGATTCAAGGAAATAATCTTGATACTTGGAATGTGACTTTGCCAGTCGATGAGGAGTTTGAGGTATCTGGAGAAGGTGCTTTTTTTGCTGGTGATGTTGTTCAGCCATGTAGATTTTGGCGCATATTTATTGATGATCGAACCAATAACGATATTAAAGCGGCTGTTGCATTCATGGGATCATCAGTGATTCCTCAAAATACTAACATTGCTACAGGCTTTACTAGAAGCCGAGAAGACACAAGTATAAAATTGGTATCAGAAAATGGCACCTTCTATATTGATAGAAGGCCAAAAGTATTATCTTTAAGCTCTATTTCTGTACAATTATTAAAAGATGATGACTTGATGGAAATAGAACAATTATTTTATGATCTTGGAATAGAAAAACCATTCTTTTTATGCATAGATCCTAAAAAGCAGGTTAGTTTAAAGCTAAGTCAGATGACTCATTATCTGGCCGTGACATCTCCGCTTGATCTTCAGCATGTGCTGCGAGGTTATTATAATCTCTCAATACAACTCAGGGAGGTTATATGAGCATTTTCGTTTATCCACAAGATGCTTATTTTAACATTATAAATTCAAACTCTACGGAGCTTGGGTCTTATGAATTACCACAGCGCGGTGATTTAAGTCTGGCTCATTTACGAGTTTTTCATCGCAATCCAAATTCATTTTCATATCAAATGCGTCTTGTCGTGGCTGGTAGAAACGGTGGACCAGCATTGGCTGTAAGTGATTGGGAAACTTTTAGCAATGAAACTACAGGTCAAACGGGAAATTTTTGGCTTGGTGATTTAACATTTACTTTTAAAGATTACAGCCTGATAGAAGATCCGGTTTATATAAGATTAGAAACTACAGGATATTTAAGAAGTGGTAATAACTTATATCTCGGCGTATGGCTTGATTGGATGCAGCCAGTCGGTATTACAAACACTGGCGGAGCAAGAATAGCTTTAGGGGTTAAAAGATGACTTTTGCTTCGAAAGCTTTAGAATCGGCCACAGAAAGATTTTTTCTAGTTAGATTAACTTCTAGAAGATATCTAGCGGCGGGTCAACTTTCTGCTGGCAAATACATTTTTGATGTTCCGTCTGGATTAAATATTGAAAATGTAACAATAAATGGCGAAATTATTAGCTCATCGGATTGGATTTATTCTGGGTCTCAAATAGCAATCACTAGCGCTTTAAATTTAACAAGTTTAAGCAATGTCGTAACATTAGATCACAATATATTTTTAACTGGAACAAAGGCTAGATATACATCTGGCGTGTCAGGTATTTCAGATGCAACATGGGAGCCTTTGATTGTTAATTATCCACGATTTAGTCAAAGCATGCGAAATATTGCAGAAGGTGTGTTCAGTTTATCTAATACGTCTATTTCTTTTATTTGTACAGATCGATGGGGTCAATCTTTAATTGGAAAGCCAGAATTTTCCACAGGACAATATGAAAGTTTAAGTAATGCTCCAGTAGCTGTTTGGGCTTGCATAGATTCTGTAGAAAATAATAGAAAAATATTTGATGGAGCAGTTTCTGACGTTGGCTATGCTAATGGTGTTTTGGATGTAAACATAATTGATACATTCCAAAAATTAAACAATACATCATCCTTTGGAACAAGAGCACAGTCATATATTTACACTGGCAATGGCACAATGTATCCACGTCCAGAAGATGAAAATAAAGCAATTCCAATATGTCTTGGTAAATATACACCATACAAAATAGCATCTGGATATAGGCACATTGACACATTTGATTGGGCTGGAAATATCACTATGCCTTTATATCATATGAGTGACGCAATTAATGCGACTAGAGTGCGTCCAGATAGAGTTGATCAAACTAGCACGACTGAATGGATTGCCGGACGTGTTGTAGGAGATATACGAAGGCTCACTTTTGGAAGCGTAATAGGCCAAGCACTTGTTGTTCCGACTACAAGAAAGATTTTAGGCAAAGTTCAAGCATATATTTTTGGTCAAGTTGGTGGTCCAGTAGAAGACGCAACTTACAACGCCACAAGTTATATAGTTTTTTATGAATTATCTAATATTAATAATTTTAACGGTGAAATAGGTGATTTCATACCAGCCTCGGCATTGCCAGCCACACTTCAAAGCCTTGGCGCTAAAGGCGCAGCGGTTTCCAATTTTGGTCCAAATCTTTATACAAGATCAGGAAAAACTTATAACATAGCTTTTTATGTAATTTTTAATTATCAATCAATTTTTGAAGATTTAAAATTAATTTTTTCTCAGGCAGCAATTCTTCCTGCTGATAACACATTTCCAGCTTTTTCATGCTTTGTAGAAGGTGATAACCGAGGAGATTATGAGTTTGAAGCAACAGAATTGGCAATAGGAATAACAGATATAAAGCCAAAGCTTAACTTTTTCACAAATTATGTGTTCCCTACAGAAATTACTTTAGGATCGGGCTATATATTTGGCGGCCAAAATATAAGCACGTTATTTTTTAAACTTGGGCCTAATGATTATACAAATATCTCAGAGTCAACGGTAAAGGTTCGGTATGGTTGTCAAAATCCATTGAGTCACGGAAACGCTTTAAAATTTGTTTTAAATTCGGCTGGAATGGAAACTAATAATACTACATTCACACAAGCCGATACCGACTTAAATGCTAAAGTTTTTTTAACAGAGCCAAAAGATCAAAGTTCAGAATTTGGAACATATTTAGATATGGCTCAAAATATTACATCTAGTGCACTAGGAGTTTTGAGCGTTAACGAATCAAGGCAAATTGAATATAAAATTATAAAAAATCCAAATTCAATGGCAATAGATGGCACTCGTGATCCTGTAAATATGCTAGATGGTCAGACTAAAACCGAGGTCCAATATCAAGACATAATCACCACAGTTGAACTTGATAATCCCCAAGTAGTAAACCTGGCTACCAATCTTGGCACAGGAGCAAAAGCTGTTGTAGATTTACCTATAAATAGGCAAATACACAGGATAAATAAGACAAAAAAAATAGAACATTGTCTTGAAAATATCCAAAATAGGAAGGCCGCTATTGCTGGATATTTTGGTAATCCGACTGTAGAATATAGCTTAGCAACAGCAAGCGAAGATTTGGCGTCATCTATTGGAGATGTTATTGAAATAAATAACACAGCCGTAGCGGATGTCACCGAAAATACAAAAGGCCTAATTGTTGGATTAGATCAATCTGGCTCTACAACGAGTGTCAAAATAAACGAGATCAGGGGAGTTGATTAAATGCCTACAGTAAAAAAGCTAGTATTTGCAAATGGCGTAAATGTTACAGAGCCTGTTGATTTAAGCCTTGAAACGGCTACAAACTCTTTGCCAGTTTATGCAAATGATGCGGCATTTATCGCCGAAAATGATCTTGTAGATGGCTCAATTTATTTAAATACAACTTTAAATGCACCAAGATTATATCTTGGCGGTGTTTGGAGAACTGGAATTGTACAACAAAATGCCACGGACCCAACAAAAACTGTAAGTTTTGATCTAAATGGATGTTCAACTGGCGCTGACAACATCCTTGATTTTAATAGCACAGCAGACAGAACGTATACATTTCCAGATATTTCGGCAACTGTTGTGCTGACTCTAGGTGCACAAGAACTTCAATCAAAAACAATAAAAGACGGATTTCTTGACGGTACAAAAATCAGAAATAACGCACTTGATGTTGAGGCTTCTGGTGCTTTGACAATCGGCGCTAGTGTTGGTGCTAATAACTTGACTTTGGGCGGTGCTACGTCAACCGTAAGCATCCCAGGCAATCTAACGGTGTCTGGCACAACTACTACAGTTAATACAACAACTTTAGATGTAAAAGATTCTAATATTACAATCAATAAAAATGGAACAGATGCAACGTCAGTAGGATCTGGATTTACTGTTGATAGAACTGGCACAAAAGGAAGCCTAATTTATAAATCTACAGCTCCAAATAAATTTGCGGCAGGTGATTTAGGATCAGAAAAAAATATAGCCGCAATCGATGACATAACTGCAACAAATTTAACCGGAACAATTTTACCATCTAAAGGTGGTACAGGAATATCAAATAATGATGCGGCTACACTGACAAGATCTGGAAATCACGCTGTAACACTTACAACAACAGCAACAACAAGTTTAACTCTACCTACGTCAGGCACATTAGCTACATTAACTGACGTAAATGCAACACAATTAACAGGAACACTATTGCCGACAAAAGGCGGTACTGGTGTATCTAATAATGATTCTGCAACTTTAACACGCACAGGAAATTTTGATTTAAACATAACAACAACTGCCGCATCAGCGGTGACAATGCCAACAACAGGAACATTGGCAACACTTTCTGGCTCTGAAACATTGCTTAATAAAAGCGTTTCAAGTACAGCAGCATTAACTGGAGCATTAAAACTTCCTGTTGGTAACGCAACAACCGAAAGACCAACCGGAACGGCAGCAGCTCTTAAGGGCATGATTCGTTACAACGACACAGACGATGTGTTTGAAGGTTACAACGAACTTGCTGGTTGGGCATCTATTGGCGGAGGCGGAACTACTGACAGAGTAACCCAAGCAAGCCACGGATTTGTAGTTGGAGATGTTCTTTGGCTTAATGGATCAACATATGCAAAAGCAATAGCAACCGCTGCAAATACTGCTGAAGTTATTGGCGTTGTAAGCAGAGTAATTGATGCAAGCACATTTGAAGTAACTTTGTCTGGTGAGGTTTCAGGTCTTTCTGGACTTACGGCAGGAGAAGTTTACTTCTTGTCAGCATCTACATCGGGCCTTCTTACAACAACAGAGCCAACAACAATAGGATATGTAAGCGTTCCTATTGGTATAGCTTCTAGTGCGACCACTTTGTATGTATCCCCTAAGCGTGGAGTTGTTGTTGGTGCAACAAATGCTAGAACTCAAATTTCTTTATTAAATAATACTACAACTACCGTTCAAAACATTTCAGCTTATGACGCTGGTGAATTGACTGGATGGGTGTCTATTTCGGCCACAACTCCTTTGAGATTTTATGTTAGGGCTGTTTTTAGTAAAAACGGAGCTGCTAATGATTACAACGTAAGCTATCAAGTATCAGGTGACACGCCTCCGACAGGGTTTGTTGTAACAGCAACAGCGGCAGGATTACTGCAAGTAACATTGCCAAGCATTACCGGATTTTCTTCGGCAAGTATCAACTATGCTTTGAACGCTCCGGCAATCGGTACTTCGTTCCCGCTATCTGTTCAATCAAGCAGCGTTGTTTACGGATCTGTTATAGAAACAGGAACAGGATCATCAATAGAAGACGTTAATATAAAAATAGGCTCTAATAGAACAGGATCAGGTAATTCATATTTAAACTTACACTCTCAATCTTCCGTTGGTTATAGCGCAAGAATTGTAAGATATAGCGGAGCAAATGGAGATTGCGCAATAGATAACGCTGGCACAGGAAATCTTGTTTTAACAACAAATGGTGTGGAAAGATTTAGAGCGACAACCGGAGGCATAGAGCTTAGAAATGTGTCTGGTATAACATACGTTGGACTTGGTGGAACCGGATCAGCAAATGCCATGGCTTTTAAGTGGTCTTCTCCAAACGTAATAGCGCGAATTGACAATGCAG
Organism: bacterium; assembly: GCA_009923445.1. Taxonomy (GTDB): domain Bacteria; phylum Patescibacteriota; class Saccharimonadia; order Saccharimonadales; family SZUA-47; genus RFTN01. The sequence continues at coordinate 22,848 of RFTN01000014.1, forward strand.
TAGACGTGACTCTTGCAAACGTATCTGACTACAGAATTAAGCGCGATGTAGAAACACAATCACAACCAGCATTAGAAAGAATAAAAAAGCTTCGTCCTGTTAGTTATAAAATGGCTGACTACGGAGAATTGTTTAAATCTTCCGAAGATGTTCACGAAGGATTTTTGGCTCATGAGCTTCAAGAAATTATTCCAAGCTCCGTCGTTGGAAAAAAAGACGATCCAGACCAAATTCAGTCTTTAAATTTAGGCGCACTTTGTTCTGTATTGGTCAAAGCAATTCAAGAACTAAAAGAAGAATTGGACTCAGCAAAATCAGAAATTGCTGCGTTGAAAGGAGTTTAATATGTCATCATCAGCAATTCAATTTGGATCAACAAACGTAACACTTCAAGGCGCAGCCGCTTTTAAAAATAAAATTATCAACGGTAACTTTGATATCTGGCAAAGAGCAGTCTCCCATAGTACGGCTGGATATGGATCAGACGATAGATGGAATTTAACATTTGTTGGTTCAAGCGCAACAAATTCAAGACAAACATTTACATTAGGTCAAACAGACGTTCCAAATAATCCGCAATATTTTAAAAGAATTGTTGCAACAAGTGTTGCTGGTTCTGGAAACCTTGTCGCAAATCAACAAAGAATAGAAGGCGTAAGGACATTTTCAGGACAAACAGTTACATTATCATTTTGGGCAAAAGCAGACGCTTCAAAAAATATGGCTGTAGAATTTAGTCAATCATTTGGGACTGGAGGTTCTCCATCATCATCTATAACAGGAATTGGAGTAACTACATGTTCATTAACAACATCATGGAAAAAATTTACAATTACAACAACTATTCCAAGCATTTCTGGTAAAACACTTGGAACAAATAATAACGATTTTATAGAGATAATTTTTTGGTTTGATGCAGGATCATCATTTAATAGCAGAACAAATTCATTGGGCCAACAATCAGGAACTTTTGATATTGCTCAGGTTCAACTTGAGGAAGGAACAATTTCTACTCCGTTTGAAAATAGACCAGTTGGTATTGAACTGCAATTATGCCAAAGATATTATCAACAAGCTGTTGGTCAAGGTGGAACGTTGGCAAGAATTTATAATAATGGCGCATCTTCAGGATTAGTAAGCTTAAATGTTTTTTTTAAACAAACAATGAGATCAATTCCGTCATCTATATCAGGTGTTTATGATATAAATGATGGTACAGGTCAAAATTTTTCTAGTGCTGGAAATCCAAATCAAGATAGTTTTGTGTTAACAGTTACAATTCCTTCAGGACAATTTTTGGATTTACAATCATACACAGCTTCAGCCGAACTCTAAAAGGAGCTAAAAATGCCACAAAAAACATTATTACAATCAGCGGGGGATGGGACAGCGGTTCCGGTTGGGTATGTTGGGGAAAGATTAACATCATCAGGAACACAAACAGGAAACGTATCTGGAAACGTTACAGTAAACTTGGCAACTGGTGTTACTCTTACTCCAGGAATATGGATAGCTCAAGCTAGATCGGACGCATTTGGTGTTGCTCCAACAAGAGTGTCTTGTAATATAACAAATTCTTCTAATGCTGATTTATCAGATTCCGATGGGTTTGCTTGGTCCGCATCTAATTCAGATAGTTCAAATTTAAACAATGCAAACAGTATTAATAAAAATCCGCAGCAAGTTAATGAAGCTGTTGTGGCTAAGGCTGAATTATACAAGAGACTGCACACCGGATGGGCACATCAAGCTGGCTGTGATTCGCTTGGATTTACTTCTCTTTGCAAGATGTCAGGTGGTTGCGCAGAAGCAGATATCTACAAAGCTGAAGGTGAACCAGGACGCTGGTATCGAAACGAATCGCATCAATGCTATGATTTAGGCCAATCAAAGTCTGATATCTCTAAGGATATGTTTATAATGCTTTGGCCTTATCTTTATCTCAAGGGCGATAAGCCAGCATTACAACGCATCTGGGACTACGGACAAGCAAAAGGCTGGGTAATGGGCAGAGGCCCACTGTCACGCACCTATATGGTTCCTGCTTTAACTCTTGTGCTTCAGGAAATGCTTTTAAGATTATTAATACTGCCAGAAGCAGTACCAAGCCAAGATAAGAAAGCTGGCTATGAGAAGCATCTTGATGTCATGGCTATCTTTACCCGTGGCATCATGCGTGGCGGCATATCTGACGCTGATTATGAGCTTCTTAGGATTTATCAAAATGAAAGCCCTAATAATGCTTTAGCTAAAGCCTTGTATCACAAATACAAAGACGGCAATCAAGATGAGGTTATAGCCATTCTTTTAGATGAGAAACTATTTCCTTCTGATAGATTGCCCACCGCAAAAGACCGTTGTGAAGAATATCTTTGGCAGCGTGATCCTGGATCTGACTGGCAACCTTGTGATTCTAATAAGATACATGATGGCGTAGATTTTTTATTCGCAGCGTTTGTTGCTGGACAAATTTAATGCTAAAATTAAAGGCATGAAACAGATACATGACAACATAAATCATCTGATGCTTGCGCTTGTAATTGGTATAGTGAGCCTTGGTGTATCTTTTATTGGTGATATGTCTAAAAATATTCAATCAATGGCTGGAACAATACAGGAACTTAGTACAAAATTAGGTCAGATAAATGAAGTCATGAAGGATCATGAATTCAGAATAAGGCAAATCGAGAAGAGGTAAACCATGGCAAAAGATCAAAAAGAATTAAAAGAAGCTCTCGTCTTTATGTGTGCTTTAGCAAATAGCATTGGTGAAGTTGCTGAAGATGGCAAGTTAAACATATCAGACGCCACACATCTAGTGCCGATGCTCTATAAATTGCCTTCGGCTGTAGATGGCATGGCAGATATTCCTTCTGAAGTTGCTGAAATGGATTCAGAAGATATTGAACAATTAGCGCAATTAGTTAAAGATGAACTAGACTTGCCCCAAGATAAAGTTGAGATGGCTATCGAAGATGGCATCGATCTTTGTCTAAGGCTTTACGCTCTGGCGCAAAAACTTAGGGCTTAAAATGTCCTGACGCCAGGTACGGGGGAGCGACAACCGCCCCCCGTTTTTGTTTGGAGTTTCAATGAAAGAATCAGAGCTTTTAAGTTTTGCCATTAATTGTTTAAAGCAATCTGGTTTAGTTTATTGGCGTGTTGCCAATGGTCCAGTGATTCATTCTATTGGAACAAAACAAATCAGGAAAAAAAGCCCAATAAAAGGGTTTCCAGATCTTGCTGGTGTACTTCCTTCCGGAAAGTTTTTTGCCATAGAACTTAAAACAGATAAAGGTAGACTTTCATCGGAACAAATTGAATGGATAACAAAACTTAATATGTCAGGCGCAATAGCTGTTGTTTTAAGAACGAAAGAAGAAATAAAAGAATTTGTGGCAAGTGCTGCAAAAATGAAAGGCCCACCAAGAGATTGACAGGCCCTTCAGCGAAAATGGAAGGAACACGAAATTATACTTTCCATTATAAACGAAAAGCCAAGCAAATGCCTAGCTTTTCTAACTTCTTGGAGTATATCTTATGAATAATTTAAGCTATCATAAATTTTATGAGATTGCGAGGCTTAGATATAGATGACCTATTGATTTTAGCATTACTGCTAGATGATATTTCTGTCACCGATATCGGCAAAAAGATTTTCCTTACGCAGCCAGCAATCACGCAACGACTTACAAAAATGCGCAGATTAGTTGGATTTGCAATCACAATTAGGGCTGGCAACAGATTAAAGCTCACACAAAATGGCTTAAGCCTGTGTTATGCAGCCAGGGAAGCTTTAATAATATTATTGCGCTCGCTCCCAGATCATCTTAGCGATGGGAGGGGCAATGTGCTTGTCCATTACCTTCTCAGCAAGAGAGGCGATCGGTGTACAAACGAAAGTTATGATTCCTAGACCGTAACTTCCTGCAATACAAGCGCCGTCCACAAGCCAAAATGCTGCAACTCCGGCCACGCCATGATGCTCGAACCACCAGCCAAACAATAAATGCCCCGCAAAATGATCTTTATAATTTTTAAGATCATAAGCATTTGGTCTAAAAACTACTGGGATGCCGTGATTTAAAATAAAAATATCGTGAAATCGAAAATATTGACAGACAAAATCTCCCAATGCATCGTGTATCCTTTTGTGCACACTCTCAAGCCATTCAGACATTGGTGGATGATCGCCAATCTCGTCAATACTTAGCAAATGCCTAGTTAAAGCAAATCTATAAATATTTTCATATTCATAACTGATGTCGTCTGCAATTTTATGATGACCTTCATAGCTTAAAACTAAAACTGCACGACCTATTAAGTTATCAAGCGTGTCCTCAATCAAAGATGCTCGGTCTAAATCGGTGCCAGATAGTTTTATTTTTATTTCTTTATTTAATTTATCTACATTTATTGTGGATTTTTTTTCTAGGTAAGCATCCCAAACATCTGATTTGAGATACCCATAACGTTTAGCCATTTTATAATCATTATCTTGCGGCTCATCAGTTTCGTCTGCTTTGACTGTTGTATAAACAAAAAGTGTTAAAAACGCCAAAAAAATCCAGTGTGTTAATCGCATGATTGACCCTTTCTCATTTTTTCAATGAGCTGCATAAGTTTAGCCGTATCGCCGGATTTTCTGGCGTCTTCAATAGCTATGGCACATTCTTTGATGTCGTCGGATTTTTTTTCTTTGGCAAGATCTAAAAGAAGTTTTGCAAGTTGCACAAGTGCTTGAATGATTGTTGGGATGTAGACTAACCAAACAGGCATATAACACCTCGGCGTTATTCACCCATTATAGCACAAATATTAAGCAGACGTTAGATCAGCTCAATATTTCTTTCACGCAAAAGCTCCCAGAGTTTTTCCCTGCAACTGTCGGCGTCTACTTTTTTAGGATCTCCGTATTTTGTGAACTCGCGAAGCCACAAATCAAAGTCATAGATAGCGCAGTGAAGCTCTGATGTCTGGCAATGCATTTTGTAATCCTCATTATCATCTGGCAAATCAAAACGTAAATAGGCTCTCATACAATCTCCTCTAGTTGTGTGATTGCTTTTTTTAGCTGTTGATGCGCTTGAGTAAATGGGAAGGGCAGGGATGTGTTGTCAGTGGGCACTGACTCTAGGGCTTCTTTGCTGGCTTTCAGCACTTCTACGATTGCGGCCCAGTGTTTTTCAATGTACCAGGTGCTTCTTGGGTGCTCGGTACTCATTTCCTTTATAATCATTTGGCCTCCTGATTATAGGCAAAACAATTCCTTCAGTCATAATATCATGCCTTTATTAAAATATTAATATCAATATAAATTTTCATAAAAAATTATCCATCAACCTCAACTTCAATTTCATGCCATCCTGATAATTTGGCTGGATGAATTAAATATTCTTTACTAACAGCAGCTTCATCTCCAAGAACATATTTACCAGGCGTAGGTGATTCGTATATTGGCCTATACAACTTCACCTTTTTGGTCTGCTTCGGCGGCGTCCATTCTTCCCAACAATCCTCAAAATCATAAAATGAATTTGGACGGACATCATACATTAAGCCATACCATCTATTGTGCGCTCTATATATTGGCTCAAACCAAGAACTATTTTCCCATTCTAAAATACTAAATTTGCGCCCATCACCCCTAGTTTTGTCGCCCATTAGTTCTTTTAGTGTTGCCATTTTTAATCCAAACCTTCTAATTGATCCAAGATGTGACCAAGGGGGAAATCTGTCACCTCACCTCGAAGCTCATCGGCCATCGGATGATTCTCGAAGTAAGTGTAATACTCGCGAGCCGCTTTATGCAGGTCACTATATAACGTGAGATTTTTTGCAATTTTTGCAAATTCTTCCATAGTATTCATTTAGTACTCCTAATCATCAAAATATTGATCATGTGTAAGCCAGCCCATATAACCACAAGATGTGCAATAATATCCTGGACCTTGGCCCGAAACTACTAGACGGCCAGCACAAGCAGGGCATCTACCAGGATCTGGTGGGGTCTTTTTCTTTGTCTCTTTATTTTCCATCACCAACCTCAAAATGGTATATTGTCGTCAGCAAACCCTTCCACTGTAACTCCTGTGCTATTTTCTGGTGTATCGAATTCCAAAATATTAAGGTTTTGTTGCTTGGTTGGCTGACAAATCCAGGTAAAATCACTGACCATGAGGCTGACATCGACGGCAGGCTGGTTATCTTGCTTTCTAAGATATGCTCTGATTTTGTCGATCTTACCACTGACTGCAACTACATCTCCTTTGTTAACTTTGCTTGCCATGTATTCGCCAGTTTTTCCAAAAGCTCGGCACGTGACCCATTGAGTCTGGCGATATTCCCCGTTGCCAAGATTTACAGCCAAGCTTAATTCGTGCCAGGATCTTGATCCATCTTTGCTTGTTTTTGTTTGTACTGGACGACCAGCATGGCCAACGAATGTGTTGATGTTTAAATTTGGCATTTCATTTCTCCTCAAATTTATCAAAAATTGTCATTAAACCTAAAATAATTAATCCAAACCCTAAAATTACATAGTTTTTAATGTGCTGCCACAAGCCGCCATTATTGCCGCAATCACAAGAGCTATTCCTGCTATAACATATGCCGTAGATGTTAGTGTCCACTGACCTATTTTGTTTTTCATTCATCCTATCCCCTTATTTTTAAGATTATGTCGTGCGGTGACTCCACCACGTCAAGCTTATTGTCAATCAAGATTAAACAAGCTCCACCCACGGTGCTTTCGGTGATGGCAATAATTTTGTCAACATTTAAAATAACCATCGGACCTTCAATGCTTTTAAGCTCAACAAATCTCATTTGTCCTCCGGATCTTTATCTGGCGTATCTGGATTGATCGCAGCATACTCAATTTCAACGACTTTTGTTAATGCTGGCTTTCCTTCCATGCGCTTTATGAGAGCATCCATCATGCCTGGATTTCTTTTTTGCTCTAAGAACGTAAGCAAGAATTTTAAATGATTTTTGTTTGATTTGTCGAACGTAGCAGGAGGGGGAGTGTTCCGATTATGCGCAGTCTCGGTCGTAACCACAAAGCTTTTATCCATGTTGTCTTTAGAATTGGATTGAGAATTGAAGCCCATAGATTTTGGCGCACTCGCAGCGTTACCGTCATCGTCATCCCCCGATCCTAATCCGGCCATTGATTGAATTGAATACCTTTTAACATAAGTCAGACAGCTTCCAGATGCTTGCGGAGTTGATTGTACTGGCGTCAAACCAAACAATCCCTTAATCCACTGCCCAGACTCGTGCATAATTAATGTGGTACAGTTAATGATTGGCCCGTCATTACCTGGAACCTGCACCAAGCTCAGGCCATTTTCTGCAAAAGGCTCTCTAATTTCATCAATTACTGATGCAAGATCGGCATACTTGCTTTTGAAATGTGGGTTGATGTTGTCTTTTTTAGCGTGGCGCATCTTGGCTTGGGCTTTACTTAAAGCCTTGGCAAGCTCACCAATTTGGTCACTCATTTGTAGCATATTGTTCCTCCGATTTGTTTAGAATGAGTAATCGTTGCTTATCAACAAGTCTCGCAAAGTTCAACTTTTTACCGCTAAGAAGAGCATTTTTTACGTCATCTATCTTCAATTCCCAGATAATCTTTGGCTCGCGGTAGATTTCAGGAACGCTAAACTTTAGCTCATCTGGGATCATCCAGTCGGTTTTATAACTGCGACATGCGGCTGATTTTATTTCTGGCATGGTTCTATCTAGGCCAAGGATATGATTTGTGGCCTCTATAGAGTGCATTGGTTGATCTTTTAATAGCCGAATCCCATATCCCTGTAATTGCGAAAGTCGGTGCTCCCAAAGCTCTGCGCTCTGACGATATTCTTGCGCACGTGATTCATACTTCGCAGAAAGCAACTTGCAGCGATCAATGAGAGCCACAAGATTATCAACCTTGTTACAAGGGTCTTCAATGTTATCAAAATATTCCTCCAAATCTAATTCTGTTAAAAGTCCTTCGGTCAAATCAGTCATAATTTGACTCCCTGTTTTCTAAAAAAGTCTTTTAAAGCCATTCGCAGGATGCTCGTCAGGCTCATCTTATTTTCTTTACACCAAGCCACGATCTTTTTTTTCTCCTCTCTAGGTACGATGATATTGATGCGGTTATAATCAGTAAGTGGGGTCATTGGTTTCCTTTCTTTGACATTGGGGGTGCGTATTCATGTCACACGATCCAAAAAAAATCAACCGAGATTATGCTTCACTTGCTCCCTTTTTTTCCCAACGATTACAAATGGCTATCCAGGAAGCCCAAGATCAAGGGCTTTCTATTGATTTCTTTGAAGGATATCGAAGCCCAAATCGGCAGGATTATTTATTTGAACAAGGCCGCACCCGAGAGGGCAAAATCATTACTAAGGCCAGGGCCTTCCAAAGTTGGCATCAGTACGGGGTCGCGGCTGATCTGTGCTTTAAGATTGACGGCAAGTGGGCTTGGTCAAAGAGTGATCCATGGGATAAGGTACATGAGATCATGGATGATTTTGGGTTTGAAATGCTTTCATGGGAAAAAGCACACGTCCAAATCACTGCTGGAATGAGCATCAGTAAGGCCGAGAAGATCGTGCAAGATCATGGCCTGATGGTTTTGTGGTCAATTATAGAATCTGATAGGACTGGACCACGAAACTGAAATGGGTAACGAATTATATAAAAAGTAATCATTCGTGACATTGTAATAGTATATTTAGGAAGTTGCTGAAATTATTGCACAAAAAAAATAGATTTGCACAATTTAATTGCAGAGCAAGATTATCAAGCTTTTTGCCATTAAAATCATGAGCATCTTGAATATCTTGAGCATCTTTAAATGCGCAAATTTTTGCAGTTGAATTTCTAAATTGTCCGAGTAAGGTTAGAGCCAACACATCAAAGAAAAAGCCCCGTGAAGGGTAGCAACTTCAGCGGGGCACTTCCTGATGATCTTTGGCGGAAATCAGGACAACAAAAAACTACATCGACCTCCGCCACGATGCAAGCGAAAAAGGATAATTCGCATGGCGCGATTTACTAATGGATGGGTCAAGATACACCGTAAACTTTTTACAGATGAATGGATGGCGCTGTTAAATTTCAATAGCAGATCCTTGCTCATTCACTTAATCGCAATGGCAAACATAAAAAAATCTCGTTACAGCAAAAACGGCCAAGTCCATTATATTGAAGCTGGCAGCCTAATTACCAGTGACGCTGAACTATGTAGAATGACAAATCTTTCACGAAACACCATCAGATCGTGCATAAAATCACTAGAAATTACTGACACAATTACAGTAAAACGCGACAACCAAGGAACCACCATAACTATATGTAATTATTCAAAATATCAGCACACAGAAAAAGAGGGAGGTACAGCGACCTGGACAGCAAGCTGCACAGCGGACTGCACAGCGAACTGGACAGCAAGCTGCACAGCAAGCTGCACACATATTGAAGAATTAAAGAATACAAAGAATGTAAAGAAGGATAAGAATTTAAGAAGTAATACTGCAAAAGCGTCTGAGCCAAGCTCAGCCAAAAAAATCATTGAACTTTACTGCGAAAAATATAAGCAGAGGTTTGGAAGGTATCCAGTCATCACAGGCAAGGAGGCGGGGGCCGCTAAAAATTTGGCTAAGTCTATCGCTGAGAAGGATTTTGAAAAATTGATGGCCGGATACTTTGCTCTCAGTGATGCATGGATCGTGCAGAGGATGTATCCGCTCGATGTGTTACAGGGTGCTTCGATCATCAACCGGATTATGGCCAAAGATGGTGGCGTTGATGTCAGCCAACAAAAAAGCCAGGAATACCAAAAGCGAATGGAATACAAAACAATCACACAAAAACTTTTGAAGGACTACGAAGATGGAAAAATTCCTTGAAACTCTCGAAGCAGTCTGCCTAGCTTACGGGAAGCCCTATTCTGAGGCCCTGGCATGGGTTTATATGCGTTGCGCCAAAGGAGATGAGTTACGGGCCGTTGAAACTTTGAACGCATTAGCGTTTGAATTAGGCCGTTTACCAAGCCCTGCTGAAATAATGAACAAAATGCATCCAGAAAGATCAGTTAATATCACCGATAGGCAGACAGCCAGTCTCGTTGCTCAAAATATTATTAATGCCGTTGGTAGGCTGGGAGCAAATGCAAAGCCCGATCAAATTAAGGCTATGATCGGAGAGGTTGGTTGGGAAGTTGTAAAAAATCAATGGGTTAATATTTGCAGCAATATGCAAGCTTCGGATGAAAAAATATGGTTTGCACAATTTAGAGACCAAGCTGAAGCCTTGTTAACAAGGGCTAAGGCTAATAAATTAAATGAGTTGCCGACATTCTCTAAAGCAAATGAAATTATTAATCAACTCGCTGAAAGTAAAAAATTAGGGAGATAAAATGTTAAGAACTGAAAATCGAAGGCCACAATTTAGTAAGCGCATCGATCCGCCAGTATATGGGCACATCTGTCCTCACTGCCAAAAACGCTATGGAAATCCAAAAGAATATATTACAATCGTTCGATGCAATACTTGTCCAGTTTTTAAAGATTCTATGCTTGTTTATCCAGTTAATTACTCTTATAAAAAGAGAAGGTCAAGAGCTAAGGGATTTTAATGGGTGGTAAACGTGGA
>RFTN01000131.1 GCA_009923445.1 bacterium
ATTCAAGTACAAAACACGATTCGCCGCCTTGTTGCTCGCCATGGATATTCGGCTACGTTTGTTCAGCATATGGGCGAAGGTATTGTTTTGTACAGTATTGGTGGAATCATGTATCGTATCCGTGGAGATGGCACGATTCTCTAAAGACTTGACAAACCACAAGCCGATATCTAAAATAGAATCAACACGAAAGGGAAAGCAATGAACACAACCAAGACGATGAATAACGATCTCAACAAGATTTTCTCTAACATGCGTAACGGTGAGTATACTAGTGTCATTGCGGCCAATGGTATGCTGCATATCGGACTGATCAATGGCATCATGCGTGAGGATGGTAGTGGAAAGAATTGGATTGTGACGATTACCAACCAACGCAAGAATGAAAAGGTTTTTATCAAGGCTTGCTAACTAGAGAGGTGCATGGATGTACAGTTTAGACTTTGTGAGTGTGACTCTTGGATATATCGTAGGCGTAGCATTGTGCTATACCACGATGAAAATGATCTACGAATTAGAAAGCTACGATAATGACGAATGAACATATGTATATTATATGGGCGTTTGCATTTTTTATGGGATGTCTTGCGACGTATCTCCTTACTGCATAAGGGTTTACGACAAGCGGGGCGGGCAAAATTTGACGTAACTCCTTTGCTGCCAATAACTTACGACGCATTTGCAAAATGCAATGCAAAATGCTCCACTGTGTTGCAAATTGCTCTACTGCCACTCTGGCATAGTGTGTTTTCCACGGGAAAAATAGACCACAAAATATTTCTGGATTGGCACGGGAAGTGCATTTATATATGGCATAAGAAAGAGAGAATGAAGATGAAAATGCAAGTTATCCAGATTACCCAAAACACTAGTGCAATGGTTAGGAATGGAAAGATCATCTATCTTATCCAGAATGGTAGGGTTCACCAAGATCCTCTGAAGATTCGATACTTCCAGAGAATGATCTAACCTTACGAGGTTGCAAGATTCAAGGTATTGACATCGACATACCGATACTGTATAATACAAACATAAGAAAGAGAGAAAGTTATGAAGAACAAGTTCCCCATCATTGAAAAAGCCAAGCGTCAAGCCCGCATGTGTTTCCTTGGGATTGCAATTTCCACAGAAGTAAAAGATATCGATGGGGAAATGATCCAAGTCGAAAAGGTTCTCAAGTTCAATCGTACCGCCTTGAAGAATATTGGCAAGGCTAAGAGAGAAAAGGTTGACCCGCGAATGGTTGGCGGTGAGGATAAGATGATCGTCAAGGTTGGCAATCCGGGAAGTGCTGAACGTGTTGAAGCACTAATCGCACAGTATGCTAGTCTGGCCGAAGATGAAATGTCGCCCTTTGAGGATTGAATATGGAAACGTTAACTTTCCGCGAAGTAGTAAAGATGGCCCGTGAACATGATCTAATTCTACTTATTAAGTCTGAAGGATATGCGCTGTGTGATGAGCAATTAAAAACGCTGGTTACAACTAATAGCCTGAGACGAATGGCGTGGTATATTAACAACTGTGAA
>RFTN01000132.1 GCA_009923445.1 bacterium
CTGTTATTGTCTCTCATGGTCGTATCTCCTTAGTTGTTAGCCAATTAACTGCCATTCACCTTGCTCGTTAAGTTGTTGGCGAGCGTCGGCTAGTGCGTCGAGTACGGTTATCCGCTCAACCTTGCAGCTTTCACCGTACAGGTATTGTCCGTGGTCTCTAAACTCGATAAATCCGATGAAGGTAGGCGTAAAGCCCTTGACCGTACCAACCCTCAAGGTTGCGGTTGATTCATTGTCTCCGACCAATTTGTATGTTTCTTTCATGGCGTATCTCCTTAGTTGGGGGTATAACGTCACCCCTTGTCCTACATAGTATATGATTAGACTATGTATGACAAGTAAAAGATTTAAAAAAGATATAAACTTTTATTCTTATTTCTTTCAGGTAGTTAGGTTGTATTCAGAAGAAAAATGCAAAAAGGTGAAAATTCTTTTGAATAAACTCTATGTAACTCCAGTCCAATAGCTACGCTAACACCGCACAGGCGAGGTAGGGTAACACTAGGTCGCTATGCGGTACTCATTCCTACCTAGTGCTACATCGCAAGCGAGAACCGCACAGCGACAATACAAAAGATTGTTATCTTTCTTGGTGCACCTGACGCACAGGCGACATAAGCACTTGGGTATTGTTCACCGTTGATACCTCTTGTACCTTGTAGCTATCACGAAGATATCGGTAGTGTAATAATGGTGCAGAAGGTAGCAGATAAGTGGTTTATAGGGTCCTATCGCCATTTACAGCCTTATCCGAAGGGTAACCTATACTATGAGGTGCGTAAGTACATGGGACTCTCACAGACTCGTATAGCGGCTTTATTCGGGTGTACCGTACGCTCATGGCAATACAGAGAGAGAGGGAAACGTATGTATCATTGCGCAGAAGTAGCAGCACTCTACGAGTTGAGTGGCATGGACCCACAAACATTTGTACAATTTCTCAAGGATGTCGCATAGTTACAACCATGGTGACTGATAACAAGACTTATCGGTCAATTATCGAATCCGTTGGAGTTAGCTCCTAACATGCTGATTTCCCTACGCCAGCTTTTCCAAATCCAAACCAATTTGAAAACTCGTCGGGTACCGGTACCTGTATATCCAACCTCCCACATAAAAATCCGGTCCCATATTCTCAAACACTTTTCTATTATTGGAGCTTAGTTTTTGTATGGCAGATGAAATTAAAGAGGGGGGTGCTTTGCCTGAAAGTGAGGAGGATAAAAATTCTGAGGTAGAGGTGTTACCGCCGATGCTGACGGAGAAGGCTGTGACGAGGCACCATGTGAGGGATGAGCGGTTGGCTAGTCAGATTAGGGACCTTGGTAGGCTGGGGTTGTCGAAGGGTAATGTGGCTATAGCGGCTAGGATTGGTGAAGTGGTGTTTAGGAAGTACTACTTAGAGGATTACTTGCAGGGTCAGGCTGAGATGCAAAAGGGATTGGCGACGGTAGCTGTGGAGCAAGCGATGGGTGGTAATACGCCTGTGTTGATACACCT
>RFTN01000133.1 GCA_009923445.1 bacterium
CAGGCGGTCGAAGTCGCCGTCGACCAGCGGGCGAACCCAGCTGCGGTGGGCGCGCATGTTCAATTGCACCAGGCCGTACGAGTCGTCCTTGCCCCGACGGTTGTGCACGGTCGGCGTGCAGCGGGACTCACGCCAGATGATGGCGTCGAGCCGTGGCCAGTCGGCCTCCGACCAGCCGGCGTCGAGCGCTGTTTGACGGAACTCGGGGCAGCGGTCGGCGGTGGCGGTGTCGGGCGCCGAGCAGTGGCCGAGCAGCAGGGTGAGAGCGGCGAGGGCTTTCATCGCTGAACCTCCGAGGCGCAGTCCCACCCGCAGGCGGCATATCCGGCAAGGTCGATCCACGAGTCCTGCTTCTGGGGCGACCAGCGGATGCGGCTCACCTTCAGCAGTGCCATGAGCGCTGCCACGTCGTGCGGCGCAACCTCGACGCCGAGGTATGCGCCCCACATCGCAGCGGTGCGCTTGAAGTCGGCCCGCGGATCGCCGTACTGCACGTTCCGGTCGCCGTTGACGAGCGCCTCAGCGCCCAACAGCACCTCGGCGCGAGCGTTCGCGTACTGCGGCTGCGACGGCTGCGGCACCGATGACCACCTGCCATCGAGGGTCAGGGGGCGCAGTTCGATCGGCCATTCGACATCGGCGGCGACCTCGAATGCGTCAAGGCCCAGCCATGCGGCAATCTTCGACTCGTTGGTGGCGCCGGTAGACCGCTCCCAGCCGGGCAGCATGATGATGGCGTCGACCTGGAGCAGCGCACCGATGTCGTTACGCGCGAACCGCTGACGCTGCTGATCGGTCAGTGGCTCGGTCCCGGACATGCCGCGCTCGTCGAAGCCGTCCTTGCGGTCCATCTCTGCGGGCGAGATGACTTTCCAGCCCTCTTCCCGCAGACATTGCGCGACCAGGTCGAACATCGGGAAGTTGAACTCGGCAATGCCGGTCATCGGCCCGGCGATGTAACAGCGCTTCATCGCTGGCACCACCGGAACCAGGCGGCCATGACGGCACCGGTGCCAAGCAGGCAGCCGACAGCGGCGAGCCGGTCGGACCAGGCGGCGATCACGACGGCACCCCCAGCAGCGGGGCCGCACCGGTGCGGAAGTCGGCGGCACGGACCGCTTCGGCGATCTGCTGCAGGTCGGCGGCGACCCGTTCGATCTCGGCGGTCGTCAGGAACATGCCGACGCCGCCGATCTCGATGTGGTGCCGACGGTCACTGGAGTCGCAGTGGCGCACCAGGTGTGCAGCGGCAGCGATGTCGAGCTTGACGAGGGTGGTGACGACGTTCATGAGGCGACCCCGGCGATCCGCTCAACCTCGGAGCGGTCGAGCAGGTAGGTGCCGGTGCGGCCGGGCAGTTTGCGGACCGGCGTCAGCTTCCCCGAGCCGATCCAGCGGATGATGGTGGAGCGATCCCGGCCAGCGATGGCCACCGCCTCGGCGATGGTGATCTCCTGGCCCGCATCGACGCTCCCTGAGTGCGTCAAGTTGTGCATGGG
>RFTN01000134.1 GCA_009923445.1 bacterium
CGAAAAAGAACTTAAAATTCGCTGTCGAATAGATGGAGTTTTGCGCGAAATTATGAAGCTGCCAAAATCTACCGAAGCACCTCTGGTATCTCGCATTAAAATTATGAGTACACTTAAAATAGACGAACATCGCATACCACAAGATGGTCAGTTTAGTATTACTGTCAAAGATAAAATAATTGATTTGCGTATAGCTATATCGCCAGTTGTTTGGGGCGAGCAAGTCGTTATCAGGTTGCTTGATAAAAGCGGTACAAGTCTGCAGCTTGAAGAAATGGGGTATCATGGTCGTGCACTGCGCACTATACGTAATGGTTTAAAACGACCAAACGGCATGATTCTAACCTCAGGGCCAACCGGTTCTGGTAAATCAACAAGTTTGTATGCGCTTATTCAAGAGATAAAAAGTGACGAAATAAACATTGTTACACTCGAAGACCCTGTTGAGTATAAAATGAATGGCATTAATCAAATACAGGTGAATGCCGATGTTGGGCTAACTTTTGCAACTGGACTTCGCAGTATTCTTCGTCAAGACCCTGATGTTGTGATGGTTGGTGAGATTAGAGATAAAGAAACCGCAACACTAGCAGTGCAGGCAGCACTTACGGGCCACTTGGTTTTTAGTACGCTCCACACCAACAGCGCCGCTGGTATATTGCCGCGCTTACTTGACATGGGTATTGAGCCATTTTTAATAGCAAGCACAGTGCATACCGTGATTGGTCAGCGGCTAGTAAGACGCCTCGTGCCCGGAGGCGAGGCATATACGTCAAATGTAGCAGAGACACAGGCAATTAAAGATACGCTGGGCATGTTGTTGCCGGCTAGTGAGGCAGATATGAAAAACGCAAGCCTCGATATGGGATACGAAACCTTGCCTCTAGGCACACAAAACGCTTATACTTTAATGAAGGGCAAAGAAGCGAGTACAAGCCCCGATGGTTATAAGGGTCGAATGGGACTATATGAGGTCTTCGAAATCGATGAAGCCATTCAAAAACTCATTTTGGCACGTTCAACAAGTGCCGAAATACAGCATGCTGCTCAGGCAAACGGCATGGTAACCATGCAGCAAGACGGTTACCTTAAGGCGCTAGCTGGCCATACATCGCTGGCCGAAGTAAATCGTGTTGCATCAGGTGATTCGGCTTAAAAATAATACAAGTAAGGGTGAACATGTCTACACAGCCAAGAATCGAACTACTTCTCGAAGAAGTCATTAAGCGCAAAGCGTCTGACTTGCATTTACAGGTGGGTTTGGCGCCAATACTACGTGTCGACGGGTCTCTTACACCCGTTGCAGGGGCCGATATTCTTACAGAAGAAACAGTTGAGTCACTTATATTTGCAGTACTAGACGCCGATCAAAAACAAATTTTACTAAAAGATAAAGAGTTTGATTTTAGTTTTGCTTTTGGCGATTTAGGTAGGTTTCGTGTAAATGCGTTTCATGAACGGGGTAATTTGGCTGCAGCGCTGCGTTTGATTCCAAACGA
>RFTN01000135.1 GCA_009923445.1 bacterium
ATTGATCGCCATGAGCGCCGATTCATTTTTCTCACCTTCCAAGTTTAAGACCTCTCCCTCGTGCCGCGGCATAGCGCGCGACAGTAGCTGGTGATCACTGGGGCGTGGATCTGGTGGTATATCTTTGATGACCTTCTCCATGAAACCTTGAGCACGCTCTAGGATTAGGTCGAATAGCTCGGAGTTATAGCGGACTAATACTTCCGGTAGGTGTTCCAGGTCGCCTAGATATGCCGTTAATACACCCTGAGACTTGTCTAAGACTCGTAACTGTAATTGGACCTGAAGCAAATACTCCGTAGGTGCCATTTCCATTTCCCATTTTTGAGACTGGCGATAGCTACCTGTTTTAATTTCAAGCGGGGAACCATCAGGCAGTAGGTAGTCTGGAGTAGCGAGCAAGAACGGATATTCTTCGTCTTGGTAGAGAGCGTTAGCTTCAATGACTTCCACGTTGTGGCGTTCCCCGTACCATTTGGCTACCAGAGGCTCTAGTGCTTGCCCTAGATCTGTGTATTGATTACCGGCGAAAGTATCCTGTTTTTTATCAGTCCATTCGCACCAGAGCTCAAACTCGCTCTTAAAGGGATTGAGTCCGCAGATTGTGGCTACGTTGCTGGAAGTAATTTTATGCTTGCGCAGGCTATGCCACGCTTCTCTGTTTTGTTTTATGTTATCTAGTATTTTCATATCTGCCCAATAAAATTGGGGAGATTGCTCTCCCCGTAGTCTTAAACTAATGTCCCGTTCTTTTCAGAAACATATAAAAACCATGCTAGACTGGCTAGATTGTGGTTAGCGTAGTTATGTTCTCGCATCGGTGTAAAAACCTGATATGAAAAATAATTCTCATTCCTACACACTCCAGTCTTATAATCCTTCCAATTCAATATCAAACCATCTCCAAGCTTTTCACATAGGGCTTTGACCTGTTTTAAATGCTCTTGATATTCTTCACTTAGGGTAATAGCTGATTCAATTTGCCAGTCATAACAGACGCTAGTGTATGTATTGCAGCCTAACAGAATTTCGCCAGTGAATTCACATCTATCAAGCTTCTGATGCTGATGCACTAAATCCTCAATTATTTTTGGCTGGATTGATACATCTTTAATCCGTGCACTTATCGAATTGTAATCGCTAGTAACCGAAACTTGCTTGGAAGTTATGCCAAGCTTTTTTAATTGCTCTCTAATCAATTTTGCTATATCTTTGGTGTTCATAGTTTAAGTCCTCAATAAAAGATTGTCCTACCCCCACTAGTAGCCACTAGATGGGGGTTTTTTGTTTTAACAGTTATAGCTTTTACCTACTAGGTTGCGCTCAATTTGCCGTTGCCATTCAGGAAACATTAATCGAAACTCTGGTGTGTTGAACGGGCTATTGTCGATCATCTCTTTTAAATCATCATCGACCTTACCCGCAGTCTTTTGTTGCCAATAGGCGCATCGGTGATGTCGCATATAGGTTTCAAATTGCTCTACTGTTAAT
>RFTN01000136.1 GCA_009923445.1 bacterium
GGCAGGCAGCAGCGAAAGCGCCGGCCTCGATGTAGTCCATGACGGCGATCGCCGCGCCGGGCGGGATCGGCGCCTGCAGCGGTTCGTCGCTGTCGAGCGCAAACGCTGCAGCGGCACGAACCAGCTCCTGATCCATGCAGTCGTGCGCCGCGAGCGTCACCAGGCCACGCACGATGCGAGTGGTGCGCAGCGTCTTGCGTTCGGCCATGTGGAACGTCGCCACATGCCGTGACTGGTCGGCGAGCCACGCAATCCATGACCGCTGGTCGTCGGTGAGAGCGGCGTACATCTCGCGCAGTTGCTGCACGATCACCTCGTCAGCGTCGCCGCCCTCGTCGGGCACCACCCGGACACGCACCTCGGCGACCTCGGCGTGACGCAGCGGCGCAGGCTCGGTCGGCAGGTCGGCGAACGGTGCCGAGATCAGCGCCTCGGCCTGCTCGACGATCTGCTGGATCTGGGCGAGCTGCTCGGCGGTGTGGCCACCCTCGGACAGTTTCGGGCACCCGCTGGGCCACACTTCGCGGACCCGCTGGGCGACATCTGGCGACATCGCAGCGATGGTGCGCAGCCGGTCGAGCAGGTTGGTCGCGAGCGGTGGGGTCTGCCAGTCATCGACCCGCAGATCGGACCGGGAACGCCACGCCCACGTCGGGCGGATCACCCGCTCGAAGCATTCCCGCCCGGCGGCGATGTCGATACCGATGATCGACGCCTCACCTTCCATCGGCAGATGCGCAACGAGCGCCGTCGACTGATCGACCCGGTGCATCGGCACGAAGTCGCTCACCTCGAAGTCGGCGTCACCGGCCGGGCCGTCGGCGCACAACGGTGCCGAGGCGTACAACCACAGTTGCACGGCGTGCGCCTGGAGGAAGTCGGCGGCCGACTTGCCGGTCTTGGTGTCGAGGAGTCGGAAGCGCAGTTCAACCCGCCCATCGGCCAGCGGCGTGAGGCTTGAGGCCACCAAGGCCTCGGCTCCACGGGCCTTCCAGCCCTTAAAGAGCTCGGGAGTCTGCGCCACGGACTCCGCCGTCGGCGGCAGGCCGTTGGGCGCGAGATAGCCAAATGCCCCCGTGCGCCGGAGGTCCGCACCAACCACCTCTTGGACGGTGTCGGCAAAGAGTCGCAGCCGGTCCTCGGCCACCGGCACAGGCATGGCCACAGGGATGAGCTTGTCGCCACGCGTGGTGATGTCGATCTTCAGGCCACTGGGGGACTGGGCCATCGCACCCCACGTGCAGATCGCCAGCAGAAAGGTGAGCAGCATTCGCATGGGTCAGAGTATAAGGCTCTGCCGCAGTGCCAGGCGCGAAGTGCTACTGCCCTTCAGCTCGGTGCCGCATCTTGAGCGTCACCGAGCGCACGCCCTCTGGCGGCTTGGGGAAGGTCATCGACCGGATGGCCTCCAGGTCTTCGAAGCCGTCGACGTCGAGCCAGACGACGGGCCACTTCTCACGGGCCAGCGTG
>RFTN01000137.1 GCA_009923445.1 bacterium
ATTAACAGTAGAGCAATTTGAAACCTATATGCGACATCACCGATGCGCCTATTGGCAACAAAAGACTGCGGGTAAGGTCGATGATGATTTAAAAGAGATCATCGACAATAGCCCATTTAACACGCCGGAGTTTCGTCTAATGTTTCCTGAATGGCAACGGCAGATTGAGAAAAATGTAGTAGGTAAAAACTATAACTGTTAAAACAAAAACCCCCCATCTAGTTGTAGCTAAATGGGGGCAGGACAATCTTATTGAGGACACAAACTATGGAAAAGATAGCATTAAAAGTACGAGAGATACAAATAAAATATAAACACGGCAAAACAACGGATATCGATGTAGCGGATTCACCGGAAAGAATGGCGAAGCTATTCTCTAAAATCCTACCAAATAATAGCCAAGAGCATTTTTTAGCATTGTACTTTGACAGCGATTTAAAACCGATCGCCTATGCGCATATCGCTACGGGATACGACACTGGATGTGCTTTTAAATTGAAAGATGTCTTTTGCCGTGCATGCCAATTAAACGCAAGCGGAATCGTGATCGCGCATAATCATCCAAGCGGGAGTTTGGTAGCCTCGAAAGAAGATCATGCTACAACGGAAGGTTTCAAAGAGGCATGCAAGCTATTAGGGTTTAGGGGTATTGACCATATGATTATTGGCGATAGTCAAGCGAGAAGCATTGAGACTGGTATGGTTGTTAACTTTTAACCTATGGGGGGGGGAGTAATCCCCCCAATTTCTTTTAAGCTTATATGAAAATACTAGATAACATTAAGCAAAACCGAGAAGCTTGGCATAGCCTGCGCAAGCATAAAATCACAAGCTCGAACGTAGCTACTATCTGCGGATTGAATCCGTTTAAAAGCGAATTTGAACTTTGGTGTGAATGGACCGGTAAGAAGCAAGATGTTTTTACTGGTAATCAGTACACTGACCTTGGCCAAGCTTTAGAACCTGTAGTCGCCAAATGGTACGGCGAGCGCCACAACGTTGAAGTAGTCGAGGCGAATGCGCTATACCAAGACGAAGAATACCCTTTTCTGCTAGCCACACCGGACTATCTCCTGCCTGATGGATCTCCTTTAGAGATTAAAACAGGTAGCTATCGCCAATCTCAGAAATGGGAGTTAGGCAAAGCACCGACCGAGTACTTGCTACAAGTTCAGCTTCAGTTAAGAGTCCTAGATAAGTCAGAGGGTATGTTAACGGCTTATCTAGGCGATTTAGAGCACCTGCCCGAAGTGCCAGTCCGCTATAACTCCGAGCTATTCGACCTAATCCTAGAGCGTGCTCAAGGTTTCATGGAGAAGGTCATCAAGGATATCCCGCCAGATCCACGGCCAAGTGATCACCAGCTACTGTCGCGCGCTATGCCGCGGCACGAGGGAGAGGTCTTAAACTTGGAAGGTGAGAAAAATGAATCGGCGCTCATGGCGATCAAT
>RFTN01000138.1 GCA_009923445.1 bacterium
GCATTTCACAACAGTTTTTGGAGCAGCCCGGTGCAAACCCCTACCGATTCGATTCCGATTTTTGAGGTCACGTTACCGTGGCCACCGTCCGTCAACAACTACTGGCGGCACAAAGTTACTGGCAGGCTGGCAACCGTGTACGTTTCAGCCGAGGGCAAGGCTTACCGGAAAGCAGTCGATGACTTAGTCATGGAAGCCGCAATGGTGCAGCGCTACCTCAAGCAGGCTGGACCTTTACGCGTAGTGATCGAGGCGTTCCCGCCCGACCGCAGGAAAAGAGACTTGGACAACATCCTTAAATCTTTGCTTGATTCACTGACGCACGCAGGGGTGTGGGAGGACGACAGTCAGATTCAGGATCTGAGGATCTACAAATCAACCATTGCTGGGATGGTGAAAGTGAGGATTTATGAGCAAGCATGACCCGCACGATGCGGTTGACTACATCATAGTTGAGATGGGACTTGATCGCAGCGCAAGCAAGGATTGAGATCTATCGGACGCAGCAAGCGAATCTCAGAGCGGAGGGCAGGGCGACGATATGACCAAGGACGAGAAGAAGCATCTCAACAAGCTTTCGGCCATTGGTTGCGTGCTTTGCCATTTACAGGGCACGCCTGGCACGCCAGCGGAAATCCATCACCCGCGCAAAGGCACGGGCATGGGCCAGCGTGCAAGCCATTACGACGCAATCCCGCTCTGTCCGGAGCATCACCGCGGCAACACGGGCATCCACGGCATGGGGGTAAAAGCGTTTGCCAGACATTACGGCATTGACGAAGCAGGCCTGCTGCACATCACACGCCGTTTGGTAGCGCATAACGACCACTTGTCGGTTGGATGGCGAACATCTACACAAGTGGACTAAAAGCGTGTAGGATTTGTCCTGCAGTACCTAACAACGTAACCAACGGAGAAACGAAATGAACACATACAAAATCTTGGCCGCATGGGGAACGATCGTGGAGCAAGAGGAAGTTCAAGCAGACAGCCACGAAGAAGCGATTGCGATTGCCGTGAAACTTAGCGGCGAACCTGAAAGCTACGGTCGCTCTTTGGTAGCGCAACTCATCGAAGCAAATTAATAAAAAGGGGCTACGGCCCCATCACACGGAGAACATCATGGAACACAGCATCAAGGCAGAAAACTACGACAGGGTTTCACTTAGCGAGCACGAGGGCGGTTTGTGGCTGTCAATTTGGCATATCCGCGCACACTCAAGCGTTCACTTGAACCAAGAGCAGATCAAAGAACTTCATCAAGCCATCGGCGAATACATCAGGGAGAATTTATGAATTATGACTATTATCTTGACCGCGAGTTGAAGCGTTACGACGATGAGTGCGAGCGTAACGAGTCGGAAGAGCAAGAGTTTGACCCCGAGCCTCCTCCTGAGATAGACTACGACTGGTAGTCTCCTGTCAGGCACTAGCCTGTT
>RFTN01000139.1 GCA_009923445.1 bacterium
CAAAGCTGTTGTACCCCTCGCAACTGAGCTGGACCCTGCAACTGCCCCCTTTACTGGAACGGGCTGAGGCAATGGCTCGAAGTCTAGCCCCTGCTTGAAGCAGGAGGTGGATGCACCAGAGTCTAGGACAATAGTGACCTCAGCTGCTGTGGTGGTTGGTGGGTTCATTGGCTCTGCGTCTGAGTGGGGGAGAGCATTGCTCTCTGCACAGGGGTAGTTGAGGAAAAGGCCATTATACACCGAGTTTCCAACATCAACACCATTGCTCTCCACAGGGGCAGGGACAGTCATGGGCTCAGTAATGCTAGCGTGTGGCTTCTTGCTGCTTGCCTTAGCCAATGCCCTATTGGGGAGGTCCGCTGCGGTCTTGCCGGGATTGGCAGCCAGCCACTCGTCATCAAGGCGAGCCCAACACTGCTTGTGGTGTGGCATAGCAGAACTGCTGGTGTAGGTGCGTCCACACACCTGCCCTGGAATAGCCCATGCCTGCTTCCCCTGCCTCTTGCGCACGTAGGTACAGGACTTGAGGGCGGCGCCAGTTGGTGGTGCCTTGGGCTGAACGGAGTTGATGCCAGGACCGAGCAAACCAAGGTCAGCCGAGAGCTTGGCGTTCTTCTCTGCCTCGAGGAACCCTGGTGGTGGGGTACCTGTCCCCCATCCCATGGAGAATGGTGCCAGCAAGCAGAGTCTCAGGCACTGGCTGCTTGGCGCGTGTGAGCTCCAGCTCATACTTGGTGAGGGCAGTAAGGAAGTCAGACACCCCTGAGAACATGTTGATGTTAAGTTGGCACATGCGCAGCCAAAGGGCACACACGGAGGTGAGCGTCTGGTCTGCAAAGCGCTGGTTCAGGTAGGCCCACAGGTCAGCAGCACGATCATGCTGGGCACACTCCTCATGGAGGATAGAAGGGAGTGTTGCCATGATGTAGCTGTGGGTGGCCTCATTGGCCCTCTCCCAGTTGATCCAGGCCTGGACCTCTGTCTTGTAAGCCTTGTCATCGCGGCCTGTTTTTGCCTGGATCCATTCAACAGGGTCAGTTCCAGGGTTCGTTGGTTCCACCCCTGAGCGGTGGTTGAGGAGCAGGTCCTTGAGGTAAATGCCCTCATGCTCGAGGAGAGCCAAGGAGTTCTCGAACTGCTTCTTATAGGTGGACCAGTTCTCAGCAGTCCTGCCATCTCCAGAGACCTCAAGCTGCTTGACAGACTTGAGAAGAGCACTCATGGTGGCTAGTGCAGAAGCTCTGAGAGTAGAGTTAATTTTGAGACGTTGAGTTATGGCTGTTGTGTTGGCACGGGGCTAGAAAGCAGTCACTTGTCTCCACGATTTCCGCACCATGTTAAAGTTTCTGCTTAGTGCTAGCCATGGTGCCAAGCATAGTGCCAAGGAGGGTACCCTCAGTAGGGAAGGAAGATCTTTTCTTGGTGGAATGATTG
>RFTN01000140.1 GCA_009923445.1 bacterium
CTTCCACTGCCCCTGCCACACCCTCTGGCACTGCTGGCGGCACCGCCCCTTCCACTGCTGATGGCACCGCCCTTGCCCCTGCTGGAGGCACCGCCCCTTCCACTGCTGGCGCCCCTGCTGGTGGCACCACCCTTGCCCCTGCTGGAGGCACCGCCCCTGCCACTGCTGGTGGCACCGCCCCTTCCACTGCTGGAGGCACCGCCCCTGCCACTGCTGGAGGCACCGCCCCTGCCACTGCTGGAGGCACCGCCCCTGCCACGCCCTCTGACACTGCCGCTTGGGGCACAGAGGCCTGCAAGAACAAGTCCGGAGGGCCAAGGGTAGCAAGTCAGACAAAGGCTCGTCTGAGAATGGGTTGAAAGAACGCACAACCTCAACAACTTGCTGGTTTTGGTTCACACACAACTGGCTGGTTTTGGTTCACACACAACTGGCTGGTTTTGGTTCACATACAACTGGCTGGAAAACACACAAATGGCTGGTTTTGGGCTAAAAAGCACTTACCCTCTTGCTTGAAGGGAGCTGCTGGGTGTCTCCAGGCCGCTTCAGGCTCTCCCGGTCTGCTGCCCCTGCCCCTGCCAGCTGTGAGCTTGGTGGTAGGCCCTGCAGGGCAAAAGGAGTGAGCTTTTTAGCAGCCCATTATTGCAATCGAAAAAGCTGATGCAATTGGGGTCACTTGGTGAATTGACTCACCTCTGTGCCAGAACTGGACGGACCCTGGCCTGTGGGGAGGCCTGTCACTGCTGCAAACTTGGCCTGCAGGTCTCCCTGTGCTGGGTGCTGTGGTGAACCTGGCACAAAGAAGCCAGGGGCCTGCAGCGGGTACTCTGAGGGGGAGATGAACCCCAAGCCACTGCCCACACCCAGCTGCTGAGAGCCCTGGTCGCGGATCCCCTGCACCAGGCGGGCGTGCTTAGAGGTGCTGGCCTGCTCCCCTGCAACCCTGGAGGCGTGGAGAGCTGCGAACCGCTGCTGCTGCTGCCGGAAGGCAATGGCTTCAGAGTGGTGGCGACCTGCTGCTGCTGATGCCCTGAGCTGGTCCAGCACTGCCTGCCTCCGCTGCTTCTGAGCCTCGCTGTCCTCTGACACTGCATCGTCCCCGCTGCTGCTGTCCACCACCATTGGGGCTGAGCGCGCCTGGCGGGGCCTGAGCATCCTGTTGCCTGCAGCGTGGGGGGCTGTCATCACACCTGGGCAGCACAGCAGCGTGAGGCGGGTGTAAGAGAAGCTCACTGGGGCTGCCGTCTATGAAGCAACTGTATTAGGCTGTCAGAGACCCCCCTTCTGACCTCACCTCCAATCTGTGGGTTCTCCAGACCTGCTGCCAAGCCAGGTGCTGGGGGCACTGCTTGCCCAGCCTGCTGCTCGCCGTCCTCCTGCTGGTGCTGGTGCTCGTTGCCCCCGCCGTCCACCTGCTGGTGCTTGCC
>RFTN01000015.1 GCA_009923445.1 bacterium
TGTGAGTCACCCGCACAAGTTCTACAAAAAACACGCCAACTTTAAGTCGTTCGTTAGTGTTCTCGTTCATAATGACGGTGCGAAGCTCAAACCCTTCGGGCATTGGTAGGCCAAAATTCTGAAAGATTTCTTCGACACGTCCTATGGTAAAGCGGCTACCATAAATAGGTGCCGGAAACTTTGGCACAATGTGTGGCAAGCCACCAATGTGGTCTAAGTGACCATGCGTAATAACGTAGGCACGAATTTTACCTCTAATAGATTCAAGATAGGTTGTGTCACAAATACCGTAGTTAATACCTGGCAAATCAACACCGAGGTCGTTACCACAGTCAATAATAACGGCGTCGTTTAAATACTCTACCAATATCATGTTTTTACTACCGCCACCGTCCATACCACCAATGCCAATGATTTTAAGCGTTGGCGTACCAGTGTCTAAATAGTTAGCACGGCGTGGTTGTTCTGAGGTATCTGCAGTTAAGTACTGCGATACAATGCGCTCGGCATCGCTTTGAGCACGTTTTTGGGCACGAATTGCTTCGCCCCTGCTAGCACTGCGACTAGCACTGGTTGTTGCTTGCAACTTGGGCCGTTCTTGGCCTGCTTTGTTGTTTTGTGGGCGGCCACCAGTGGGCCGGTTATTTTTTTGTTCCATAAAATGGTTCCTTAATTTTTACTAAATAATTATTTTCGAATGAGTTGTTTTAGTGCGCGCACTACACTGCGAACGAGGTGCTTTTTATTTTTATTCATCCACTTATTCCTCTAAAAAAACCAGTGATTACTTCGGCGATTCTGGTGAATATATTACCACCGTCAGCGCCACCATCGGGTTTCTTCAGTTTATTAAGTGAGTTACTTTTTGACATATCCTACTTAGAAAGTTCCCTCTCGGCTTGTTTCATGCTTAGGTTTAGGCGGCCCTTTTCATCGATAGCCATCAGCTTAACATTTACATGGTCGCCTACGCTAACAACGTCGCTTGGTTTTTGTACGCGTTCTTCACTCATTTCGCTAACATGTACCATGCCGTCTTTACCTGGCAGTATTTGTACAAAGGCGCCAAAGTCTAGCACGCTGACAACAGGTACATTTTTGTAAATAGTACCTACTTCGGGGTCGGCAGCGATGTCTTTAATCATACGTATTGCAGCTTCGATGCTTGGGCCGTCTGGGCTGGCAATCATAACAATGCCGTCATCTTTAATATCAATTTCGGCACCGGTTTCGGCAATGATATGGTTGATCATTTCGCCGCCCTTACCAATAACTTCACGAATTTTGTCAGGGTTAATTTGGATAGTTTCTACGCGTGGAGCATATGGACTAAGTGTTTTACGTGGGCGATCAAGCGTGGTGAGCATGTGCGCCAAAATGTGCGCACGGCCTTCTTTAGCTTGGTTAATAGCCTTGGCCAACACCTCTGTAGGTAAACCGTGGACCTTCATGTCCATTTGCATGGCGGTAATACCCTTAGGCGTACCAGTAACCTTAAAGTCCATGTCACCTGCAAAATCTTCGGCGTCTTGTATGTCGGTCAAAATAACTACTTTGTCGCCGTCTACTATTAGGCCCATAGCAATACCGCTAACAGGTGCTTTTAGTGGTACACCAGCGTCCATAAGGCTTAATACACTACTACACGTAGCAGCCATGCTTGTTGAACCATGCTGGCTCATAATTTCGGTCACGCTGCGAATTGCATACGGGAAGTCGTTTTCGTCTGGCAATACTGGCAGCACTGCGCGCTCTGCAAGTGCGCTGTGGCCTATTTCGCGGCGTCCAGGGCTGCCAAGGCGCTTTACCTCGCCAACTGTCCAACCAGGGGCGTTGTAATGGTGCATATAGCGCTTTTCGCCTTCGAATTCCATAGTATCGATTGACTGACTGTAGCTAAGTGGTGCTAGTGTTGTAATGTTCATGGCCTGAGTGATGCCTCGGGTAAACAGGCTGCTACCGTGAGCCCGCGGCAAAAAGCCAACTTCGCTACTTAGCGGGCGAACCTCAGTGAGCTTGCGTCCGTCTGGGCGCTCGCCGTCTTCTAAAATACCTTTACGGACATCTTTATTAACTGCGGTTGAAAAGGCATCATGGTAGTCACTCGATACTTTAGCGTATTCTTCTTCGCCAAGCTCTGTTCTAAAGTGTTCTTTTAAGCCCTCTAAAAGCTCATGCAAGGCAGCATGGCGGTCTTCAAAAGCACCACGGACTTTTATGCCTAACTTACCCTTTAACCATGCATCGACATTCTTCTGAACCTCGTCACTTGGCAAACTTAGCTCATAGGTAAGCGGAGTGACTTTAAGCTTTTTAACAAGCTCGTTTTGTAAGTCTATAGCTGGTTGATATGCTTTTTGTGCTAGGTCTAAGGCCTCAACAACAAGCTCCTCAGACACTTCGTTAGCGCCTGCCTCGACCATCATAACGGCACCTTCTTTACCGGCAACAAATAGGTCTAAATCGCCCTCTTTTAGCTGTTCGCGGGATGGGAATGCAATTAATTTGCCACCAACATGACCTACGCGAATACCAGCAACTGGGCCGTCGAATGGCGCGCCTGCAACCATAAATGCAGTACTAACAGCAATCATTGCAATAGCGTCTGGTCGGAAGGCTGGGTCCATACTAAGAACTGTAGCTATACCCTGCACTTCGTGACGGTAACCTTTTGGCCATAGAGGGCGAATTGGTCGGTCAATAAGTCGGCCAATTAAAATCGCATCTTCGCTTGGGCGACCTTCGCGTTTAATGTAGCGACTGCCGCTGATTTTACCTGCGGCATAAAAACGCTCTTCGTATTCGACACTTAATGGGAAGTAATCAAAACCATTTAGTGGCTGCTTACCTATCATGGCTGTACCTAAAATAACTGTTTCGCCGTAACGTACTAAGACGCTGGCGCTGGTTCTAAAACCAACACGATTTATTTCAATACTAAGTTCGCGACCACAGAAGTCGGTTTTAACACTAATAATGTCTTTACCTAGTGGATTTATTGTTGGCATGAAGTTTGGTGTCCTTTCTTAAGACAGGACTCGCACGGTTTAAGAAACAAATTCCAAATATACACGATTACTGACGTGATATATCTGTTGTTGCTTCTTATTCAAGCGAAAGTCCTTTTTTATTTACTTCATTCGTGAGCCATACTAAGGCCTTCGTAGAAGAAAACAAATACCGATTAACGGCGTAGACCAAGCTTTTTGATGAGCGCTAAATACTCAGTAGGATTTGTTTCGGCGATATACTTCAACAATTTTTTGCGCTTGCAGCATTAACGCTAAAGCCCCCAACGGTCGTGCGGCGCAGGTCTGATAAATAGGCGCCGGTGCCTAATTTTTGCCCTAAATCGCGTGCAATTGAGCGAATATACGTACCGCTGCCAACACTAACCATGCATGACACGGTTGGATATTTGTAGACTACGTCGGTAATTGCGTAGATTTTAACTGGACGCGGTTGCAGCGCCACCTGTTCGCCTGCCCTAGCCGCTTTGTATGACCTAACGCCTCCAATTTTAATAGCGCTAAACTGCGGTGGAACCTGCATACTGTCACCAACAAATGATTGCAAGGCCTCAAAAACAGCATCGTTGCTGGGCTCGATGCCAGACACATCAATAAGCTCGCCCTCGACATCGTCGGTATTGCTTGTTTTACCTAAAGTAATTTTTGCTATATACGTCTTGTCATGCTTGGTAAGCGTGGCGATTTTTTTAGTGTAGTTGCCAATTGCCAGCACTAACAACCCCGTTGCCATAGGGTCAAGCGTACCTGTGTGGCCTACTTTAAGCCGCGGTAGCTGGTTTGCGCGAGTATACGCCGCAATAACGCCGCGCACTTTTGCAACCACATCAAAACTTGTCCAACCTTTGGGTTTATCGATTAATAAAAGTCCGTTCATTGCACGTAGTGTACCACTGCTCTGGCTACAACTGCGTTGGAGCGCTCTCGCTACCCTGTTCGGGCGGCTGTAAGTAGGCATGATGTGATTCAATCTGCGGAGACTGCAAGGGCATCATAGGTGGCGGTACTGGTGGTGGCGCCATAGGGTCAATAACCTGCGGGGTTGTTGGCGCCGTAACGTTGGCTTGTTGCTGCAACACGTCACCTATTGCCGGCATGCTCGGTGCAATATCGGGTTGTGGCGTAACTGGATTATCAAGCGGTACAATTTGCGCACCAACAGCCTGCGTGGCTTCGGGACGCTGTACACTATCAAGTGCCGCTAACTGTACTGCGTCACGTGCCTGATCAACTTCGACTTGTGGAGGAATAACTGGCGTAGCAATAACCTCTTGTTGCTCGGTATGAACTTGTGGTTGCTCGGCAAACAGAGGTGGCAAATCTAGTGGCGGCAGCGAATTATTAACTTGTGGTAAAACTCCTGATAATGGGTCAATAGTTTGGTCTGGGAGTGGCTCGACCACTTTATGGGAATCACCTGCTAAATAGCTTTGTTCTTGCGGCTGGAGAGCTGTCGACGCCCCCGAGGATGTCTCTTCTGGTGCATCTGTGTTCATTGACGAAGCTAATGAGGTATGGTCAGTTTCGAGTTTAGATGCTTCTTCTTCTGAGGCAAGTGCTTCAGCAGCCCTTAGTTCTTCTTGTCGTTTAAGGTTTCCTTGATCATCAATATGTATTTCGCCATCGTCCTCAGTGGTTTCTGGCTCAGGTAACGCCTGCGGTTCGTCATGTGCTATCTCTATTTCACCATCAACTACAGGTTGATTAATTACTGGTTCTTCAACCTTCGACTGTTCAATAACAACTGGTTGCGCCTCTGAAACTGGTGGCATGAGTTTTGTAGCAATAAGTTGTTGGTTAGCGCCTGCGGCCATTAGCTGCGCGCTCATAGTCATTACCTTAGGGCTAGTTTTATTGTTACTAAACCGATCCGTTTCGGCAACAATTCCTGTTAAGAATGATGTTGCCATTTGCCCATCTAGCAGCCCACTACCGAATGATTCGGTGATACTAACTAACATTTCAGAAAGGCTACTCGCCGATGAATCGTGCCAATTTATACTACCAACATCGCTTGCTGCTTCGCCGTTACTTACTGTCATTACGGTAGCATCATGCAAAATACGACCATGTGCAACAATTGCTTGATCGATCGCTTCTTTGTTTAAGACCCCTAAAGCAAGCACTGCGTCTACATTAAAATCACCTTGGCTAAAATCTAAATCTTTGTCACTCAAGCTCGAACGGTACGGTGTAATAAATATTCGTACGACTTCGTCTTCTACCTTATACCGTAGCTTGTCGGCTTTAGATTTATCGAGCGCAATTATAAAGTCGCGCAGACTATCGGTATTTGTTTCGATTGTTTTTTCGGGTTGTAAAAATTCTAAGGTTGATGGAATAACGCCGCTAAATACAGCAGTGGCATGCTTACCGAGCTTGTTCAATAACAGCGTAAAACCAATACACGCAGCCAACTGATCAACGGTTGGGCTAGCGCTAACTGTAAGTAATACATTATTAGCAGATTTTAATCGCTCAACTACTTGTTGTTTTTGATTTGGGTCCATTGTGTTGCCTGTTATTTTTTTGTTTTTTGTTACAGCTCTTACCACGACCATACCACATGCAGAGTGTAAGCACAAGAACTATTTTACAAAAACCAAAAACTCATGTACGCTGATATTTGAAATTAAAAAACGTAAATTAAGAAGGTCAAATCTACAATGCCAATCATAAAGTCAGCTAAAAAAAGAGTGCGCACCACAAAAAAGGCTACGGCACGTAATTCAAAAACCAAAAAAGGTCTACGTGGAGCTATAAAGAATTTTCAGACTAAAATTACCGGAAGTAATCAGGCAAAGGCCCAAAGTGCAATTGATACTGCAGTTAAAAAAGGTGTTATGAGCAAAAAAAAGGCTGCAAGGCGCAAGAGCCAGCTTAGTAAAAAAGCTAAAGCTGCTGGTCACAAGCCAACAGCCACCGCTAAAAAAGCTGCTCCTGCTAAAAAAGCAGCAGCACCAAAAAAGACTGTTGCTAAAAAGGCTCCTGCTAAAAAGCCTGTAGCTAAAAAACCAGCAGCTAAGAAAGCACCCGCTAAAAAGAAATAGCTTATAGTCAGACGAGTTAATTACCCCCACCTGGGGGTATTTTTTTATTGACCCAATACTATTATAAAGTTTTTTAATGTTTCATCGGCGTTTACGGCAGTTGTTTTTAGCGCAAATTCGGCAGCCGTAAGTTTCGCCACATAGCCCTTCAGTTGAGGTAATGTACGCCGAGCAACTAACGCGGCACTTTTTTGGGCAACATATGGGCTAATACCTAATTGATTAAGCGGCTTTTTTGCCTGCCCCGCTGCTTTAACGAGCAATAATGCGTGAAGTTGCCACACAAAAAGTGCCTCTATGGCCAGCGGCTCTACGTTTTGGGCACGCTGGTCTTCGTATAGATCGAGTGCTAGCCTTGTATTGCCCGAAAAAGCCGCCTCTATAAGTTCAAATACAGTGCTTTGTGGTGTTTTATCAGTCAAAATATCTATGGCTGTTCGGTTAATTTTTGGGTTGTACAGTAACAAAACATCGAGCTGATTACTCAGCGCCGTCTGCTCTACGCCCATTCTACTAACCAAGTAACGAGCGTCACCATTACTCAGCTCTCCGCCCCTATTTTTGGCCTCAGTTACTAGCCACTGCGGAGCACTATACGCATCGATCTGTAAAAACTCTTTAAAATCCGTCTCTTTTTTAAGTGTTTTATACAAAACACTACGTTTGTCTAACTTTGGCTCAACAATATACACATCTGTTTGGTCAGAAACATTGTTAATAATAGTTTGTATATGCTCGCTTGCCAGTTTGTTAGCGGCTAAACCTTGCATAACAACAAGTCTTTTGGTACTTAAAAACGGTAGCGCCGAAACAATATCGAGCAGTGCCCGTAACTCAAGCTCCGAAGCGTCGACCGATTCAGTAGCAAAATCACCAAACTGTTTCGTGAACACTGCCTTAATGCTGCGCAAGGTGTTCGAAAGTTCATATGCGTTTGATCCGGTAAGTGTAGTTATCATCTTAAAATGATATCACTTTGTAATTCTTAAGCTTTGACAAGTTGGGCACGTATGAGTGCCGCGCCCTGCAACACGCGATTTTTCGATAATAGTACCGCAGCGTGGGCACGGCTGGTTCTCACGCCTAAATACTCTAGCAAAATCCATATAACTGCCGCGCTTACCCTCGGCATTTACATAGTTTTTGTTGGTGCTGCCGCCTTTTTCAATCGCAAGCCCAAGCACATAACGCAGCTCGCTATAAAGTAGCTTAAGCTTGGCATCTGACACATTTGTCACCTTCGTTGCTGGGTGAATTTTAGCCCCCCAAAGCGATTCGTCGGCGTAAATATTGCCAACGCCGGCAATGACCGTTTGGTCTAGCAGCGCGGCTTTTATAGAAGTGTTTTTGCGCCGCTGAAGCCTTTGAATAAAATCTTTACTTGTAAAATCATCACTTAGTGGCTCGGGCCCAACCTTTTTAAAAAAGTCTAGTTCGGGCACCTGCACCGAAGGCATAAGGCGCATCCAGCCAAACTTGCGCTGGTCATTAAAGTAAAGGTGCGTACCATCACTAAACTCAATGATTACACGTGTAGATTTATCTGGCAATACACCGATTAAACTATCGTTGGGGTGCCCGGCTCCAAACTCCTCGCCTCCCCTAAACACAAACTGGCCGGTCATTTTTAAGTGACACACCAACGTGTAGCTGGTTGATAAATCAATTAAAAGTACTTTAGCGCGACGGCGCACATCTTTAATGCTTGCACCAATCATAAACACATCAACATCAGTTTGTGCATTCGGAAAACCTTTAGGCCAATCAAAATTTACAGATGCAATAATTTTACCTGGTAGTAATTTTACTAATCCGCTGCGTACTGTCTCTACTTCTGGAAGTTCTGGCATTCTACTATTATACAATCAGCTGCTATGGTCTGGAGTATACTTGGGATATGGAAAGCCTAACTGACATGCTGGCCAAGCGCCCCACCCCTCAAGAGCCCGAAGAGGTTATATTGCTGCGAGCATTTGTACAAAAAAAGTATAATCACAGTGTCCGTATAATAAGTGGTGAGTATTATATTACTATTGCCGCTCCAAGTGCAGCCTTGGCGAGCCTGCTTCGATATGACGAACCCGAAATGAAACAGTCGTGTAAGCTTACTAAAAAACTACGGATTAGAATTGGCAAGTAATTGTTCAAGTTCCTGTTTTAACTGATCATAGTTTTTGTACCATATAGCATACATGCCTATGTCTTTAGCACCAGTTGCATAGCGTTCGATATCATCTACAAATACAGCTTCGTTTGGCTGTACACCTAAGCGGTCGCAAATAGTGTGATACGCTTGTGGATACGGTTTGGTAATGCCCATCTCAAAACTAAGTGCCGTAGCATCAAATAACGCAACCTGATCGGCTGTAAAAAGCTCATCCAGCCAATCTGCGCCAGCATTACTCAAAAGCCCAATTTTGTAAGTTTTTTTAAGCTGAGCAACATAATCAAATAGCCGTTGATCGGCAACATTATTCTCTATATCTTTATAAGCTTGAGTAACTTCAACATGCGCCAAATCTGCAACCTGCGCCACAAAGCCGTCATAGTCAAGTAGCCCAGAATCTACCTGTCTGCTTAAATCGTGAGCTTGCTGTTTAGCAATAGGGTCATTACCAAAATGTTTTTGCGCAAAAGGCAACCAACCATCACTTGTAAGCACGCCAAAACAATCAAAAATTATCGACTTAATCACTACTGACTAGTATAGCAAGGTATGAGGTTATTGTAATGATGCGTATTGGTTTGAAAGAATCGTTGTGTAGTCAGGAATCTGTGCCCTAAATAAAGAACGTACTGCGGCCGATGCACCACCCATTGTTCCCTGGCGCCCTGTACACGAAGTACTCCATAGGCGACTAATTTGTTCGTTTTGGTCTTTAAGTATATATGCATAACGATTACCGCTCGGGCAGGCAGCTAAGCCGTCGTCGTCACCCTGAATACGTAGCGAAGTTAAAAAGTTATTTCGCTCAAGGGCGCGTAAAAATGCCTGATACGCCACCGAATTATTGTCATATTTTTTGGTATTAGTTGGACGACGTTGGTAGCCAATAAATGTAGTTATTTGACGGTAGCTGTCTGTAACTTCAATGTTGTAGCTAATATAGTTTTCATCGCCGACTATTGGTCCACTTGCCTCAACTGATACTGCTGTATTTGACCTTGCAAAATCAGTAAGTACTAATTTTTTGTCTGTACTGACTTTTGTCGAATTATTAGGCTTAAATACACTTTGTGCAATAGCAATTACACCCCAAATAGACAACACTAATAAAATTAGTCCGAATAATGAAAACAAAGCAACTCTAAAGCGGGACGCGTATTCCATTACATTATTATAGCATATTTAGTATTATGATGCAAAATAGTTCGTATAACCTTACCAGCTCCGCATAGTAACTTGAACAAAAAAAGACACAACCAATAAAAATGTTTCATTGGTTGTGTCGTAAATACTGCGCGTTTTAGTCTTGAATGTTAACGCCGATACCGCCCGAGCTCTCTGCGATAACGTTAAAAATCCAACCGTGAATATACCCTACTATGTAGCCTATACCGAAGTAAATTAAAGGTACAACTATAAGAGCAAGTACGCCAGTTGCGAGGCCAAATGATAGACCCTTTAGTACGCTATTGGTGCTATCTGCAATGGCGATAGTCGTGTTTAAGCTGTACATAACAGCGATTACTAAACCGATAGCTGCACCAAAAGTCGCCTCGAACATAGCAATTGAGCTTGCTTTAACGCCTGTAATTGTTTTAAGTGTATTTTTAGCCATTCAATAATCTCCCTTTATTATTTACTAGTTTTAGCGGGTACGTACGCGTACGTGTCACCCATATATTCAGCTACAGCAGTACGAAGCTGCGCGTTATACGTAATCATTGTGCCTGCAAGCCATACAAACAACCACAAAAACGATTGATCTATGACACTTAGCATTGTACGAATAATACCGTCGTTATTTAACTGCTCAGCAGTAACACTGCCTGCGATCAAAAATACTCCAGCTAGTATAAATAGCACGCCGGCCATTGATGTTATTGCCATAACAAAGCCTGCCCCCATTGCACCAGAGCTTGCTACCATTAGACCAATAATAAAGCCCGATAGCGCTAGCAAGAACACAACGAATCCATCCTTGTCTAACCCAAGCGCAACGCCTAGGTACGACAATATTGAAGCGCCAATTAGTGCGGTCAATACGATGACTGCTATCTCAAAGTATACAAACGACAATATAGCCATTAGTAGACCAACTGTTAGCGCTACAAAAATTGCTACGGTTGTACTGACTGCTCCTTTGCCGAATATTCCCTGAAAACCAGTGAATCCGACCATTGCTCCTGCTACCAATCCGACCATTGGCAATAGTATCTTAAACAACTTATAGCCTAGCAAGCTAGACAATAGTCCTACCCCCATTAATGCTAATGCAACGAGAACCATGCGCACCTCCTTAATTTTACCTACTAACAGTAGTACACCCTTTTTGACTTGAGCGCAAGACATTGAACAAAAAACATCTTAAAACTTGTAAGTCTTTTTTACGGCATAACAACTATCAACTACGAAGTAATTAATTTAAAAACACATTTTTTATGTTTGAGTTGTGCACGTTTTTGATATTAAGCGGTACAATACAAGTACATGGCGAAAAAACAATCTACAAATAATAAGAATATGTTTAAAATATTTACTAATGCCTTGTTACTAAGCGGCGTTTTTGTAGGACTACTATTGCTACAGTCAGCAGTGTGGGCTGGACGTGCGTTTTTTGATACAAAAACATTTAGCAATACCGTAACAAATTCTCTTACGAGCCAGTCAAGTCGCGATGCAATTGCCGCAGAGCTTGTAAATAAAGCGTTTGAAGATCGGCCAATAGCACGCCGAGTTATAGGTCCTAAACTAACAAGCGGTGTATCGTCTCTACTTGATAGTTCTATAGCCGAAAACTCAATTCGTACAATTAGTGATCGCATGCAAAGCTACCTTAGCGCAAGTGATCAAAACCAAAAAACAGTAGCAATAGATGTAACCGGTCTCAAGACTGTTATTCAGACTGTTTCAAGCCTAGTAGACACATCAAACGGCCAAACAATTAACAGCGATAAACTGCCGGATACTATTACAATTATTGATGCCGAGAAAGTACCTTCTTTCTACAAATACGGCAAGATTCTATACTATCTAAGCCCACTCAGTGCCCTACTGGTAATTGGTTGTGCGTTTGGTTATATTAAACGATCTAAAAATGGTTACAGGCGCCTATATGTTGTTTGTGCCACGGTGGCAGCGAGTACGCTGACTGCAATTGCTATGGGACCACTATTTAAACCATCTGTGCTTGAGTTTGCTAAATCAACGTCTACCCGTACAGTTGTCGCCAACCTATATGACGCCTTTTTGCACTTGTTTACACGGCAACTATTTATTGCATTAGTACTAAGTATTATAATAGCGTTAGCTTTGTTTATAGTCCAAAACCAACGCAAAATTGTCGCAGTATTTACTAAAAAATAGCCTTATACAATAGCTGTAATGGCTGGGTCAACTAGTTGTTTATAGTCTTGTGACTTTATAGCTATACTCGCATCGCGGCCGGCATTAAAAATAATGCGATCGTTTGCAAACAAACTACTGTCGGCATAGACTTCAATGCCGAACAAATTACCAAATGGCGGCACTCCACCGGGCCGTATACCTCCAGTTAATTCTGAGACTTCTGACTCGGTTGCAAATCGTAGGCCGTTGGCACCAGCAGCGAGTTTTAGTTTTTTGCTATCAAACTTTTTATCGCCAGGTACTACGGCTTGTACAAACTTTTTACCTACGTGCGGGATTTTAACGCGTACAATCAGAGCTTTTGCTCCTTCTGCCAGCGTGTAGTCGGGGCGTAGTGCTGCAGCTTCTTCACTGGTGCGCACAGTAGTTTCGTGCTCAAAACTCTCGTACCACACCCCTGCTTGCTTTATTACGTCTAAAATTTGGTGGAATATATCATGCTCAGCCACTTATAATTCGCCCCAGTTTTTGCCGATAGATACATCAACCCTTAAATTGACACCTAAACTTGGGTAAATGTTTTCCATAGTCTGTTTTAGCAGCTTGCCTACTTGCTCAGCATCGGACTCAAGGCATTCAACTAATATACTGTCGTGTATTTGCAACAGCTGTGTTGCGCCTTTTGGTAGCATTGGGTTTACCGCAGTCATAGCCATTTTGGTAAGGTCAGCGGCTGTGCCTTGTATTGGCATGTTTACTGCTGCCCGAAAGGCGCCTTCGCGTACCATGTAGGCTGGCGATTTTGCGTCAGGTGTTGGACGGCGGCGCCCAAGCAAAGTCTCTACATAGCCACGCTTGTCGGCTTGCCCTCTGAACTTGGTAATCATGTCTTTAAGCTTTGGGCGCACCATAAAGTATTTGTCTATAAAGTCTTTGGCCTCATTCATGCTTATACCAGTGCCGCTTGCCAAACCAAATGTGCCCTGCCCATACAAAATACCAAAGTTAACCGCCTTGGCTGCATAGCGCATTTCTTTGGTGACGTCTTTGGGGTCAATGCCCTGAATTAACGCGGCTGTTTCGGTATGAATATCGCGGTCATTATTAAACGCAGTAATCATGCCCTCATCGCCACTCATGGCAGCAGCAATGCGCAGTTCGAACTGGCTGTAGTCGGCACTTACAAATACGTTACCCGGCTCGGTAATAAAGCCCTTACGAATCTCGCGACCCAGTTCGGTACGTACCGGAATGTTCTGCAAGTTCGGGTCTATGCTACTTAACCGCCCCGTTGCAGCAATAGTCAGGTTAAACGTGGTGTGCACTCGGTCGTGTTTGTCGACAAGTTTTGGCAACGTGTCTACGTACGTACTTTTGAGCTTTGTAAATTCGCGGTAATTTTGTATGCATTCAATAATTGGATGTGTATCTTTTAGCTTGTCTAGCACGTCGACAGCAGTGCTGTAATGCCCCGCCTTACCTTTTTTTGTAACAGATATTGGCAGCGCCAATTTTACGAATAGTATTTCGCTTAGCTGACTAGGGCTCGATATATTGAATTCTTGGTTGGCATAGCCGTAAATTGTTTGTTCGATGTCACTAATACGGCCTTCGAGGTCGGTACTAAAGTTAGCAAAAAAGCTCGGGTCAATTTTAATACCAGCACGTTCCATGTGTGCCAAAACAGGAATCACCGGCCAATCAACAGTCTCGGCTAGCTTAATGAGGCTAGTTACTTCACTCATTTGCTCGCCTTGTATGTTGGCAAGAGCTGCTACAACAGACGCCAGTTCACTGGCACGCTCTAACAATTGATCATCATCTAGATCTTCGAGGTTACCCTCGAACCCTAAATCACGGGTGGCAATATCAGTTAATGTTTGCTCACGTGCAAGACTATTAACAATAAATGACCCGACGAGCGTGTCGTGTGCAACCCTAGGTAATTCTAGCCCAAGCTCTAAAAGCACCTTAAAGCTGTTTTTAACATCATGACCAATAACTGCCGGTGGTAGCGTTATGTCGCCAAGTGTAATAGTGACTTTACGCAGGTCTATCGCATAGGTTGTTTCAGAGTCGCTTAATATAAGTACCTTTGGGTCGTCGCCATTCTTGCCAGCAGCCCTTGCGTGCAACACGACATCGCCCTGCAACTTAATATCAGCAAGTTCGGCGTGTTTGGTTATATGCACGCAGGGTTTTTCGTGCAAGTCTACTAACCCGCCGCTTATTAAACTACCCTGTACTTCGTGGTGGCCGACTGGTTTAGCCGCATCAGTATTTTTCATACCTTCTGGCAAGTTACGAAGCAAGCTTCTAAACTCTAGCCGAATCAAAATTTCTTTTAAGCGAGCGGTATCTAGCTTATTTACATCCATCTCAGTAAGGTCGAGCGGTATGGGCGCATCGTCGTATAACCTAGCAACTTCTTGGCTCATATAGGCAGATTCTTTACCCGCTATGAGTTTTTTGGCCAGGCTGTCTTTAATTAAACTAACGTTCTCGTAAATGCCGTCTAATGTTTTAAACTGTTGCAACAAATCAACTGCACCCTTTTCGCCAATACCTGGCACGCCTGGAATATTGTCAGATCCATCC
Organism: bacterium; assembly: GCA_009923445.1. GTDB lineage: Bacteria > Patescibacteriota > Saccharimonadia > Saccharimonadales > SZUA-47 > RFTN01. The sequence goes on from RFTN01000015.1 coordinate 14,190, forward strand.
CCTTTTAAACTCTTTAAATCTAAAAACTGGTCAACAGTTATACCGTATTTTGCTTCGAATGCTTCTATATCAAAACGTTCAATATTGGTAAGGCCCTTTTTAAGTGCATACATATGAGTCAGTGGCCCGACACATTGCAGCATATCTAGGTCACTACTAATAAGCATTGTTTCTATGCCTTCGGCAGCAGCTTTTTTACTTATACTACACATAATGTCGTACCCACGATAAAACACCGATTTACCATCGATTATAGCTAACTTCTTTGGCACCTCTGTCATAAATACAGTATACGCCCCAGAGAAGTGTTATAAAACCACATAATATGTTACTGCAACAAGGGGTAGAATAAACAAAAGCATGTACAATAATATCAAATGGGTAAAACACTTACAGATATTGTAGAAAGCTACCGAATAAGTACCAAGGAATCGCTGCAGCTGCTACAAAGCACCCTCGAAGGCTTAAGTACAAAAGAAGCGGAATCACGCCAAGAAAAAAATGGCTTTAACAAACTAGAGGCCGGCAAGCAAGATCGTTTATACATTAGATTCTTTAGACAATTTAAAGATTTAATGCTTATTTTGCTTATACTATCATCTTTATTTTCATTTGGAATTGGCGATAAACGCACTGGCATAATTTTAATGACAATAGTGTTAATAAACGCAATCATTGGTTTCAGCCAAGAATACAAAGCCGAAAAAGTCATGGCAAGCCTAGAAAAATTAGTCGTGCCGCTCGCTAAAGTAGTACGCAATGGAAAATTAACCGAATTACCGAGTGAGCAGCTTGTACCTGGTGATGTCATATACATAGAAGAGGGCGATAGTGTCCCTGCTGATTGCCGAGTGCTAGAAGAGACAGAGTTAAGTACAAATGATTTTGCACTAACTGGCGAAAGCAGCCCAAGCCGTAAGTTTCAGCACGAAATTGAATCGTCGGTACCATTAGCTGAGCGTCACAACTTAGTATTTATGGGAACAACCATTGCTACGGGCGACGCAACATGTTTAGTCATAGCTACGGGCGCACAAACAGAGCTCGGCCGTATAGCAAGCTTGAGTAGTAGCACAAAAGCTGACGCCAGCCCGCTACAAAAAGAAATGACCAACCTAGCAACCACAATTACCAAGTACACTATGGTGCTAAGCGTGATACTGGCAGCTGTTGCATGGCAATCTGACTTTGGGCTAAAGGCTGCATTCATATTTGCTATTGGTATTGCAAGCGCCATGATACCCCAGGGCTTGCCTGCCGAGGTGAATACTGCGCTAGCTAGTGCGGCAGGACGCCTAGCCAAAGATCGGGCCTTGGTTAAAAAGTTAAGCGCCGTCGAAACGCTTGGAGCAACGAGCGTTATATTAACCGACAAAACTGGTACGCTCACTAAAAATGAAATGACCGTACAGCACGTACTTGCCGGCAGCACCGTATACGCAGTAACTGGTACTGGGTACCAAGCAAATGGCACGCTAGTTTCGGCAAAAGGCACTGCCCTTCCAAATTCCACTATACAAGCGCTGAAAGATTTTTTTGTTGTTGGATCTTTTGCAAGCAATGCGCGCATACACGAACCCGACGATACACACGCAAACTGGTACTGCTTGGGTGACCCAACTGAGGGCGCACTAATTACACTGGCCAACAAAGTAGGTCTTGACCACGATATGCTCGAAAAAAACCACAAAGAGCTGCGTGAACACCCTTTTGATTCTGCACGTAAACGCATGAGCTCTATAAGGCTGTACGACGGTAAGTTGATGGCATTTATGAAGGGCGCTCCTGAGTCAGTGCTGTCTGTTTGTACCCATATTTGGGACGGTAAATCAATACGTAAAATGACTGTTCATGATCTTCAAGATATACGGGCACGTAACGATTTATGGGCCAGCAGCGCAATGCGTAACCTAGCATTTGCAACCAGAGTTTTTACCAAAACTACTAACATATCAGACTTAAACTTAAAAACAGTCGAACAAAAAATGGTTTTTATGGGCATGGTCAGCATGATTGACCCGCCCCGTGAGGAAGTGCCTGAGGCCATGAAAATTGCAAGCGATGCACATGTGCCGGTGTCTATTATTACTGGCGATAATGCCCTAACAGCACGAGCAATTGCAGTACGTGCGGGCCTTGCCACCCACCCCGCCGACCTAACGATAGTAGACGGCGAATCGCTTGCAACGATGAGTGATTACGATGTACTCGCGCTCGTTACACGTGGCCAAGCAATATTTAGTCGGGTAGCACCAGAAGATAAGCTACGCATTGTAGAGTATACTAAAAAAGCCGGCTACGTCGTAGCAGTTACGGGTGACGGCATAAATGATGCGCCCGCATTAAAACGTGCAGACATTGGTGTTGCTATGGGCAAAACAGGCACAGACGTCGCCAAGCAGTCTGCAGAGATTATTTTACTTGACGATAGCTTTCATACGCTTGTTAACGCTATTCAATCAGGCCGAGTTATATTCCAAAATATTAAAAAGACAGTGCTAGCCTGTATTACTAGCAACTTTGGAGAGTTGACGGTTGTTTTAATAGGCCTTGCAGCTGCAAGTTTATTTAATATTCCTGCGGCTATAACAGTCGTACAAATACTAGCCATAGATTTAATTGCCGAACTATTCCCGCTTGCAGCACTTGGCTTTGACCCGGCAGCAAAAGGTATTATGCTACAAAAACCACGCAACTTAAAAAGCCACATTTTAAATAAATTGAGTTTTATTGATGTACTTTTAACAGGCTTTTTAATGGGCAGCCTAGCATATGTAAATTACATACTATACTTTAACCGTGCCGGAGTTAGCCCAACGTTAGATACCGTAAACACGTCAGTATATGCAGCTGCTACAACCATCACCTACCTTACGGTTGTTTTATGCCAATTTGGAAATATTTTATCAAGACGTATCGGCGTGAATGATAAATTACTTAGCAGTTATTTGTTCAGCAATAAAGTACTGTTGGGTGCTTTTGCATTATCGCTTACATTAATATCGCTGCTCATATATGCTCCATTTTTACAGCCTTATTTTGGCACAGCAAACCTAGCAATTGCAGATTGGTTATTTGCGCTTATAGCAGCAATAATATTCGTTACGGTTCGACGAACAATACCGCGAGTTAAACCTACTTAGACTTTTTTACAGAATTTTTTATAGCACCAAATACAATGCTTCGCTTTTGTAATTTGATGCGATGCTTAAATATAATCATGGGATCATTTTTAATGTGTTGCGCTGTCAAATTATAGGTGTCTATAGTTGTTTGCATGGGTACTCGCAACTTTTTAGGAACATAGTATTTGCCCAAGTTTGCTTCTGTTTGCCAGGTTGCATAGCGCAATAGTTGCGATTGTACAAAATCGGTAAACATATTTGGTTTTGTAAGCGCCTCTTGGTATGTCAGATTTTTTAAACCATGCATTTTTATTTCGTTGGCCGGAAAATAGCATCGTCCTAGCTCATTATTACTTTTAATCTCACGCAAAAAATCAATAATTTGCAGAGCTCTGCACTGCATGCGCACACTACGAAACGACTCTTCGGGCAAAGAAAGAATCTGCGCCAAAACAAGCCCTATAGCTTCACTACTGCCGTACATATAGCTTTCTGTATCTTTAAAGGAACTGTAAACATGTTTTTCTAGATCCCACTTTTTGCTAAGTAAAAAAGCATCGACCCAGGCTGTATCGCAACGATAGCGATGTAGCACATAAGTAATATTTTTCAGCGCGTATTCAGGTGCAGAGTCATCGACTTGCGCAGGCACAACACCTTCATCTATATGTTTCTTGATTTGTTTCCACCGATGTTCGATATATGTAAACTGTTTTTTGTTTGGAGAGGTGATATCTGTTATACCGTCTATAAACTGAACAAAAGAATACAGTTTAAATACATCGTCTCGAGCTTGCCTGGGAAGAAACTTAGTACTCCAATAATACGCATTTGTGTATTTTTGTAGTAACGTATTTTTTTTGCTCATGCTTATAGTATGGCAAAAAATCCATATTTTTACTGACGTAAAATACACATAATTTATTAGCCTGTAACGCGTTTTTTATTTTTACTTTAAGTGAACTATATTTTTAGTGCACTAATCACATTGGTATAAAATTGTTTTAAATCGTTTGATTCGTTGGTAATAAATATGTCGCAACGTGTTTTGACATCAGCAAGACTCAGTGTTGCGCTATCACCGGTGTAATGCATCTCGGCTTCTTGATCGGCAACAAACTGATCGAATGTCTTATTGTCTTCGGCGCCCCTGCCACGTTCAACAGCTTGTATGCGGTCATACCGCACCCTAGGGTTGGCGTCGAGCCATATCATTTGGCCGCCCAGCTCGTGTACCCTATCGGCCTCGCCCGGGTTACGTAAACTTGCCATTACTAGGCCGCTATAAGCTACATCGCCACCCTCGCTACTGTACATCTCAATTGATTTATCTACTAACACTCCATGGCCGTGTTCACGCCGCCACTCTGCACTAATGGTGCGCAAAGCTTCACGCTCTACAGGCAACCCGCGCCTGCGCGCTTCGTTGCGCAATAGCTCAGTGACGCTCACAAACAAAAAATTATACTCTTTGGCTAAATACTCACCTAAGCTGTCTTTACCACTACCGTTCGTGCCCGAAATTCCAAACAAAATCATACTTCTTGGGTTTTTCCAGGGTGTGCCTGCATTACATTAGTGATATATGATTTTTTCTTTGTAGCATCAGGGAATGGACCTGGATATCCAATGGTATGAGCAACAACCAGACGAAAATTACGTAGTACATTAAATCCCGCTGCACTTAGGCCAGCGAGAGCTATTAATCTATTGCCACTCATCATTCCTGCTAAACCAATAGCACCTGCAGACATGCTGATGTATGCCGTTTTTTTCAATTTAGCACCAGAATCCTCAACGTATGATCTATTTCCTTCTTCTTGACGCCCGTAAATATTGCTGATTTCGCTTAGTCTTTCATATGCTAATGGCGCCAAATCTGGGTTGTCTTGCATAGCTAGCCGATTGACTTCGTCTAGTTCTTTTGGATCGAATAGTTTTTCTAAAGCTGTATTGTCGCCCATAATAAACCTATACTATTTCATTTACTTTAAGTAGTCCATCAACTTACGGCTATCTTTGTGCTTGCGTAGTTTTGCAAGTGCTTTAGCCTCGATTTGCCTAATACGCTCACGAGTAACACTAAACTCTTGGCCTACCTCTTCTAGGGTATGACTTTTGCCGTCTTCTAGACCAAAACGTAGTTTAAGAATTTTTTGTTCACGGTCAGTGAGGCCACTTAGCAGTGCCTTAACGTGTTCTTTAAGTAGCTGGTTTGTTGCAGATTCCTCTGGGCTAATAGTATCTTCGTCTTCGATAAAATCGCCCAAAACACTATCTTCTTCGTCGTCACGCACACTAGCATCAAGACTACTAATGTCTTGCTTGATTTTCATAATATGCTCGACTTTGTCGACATCTATTTCCATTGCTTGTGCTATTTCGTCGTTGGTCGGTTCACGGTTAAGTTCTTGCGTTAAGCGCCGTTGGGTACGCAGTAGCTTGTTTATGGTTTCTACCATGTGCACCGGTATACGTATAGTACGTGCTTGGTCGGCTATTGCGCGCGTAATTGCCTGGCGAATCCACCACGTAGCATAGGTACTAAACTTAAAGCCCTTGTCTGGATCAAATTTTTCGACAGCACGCAGCAATCCTGTGTTACCTTCTTGAATTAAATCGAGTAAATCAAGTCCGCGACCAACATATCGCTTTGCGATGCTAACCACTAAACGCATATTTGCTTCGGCCATTTGGTCTTTGGCGTCTTTGTCGCCTGCAACTACACGCTGTGCAAGCGCAAGTTCTTCGGCCGATGTAAGTAGTGGAATCTTGCCAATTTCACGCAAGTACAAACGAACTGAGTCGTCGGCAATGTCGTCTAGGTACATTTTTTCGTCAATGATAATTTCTTCACCATCATCAATAGCCCACTCGTCGCTAAGCTCTTCGAGTTTTGGTTCACTAACGCCTGAGATTTCGATTTTGGCTTCTGCAAGTTCGCCGTAAAGCGTATCAAGCATATCCACATTTTCGGGTATGTCTGCTATTGCTTTGTAAATGTCTTTTTGATCAATTTTGCCTTCTTTTTTTGCTTTTTCTAATAGTGTTTCGCGCGCCAACTCTAATGCATCCTGTTTGGCTTTTTTAGCATCTTCTCCCATGTATGGCCTTTCATAACGTTATAATTACTATGTTTGATAGAGTTTTGTAAGCTCGTCGAGATGTTTAAGCTTTTCTAAAACTGCGGCTTCGTCGGTATGTATATTTTTTAGCAGATCATTTTTTTTGTTTTTTACGTACTCTGTTACCAGCCGTGCTAGCAGTCGCTCTAATTGATAGTGCAGTTCTGCTTCTTCGGATTTTTGGTAGAGTTCTTCAGATAGAAGTACTAACATTTTGACATAATCATCGATTTTATTCAAGTCAGCCTGTTTTGGGGCATTTTGTTCGGCCTGCAAGAGCATTGTTTGTAGCTGTTTAGCGCTTTCTTGAATAAACATATCCTCTGGTAATCCAGCCAAAATAGCGCGTAAGTTTTTATGCCCGTATACAATCGCCATAAGATGCTGTTCGAGCTTGATGCGCTCTTGCATTGAATTTTCATCTGTTACAACGTGGGTTTGTTTTAGTCTTTTTGCAGCGGGAGCCTTGGTTGAGTGTAGTTTTTGCACCAAAGCGTCTGACGACACACCAATTTTGTGTGCAAGAAGTTGTACATAGTGGTCTTGTTCTACCGGGTCTTGCAAACGAGCAATAATTTTTAGCACCGCGTCGGTTAGCTGCCGTTTACCTATAGCCGACTGTATGTCTAGTTGTGAGCTATACCTGTCGATTAACCAATCTATGACGTACTGAGGACTATTAATAGCAGCTTGCCATAATTCTGGGTCCTTTAGTATTAACTCGTCGGGGTCTTTAGCGCCTTTTATGGTAATCATCTGCAGCGTAACACCTGCATCATTCGCAAGATCAATGGCACGCTCGGCAGCGTTTTGCCCGGCGCTATCACCATCAAAACAAAGTCGTATGTCGCTAGTAAAGCGCTTGAGTGCTTTTAGGTGCTGTTGTGTCATAGCAGTACCTGCTGTGGCAACCACGTTTTTAACACCAGCTTGATGGCTGGCAATAACGTCTAAGTTCCCCTCGACAATAACGACAAAGCCTAATTTACGAATATACTCTTTTGCCATGTGCAAGGCGTAGGCCTGTCGACCCTTGTCATACAGCACGGTTGCCGGAGTATTGATGTATTTAGGAGAATTATCATCGGGCGTAAGTTGGCGAGCAGTAAACCCAACAACTGCACCCTGCTGATCGCACAACGGAATCATAAGCCTACCCCGAAACATATCAAAAACGTCTTGGCCACGCGAGGCAACAAGACCCGTTTTTTTTAGCTCATCAATAGTAAACGATTTATTTACTAAATACATTACTAAATCTTTGCCACCAGTTGGGCTATAGCCGAGCCTAAAATCTATAATTGTCTGTTTACTAAACTGACGTTTATTGCGAACATATTCGAGTGCTTGGGTATTTTGAGTAAGAGCGCGTTGGTAAAAAGTTGCTGCGAGTTCTAGTGCCCTGTGTAGTCTCTCTTTTTGCTGCGTACTGTCTTGTGTTGAGGTTTTCGCAGTTCGGTACTGTGCTAAATCTACACCAGCCTTACGAGCTAAATGTTCGAGCGTAGCTTTAAAATCGAGCCCTTCAACTTCCATAATAAAGCCAAATACATCGCCACCCTTACCGCTACTAAAGTCGTGCCATATTTGCTTTTCGGGGCTAACCACAAAACTTGGTGTTTTTTCATTAGCAAATGGGCTAAGGCCCTTAAAGTTACGGCCCGCCCGCTTTAGCTGAACATACTCAGCAACTACGTCTTCAATAGACAGCTTATCTTTTATGTCTTGCACGGCATCCATATACATATGGTAACCTGATTGCCTAGTGCGGTACAGCGTAAGCGTAATAATGATATGATATATTCATGGATCCACAACAAAATCTGCCCCTGCAGCCAAATCAATATGATTTTTTGAATTCGCAGCCCGCAAAAAACAAATCGCCCTTTAGCGGTGGAAGCCAAAAACAAAAAACTCTCATTTTTATTTTGTTTCTGCTTTTCGTAACGACCGTTATTGTTACCGCACTAGTCGTGTTTAGGCAAATTACTAAAAAAGATTATTCACTCTATAAACAGCTACTACAGCAGCAGACTGAAATTATTCGTATTGCAGATGCTGGCACTACAAAAGCAAAAGATATTTCTGTTAAAAACTATAGCGCTACACTAGCAACAGTTACCAAAAGCGAAAAAAATGACACGCTTGCTTATTTAAACTTAGCTAACGTAAAAATAAATACAAAAATACTCGATGCCACAAAAGATGCTAACAACGATAAACTACTCAGCTCTGCTGAAGCAAATAATCAGTATGACGCTAAACTTACTGAGTTGCTTAATTCACTCGTTAGCGCATACCAAAAAGATATAAATTCAGCGTCGGTTAGTAGTGCCTCAAAAACCGAAAAAGCACTAGTTATTAAACTACAAAACAACGCTAAGATTCTTGTTGGCACAGCACCGAAGCCTTAGCTACTCGCCGACCACTAAATTATAACTGTGCAGAACAAGCCCCTGTACTTCTTCCCAGGGCAGTTCGTCGCCGCCAAGTACAATCGTGTTCCAATGCTTTTTATTTAGGTGGTAACCAGGCATTACACTCACATATTTTTCGCGCAATATGTCGGCTAACTGCGGGTCACATTTTAAACTTACTTGCAGTGGTGTTTTATTTTCGGGTATAAGCGCAAACATTTTTTCATCGTTGCCTACTGGCACCTTATACACTGCAACATCTTCTCCAAACGGGTAGGTTAGCTTTGCGTTAGGTAAACTTAAGATGTGTTCTTCTAATTCTTTTCGGGTCATTTTTTATCAGCAAACCAGTCTAGGTAATATTGAAGTTCGGCAATGCTTGCTTGTACGTCCTCGAATGCGCGGTGCGCACTATCTTTTTCGAACACTTCGCCGTATTTAGCCTGCATTAACACCTTAAAGCTACTGACATCAAGCATGCGGTAATGTAGTTTTAGTTCAAGCTCTTTCATGTGATGCTTTATAAAATTGCGGTCGTTGTGAATACTATTACCAGATAATACGGCTGGTTCTGCACCAAAATACTGCTCTATAAGTGCAACTATCTCGGCTTCGGCAACAGCTAGTGGTTTTGCGCCCTCAAGATTTTTAATGAAGTCATCACGGTTTTGTGGGTAGCCCTGCCACCATACATTTTTTTGTATACGTTCAAGTACTGTTGCTTTATCTTGCTTTACACGCGTCTCGTAGGTAGCAAGTGTCTGCAGCTGCGCATCGGTTATTTCGACAGCAATTTCTAAAATAACATCTTTCTCGACATCAAGACCAGTCATTTCTAAATCGAGCCACAAAAATTTTGTTGGCAGCGCTGATTTATCTATTTCCATATATATAGGATACAGCATGCGCACACTAATAGGATAAAAACCCGCTAACCAGTTACTGCCCCAGCTGTTTACTCACTTCTGACCAGTTTAAACGATCTTCGACTGCTTTTTGCACTTCTGGCGTCGCTTTGTGAGTTACTTTTCGAGCACCATTTTGGTTGGCTACAGGTGTATAGAATAGTTTAAGATTTACCTTTTTAAGCCCCAGTTGTTGTGCCTGTACTAGGCAAGAGTCTTTAAAAGCTTGGCAACTATTGCCGATCGCCAGCCACTTAGCGACGTTATCGTCATAAGGTATCGTTATTAATGTATCTATGCTAACCCCCCGCTGCGTCTCGGCATCGATTTGGTCGAAAATAAAGTTACCAAGGCTATATACGATAAGTTTGCCTTTATACACTTCGCTATCTTGAACCCAATGAGGGTTGTTTGCTAAGACAAACTCTGCCCCAGTATCAATAATTTGCTTCGCGATTGTTCGCTGCCCTTCACTTGCACTCGGCTGGTACTCGTTACCAATTTCGGCAAAGGCAAAAACCGGCATAACGGCTGCGTACTTTTTAGCAACTGCCAGCTCTGCCTCTGTTGGGCCGCGGTTGTAGTTAAAGTAGTGCCACCCGCAAAATGCAATTGGCAGGCTAGCCCTTTGTTCTGTTTTATCTTGTTTTTGAATGCGTACTGGCAGTGCAATAACTTCGCAAATGTCGCTTAAAATTGTTGGGTCATAGTTACCAAAATACTGAGCTCCAGCTTCTTGCAAATATTTTCTGGTAGACGCAATACCCTCTTGTCCACCTTGGTTGTCGGTGTGGTTGTTGGCAAGGTCAAATATATTAAAATACTTTGTCAGGCCTGGTAAAAACTCAGGGCGACAGTTAAACACTAAGTTACTAATTTGCAATTCGTATAGGACGACATTGTTCGTAATGGGGCATTCAAAATCTGTCGACCAGCCGTCATATGCACTATGGTTAAAGGTATCTAACTGGCTAAATGGCTGGTTATAATCACCTTGTGCGTATTTTTCGACGGCCCGAGCAATGACCACGGTGCCATTAAACAAATATTTACCTTGCACACTGCTAATGGTTTGCTGCTGTACGGGCGGCTGTTCTACGTTGTAGATTTGTGACTTTGGTTTTGGAGATTGCCAACTTTTGGCAAACAATATCCCGCTAATCACAAACAAAACTACAAAAACGATACCAATGCCTACAACCATTGCCCAGCGCTTTTTTCTGCGTGCATCTTCTACATCTGATGGTGCTACGTATTCCATAGTTACTGTTTTGGCTTAAAATCCAGACTTGCTGAATTTATACAAAAACGTTGCCCCGTTGGCTGGTCGTGCGCATCATCAAATAAATGGCCTAGGTGACCGCCGCAGCTTTTGCAGACAACTTCAGTACGAACCATTCCGTGTGATATATCAGTTACCAACTCGACCGCATCTTCGGCCTTTGGCTTATAAAAACTAGGCCAGCCACTGCCACTATCGAATTTGGTGTCAGACATAAAAAGCTCAGCATCACAATTAGCACACGTATACGCACCAGACTCATCATTATGCAATAGCGCTCCGCTAAAGGGCGCCTCGGTCGCTTTGTTAAATAAAACATCTTTTTGCTCGGTTGTAAGCTTAGGATTTTGCTGCATGTTTTTCTTTATTTGGGTTGCGCCATTTAGCCGGCTCACCCTTTTTTGTACAAATTTGAATAAGTAGTAGTGTACAGGCTGTAAGCCAAAATAGTGCCGACATTAAGTACACATTTGACTCAATATTTGGGTCACACGTTGTTTGTATGCCTTGTGAAATAACATTTTGACAATACTGATCACCCTTGTACAAAAAAGAAACATACAATAACGGCGCTAACCCAATAACTAGCATTGTTACTAACGCGGCCCAGCCCTGCCACTTAACAGGCAATCCCCAGCCGTATCCTCGCTTTTTAGCCGGAAACCAAATATCATTTGATGCCAATGGAGTCGTTGATTTTTTACTCATAGTATCCTTACTAAACATAAGTATAAACCAGTTACGGTTGTGCGCAAATTAGTTGCGGCTACTTACTGTGCCTGCAACAGCCTTGTTATTGCTACCGCCAATGCTGCCTCTTTAAGGTTCATATGCTTGTCGATAGAGGCGTTATAGATAGTCGCAACAGCATCTTGCAGCAATGAATAGAGTTTTGTGTTCACTTTAGTTAGCGACCAATGCTTATCATCTAAATTCTGTAACCATTCGAGGTAACTAACAATCACCCCGCCTGAATTAGCCAAAATATCGGGCACTACAGTAATTCCCTGTTTTTCGAGTAGTTCATGTGCCTTATCATCAACTGGGCCATTGGCGAGTTCTAATACAAATTTAGCTTTAATTAGGTGGGCATTTTTAGACGTAACTACATCGCCAAGCGCCGCCAATACGAGCACGTCAACATCGCTAGATAATAATTCTTCATTAGTAATTTTAATACCGGCTGGGTAGTGACGCAGTTGCTTTTTTTGCTTTTTGAAGTCGTCGAGTTCTGCTGGCCACAACCCATTTTTTTCAAAAACGCCACCGCTACTATCTGTTGCAGCAACCATTTGCCACTTTTTTTGTTCTTCTGCTGCTATAAGTCCAAAAAATGATCCGACGTTTCCAAACCCCTGAATACCGTAGGTAAGTTTTTTACCAGATAACCCCATGTGCTTTAAAAGCTCTGCCAAAACGATTACACCTCCGCGGCCTGTTGCTGCATCGCGACCTTCACTACCGCCCTTACCCAAACTCTTACCAGTAAAACTAGCTTTAGTAGTGTCGCCTGTCAAATCTTCGTACTCTTCGACCATCCAATCAATTATTCGCGGATCTGTGTTTACATCAGGGGCAGGCACATCTTTATAGGGACCAATATGTGGACTCAGGTGCTGCACATACTTGCGCGATAGCTCTTCTAGTTCTTCTATGGTTAATAGTTTTGGGTTAACCTGTATGCCACCCTTGCCGCCGCCAAGTGGAATATTAACTGCTGCTGTTTTTAGACTCATTAGTGTTGCAAGAGCTTGTACTTCGCCTGAGTTAACCTCGGGGTGAAAACGAATACCACCTTTGTACGGGCCGCGTGCGTTACTATGCTGCATACGATACGCATTGTGCTTTTGGCCATTTTTTAACAATATCTCAAATTCGTGGCGGGCATTAACTTGCAATACTTTGTCTATTTGCTCTGGCGTTAGGTCAATTTTTTTACCGACTGCCTTAATCTGCTGATGAGTTGCGTGTAACATATACTGCCTCCTACTAGTCTTATTGTACGCCTGAGCGGCAAACAAGAATGTAAATAAACAGTGTTATTTAGACACCGCTTTTAAGCTGTTAGCTCGGCATGTTCTCGGGGTGCTGTTATTGTTTTTTCATTAATAAAGTCAGTTGCCCGGTCACTAATAATTCGTTTGCGGTCTTGGTTCATGCGAGCTAACAGACCAACCATTATTTTCATTCGCGGGTTACGAGCTAAACTTGCTTTGTGAGTTTCTATAAACCCCCAGTACAGTCCATCCCAAATATCACACCAATCGTCTTTTTTGTACCAACTCATTTTTAACACATAGTTACTGCCACTCATATATGGCTTTGTCATCATAGAACCACCGTCGGCAAACTGACTCATTCCATATACGTTTGGCACCATTACCCAGTCATAAGCGTCAATGCTCATTTCCATAAACCACCTATACACTTCGTTCGGGTCAATTTGGCTGACAAACATTGCATTTCCTACAATCATAAGTCGTTCAATATGATGAATATACCCACTTGCTTGCACCTTGCGTATAACGTCATCTAGTGGCAGCAATCCAGTTGTGCCTTCGTACCAGTCGGATGTTAAGCATCTTTTGTGTTCAAACACGTTACCGTTACGTATTCGAACACCGCGCGTTTGGTACATGCCACGTACATATTCGCGCCAGCCCAATACTTGGCGAATAAAGCCTTCTAGGCTTTCTAGCGGAACCGGTGATTTTTCGTTTCTTGCAAGTACTGCACTAATAATCTGTTTCGGGTTGAGTAAGCCAATATTCAGTGCTGGCGTTAATGCGCTATGGTACACCCATGGCGCATGACCATCTATAGCATCTTCGTACGGACCAAATTCATCAAAACGCTGTTCTAAAAATTCTTCTAACCAAGCTTCGGCTTCGGCATGGCTTGTTGCCCAACAAAATTCAGTGTCTAGTCCAGGATTATTAGGAAAGTTTTTTTGCACATAATGACGTGCTTCTTCAACGTATTCGTTGCTGCCGTATAGTTTAAAAGTGGGTGGTGTATGGTCTTTTGGCAGACGCTTTCTGTTTTCGGCATCAAAACTCCATTTGCCACCAACTGGCTTATTGTTTTCATCAATGAGTATGTTCCACTTTTTGCGTTGCCACTGGTAAAAACTTGCAAACTGCGACTTTGTAGAAGTACCGAAATAGCCAGCTACTTCGTGTCGTTTCAAAAAAAAATTTGGAGTATCTAGTATTTGTAGCACTGGAACTTTTGGTGCTGTTTTGGCGGCGGCCTGCAACCTTTTTAGTAATATGTCGTCAACCACATCGTATACAGTTGCTTGATCATAGCCTTTTAATTTTTGTACTATGTCTCCGCTGTTAACCATGTCTTTGTATTCAATGTATTGAACATCATAACCAGCGGGCAGTAGAACTTCTTTTGTGTAGCGGCGCATACTGGCACGGTGCAACATAAGTTTTTGCTTATGAAACATAACTGGGTACTTTTTGTCACTACCAAAATACAATGGGTCTTCTATAACAAAGACTGTTGTTATACCTTCTGGTAATAGTTCATTTTTAAAAAGCTGATGTGGATATACTAAATGTGCTGATTTCATTATTAGTATAGTGTCACAAACCTAAGCTTTTAGGTATAGTAACTAGTATGAAAAAAAATACAGCTACCAAGCTAGATGCTGCCCAGTCTGCTAAAGCCCTTCAAGCGCTATTTGCGAGCGATTATGTAGATAAAAAGAAGTTATACAAAGAGAACTTTATAAGAGGCATTACTTTTGGAATAGGTAGTTTTATAGGCGCCACAATCGGCGTAGCAGTAGTGCTGTGGGTGCTGTCGTGGTTTGGTCAGGTTCCGTTAATTGGTGGTTTTGTAAAAGATATAGAAGACACCGTAAACGCTCAAAAAAAATAACTACATGCGCTCGGGGGCGTCTATACCTAAAAGTCCAAGGCCTTGCTTGAGGGTGTTTGCGTATATATCAAGTAACGAACAACGTACCGCCTCACGCTCAGAGCCTATTACCTGTTCGTTCTCGTAAAAACGGTTAAATGTTTGTGTCAGTTCATACAAATAGGCGCAAATATGGTGCGGCATATACTCTATTTGAGCACGCATAATAACTTCGTTATACTCAGATATCTTTATTGCCAATGCGCGTTCACTTGCATCGATGTCTTGTAGTTGGGCAGCGGTGAGGCTAGATTTTTGCAAAATAGACCTAGCCCGAGCGTGCGCATACTGCAAATAAGGACCACTATTGCCCGCCATACTTATAGATTCTTGTGGGTCATAAATAATGTCACCACCCATTCGCTGCTTTAAAAACGCATACTTAATAGCGGCCATAACTGTAGATTCATTAGCTGCAATGCCACTCGCGGCCCCAGCAGCTCTTGCTTCATTAATTATATCCATAGCAGAGACAATATTACCCTTACGGCTACTCATTTTTATGCCGCCTTGCAGCTTCACAACACCGTGAGTTAAGTGAATAGTGCGGTTTGCTGGCTCTGGCGCAAACTGCTCAATGCTTTTTAAAACTGTTTGCATATACTGCATTTGTTCATTAGCAGTAATAATAATTGAGCTATCGAAATGGTAGTCTTGCCACTTGGTAAGGCTTAAGCCAACATCTTTTGCTTCGTACGTCGGCAAACCTTCGCTGTTAATAAACACTCGGGTGTGCAGCCCGAATGGTTCGCCCAAAAAAACAACCGCACCGTCGCTTTGTGCATATACGCCACTAGCCAACTGTTCTTTAACTGTCGCAAGGCCAAGCGGTGTGACTTCGCTCTCGGGAATGTACCTATCAAATGGGACTACGCCAAGTTCGTTATATAATTTGGCAAAATACGTGTAGCTCCAATCACGGCAGGTCCAATATATTTTTGCAAAGTCAGAATCATGATCATTGCTATCGTGCAGTGCATACACTTTTTTATTTATTTCAATAATCTCGGCTTTAGCTGTTTCATCAATCTCAAAGGCTGCAGTGCCCTCGACGTAGCGCTGACCTAACCAGGTCGGTCTGTCTTGCTCTACAATTGCCTCAAGCTCCTGCGGATTTTCGCCCCCAAGCGACCTTATAGGCTATTTTGTAGTGTGCTCATTTTTTATATTGTACCTTTGTCAGTTGCCAAAAAACAGCGTACAGCGAACTTATTGTTACAAAAAACACTGCCGTAATTAAAAATGACCTATTATACGAAAAAGGATGCAATAGAATATCGCTTACATCAAAAATTAGTGCTGTTGGGTTTAGCAAAACGTCCCAGGAATTCCAGCGTAAATAGCGACCAATATCGACAGCAAAGCTAGCCAGTAAAATTATTACTCCGACACTTATGAGACTTTGAATGGCTGACAGTTTTTTTAGCGCAATTTTATGCATTACATATAACGACAACAGGCCATGCAAAAAGCCGTTCATAGCAAATAAACCAACCAGAACAATATCGAACATAATTGTTATATCACCAGTTTCTTTAATGTGAATAAAATCTGTCAGCATATAAAACGTATTAGGTAGTAAGAACAACCAGACCACAGCCGCAAAAATCGCGAGCCATTTATACTTATTTTTTATGGCCAACGTGCATACAATTGCCGAAAGCAGGGCCAGTAGCGAAAGCACCAGATTCCATGCCA
This sequence comes from bacterium, assembly GCA_009923445.1. Classification (GTDB taxonomy): domain Bacteria; phylum Patescibacteriota; class Saccharimonadia; order Saccharimonadales; family SZUA-47; genus RFTN01. The sequence continues at coordinate 30,675 of RFTN01000015.1, forward strand.
TAAAGTTAAACTGTGGTGTACCGGTAACAATATATCGTACAAAGTACAGCATTAAGGCTGCGCCAGAGGCAATTAAAATGCTCGTAGCTACGGCCGAATACTTGCTAGTCGCAAACACCTTACTCATTCGAGTAGTATAGCATCTACCTCTGTTATGAGATATACTTTAAGCAATGGACAGTCTACTATCTGCTATCTCGCGCACAGTAAGAGGTTGGATGCTTCTGCCAGCAAGGGCTATTAACAGAGTGAGTGGTGGTCGCGTAACTCCAAATCATATTACACTCGTATCTTTACTTGGGCACGGAATAATTGTGTGGGCGCTTTGGAATGCCCGACCAATTGTTGCTGCATTTTTGTTGATTTTTTTTGGGCTAATGGACAGCCTAGATGGAGCTTTGGCTCGCGTGCAAAAAAGCTCATCTGTAAACGGTATGCTGTATGACGCTACTAGTGACCGTGTTAAAGAGGTTATGCTGTATGTTGGCCTAACACAATATGTGCTATTACAAGGCAGTACAAACTATACGTGGTTGCCTGCTGCAGTACTAGGCGGGTCTTTAGTGGTTAGCTACATAAAAGCCAAGGGAGAAATGGCGATCGCAACACGGGGCGGCCACGATGCACAAAAGCTAAACCGCGTGTTTAGCGATGGGGTTGCTCGCTACGAGGTACGCATGGCTCTAATAGTTTTAGCTTTACTTAGTGGTCAGGTCGTGTTTGTACTTTGGATCTTACTAACACTAGTAACCTACACTGCCCTGCAGCGGATTATAAAAGTCAGCAAGGCGCTATCGCATGTATAAAGTCGATCTGCACACTCATTCTATAGCCTCGCCTGACGGCGGTATTAGTCCCGAACAGTATGCAAAAGCACTAGAAAACGAAAAGTTAGACTACATTGCCATAACCGATCATGACCGAATAGATTTTGCGCTTGGTTTACAAAAAGCACTGGGCGATAAAATTATTGTTGGCCAAGAGATTACCACCAGCCAAGGTGAACTTATTGGTCTGTATTTACACAAAGCTGTTCCTGCGGGTAAGTCTGCAAAAACTACTGCGCAGCTCATTAAAGATCAGGGCGGCCTCGTATATGTTCCCCACCCTTTTGAAACGGTTCGAAAAGGTATTCAAAAAGATACGCTAGATTCAATTGCCGAACTAGTAGATATTATAGAGGTCTGTAACGGGCGTGCTGTGTCACAAAAACGCGCACTGCAAGCTGCAACTTGGGCCAAACTACATAATAAGCCTGGTGCCAGCAGCAGTGACGCACATGGCTATAAGGGACTAGGCTTTAGCTACAGCATATTAAATGAGGTGCCGTCACGCGGCTCACTTACGACTACTATTAAAATGACCGCGCTTGCACATAGGCGTGCCCCCAGCTACACACTTTTGTACCCAAAACTAAATCGGCTTGGTAAAAAAGTTGGGCTTAAAAAATGATGAACGATATTTTGTTTGCACTGTGGTTTTTTTTGCCGGCAGGACTCGCTAATGCGGCGCCCGTTTTTGCCAGTCGAATACCCCTAGTGCAGCATTTAGATATACCACTGGACGCTCATAAATACTTTAGGGGCAAGCGTATATTTGGGAGCCACAAAACACTACGCGGCTTGCTGGCAGGAGTACTGGTGGGAGTTGTAGCGTGTACAGCGCAATGTTTTGCCTACCAACACATTTCTTGGCTACGTAGCATGAGTTTTATTAGTTACGATAACTACGCCACCTGTTTTGCGCTTGGCTTAGCATTAGGTTTTGGCGCGCTAGCCGGTGATGCAATTAAAAGCTTTTTTAAAAGACAGTTCGCAGTACCCTCAGGCAAGCCATGGTTCCCCTTCGATCAAATTGACTACATAATTGGTGGCTTAGTATTGTCTTCGATTGTCGTAGATTTACCCCACAGCACCTATTGGTGGGTTGGACTTACGTGGTTTTTAATACACCCCATTGCCAACGTTATTGGCTGGGTTGTTGGCCTACGAGAAAATCCTATATAAGACACCTGGTCCTTATACAATAACGCCCTAAAACTTGTAAATAAACCTGGGGTTAGACTCTATATTACTTAGCCTAACCGAGCAGTCTCGAAGCTGTTCTTGTATACCAAAGTCGTTAGCTGCTGTTAAACCATATGCTACAAAAGGTTCTAGCACATTAAACCCACAAAATGCCAGTGTGCCGTGCAGTAGCGGGTACAGCATTTGCTGCACAGTTGCTTTATGTAGACCATCTGGTCTGTAAAAGTTTTCTGGGTCACCTACAGACACTACAACGCCAGCAGCCTTGCCGCGTAATAATCCCGTACTAAATAAATGATTGCCATCCCACGCAGTGCCCTTTGTTAATACACGATCAAACCAGCCCTTAAGCATTGCCGGTGGAGCATTCCACCATAACGGAAAAAAGAACAACACAACGTCGGCAGTTTTTACTTTTTGAATTTCTTCGATTATATCTGGCGAATATGCCAAGTCATGCTTTGCGGCAACCTCTTGTTCGTTCATATAGTTATAGTGCTCACCGCTAAGGGTAGTAAAGTCATAGCGCTCAGCCACTGGGTGAAAACCAACACCAAACAAGTCACTTGTAACGACTTGGTGACCCTGCTGAGTGAGAATACTTTGCGCAGCGTTATGTAACGACGCTGTAAACGACTTTGGTTCGTTATGTGCATATACCAGCAAAAAGTTCATGCTTACTATTATAGTGTAGTGGACGAGTTTTACTTAATTAATGTGTTCTTTGTGATCGGTGCACAATTGCGCGAACAGTTCTGCGCGGCAATAGGCGTAT
>RFTN01000141.1 GCA_009923445.1 bacterium
GCGAGCTGTAGAACGCGCTCAAACATCAAAAAGCGTCGTGCCGATACCAGGCATCAGACAGGCTAGCGAGGCGCTGCAGGGCTTCATTGGGTTTGATCCGCGGTATAGCGTCATGGATCCAGAGGCTGAGTCGTTGGCGTCTGCTTACCGTGGCGGTGAATCTGCGAGCGTAATTAGCGATCTTGTTGGAGCCTTGTCGCCGTTTGCTTATGCCTCAGCGATGTCAAAGATGGGGCAGATTCCTGGTGCAAGTATGGCAGTTAAACGAGGAAGCACTCGTATACCGCCAGAGTTAAATCTGCAAATGGCTCGTGAGCAAGCGGAAAAGATTGGTCAAGATCCATCGCCACTTGCTCGATCACATCAGCAGGGCTATGAACATGGTTGGTATCACGGCACAACGGGCGACATAGAGCGCTTCAGGAAGGATCTGCTAGGCGAATCAACAGGAGCGGAGAGCGCCAAGAAGGGATTCTTTTTTGCTAGAGACCCGCAGAACCCGCCTGCTCACATGCTTACCAAAGCGCCATCAGACTCAAAGTCGATTGAGCTACTTAGGCGCTTAGGCATTCCCGAAGATCAGATAGCAAAGTTAAACACGGTGTCAATGGCAGGGCATGGCGCAGAAACCGCAAGCGGGTACTCATTACTTGGCGGATCTCGTGAATATAAAGAGGCAATGAGGAAGTCAAATGCAGCCCTTAAAAAGGGCAATCTCACCGAATATTCAAGAGAATTAGAAAAAGCAGAAGACATAGCCCTATCAGAGCAGAGGTACAGACAAAGACTTGTTGCTCGATTTGGAGAGGCGCGAGATGAAATGCTGGATAGCATTCAGAAGGCTATATATAGCAAACAGCTTCCACAGAACGAAGCAGAGGAGTTGGATAAGAAGGTCAAAGAACTCATGCCTTACGGCTGGTATACCAACTATTCTCCAGAGCAAATTAAGGCCTTAAAAAAGGAAATAACCGATTTGGCGGGTGAAAAACAGGCGGAGTCAGCACTCAATAAGCTTGATAAATTTATGTCGGTGCGCAACGAATCGCAATTAGCCGATAAAACGCTTGGTGGCAGTAATGTCATGCCTGTCGCACTAAGGTATAAAAATCCTCTCATTTACGACTTTCAAGGCAGCACTTATCGAGATACGACTTACTCAGATTTAGTAGATCAAGCAATTCGACAGGGCAACGACGCTTTGATTTTAAAAAACACTTACGACCCTGGCGCAAGTAGAGCACAGCTTGTTGACGTTGGCGTAGTGTTTAATCCAAACCAGATCAGAAGCAAGTTTGCAGCGTTTGATCCAGCAAGGATGAAAGAGTCTGACATTCTTGCAGGCGTTGGAGCATTAGGCGCAGGCTTAACTGCACCAGAAGTAATACAGCAAATTAAT
>RFTN01000142.1 GCA_009923445.1 bacterium
TACACCTGATAAAGTGGGGCCATGCCCAACTATTACATTACCTACATCTCCAGCAGATGAAACCCCGGACAAACTAACTGTAATTGTAACGCTAGCTGATCCCGTTTGTCCACTAGCTTGTACTCCCGTAATAGGGGCAGGTATAGTAAAAACTACGTTACCGACAGCGCCGGAAGCGGCTACACCAGTAAGCTCAGCAGCGTAAGAAAAATTAGTGTTGCCAACCGCCCCAGTGGAAAGAACACCAGAAAGAGTTGGGGATGTGGTAGAGATGACGTTGCCTACTAAACCATCAGCAGCAACGCCGGAAAGAGGTACAGCTATAATTAAATTAACAGAGCCAACATTCCCCGTGGCAACTACACCATCTTCAACAGGGTTTATTTCTCCAGTTACATCACCAACTGCACCTGTAGTCCCAACACCTGTCAAAGAAATTTGACGTTCACCAACTGCTACATTTCCAACTGCGCCTGTGGCATCAACACCTTGAAGTTGGAAATTAAATACAACACCACCCACCGCACCAGACGCAGCAACGCCTGTCAGTGCAACCGTAATGGTTAAACCAACAGACCCAACTGCGCCAGTAGCGACTACGCCATCTTCAGTGGGAGAGTTAGTTTCAGTAACAGACCCTACATTACCGGACGCAGAAACACCCGATAACGCGGCTTCTACACCAACGCCACCCCAACCATCGTAGCCCCACGGGTTTGAACCCCAGCCAAAATTAGCCACGGGCTACCCCTAAAAAGAAATTAGGTCGTGGACAGTCTCAACAACGCAGTAGTCGTTGTATTACTCGGCATTGTCAGCGTAAATGTACCAGCCGTAATTGTCTGCGAACCAAACGTGTGAACACTAACTGCTTTATTTGACTGCGAGCTGTTATAAATTAACACCGCATCAAAAGCCGAAGACAGGGTTACGTTAGTATACGTAATTGAAGCAGACGGAGTCCAATATGCCACACCTGCCGTAGCAGATGAATTAGCTGGCGTTGGGGCTGTAGCGTTTGTTACCGTAACTCCGCCCGCAGTATAATTAGTCCCACTGACTTCATTAGTTGCACTGTATGCAGTAGTTGCTGCATTAACGGTAGCAGTTGTTAAATATAAAGCTGCTTTAAATGTATCTGCTGCGGAAGTACCACGAGTAGGAGCAGTGCCAAAGTTATGAGTAGCAGTTAAAATTTCACTCATAAACGAAGTGCACATCGATTGTGTGTTTGCCATTTTAAATTCCTTTAAAGTTACCCAATCGCTGCCACTTCAGGATTTAACCATACAGCAGCTTTTTTTAACATGACATGTGCAGAACGATGAACAAGCTCCCCTTCATGCCAATACTCTACCCACGTAGTATACTCGTGGTCATTATCTATG